>JABJQG010000044.1 GCA_018663505.1 Pseudobdellovibrionaceae bacterium | reverse complement strand
TAAGTTTTGAAATAGACCATTTCAGCACCCAACGGTGTCTTGCCAGCTCCGTTAAATCCAAATTAGGTCGTTTCCACTCCGCCGAGCACACCCGCTTTACAAGCATTGGGTGTTCGACTACCTTAGGACCGTGGGCACCAACATTTACCCCACACCCTTCAGTCCATTTTCATTTTTCCACATTCGCTCGTTAAGTATTTCTGCAATTTTTTTGGTATCTAGTTTCGGTTTTCCACAATAATGATTTTCATTTACTTCACGACCATGCCCAAGAATTGATGATCTCTCATCTAAAGACATACCAGCTTCTTTTGCCGCTAGGTTAAATCCTCTTCGCATATCATGCCTTGTAAATGGTACACTGTAGTCTGTCCGCATCTTTTTACCGTCTTTATACTTCCTTGTGCTTGGACTTGAACTTTCTTTGGCCTCTGCTAAACCAGCAGCCACAAATAAGGCTCCCCAGGCACCCCGAACTGAGTCGGATCTCCTGTAAATAGGTTCTTGGCTCTGGCTAGATAAACGACGATCAATCATTGTAAAAATAAATCGCGCATCAACCGGAATCATTTTACCTTTTTTATTTGGAGTATAACCGACAACTCGGTGATTAATGGCCCTTTCAACTAAAGGTTTCAACATCTCCAAAACATCAGCAGGAATAATTGTTTCTCTGGTCTTTCCATATTTGGGCGACCATTTCATTCCATGCTTAATAGGACATTCCTTTGGTCGAATAATCCATAGCCCTGTTTCCCAATTCACATCATCCACTTCTAAATACAACAACTCTTCTTTACGTGCTCCCGTCCGAAAAAGCCCATAAGCAAATTCTTTTATTGGGAACTCATAGCGATGTGTATAGTTTGCAGATAACAATTGAGGAAGTATCTCACTTGAAGGGGCAACTGTTCTTGCCCTTTCTTCTTTCGGTACTGGAATGGCTTCGACTTCCAACCAAGGGTTTTGAAGGATCATTTTTCTTTTCTTTAGCCATTTAAACAAGCGTTTCATCGCATTAAGATTATTAAAAGCAGTTACTCTTTTAATTTCTTCAGCTTTTACACGTTCAAGTAAATGTCTCCGAAAAGTATAGGCTTCATCCTCAGTAAGTTTATGAACATACTTCACTCTAAACTTACTTTCTAAAATCGTAGCGGAAGGAGCTAACGTAGCCCTCTCACTGCTAATATAGTTGGGTGAAACTCCTTCAGCTTGAAGATGGTCTATATAATCATTAATTGCCATTTCAAAAGTCGAAAGCTTATTAGAACTTTGTTGAAGTTTTTCAACTTCTTTTTTATTGAAAAGTCCTTTAGCAAGTTCTCTTTCCTTTTTACTAGCATTTCTCCTGGCTGACTGTTCATCATCGCCAGGAGCACGACCATAAAACCATTTCCCATTAGGAAGCTCAAACTTCCAGTACCAACCCCATTTGCGTTTATGCACATAAACTTTTGGGGCATACTCTATAGATACATCAATTTGTACTAATTCATTCATAGTTTTTCTCCTTTAGCCTCGATAGCCCTGCTTTCTAGAAAGTTGCAGAAACGAATCAAGGTCAGATTTGAGAAAGACCAATCCATCTTTAGTAAAATCACAAAACGTCAGCTTTCTTGACCTCAGTGCATGATAACGTATGCTATCAACCTTGCACCTACAGTAAAAAGCTGCTTCTTTTTCGTTAAACACATGATGGTTTAACGCCATTATTACTTCTATTTTATTATCAAAGAGCTTGTCATCAGTAGACGCACAAGACGGCATACTAATAACTTTTTTATCTTCATTAAACATAGCATTTTCTCCAGGGAAAATCACGGAAAAATGGCGGAACGCCAAGAAAATTTATTCAGTGATGTCGTTGAGTTTTAAGAATTTTATGAGTCGCTTTCTGGCGATTTCTTCAGAGTGGGTAAACCAGCTTTAAGCAGCATATCAAGAAATTTTTCTTTGGTAACTTGTCCGTTTTTTTGACAATATTCTTGGTACTGTAATTCAAGGTGATCCTTGCTTGAAAAAGTAGACTGCTTAACCTCCTCTAAGGATTCATCTGTTAACATAGTTAATGCCTTTGCCACTACATCATCCACTGTGACTCGCCTACCGAGCTGTTTTCTATTAAGCTTGTTTAAAACTGTCCGAATAGTCCTAGATGTAGCTTTTCGTACTCGAATTGGAGTTGTGTTGTTCACCACTTTCTTTTTAGGCGTAGCAATGCCCTCATTCTTAATTGAATCTTCCATAGTATTAAATATCCTTTGGTAATTAGTTTTGAGCAGGTTGCTCAGTGGATTTTTTGATTGCGTTGATCTTGTCCCAGTCGAGACAATGAATGATTGAAAACTGATGTTCTTTTAGATCGTGAAAAACTCCATTTTCCGCCCACTCTCTAAAGTAATTATTTAATGCGGTTCCTGACCCGTAAACCTTTGGAACTCCCTTCCAAGGTATTCGATTTTGAAAAACAAATATAATACCTTCAAGTATTTTTCTTTTATCTAATCTTGGCCTGCCTCCTTTGAGTGATAGTTGGTACATCGGTAAAAGTGGGCATAACTCTGCCCATTGCTCGTCCGAAAAGAACATATTTGATCCTCCATTTTTTTTGATTAAAAAAAGAGGGCTGAACGCCCCCTATTAATTTTGAATTTTTTGTGAAATCACCTGGTAAAAATTTGTTAAATTACCCCTCATATTTTACAGTCAAAAGAAGTGCTTTCAATTGTTCTACAGCAATCAAAGATTTGTTTTCTATTCGTGAGTGGAGCCAGCCGAGGTGCTTGAGTGGGTGATGATAGAGTATATTCAGCAGATAGAGGATAGATATGGAGTGAGGGCAATGTGACAGTGAGATTGTCGAAAAGTACATACAGTCTTAAAAATTTTATTTCGAGTAGTTAATGATTTCAATAGTATAGATAGTTTTGTAGGTATCATGTTCCGACCACCTTTCTGCAACCTTTCGGCCACTTTATTTATGCATCGAGTGTAAGTAGAATATCTCTACAGTTAATGAAACTCATAGATCCATTTTTTAAAATATTATCAGCCAAAGAGTAAAAGAACTTTGGTTGCTCGACTTTGTATTTTAATTTTTCTAATCCAATAACTTTGTTCATTATTTGACTAGAACCACATACAAAAAGAACAACTTCTGTTTCATCACTGTTATAATACTTATTTAATACTTTCTCATATCGTTCATCAGATTTTTGATGAGCTTCGTACTCAACAGGCACTCTCAAGATGCCCTTTGTAAATTGAATGTCTACTACGGCATCTGAATTTAGATTAACAAAGGAAGAGTAAGCAGCATCACATAAAGAGTGGCCCCATGTCTGAAGTTCATTTTCTGAAAGATACCGCTTAACTTGCTTTGACTTTAAAAAAGCATTTCGTAAATCTACTAATGTAAGGTCATGCGCTACAGAATCACTTTTTAATTCAACTCTCTGTTCATCACCTCTTCGCACAAACTGTAAAAATCCTTTTTTTGATAAATGCACAACACACTTACCATTAAGTAGGACTCTAGCTCTACTACTTTGTAGTAGCTTATTGCTTTCCATCTTTCTAATTCGCTTACCAACACTATCTTGATGATAACCCAAATATATATCTCTAGTGGCCTGTGCGTATGTTGCAACCTTCATGGCATGTAGGTATTTAATAAATCGAATGTCGATTTCATGCAGAAACATTCCTTTTAATAGTTGCTTCATATTGCTCCCCTAAACTTATTTTCTATTGCCTTTATTTTTTTCAGTTTTTGAATTTTCAAGATCGCTATAGGCAATACTTTGGCTGCCCGTTGCTCGCTTTCTTTCTACTGCACCTATCATGGGATTGAAGTTTTTTCGTCGTCCTATTTCAAAGTCTTTTGCAATTTCAATACATTTGGCTTTAATTATTTTCTCATCAATATATGGGGCCTGAATAGTTAACTTTTTTGTACCATAGCTCCATATTCCTCTTCCTGGAATTTCAGGTAGCATCATTGCATCTTTAGACCCAATCATTTGATTACTTCCTTGGAACGAGTTGGCCTTGAATACCATTCGCCCAGATATGTTTTCAGTAACAGAGGTTGGAATAACCTGTTTTTCGAGCTTTTGTGTTGCAAGCATTAAATGAATAGCTGCGGCCCTAGAAAGCTTTGCTATGGAATCTGCGAGCTTTCGTGCTTCAATAGCATTAGCTCTATCGGGGTCATAGCTACTTCTATTCATATACAACTCTGAGGCTTCATCTACAGCGACAACTATACGCTCCTTTCTATCTACGCTTGGAACAATTTGCTTCCGCCCACTCTTTTCAAGATACTTAAAGCGAGACTTCATTTCCCTTTCAACCTGCCTTAAGAGCTTCAGTGCTTCCTCCATAGTCTTTACAACCTTAACATTCGGAGCCTTCACAAAGTCGATCATTTCAAGACCACTTTTAAGGTCAATAAGATACATTTGAATATTTGGCGTGGACTCTAAAAGCCCAACAAGTGCTTGTTTGAAAAATACACTTTTACCAGAGCCAGTTGCACCAGCTATTAATATGTGAGGAAGTTCTGCTAAGTTTTGAGTTAAAACACCGTTCATCGAATGACCAATAAAAAAACTATTTGCTGGTAAAGGGTTTCTCTTTGCAACTTCTAAATATGTAAGTTTTTCGGGAAAGTCTTGCTTATTAAGAGATAACTCAATTCGTCCCTTATGCTTTCCATATTTGATGGATTCAACATTTTGATGGAAGTGTGACTCTAGCCTCTCTCTTTTTGTTTCAAACTCAGAAAGACCAATACCATTGGCATCAAAAATGTAGTTTATGCGGTATTTGTCGATTCGCTTTTTCTTAATAAGTTTTGGCGTATCACCAACACCATTTTGTAAACCAATCTTATAAAAAAGTGCCTGGAATTTTGTTCTAACACTTCGTACATGGAGTCCAACCATAATCAATACAGGGAAATAAAGTAGTGATGAAATTCCGGCCCAATAGTAATTTCGGTGAATTTTATACATCGGCATTAAAAGTTTGTATGTTAAATAATTAGGTTCTAATTCATGTAAAAACCTAATGTGGTGCGCTTCACTTGCAATCCAATATCCCGCATAAACACTTGCCGCAATGGAAACAAGGGTAAGTGGACAGTAGCGTGAAAAAATAGACTTTATTAAAGCCCATGTTCCCATTGCTGAAACCATAATGCTTTCTTGTAGAAACTCATTTATGGCTTCCCCAAAAGCATCAGGTTTATTTGTATTTTTGTTTTTAAACTGATCTTTATTGTTGGGATATTTCCCAGTAGATATACTCATTAATATTCTCCATTATTTTTATTTTTTTAATGTGTTTTAAGGAATAGATTTAGGAAGTGGTGTGCAGAGCACACATCACTTCCTAAGTTTAGAGGGCGGCTTTAACGGCTGTTGTACCCACATCTTTAGCTGCTGATACAGGCTCAGGGGTGCCTTCTTCTTGAGAGTCTTTTAGCAAAGAGCTAAATAGACCAAACCCTAGAATTAAAGTTGGTAGTGGCCCTGCTATTAGCTGAAGCCATGAATAAATCGCATAGAACTGATAAAGTTTAGCTGTAACAAAACTTGATCCATAGAGAGATATACCATCAGAAAGCTTTCCAAATTCGTACATTGTCTCTGTTGAAAGTGCGATACTAGTCATCAGGTGATAGAGCAGCGTCCATATCGGTGTCCAAAGCAAGACTGACACATAGATTGCATACCATGACACTAAAACTTTCCATCTTCCTGCAATTATAAAAAAGACAAGCCACGGGAATAGGGCTATTAAAAATAATTTAACCATTCCCTTTAGGTGAGGCGCACGTTGTAAGTATTCAGAAAATTTTTCAGCCCTCTGTGCTGTTAACGCTGCTCCAACTTGATCTCTCATACCAAATAGAGGGTCAGTAAGGGTTAAGAAACCGTCGAACGACCTAAACTTCTTCCATCCCATTAAAAATTTTGTAAATGCTCCATTTACTTCTGAACCACGCTGAGTACCAAAAACATCTTCAGTTTTTGAAAGGTAGTGATTCACAAGTGCGCTGGAAGCAATCATATTTCTTTCTTTTTCGGCTGTAATCTCCCTGTCCCTTGGGATGCCGTAGCGTCCAGAATAGTGACGTGTAAAAGTCGCTCCTTTTGATTCAGAGTATTTCCATAGATGCGCTCTAACTTCTTCTTTTAAATCTAGACAAGTTATTTTCTGACCACCTTCAAGTTGAATTGGTATTAAATTTAATTCTTGATCAACAACTCCATTGGCCTTAAAAAATTCATCGAGTTTATCTTTTTTCTTTGCAGCTCCCAATAATGGAATAACTTTGGCAAAACAACTATTAGTATAAACATCAATTTTATCTTTTAATTCAAGATCATCAATTGTCATTGAACCTGCATACATTACGGCTTTATAAAATGCGGAGGGCGCATCAAGCTCTGAATTTGTTTTTTTAAACAATTCATCAACGAGAACCGAAGCTAATCGAGAAATTTCTTCTGCTGATCTAGTAAACAAGTCAAAAATAAAACTTACTTGGTATGATTCCTCTATAGATGGAAAACGTGATTCAATATATTTATTGGTATGCCATGACATGCGTTTATAATTCTTAACTCTGGAGGGGGAATCGACTTTTAGGATTGATACGCCAATAATAAAACATACAAATATTCTAAAAATCGCACTGGCACCAACACTTCTTCCTTTTCCAAGAAAACTAGGCATATATTTTGAAAAATACCTCCAAGTTGCCATTAGAAAGCAAATACCCAAAATGAGCATTAAAAGACCGACAAGAACTTCCTGTGAGGTGATAATTTTGATTGAAGCCTCATGTAGATAGATACCGATATAGGTATAGAACGCTTCATAGGCGGTAGAAGAAAACATATAGGCTCCTTATATTTTGAATTGATTTTTTGGGTAGCTGGGTATTTAATTAATAGAAAAAAACTTGAATTGAAAGAAGTAAGTTAGACATGCAATTAATTAAAAATATTTTTTGTTCAAAAAATAGAAAAAAAGAACATCTGAATGTTGTATTCAAATGTGATTTAGATGATCCAACAGAAAACTCAAAGAATGTCATAAAAATTTTAGCTGAGAACGGGGGGAAATATCGAGAGAGAACAACAGAAGATCACATTTTTATTGGGCGTTTTCTCAGTCTTGTTTTACTCATTGAAAGTGCGTTAGAAAACATTATCAAAAAAGTAGACCCTGAAAAAAATAAATTGATGCTTGGCCAGAAAATTGATTTTTATAAAAAAATACTAAAACGAATAGAAGAAATTGATCCTGATGGTGACTGCGATGATTACAGGCAGTTCATTCCTGCTCTCCAAGAAGTTAAGAAAATCAGAGATCAATTTGCACACAACTTTTCAAAAAATAATATTGAACGATCCGAATTAGCCACCACTTTCAAGTATATTAAAGAGCAAAGAGAAAATGATTTTAACATAATTGAGGAATCCAACATAAATAACAATGAAAAAATACCTGCTTTGATTGCTACCTTCGCTTTCCTTGTTTTGGAGAGACTGAGCTTTCTCGAACACGAATTGGCCGATAGTTCAAAATAGTCACTCAGAACAACCAATATCATCGGCACAATCAAAAAAGATATTCTCAACACGCTCCGATTGGTGAATGTCAGAGTCAGACTGCATCTCTCTTTCAGAAGCCGCCCCCATATATTTAGCTCCTTCTGAATTGATTTGATAAAGAACTTTATTCAATGGGTCAGTATTATTTTTTTCAAATGCTAGAGTTAACTCGGTCTGGTCTTTGAACGACCTTCTTTTACGATCAATTTCAGCTTTTCTTTTTGTTGGATAGTGTGGATTGGCACCCATTTTAGAAGAAATAAAATCAAGAGTTTTACCCATATCATCAGAGTATTTATTCATTGCAATTGCATCTGATAACTTCCGACAAGCTACTCGTCGTTTTTTATAGGGTAGATATGCAAGGGATAAAATTGTTTGTCTATCTATTAGAGTTTTATCAGTACCGCTAACTGCTTTTAAGTCATCATCGGACACTGTACGATAAATATTTGCTTTGTACCCTCCTGACCGAACAAACTTTCCTAGTAACCCTTTACAGAGTCTTGAATAAGTTTTATTTTTAACTTCCATAAGGTAAGTACGTGGTGTTAACTGGACTCTTCTTGGCCCAAAATCAACACTGACACTTCCTTTCTTGATGACTGTATCACCGATAAAAGCCTTTGTAAGACCAACAATTCGATCAGCACTTTCACCCTTAAAACCAGCCCATTTTGCGGCTGACTCAATCAGTTTATTCTCTCCTGATTTACCATCTCCAGCCCATTTTGAAATATTGTAATCTGCATAGTTCTTACAACCCTCCATTGCCTTTTCAAAATCGTTGTTATGTCTTTTCATTGATTTTTGAATACAACTTGATCTTTCTTCGTAATAATCAGAAACACGGTTGTCTACGAATTTGTTAATTGCCTTACACTGATTCAAACGAAGTTGAGCCAAAAAATTAGCTCGAATCCTAGTGTGCTTAATAATTGCCGCCCAAGTGGGCGAAAAATATGAAATTAAAAGCATTGGACTTGCAGCTAAAATATCTTTGCCCATCCCTTCCAGATATTTTTCATCAAGAACATTCGTAAAGGCTGACTTGAGAGTATTTTTAAAATCTATTCTTCCACAATCTGATCCAATACCAATATCGACACTTAAATCAATCGTTCTATACACATCAAACACAGGGTCTTTAAGGTTTCCATGTGAACCAAAAAGATAGTCATTTGGTGAAAATTCATTTGTTGATCGGTAGTCGATATTCCCTGAGTCAGCCTGAGCAAAATTACTCAGGCTGACAATTAAAACTCCAAGCGTAAGATACCTAAAGATCACATTTACCTCCAATTTTATGATTTAGGAGGCACACCTTTGGGATAGGTTTCAGCTAAATACTTCAATGCCTCCCACTTGTTTTCATGGGTTTGTAGAGCGTTAAGTGCTTCTCTTGCATCTAGCGCATTAGTGGGACTCATCCAGCGATCAAGTGATGTTTGTCTATACCGAAAGGCTCCTTGTTTCGATTTTTCCTTATTCATATAGAAAACATCTGCATACTCGCCATTTTTTGTCCTAAGTGATTTGATGATTTCACTATTTGCCTCATCAATTAGAGATGAGTTTTTTGCAATAAAATCACAAGAATCTGGATTCATTTGGAGAAAAATATAGTTACTAGCTGTTCCCCAAAAAGCTTTGCCTGTTTCAAGCTCAAAGTAATTCTGTGGCCTTGGTGTCAAACTTAATAGCCAACAATTTTTTTTTCGCATGGTTTCGCAAAAATCAATAGCGAAGTCTCTAAAGGCAGGATTGTTTCGTCCTAGCATTGCAAACTCTTCCATGACAAGAAAACCTGTTCGGCCTTGATTGGAGGGAAGAGAAATAATACATCTAATTTCTTCGATCACACTCATTGTCATTAAAGTTTGAAGCACAGGGTCGCCATCTAAAGCGTCTAAATCATAAATGTAAAAAAGTTTTTCACTACTTGATGAATCAGAGTTAGTGGCAGAGAAAAATTTTGCATAAATTCCATCACCATAAAAAGGTTTAAGCTTAGAAATTAGCGATTCAACAACTTCTCTAGTTTTGTTTTTTCCGTCGTCAACTAATGAACCTAGTTCTACGACAAAATCTTCCATAGACAACTCTACGTCGCCGTCCACATCTTGCTTAAATAGCTCACCTTCAACATAAGACAACCCTTGTCTATTACATTTTTTTATATATGCCAGTTTCAAGGCTTTAGTTATTGCTGTCTGGTGTTCGCTTTCTAATTCGTAAGAGGGTGAGGTTAGTTTCACTGCCAATGATATGATCTTTGTCAAAAATGCTATTTTTTCCTCGTCATACTTTCCACGAAACGGTGAGAATGGAACTTTTTTATTTCGATCAAAGACCGTTAATTCTCCGTCGTAATATTCACTCAGCATTGAGTAGCTAGATTTTTTATCAATGATAAATACGATAGGTTCAGGGGACATACGTTTTGCTGCCTGAATGCACTCAATCACGAACGCAGATTTACCCGATCCTGTGTCGCTTAAAAGTACAGAATGGTTTGAAGTTTCGTTTTCAGTTAAAGAAAATGGAACGATATTATTTTCTCTGGAAAGAAAAAAAGATAACGACTTTTTCAAACCTCGGAAAGAATCAAAGATCGGGATAAACTTCAACGCATCAGAGCGTAAAACTCGAATAGATCTTTGCGTTGAGTAATCCGCATCGGGGGTATAGTTTAGCGGTAATGAATTTAGGCAAAGCCCAAGCCCAATGTCATCTTCTTCTATAATCTCACACTCAAGTTTATTATGAAAGATTTGACAGATTTTTCTTGTTCTTTCGTCTAATTCCTCATCAGACTTCCCCTCAACAATCACATTAAAAGTTAATTGTAAGCAGCGATCATCCCTAGCAAGCTTTTCTTGAACTTCTTTAATTTCTTCTTTTTGAATCTTTCCCTTTGCCGACAAAGTATTCTCAAGAAAAAATTCTTTAATTCCAAAAAATTTCTTCACATTTGTTTTAGAAGGAAATGAAAAATTCAAAGAAAGCTTAAATGGAAAATCAAGGCTTACAAAATACGCCATCCCACCGTCATAGGCATATAGCGGTGACGTTTTGAGTGTTAGGGTTCTAGTCTTTACACCTTCTCGATCTAATCCTGAATAATTTAGCTTTGGCGAATTAAAAAGAAACTGGTCTGATAAAGAAGTTCTTTTATTATAAGGAGCAAATTCACGTTTATAAAAAGTTGCTGGATTAAAAAATTTCCTTAGAAAGTCTAAAAGATCAGAACCATTAAACGATTTAAGATTTAGCTCGGAGTTTGATTCAATATTTTTTAGGATATGCCGAAATGTTTGCAGCTCATGGACAAAGCTACTCATTTCCCTATGAAGTAGTGCCTCACTTCTCTTGCAATACTCACTAGCCTTTATTTTGGTTTTAACTTCAGGGAAATAACGAATAGACAAAATGGTTCGACGTTTTAGCGGCGTTTTGTCGTCTGTTTTCTTACATGATTTTTTTAAATTTTTAATCTTTTCTGAAAAAAGCACTTTTGATACTGAATGAGCCTCTTGATAACTATCTTCAATTTGCTGAATGGTTTTATCAAATTGTGAATATGCAGATTGCTCATACAAAACTTGCAATACGCAGTTTTCAGGAAGGGAAAACCAGTTTTTTGTTGAAGCAATGGCTCTTAATATCTGTTTTTCTGTTATTGATTCATGCTCTAGTAGATCGACTTCAAAAACGGCTCCAAGTGAGCCATCTTTCATCTGAAATATGTTCTCTTCTTCAATAAAACCGTCATAAGGCATTAAGCTCGATAGAGATTCAGGCCTTGAAAATAGTGATTTTGTGAAAAGTTCTCTTTTACAAAGAGCTTCTTCGATAGATTTAGGCATAGGGATTCGTTGAGATTGCAAAATTAAACCTCCAAGTTGAAAAAAATGTTTATTTGAATTATTTGCGCTTACGTTTTTTTACTGATTTTTTCTTTCTGATAATTAATGGGCTCCGCTTTTTTTCTACTTCCCATCTTGCTTTTGAAATTACGGTTCTAATCCACCCACCTCTAAAATAATCACCAGTTGGCATTTCATGTGGATGAACCCAAATATCTGTAACTATTGGTTTTGTTCTTTGAGGAACAAGTAAGGGTGAGTTTACACTTGATAAGGCATCTTCAATTTGTCCAACCCCACTGTAGTCACTTCGCTTTTCCAGCATATTTAAACTTGGTGCCCTAGTCGTCGAACAAGCTGACAACAATATAGCGACCAAAAGTATAAGAATACTTCTCATTAGATTTCTCCTATTATGTTTTGTTGATTTAATTAGTTGTCGAGGAATCGACTAAAATATAAAAAATCTTTCTTTAATGATTTTTTCTTTTCTTCTCTGAAATACCAATTTGGAAGATCAATAGTATCTTGATTTACAATCCAAACGTCTTGACCTGACCCCACATTAATTGTTGGGAGTAGATTTTGAGCATGTTTTAAATACCATTGAGTAACTTGTGAGGCGGCATTTCCTACACCACCAGCCGCAATATACTTTCCTTGATTACCAGTTATCATTGAACTAGAGCCACCAGATGCATTAGTCTGAGTTGTAGTTTGTGCTTGCTGAATAGCTTTACCAACGCCTTCTACCACTGAGGATAAAAAGGCCATGGCAGCCACACGATCTTGTTTTGAATTAACATGACCCATCACTGCAAATGAATTATCTTTGGCATCAGCCACAAAGCCGTTCATCTTTCTTTCAAACATACGGCCAGATTTAGCAACACATGAGATTTTTGTTGCTTGCATTTCAACTCGCTCAATGGACATATTACCCGTTGATTTAGCAATCAAAAAACAACCTGTTAAGTCTATTCGACTTTTGTTTGGGCCAACAAATGCATAATCTGCCTGTAATAAAACGGGCAGAGCTTTTCCTTCTGGGGCTTCTACACCTGTTAGTAATTTTGCTCGTAAAAATGAACCAGGGGGAAGTTTAACCGTCATTAATTTTGTTTTATTTTTTGTTTGCACTGGAAATGAAATAATTGAAGGCCCACGGATCTTTCGCCCAAAATTTCGCTTCCTAGCACCTGATCCTATGACCTTCATGCCATTAACAATTTTTGGTGAAACTTTATTAGCTGTTAGATCGTTAGCTGGCATACCAAATGTCACATCATTAGTTTGTTGTGAGTCAGGAGGTTTACTCTTGCCTTCTTCGAGTTTTGTTTTTTTATCTAATGCTTCTTTTATTAAGTTTAGTGATTCATTAACTTTATCAAATCTTTCATCAAACTTGCCCATTTTAGTATTAATATGCTGAAATTTTTTAGAGAATATCTTTTCTTTTCTCTTATATAAACTTTTACCATTATTATTTAATACCTTACCTCCTGCGAAACTTAGTTCAGATGTTTTATGAAAAACTTGAACTTTATTGTCTGCAAACTTACCAACTAGGTAAATCAGCCCCATTACTGTAAGAGGTATACTGATATAAATTAGATATTTTTCTTTTCCTAACTTACTTACCAGTCCTTTTAGTCGTACCAATTCTCTTTGAATACTCTTCAATGCAATACTCCTTATTAAATTTAGTTGAATTTTATTTTTTCTCGATTGGAGCTATTGGAATCGTAATATTGTAATAAACTGATGTTGGCTTTGCTACTATTCTAAGAAAAGTAATATTTCTCTTTGTTTTTGATGATTTTAAAATTTTATGATCTACCTGAGTAAGTAAAGCCACATTTGGCACACCCAGAGTCAGGCTTTTTAAATCAATGGCATAGGTCTTACGTGATTTATTGCGAACTTTAAAAATATATCCATTATATTTTGGCCCTGTATAAACACGCACAAGTTTAGCTGAAAGCCCTTTGATTCCTGTATTAACTTTTCGCACCAGAGTTCTTATGTTGTAACCAACAACATTATCCCAACGAATCATAGATTTCATTAATTCAAGCTCTGAAATATTGGCCCCTTTTGAGTTTTGAGAGGATTCAATAAGTCGTTCTTTTGGCTGCAAATCATAGAACGAGTCAGTTTTCTCAGGAATTGATTTCGATACAATGACAATTTTAGTATTCACCACCACACCATTTGCCAAGATAAATGAAACTTTTGTTTTCCCCTTTGTAAATCGGGGCGTAACAGAAAGCGTAGTATAATTCGGGTTGTTATTGTCTGCGGGTTTAATACTAAACTTCGAGGCTTGTGAAATTGTTTTCACTTCCTCATTGAACCTAAAGATTGTTGGGCCACCATAAGCAACAGTGATCGTTTCAACCTCTGACCCATAATAAATGGTCCTTGCATGACAAGTTTTTGCTCCAAAAAAGAAACCAATTAGGAAGTAAATTAATACCGTCAGTCCAATTGTAACAAGTCTACAAAATAGTAAGACAAAAGGCTTTAAATACGACAGTACATCGGTAAGATATTTATAGTCTTTAATATTCATAAGAATCTCCAATTTTATTTATTTTGAATTTTGTTTTGATTTTGAGTTCGGTTTTGAAAGATTTGATTTTGCTCTAAACGTTTCTGCTTTTTCCCAGGATAAGGAACCAATTTGCAGATACCACCTTTTGCCGCTTTCAGGAGGCACTAGTTTTAAGATCATTTTAATTACCTGATCTTCATGTCCTAAAAATTGTTGTTCTGAGTAAAAACTAACTCGACCTAGTGCGATGACTTGGTACGCTCCGCTAGAGTTTGAAGTAATCTCAACATCAGTAACTTTTAAAATCTGTGAAATATTATCGGTTTTAACTTGTTCAATCCAATCAGCCGTATCTACGGAAAACTGAACCCTTAATTCTTTACTCATAAAACGCTTTAATGAGGAGTATTGTTCATCAATGTTAGATGCACTAATATTTCCTAAACTAGAAAGAAAGTCTGTGGCTGCATCATGTATATATGAATTGGGAATCATTTGAGGTGATGCTTTTGTAAAATCCAGTACACCTGGAGCTAAAATATATTCTTTTTCTCTGAGTTGACCGTGTAGCTTAGATATCTCTAATCTTGAAACTAAATAATGAGAAAAAAATAGAACTGAAATAATTGCTACCACATAATTCAAAATCATTTTTTCTTTTAAAAGAGCAGATTTATAGGCAATATATTTAGGAAGTATACTTAAATCAACCCCCTCAAAGCTACCTTGAGGGGGAGCCACCAGTTCGGCTTTGTTAAATCCTTTTTCAATTGGGCCAATCATTTTTGCTCCTATTTCATGTTTTTTCTTTTCTATTTTTTTAAAGATTGTCTTGAGAATTATTTGCAAAACCTTTATGCCCTTTGTGAGTCTTTCCCTCAATTCTTTGAGTTTCGGTTGAATATCCATTGAGTTCCCTTATAGAGTGTTTATTTTTTTGATTTAGAGATGATTGAAGTGAAAATAATCTAACTTTTAATCAGAATATTTTTTATTACCTTTGGGGTTGATGATTCCTGGTAGAGTCATTTTGAAATGGCGGTATGGCCAATGAAAAAAGATTCCTTTTTTGTTTCTTCTTCTTATAACTGGCCCTAGCCCAAGCGTTATGATTAAGAGAATAATCATTAATCCCCATGAATAAAAAACTACTCCAAAAATTAGAATTACTAATAAAGCAACAAATAGTTCAGATATTTCAAAGTAATCAAAAACCATTATTGGAGAATCAATTGTTTGGCTAACTCGACTTCCATGCTTTTCACGCATAGATTCGTAGCTATACATATCTTGATCCAATTTCAGAGATATATGAGAAAAGTGTTCCTCCCCCAAAATCGAAGATATTTTTTACCCACATCGGAGCCGTTCCCAAGACGATAGCTCCCAAAATACAAACCACGGCTACACCAAAACGCTGTTCTTTTAAATTCCACCCTGCCGCTAACACTGCAAGTCCAGCCATCAGTCTTGCGCCAAACTTAAATAGGAAGCTATCGACTAACCTGAGTAGATCACCAGCCGCCGTTAATTTGTCCATTTGATCTGAACCTGGCAAGCGAGGGATATTTGCAAGAGCATCAATTGAAACAAAGAGTACAATTGCCGTGGCTATAAATATTGCTAACATAGGCAACCGCCGTACAGAAGAGTCAATGCTCGTAAGATTTTCAGCTGTGTTCATAATGAACCTCCATTTTTTTGGTTTTATTGGATTTACTTTTTTAATTTATTTACTTTGTAGAGTGAGAAGGATGTCATTGGCGCTTTGATAACCATTGATTCGATAGATTAATTTCTTTTTAGTATCACCAATGAAAAGCACAGGCCATGCGTCTATTTTTTTCTCTTTAAGTTCTACTTTTGCTGCTTGGCTCACAACAAAAGGAAGTGCTTTTGCATACTTTTTATTGTTGTCAATCTGCCTGAGTTCAACAAAAAAACCCATGTTTTGAAGAGTAGCAAGTTCACTCATCATTCTCTTGCAGTGTGGACAAGAAGATTCAAAATACATTCTAAAACGAAATCTTTTAAAATCGACTTGTTGACGTTGTAATTTATTTTGTTTTGCTACAATCAAATTTCTTTCGGCTGGTTTTATGCCTTTAGATTTTTTTAGATATTCTGCCATTCTTTTATTAAGCCTAGACATTAACTGATTCTTTCTTTTCACCACAGCAAACCAGTTTTTAATATTTTCATCCGTCGGATTTTGTGCAGCCTCTAAAAGTGGGGCTGGGGGCGTATGTTTTCCTTCCCGAAATACTTCCTTTAAATCTGATGTTGTTTTGGGGTTAATGTAACGATCCCAATTGAATTTTTCTTTTGCATTCTCTTTTTTTGCATTCTCTTGTTTTTTAACAGGTAACTTTGACTTTGGCTGATTAACCTCTTTCTTATTCCAGTAATCAATTGAACCATTAAAATAGTCAAAAGCAAGTATAGTACTAGGAAACACAGAGAAACAAATAACAAAAATAATTGTTCTCATAAAGTCCTCCGTTTTAGTTTATGTAAATTGTAAAACTTCGTTTATATCAATAATTCCTTGAGTGGCTAACTTGAGGCTTTCACCTTTAAGTGAAATTCCCTTTGTGAATTGCTCGGTCGAAAGAATAAAATTAGAAATTTCTTCTTTTTCAAGATACTCAATTATTGCGACTCGACCAACAACTCCACTTTGGCAATGTTCGCAGCCAGAGGTATTTGTAACTTTAAACTTATGAGATTTTTCCCTATCGCTTTCACAAAATTTAAGTGTTTTAGTTACAATATTGTCATTAGCTTTTATTGAGCATTTTTGACAAAGCTTCTTTGCTAATCTTTGAGCAACCGACAAACGCAAATTTGATCTGATGGAGTATTCATCAACACCCAAGTTCTTTAGCCTCTCCACAACCTCAATGGCTCCGTTTGCATGTATAGTGGACAAAACTAAATGTCCTGTGGCTGACAACTTCATACAAAGCTCTGCACTTTCTTTGTCTCGAACTTCTCCAACAAGAATTATATCAGGGTCTTGCCTCATTAATGCCCGTTGAAAGTCTGCAAATGAATTATAGTCGCCCACATTTGCTTGGTTTATTCGGTCAAGTTTCATTTCAACAGGATTTTCCAGAGTAGAAATGTTTTTTCCAACTTTATCCATTTTACTAAGTAGAGAGTATAGAGTTGTTGTTTTGCCACTTCCTGTAGGGCCAGATATTAAAATCAGACCATCTTGCTTTTGAATTGCATCCATAACCAATTGATAAGAAGATTCTGAAAGACCTAATTCTTCTAAAACAAATTTTTGATCTTGTCTTTGTAAACGTAAAACTATTTTTTCTGAACTACCAACTACGGGAAATGAACTCGCTCGAATATCAAGAAGCCTATTCTTGAAAGTAGCCCTTGAATCTTGAGGCTTACCGATTGTTGCTAAATCCATATTTATTATGGATTTTAATTTTGCTGTAATTGCATCAATATGATTTTTTTCTAATACTTTCCATTCTCTCAGTATCCCATGAACGCGAAATCTGATAATGTAGCCTGTATCGAATGGTTCGTAGTGAATGTCACTAGCACCAATTATTAATGCTTCATCGACACTTTCTCGTATAAGCTTTGCATACGGATTTTCTTCTTTTAGTTTCTGCTCATCTGTTTTATTTTGAGAAACTATAATTGAACTTTGATGCTCCTTAGATACTCTATTTTCAACATCAACAAGTGAGAAAATATCAGGCTCAACAACCCAAAGAATAACTTTTTGAGATAAAAGACTCTCTGCCTCTTGAATGAATTTGTCACTAAAAACCTTTGTTAAAAAAACAACTACTTTTGAAGTGCTCTTAATAACGTATGATTGATTTGAAATTAAAAGTTCTTTGATATCCTCTGGAGTAATTACTATTTTTTTTAATTCAATCAGTTCAGTAATTTTTAAATTGCATTTTGGCTTAATATAGTCAAACAAAGCAGAATCTAGTTGAGCTTGATTTATATATCCAAGTTCAACCAAAAGACGGCCAATTTTAGATTTTTTAAATTTTTGTAATCTAAGAGCTTCGTTCAACTGATTTAAAGTAACAGTTTGCTTTGAAACTAAATAGTCTCCAAACATGGCAACCTCCACTATTTAAGTTATTGGGTCACAGTTTTTTGTATGGCTACTCTCTGCCACTGCAAGCCCCCTCTAATACGCCTAGCCACATTTTAGTAAAGTAGGCCCAAGGAATGTCTCGCGTACAACTAACGCGCTTCCATGTAGCATAGAGGTAGTTTCTTGATTTTCCAGACCAAAGGCGGCCCATTTCATTCACTCGTTTTAATCTGAGCAAGCCAATATTTTGCCCTTCCGAAAAGCAAGATGAACTTTGTGGAAATATCATCTGCATTTTTTCACCAGCATTACTTGGAACTGACTGAAATACTTCGGAACCTAAACTTTTCATTCTCGAAGCAATTACTAGCGATGCAGTAGTTTGGTCGGACGAAGTAACGGTGCCCGTTCTAGGAAAATTTATTCCCCATGCGCTACAAACAGGCGCACTAGAAGGTGGGAATATTGTCACCATGCTTCTATCAACAGAACACATTCCTATATTGGGATAGCCACTTGGCCTAGACTCCCCCGTAGCTCCTGATAAAGCTCCTTTAATTAAACATGCTTTCGGGCTTAAACTCCATGCCATAAAAGCTGGCTGTAAAAGATCGGCTTCCCCCGTTTTCCAAAGTCTTCCTAAGTGTTCACTCATAGAGGAAAAACAAAAACGATCCCACATGGCACCACCACAGGGAAGCTCATTAAATGTCATTGCTGCAAAAGGAACATTAATTGTTCTGCCATGATATGAAAACGCTCCCTCGTCATCTTCAACAGCAATTGGAAGAAAACCTTCCGTCGCTTGAAGCTGAGATTGAGCCGGAGGTAAATCTTTAAAAAATGTTTGTTTTGTACCTGTAACTTCCGTGTAGTATTGTGGTACTAGATAACTAAAATGCATACAAGGGCGAGGTGGGAAACCACACATAGAAGGTGATATGCTCATTCCTAAACAGCTTCTAAAACTTGGCGCTTTAATAATACTACAAACAGTGGGAGAAGCCAGGGCAATTGATTGTTTGTATAAAGTAAGTGTAACCCCAAGTAATAACCACACGGTTATTTGGCTGTACTTATATTTTTTTCTTTGATAGCCCAAAGCATTGCCTCCAATATAAAAATATATTTAAAAAATAACTAAGTTTTAAATTTAATTTGTACGTCTAGAATTTTCTCAGATACAAAAAAGTAAATTGAATAAGTATTGCAACAACAGCAAAACCACCCATTAATTGCCATTTCATTTTCACGCCTTCATCAGCTTTTTTATCCACCGTATCAATCCTTTTTTCTAGAGCAACAATTTTTCTTGCTTCAAGAATTAATGGCATAGACATATCAATTTTATTCTCAATGCGAGTAGTCTTCGCATCAAGAATAGTAATTTGTTGTGATAACAATTGAATTGAATCCATTTATTCCCCCTTTATGCCGTGATAGGCACTTCTTCATATAATTCTGAAACAAGTTCTTCTCGAATTTGAGTAAAACTTTTTTCTAATAAAGATTGAACTTTTCTTCTTGTTAATCCCAACTCATAACCAATTTCATCGTAATTCTTATTTTCCCAAAAACGAAGACGAACTAATTTCCTTTGTAAGCTGGGTAATTTGTCCACCATTGGTTTAAGTAAGGAAATAGCAATAGGACAGCCTTTTAAATCATCATATATTTTCTTCATTTCTGAATTGTCTAACTCAATTATTGGATTATTATTCATATATTGTTCTGCCTCCTGTTTATCAGTAAACTTCTCTAATTGCCGATCATCTACATACATAATATTTATTTTTCCCATATCCACTTTTTTCCTAATCTAACTTGCATATTTTATTGTATTCTCATTGATAAATTCTAATTTTATTACATAGGTGAATCGAATATAATGCGTATAAAATTGACCACCACTTTGGTGAAGAACTTGTTTATTAAAACTCCAAAGAACTTCTTCAATCGCATTTTTTAATTGAAGGTAACTAGAAATATCGTGAGTGGGGACAACTACAGAGATTTGTTTTTCTCTATCCTTGGCAATTTCAGCATTAACATGGAATTTTAAATTCAATTCAAAATGCTCTTCCGAAAGTTTCATTAACTCACGATCAATAGAAAGTACCAGTTCTCCAAAACACATCTCTTTTGTCGATTCATACCTACTGCCAAGGCAAGTAATTATTGGTGGCATGATTTTATTTAATTTAAAAAATATAGATTTCATAAATTTCTCCAGCTATTAAAGATGAGGCCAGTAACCTGACCTGATTTGCATTTCAAGACCCTGTTGTTTGATTTCTTCAAGTCTTTTTTCATTAATTTGAGCTTCAAATAAAAAATAACGTACTTGCCGAAATTTTCTTTTAAAATAATGTCTCCAAAATCTGTGGTTCTTTTTTCTTTTCATTTATTCCTCCCTACTTATAGTGAAAATCGTTGCCTTCGTTGCCCCATAGGGCAACCAAATGAGAAAATACGTTTCTTCAAATCCCTGTTGAAATATTTTTCTCTACCACTTCATTTTCGATATTTTTTGTGTTCTCTGAGTGATCTATAAAACTAGGTGTTTTTTCTATGGTTCCCCATGGCAACGACACAAAAACGTCCTCTTCTGAATTACTCATACAAACAGGAGCTTTTTGAAAGGTCGCATTTATAATCCTTTCAGCCATATAGCTGAGAGCACGACTTTTTAACTTCATTACAGAGGTTTTATTAATTCTTAGTTTTTTTCCAATTTCACCAAGACTTTTTCCCTCCCAAAAGAGTAAGTAAATCACAGCTTGCTGCTTATTTGATAACTCTCTAAGTATGGAGCAAATATTTTTTTCAATATTAGGCAGATCTTTTTGTTTGAAAATATTTTTATAAAATTTTTCATGTTTTTCTTGAGAATAATTTTCTGAACCAAATGGGGTTTCAAAACTTATTTCTTCCTGCTCCTTTTCAATAGTAGCTAAATATTCTTCCCATGTTTCAGGCGACCAAGACCTGCTAACGAGGTGTAGTTTCTCTTCAGCTAGTTCTTTTCCATCATCATCTAACCAGGGTTTTAGTTTATCTTTTGTTTTCATAATTTAACTCCTTATCTATAGTTAAAATCGTTGCCCTTGTTGCCCTATAGGGTAACAAGGGCAACGATTCCCTCTTAATAGTAAGAGGATGTTTTCAGTGTTTGTTAATACAGGACTTGTGCCAGAACAGGCGTTTGAGTTAAAGGCTTGTAATCTATGAGTTTTGATTTTTCATAGCGATGTTTTTATAAAATATTAAAATTTGATTCTATAAAAAGTTGTAGCTCATTTTAATAAGTGTAATTATTCTAAGTAATTATAGGAGTACAAAATATTGTAGAAGTATTCTTTATATTGTAGTTGCGGCTACAATAGGTTGTCGCAAAAAAATAAATTTCAAAATATCAATTACATTTAGAATCACTAATAATTGATAATTTGGTCGCTAAAGCACTTTGATTATTCAAAATAAGGCACAAATTACCTAAAAATAACTTAATTCACAGGTCTTCTTTAAAAGTTAACCCACAGCCCATTAGGTTTCTATACACCCTTGAATATCATCTATATTGAGAGTAAGGTGAGTTATGATTAAACGAATACACCATGCAGATATTATTATTTCAAGAGGCTGTGAAGGCAAAGCTCGAAAGTTTTATTGTGAAGTATTAGGTCTAAAAGAAATTGAAAAACCTGATCTTTTAAAGAGAAATGGCGGCTTATGGCTGGAACTAGGCTTGTTTCAAATTCACTTGAGTATTGAGAAGGAAGAAGGGGTGAATCCTATTAAAACCAAAGCTCATATTGCCTATGAAGTTGAAAACCTTGATGAACTAAAGAAGCAACTATCTTCCCATAAAATTAATACTGTTATGAATAAACCAATACCAGGCTTTATTCGTTGTAATGCTCGCGATCCATTTGGTAACAGAATTGAATTTTTACAACAAGTTTAGTTTAAATTATTCTTTTGATTTATGATTTTTTTTGTGATCTACCAAAGCAACCATGACACTTCTTTGGACAATAATGCTCACTAAAACTTATAAAAGAATCTGAACAGGTATACGTTCTAGAATTGGTTTGGGTATTACAGCTAGGTTGTGCTTAGAGCACTCGTCATATAGCCAATTGCTGTTTCCACTTGTAGTCACCAAAATAGATTTTGATTCAATTTTTTGTTGTTGAACAAAGGTAAGACCCGTTAGCTCTTTGTGGCGTAGGTCATTGTCCATCAGTAAAATGTAATCAATATCATTTTTTTCAAGTTTTGAAATATGTTCTCCGGCGGAATCTAAGTCATAAAAATATATTATTTCAATAGAGTTTTTACTAAGTTGTTCATTTTGAAATTTTCTTTCCCATATTTTGTGTATAATTGGGTCATCATCAACGATTATAATATTCATACTAGGAGCTAGGTATAAAGTTGTTGGATATAAGTAATCCACCTCTGATTTTGGTAAAATAATTCTGATTACTGTACCTACATTTTCTTGTGACTCTATTTCGAGATTACCATTCCACAGCTCAACGTCTTCTATAGTTGCCGCAAGCCCTATGCCTGTTCCATTTTCCTTATTGAAAGTTGCACCTCGCTTTCCAAGCAAAGGTAATACTTCCTGAGGTATTCCTCGTCCATTATCCTTTATTTCAATAATTAGATTTTCGTCAGCTAATTTTAGTTTAGTTTCTATTATGCCGTCTTCGCCAATGGCTTCAATTGCATTTTTATATAGGTTTAGTAAATTTCGTTTTAGTTTTCCTGGAGTTACCTCTGAAAAGGTTTCATAGGCTGCATTATCAGAGTATATTTTAAATTTAATTTTTTTCGCATGTGCAATTTTTGATAATTTTATTTCACCAACAATTTGATATATAAATGAAGCAATATGGCACTTACGAACTTTACTATTTTCTTGTAAATCTTGGTCCAACTGATTTTCATTATTAGCAGCAATTTTTATCTCAACCTCTGTAAGTGATCCAATTTTTGGAATATCCTCAACAGTATCATTAATTCTTTCAAAGATAGTTCTTAATCTTTCCACTTGTTCATTATCTTGATCTAGTAGTTCTAATGCTGATTCCCCAAGAACCAGGGAGGCAATAACATCATGTTTTACTCTAAAAGCAACTTTTGCAATTTGAGCTTTAGAGATTTCCTTACGTGCAATGATTTCGCTTTCTTTTGCTTTTAAAATATAATTGGTTAAAATATTATTGAAAGAATTAATTTCAGAAAAGCTATCCCATTTATTAGCTTGATTGAAAAAATACTCACTTCCTACATTATCTTTTAAAAAATTAGAATATTCACTAAAAGGCGTAGTAACATTTTTTGCAAGCCCCAAAATCGTTGAATACAAATAAAGAGAAATCAAACTAAATAAAACACATACAGTTGCTGTAAATCCTAAAATAGTGATTATTGGAATTTGGTAACCAACAAAAAGTAATCCAACGTTTTGTTGGTTATATGAAATAGGTTTAGTAATTACTATATGTGGCAGACCTTTGTTCCAATAAATACTTTTTTCTTTAATGTTACTAAATAAAGGAAATGCATCATAGAAGTGAGATTCAACATGAATATTTTTCTTATTTGTTGTCACCCAAACGTCTTTGAAATTTCCTGAATCAACTAAAGTGTTAATAATTTGCGCAGGCAAAAATTCTCCACCCAAACCCATGGGCTGACTAAGACTTCTTGTTACAACACTGGTAGTTTGAAGCAGTTGCCCTCTGTAGTAATAAGTCCCAATTAGTGCGCCTATTAAAAATACACTTATTACACCAACAATAAATATCTTGATCGAAAGAGACTTCGCTTTTGATTTTGCATAAGATGAGATAGATTGGCTTTTTTCAGAGTTCACAGGCGTAACACCTTAAATCTTCTAAAAGTAATTCCCCAAATTCTGTAAACTGAATATTTTTATAACTATTCAGGGATTGAGTAAAATCATGCACTAATTTTTCCAACACCTTTTGATGGTAATCACTGTGATACCCTTTATTTAGTTGTGTTAAAAATCTAACCATAAATGCTAGGGCTACTGATGCGTGAAAAGACTGTATAGCTGGTCTATCAATTTTTCTTACATATGAATAAACAGGAGTATCTATGCCATTTTCAATGATGGGGTCTGCTGTCTGATAAATGTAAAGAGCCTGATGCCCTGTTTCGTGAGCAATGTTAATGGCTAGTTGCAGTGCAGAGTTTTCATTTAAAAAAGGTGAATTTAAAAAAATAGCACCCTTAGCTAAATGACTGCTAAATCCAATTCCAATATTTTGAAAATCACCTTTTGCTGTCTCCAAAGGTACAATATGTCTAACTGTATTTTCAAATATATTTGATATGTCATTTCCCTGAGATTTAATAATATCAACAGCACCTTCAAGGAGTTTATCAGAAGAAAAATTGAAAAAGGATACACTGTTGTTTTCATCCTCTGGTGGTGAGTAAAATTGCTCTAAAGTTTCAAGCGAATTAATTGAAGTTATGATTAACTTATTAGACTTAAATTCGTCTTCTAATTCAGTAATTTTATCTAAATTACTCATCCAAGGTGAATAAGTAGAAAATGTATTTTTTGAAATTAAATTTATATGCTTCAAAGTCTTTAACTTAAAAGACTCATTTACTTCTTTTAAGTTATTCACACCAGCATTTCCAAAAAACCATGAGTCTTTCATAATAAATTACTTATTTTAATGTTGCTCTCTCAACAAAAAAAGTAAGCCCTCCATCTTGTAACCCAATATCTTTAATCCTATTTGGATTAATCGAAACTAATAGTTTCTTTTCAAAAAGTGGCACTGTCCAAGTGTTTTCGTGAATATATGATGATAGTTTTTTTACAGCCATTACTCTTTGATCTAAAGTCGTTGTATGTTGTGCTTTTGAAAATAAGTTTTCATAACTTTTATCATTCAATGGAAAGTGTGGGCTTAAAGGAGAGTTTTTACCACGCAAAAGTCCAAAGAGTATTATAGGATCTGCTACATCAGCACCCAAAGAAGCTAGACGGAATAAAGTTTCTTTGTCGGTACTTGGAAATATTTTCTCCTCTGATTCAATAAACTTTACATTTAAGCCAATTTTTCTAAGTTGTTCTTCGAGTCTTGATGCATAAAGCCCATATTTTGGATCTGTTAGCTTTCCATTAAACACAGGGATTTGAAATATTTTTGATAAATCAAGTTGCTTAACCTCTTTTAAAAGCTTTTTGGCTTTATTAATATCAGTTTTTTTATCTGGTTTTATCCGACCCCAAAAATGATTTGCAAGAAACTCATTAGCTGGAGTATAAATTTCGACTCCTTCAGTAAGCTTTTTACGATCAATAGCTAAATCAAGGGCTTTACGAAACTGTATATTGCGAGCAATAGAATTATTAAAGTTAAAATATATTCCTGTTAAGCTTGCAGACCTTTTTGATAATACTACTTTCTTATTATTTCCATGACTTGATATTTCAATATCCATAGGTGTATCTGTTTTTTTATAATAAAAAATAAGCTCATCAACAGACGAATCAATTTTATTAACATTTACTAAAGTTATTTCGTCATTTTTTGCACTAAATTTTACCACTTTGTATGCACCAGCACCCACCGGAAATATTTTCCAGGTTTCATAGTCTGGTTCAAGCGCCTCAATGGGCACTACTGAAAAATAGGAGCGAGCAAGGGAATGTAAGAATGAAGGGTTTGGCTCATTAAGCTTTACGCTAATTGTTTGTTCATCTATGATTTTGATGCCACTGACTTTTCCACTTACAAATACCTTTTTACCTTTAATCGCATTAATTCCCTGGATATTATTTAGAAAAGCCAAAAAAAATGATGGCTTTGAAGAATAAAACCCTCTTGTAATGGAAAATTCTAAATCTTTGGAAGTTACAGCCCTACCATTATGAAACTTTAATCCAGATTTGAGCTTAAGAATATAAGCACTGTTTTCAAAATCCCAATTAAACGATCTCAGTAATCCAGCCTCTAGGTCATAAGAGTTAGAGGTGTATATAAGCTGTCCCAAGATAGGGGCTATTGTTGCATAAATTGTATCAACAGGAGCATTTTTACTAAATGGAACCTCTTTCCCCAATGGCAACTTAACACGAATTATTTTTTTTGACTTGGTTATTGCAAAAGCAGAATTATCAATTGTTGTTTGTGTTTCAAGCATAATGACTCCTAATATGATATAAAATAAAATTTTCATTTTTAATTACCTTATAAAGCTATGGCGAGAATATAAAATTTGATCTTCTCTTAAAACTGGAGTTGAGTTTTCTTTTAATCTTTTTAAAATTTCTTTATTTGTTTCAATTGAAGGCACTGTCCCTAAGCGAGAAAAGGCATGATCCCTAGCCAATGTATTTATAAACTCTTCTTTCAAAAAAAATACGTTAGCTTCCTCATCAAATTCAACTTCTTTTGAGTTATGTAGTTGTATAATTAATATATTAGGAAGTTGTTCTGGTTTAATTAATATTTTATGGGCATCATTGTCAAAATTTATTGCATTCATTTGAGAAAACATTTTAAGCACTCGAAGAGTATCAGGATTGATTTGTAAATTTTCAGCTCTTAAGCTTGGGCTATCTGGGTTTAAATTTATCCCATTTTCAAAATCAGAAGCTAAAACTTCTTTTACTGGAACGAGGCCAAGAGCGGCTAATATAATTATTTCTTTTTTAGTTATTTTCATTTTATTTCCCCTTTTTAAATTATTTATCTTGGTTTAAAGTTAGTCCTAAACTTTTTCTTTTATGTATATAAGTGGTGTATGGTAAACCTGTAAGTCGAGCGGCATCGGCTCTTTTTCCATTTGCAAGTACCATTGCTTTTTCTAAATATAAACGCTCAATTCTATTTCTTACACTTTCAACAAAGTCATTGTAACTAATAAAATCTTCTTGTTTTTTTATACCATTAATCATGCTCTCTAAATCGTCATTGATTACCTGACTTGAAAATAAGGCACGATCAATAATGTCGTCAGCGAGCGTATACGCTTTTCTGATTTTGTTACTTAGTTCTCGAATATTCCCAGGCCAAGCAAATGTTTCTAACAATTGAATAGCATCATCAGTAATATATTTTTTTCTTCCTGTTTCACGATTTTTTTCTTCAATAATAAATTTAACAATTGGTTCAATATCCGCTACTCTTTCTGATAACGTGGGTACTTGAATTGGAAGTATGTTCAGCCTGTAAAATAAATCTTCACGAAAGTTTCCCTTTCTAACCTCTTCTTGCAGGTTTTTATTAGTGGCGGCAACAATTCTTACATCTATCTTTGTCGGTTTTGTACTCCCCACAGGGTAAACCTCTCGTTCTTGTAGTACTCTTAATAGTTTTACTTGTGACTCCAGCGGCATTTCACCTATTTCATCGAGAAAAATAGTTCCACCATGAGCTGCTACAAACTTACCTGTTTGATTATTCATTGCCCCCGTAAATGATCCTTTTAAATGTCCAAAGAGTTCACTTTGAACAAGGTCTTTTGAAATGGCTCCACAGTTTACAGCTATAAAGCTTCCAGGCCTTTTAGAGTTTGAATGAATTGAACGTGCAACTTGTTCTTTTCCAACGCCTGATTGACCAGTAACTAAAACGCTCTCTCCTGCAAGGGCGTATTTACTGACTTCACTAGCCACTTTCGCCAAGGCTGCGGAATGGCCTCTTAAGCTTAATATTTTTTTTATCCATTCATAATTAGCCACTTTTTCTTCACTTGAAAGTTTTCCTCTTTTAACTTTTAAAGATGCAATTTCAGAAAGAAGTAAAATAATTTCTTTGCTTTTACGTTTAAAATAAATGTGATCGGCACCTGCCTTATTGCAAAGTGCAGCTTCTTCTTTTGAAAGAGAAGAGGATAAAATTACAGTGTGGATGCTTCCATCAATTTGTTTGATGGACCTGACGACCTCATTACCTTTAATAGGCATATCAAAGTCAACAATTGCCATTTTATAAGGTGAGCCACTTCTTTTTGCTTCTTCAATAGAGCGGATGGCCTTTGATGAATCAGAAAATGTAGCTATTGGTATTTGCTTTTCATTGAATAGTGTTTCTGTACCCTTCAGGTACATTTCATCATCATCAATGGCTATAACTCTTGGTTTCATACAGATCTCCCCCTTTAGTTAGAGCAACAGTGCTCGAAAGCCTATATCGCAATGTATGTGCCAGTTTATTTTTTTGTGGCAACTACTTGAAATGTAAGCTTTTTAGTTTGAGGGCTGATGTACAGCTAGTTGTGAAAGTCATTGCGGTGGTAGATATTCTACAAAATTTTGTAGCCCTCCAAAATTACCATTCTTATAGAAGCCAGTAAGCGATTGATAAGACTGGCTTAACCCTTATATCTGACTATGCGCACAATTTCTACAACTTTTTGTAGAGTAATTTATTAAATACTTTGTACTCTTAAATTAAGCGTGTGGAATCACTTAGTAAATACATTAAATTTTGTTTATACAAATTTTTGTAGAAGACTACCTTAATGCAAAAATATGAATAACTTACATACTATTATAACGACGATTAATCTTTGCTTTAAAGAATTTGAATGTGTTCTTCCTATATCTTGTTTAATTGATGAATTAATTTTTTTAAATACTTTTTAAATATTTTTTAAAACCAAAAAAAAATCATAAACTTTCATTAATTGTTTTTATAGCAACTTAGGTGTAATATTTTATCTGGAGGAATTATGTCAGAAGATATTGTTAAAAAACAGATTGAAGCTTTCAATATGAAAGATGTCGAAGGATGTCTTCAATACTTTGCTGATGATCTGAAAGTTGTAGTTCTTCCAGAAGAGACCCTAATTGCCTCTTCTAAAGATGATATTCGACGGCATATGACTGAACAAATTGAGTCAGGTGAGTTTCTTACCGCAAAATTGGTTGATATAAGCTCTAATGGTCAATTTGTTACAACATCAGAAATAAAAGATGATGGAAAAATTAAATCTACAATCACTTTTATATATTATATCGAAAACGGTTTAATAAAGAAAATGTGGGGAGCACCCACAAGAGAAGATTCTAATTAATTAATTTATTTTGGTTTAAATATTTTTCGATTCCAGTCTACAAGTGAAATGTAAGCTTCTCTTTCTTGTTTATTCAGTTTCAACCCAAGATTATGCCACTTGGTTATTGAAGGGCAAACCTTAGATGAGTTCTTCCTAGGCAGATTAATTATATCTTGAGAATCAACGCCATGAGCAAGAAGTAATCTCATAAGGGTATCTGCGCTTATTCTTTCACGTTTTTTTGCGGTTCTGATCGTAGATTCACCAAGCTTAGTAGCTTTAACTAATTTGCCAACCTCATTTCGAGGCATATCATCAGGGGCCAGATCCTCAATGAGCTTCATCAATATTTTTTTAACTTCTTTTTCCATTTTTTCCGTACCTCCAAAGCTAATTATTAATTTTTCCCTTTAATTTCAAGGTGATGCCACTTGCACACTTTTACGGAAAAAACCAGTAACCTGCTAAAATTATGCTTCACTTTTTTGACGAATGGTATTAAGTTGATGCGACGCTAAAATATTAATAGTCACATCATTTTAAGGTAATTTATATATGAACAAAAAACCTAAGAGCTTAATTAAAGACATTACAGGTAGCTATATCTTAGAGAAGGTCTTTGAGGATATTCATGAATATGAAGTTTATTTTGAATTTTCCAACTCTGATAAGCTTGATAAACTATCTCCCAATAAATTTCGAGTAAAGTTTAAGCTCAATGGAAGACAGCAGGAATTTCACTACCCAGACAACGAAAGGGTTATTGAGTTAATAATTCCAATTAAAGCTATTCAAAACAATCCACATACGAAAGCAAAGTTAACCAAAAAGTATTTTGATGAATATTGTGATTTTATTCCCAAGGTGCGTTTGGCTTTAAAAAATCAAATTGCGGCTAATAATAAAATAATAGGTACGTCTTCAAGAATAGAAGGGCATCTGAAAAAAGCTGTTAAGAAAAAAAGAACATCAGCCTTAAGAAGGGCAAAAAAAATAATTGAATAATATTTAAAAGAAAGGAGCTGCAATGGAATTTGCTGACAATATTAATAATGCTATAAAATCTGCAACAAAAACTCTTGAACTTTCACAAGGTCAATATAGAGAAATTCTTGAGGCTTGCAACATACCTTACGATTTTGATATTTACCGCACACCAATGTGTAACTTAGCAAAGCTTTGGAAAAAACTTGGCGTTCCAGAGATTTGTTATTACGAGGGATATAATAAAGAGAAGCACCTTGAGGCTCTAAGCGCATTAACTCAAAAAGGCCAAGATTAGTTGATTCAAAGCTACCCAGTTGGCAGAGCAGTTAACTTAGGATTTTGTTATCTGAAATTTTGTATACCCCTCGTCAGACCGTAAAAATAAAGAGTCTATTTTTTTTGCTAGATTTTTTCTTAAGTTATAGCTAGAAGACTGGCGAAGAAGGCCATAATAGGAATTCATAGATGCCCGAAAATCTTTAAGGTTGTTTTCAGAAAATGCATTTGAACTTGTGTTCCATTGATGAGCAACACTTTTTAAACGATTTACAGTTCTCTTGCGTGTATACCTTCTGTAGGGTTTATGAAAGTATCCCACAAAATCAACGCCTTGATCTATTGTACGTAGCCTTTTCTTAAAAGGATGTAATTCTATTTTTAAACGTTCTACGAGGAATTCTTCAGATCTTTTAAAACAATCATTTAAGTAATCAGGTGAGTCATTTAATATTATAAAGTCATCAACATATCTATAATAATATTTAGCTTTAAGTTTATGTTTTGCAAACTGGTCTAATTCATTTAAATAAACATTAGCAAAAAACTGACTTGTTAAATTACCTATAGGCAAGCCTCGCTCAAGCGGCGTATGCCAAAGGCTTTTATGTCTTGGCACACGATTAAAGGCTTCCTTTTTTGATTTCATCCAACAGTCTTTTCTTGGGTCGTGAAAAATCACCATTTCTACTAGGTGAAGTAACCACTGTTCTGTAATTTTTTTTTGCAAAATTTCAAAAAGTGTTGGCTTGTGAATACTAATAAAAAAATTCCTCACATCTGCACCTAAAAAATAAGAGGGCTTTTGCCAGTTCTGAGTAATAGAACGTAACCCCGACCCTAATCTATTTGAAGCATCCAGGGAGCCTCTATTTGGAATACACGCAAAGGTATTTCTTATAAAGCCAGGATAAAAACGTGGATACAAACGATTATAAATTATGTGGTGAACAACTCTGTCTCGAAATTCAGCAGCCCAAATTTCACGAACCTTAGGCTGATCAACCATAAAAACAATGCTTCTTCCAATCTTATAAGATCCATTAATAAGGTCTTCATAAAGATCAAATAAATTCTTCTCTAAATCAAACTCAAAGACAAGAGCATGATGGGTATTTCTCTTATGTCGACGACAGTCAATATAAGCCTTAACCACCTCCTCAAAGCTTAAATTCATTATGAATACCCACATAGTCAAAAAAAAGAGAGGAGAGGTCTTCCACTCCGCACACAACGAACATAGTAAGTGTTATTCTTATTATTGTTATTGTCGCTACCACTAGAGAAGTCCCGCCTGTAGGCATTATTATTATTGTTCTCCGTGGAAGACCAATAGGTTGCGACAGATATCTTCTTGCTAAAATCACCGAATACTCAGCCGCTCTAACCACAAAACAATTCTTTCTAAAGTATTGTTTTGTGAAACTGGTTAAACTTTTATTTACGTTAACCGTATCTGTCCCGAGATCGGAAGTCGCCCTCTAAAAAATACCGTAACATTTCTTATTCTCGCTACCTCTCCCCACTCGTTGGAAAAATATAATATAATCAAAACTCATACAATCATTAAATCTATTTTTTTTACTTATTGTACTCCTCTAATTTCAGCATCACCTATTTGGTTTAGATTTACTATTTGATTTTTTCCAACCCTGAGCCTGCCGCCCTAATGACTCTACCATCTCTACAATACTTGCATAATTTTTTGATGGCATTATTTTTAAATCGTGGCACAATCGTAAGAGAAGACCTACTACTTGTAAACGCTCTAAAAGAGTATTTATGTATTTGACCTTATCCTCTGATGAGTTGGCCTTGTAAATCAACACCACAAGCTCTACAACTTCGTCTTTTATCTTTTGCCCTAATGAAAATTTATATTCTCTGGGGAATTCTTTAGTTACACGCATCACTCTTTGCAATAACTCATAGGTTAAACGATATATGGGAAGATGTTTATACTGCGCCAAGATGAATACCCTTAAAAAAACTTCACGCCTACGGCGTGAAAAAAATAATTAAATGTTTAAATAATTTATCTCCGCACACAACGAACATAGTAAGTGTTATTCTTATTACCGTTACTGTCGCTACCACTAGAGAAGTCCCGCCTGTAGGCACTACTAACATTACCATTACTGCTCTCCGTGGAAGACCAATAGGTGCTATTTGCAAAATTTCTAATAGCCGCATTATTGGTGTATAAAACACCTAGCTCTGTACGTCCTGGTAAATACCAATCCGTAAATCCTTCTTGGTTTAAGCTCTCACAATTTTGAGCTGCATAAAATGGAGCATCAGCATTGGCTCCATCCAAGATTGCTGCTAAACCTGATGAATTCGACTGACCCGGGATAGGGTTCGTATAACCTGTGGATATATAAGCTGTGCCACCATCATTCCAGCTTAAAGATAAACGTGTACCTGTACAGTTTGAACCATCCCAAGTTTGACCACGGTCACAACGGGTAGTGTACATAGGAACACTGCCATCAGGACTGTCACCCGCATATATAGTACCATCTGCGCACACTGTTCCTGGTACTGGAGAACTTGCACAACTACCAGTAGTCGTTACGCTCCAAACAGAGGCCCCTGCTCCTAATATTAATGTAGCTTGAAAATTTGAACCCCCCGCTGCATCGCTAGTCAGTCTTACCTGTAAATACTCATTTACACTGATAGAGCTTGGACCAGTAGTCCAATCTTGAACTACTCCCATACAACTGGCATCAGAGCAAGTTCTAAACTGTGGACTTCCATTGCCGGAAACACTTAACGGCACTGTACAGTTAACCCCTGTAATTTGTAGAATGTTTGAAGTATAAAGCGTTGAAAGGCTTGCATTAGCTTCGTTATTAAAAGAGAAAGACACTGGGTTTGCGTCACTGCAAGTACCGGCCTCGATACCCACCCAAACAGAACTATTACAGTATTCCAAGACACTGCTGGTATTGTTATAACGGATAGAACCTTTTTTGCTGGCATCGCAAGTTTCACCACCATCTCCAACTTTTAGTGTACCATTAACTTCCAACTTTGTAACTGGCGCCACGGCCACCCCAACACCTACATTTCCTGAATCATAATTAACATCACTGCCCGTGGTCACCCATTGCTTGTCCCCTGCGGTCCACTGTGTACCGTCCCAAGAAAGATTTTTACCAATATCTCCAACTACATTACCTAGACTTCCAATAGCCGTAGTATCTGCTGTTACACCACCTATATTGCCATCGGCATAAGTTTTATTAGCCGCATCTGTCCCACTAGAGGGAGCTGCTAAATTGGTTAAAGCCTGAGAGTTAAAATTTACACTGCCTGATGGTGAGAAGTTCGCTCCGTTATCTCCGGCATAAAGCGTGGAGGTTCCATTTATTAAAGCATCTAAAGCTGTCCAACGTGTATTTAAAATATCTGCCACACGGGTCTGAGTATTGCCATCTACAGTTTGCACAAACTGTGAGGCCGCCTTGCCTTCTAGGGTATCTGAATTTAAAGCATAGGGCACTGACTGCACACTTAACATTTGACTTAAGGTTTGTGGGCCAGAGCCCGTACCATCATCAAAGGTAATTTCTACTTTTCTGGTATCTGTACTAGCTGAGGTATATGTGGTACCACTATCACAAGTTAATACCGTCATGGCACTTGAATTATTATTGAAAACTTGAGCCAGTGTACTTATATCTTCAAAGTTGGCCCCAGATCGTGTACCCTGACCTAGAGTTAAAGAAAAAGCACCGCCAGAACTTGTCATATTTAAGTTTTGGGTTTCTTCATATAACAAACAATTTTCCACACCTGCGGATTTTATTTTTAATGTAAAGGCTACTAGTGCTTCTTCTACTGGAAAGCTACCTGCATCTAGTATTGTACCCTGTAGGGTTATACCTTGAGGGGACAGCACTTGAGCTTGGACTTTATGCCCCTGAACTAATAGCAACATAATGCTTATCACCCAAAAACTATGATTGAGCATTTTGTAGGAATTTGGTTTACTTTTTATTAAATCATTCATTGGACAACCCCCTGTCCTGAAAATTTTACTTTATAGCCACCTGATGTAGTTTTATAATTACCTTTTAACGGATGACCTAATGCCATTTGCACTTTGTACCCAGAACCTGTGGTGCCATTAGCCGTGGCTCCTGTTAATATTTCTGTTTTTTCTGTTCCGGCTGCGGCATCAAAAACTATATTTTTACTTAAACCCACTAAGGCGTTTGTTAAGGTAAATGTTTTTGTACCCGAAACCACAGCTTTTAAAATACAAGCTGAAACACCATTGCTGTCACTTGTAGTACAGTCGCTACTCGTTACTCCGGCACCGCTAGATATAGAATATGTGGGTTTAAAATCGGGTACAGATGTATTATTTGAATTTTTCAGGTGAACGGCCACCAAAAGCGGTGACGTACCATTCGCTGGCACTGGCCCGTTAGCTATAATTTCTGTTTTTTGAAAATCTTGCTCTGTTGTGGGGTTAAATGTTCCTTGAATTTGATTATTGACATTACAGGCTGTTAAGAACAGTACCGAAAGTACAAAAGCGACTTTTTTAAAAATATAAAATACAGATTCCTTATTATTACATATAGATTTTTTGTAGAATACTATTTGATTCCAAACAAAATAACGACGATATTTTTTCTTGTAATACATTTTTAAAATCTCCACGTAACGTTCAACATATAGAAAACATCCATTTAAAAAACGGCTAACCATAATTTCACACTACCTTATTGTATCGTAATCTATACCTAAGGCTTGAGCCTTTTATTAGAAAGTCTCAATTATTACCACTACAAAATGAGATTTTCTCTATTTCTGCCAAGTAAACGTATCAAAAAGTGTCACTTGGGTAACCCGCCTCTTCTTCCTGGTAGATTTTCTTAGGCTCTTTCTTATCATCGCCTTCAACAACATTCTTGTTGACAATGTTGTTAAAAACGCTTATTATGATAAGTATGTGGCAAGTTGAGATAAGCAAAAAAGCAGATAAAAAAAGAAAAAAGCTCAACCGGATAATTCAGGAGCAGCTTTATCTTTTAATAGAAGAAATGGAACTTAACGGACCCATTAGAGGTAATTGGCCTAACTTCTCACAACACGGGAAAAACTTATATCACTGCCACCTTAAAAAAGGAAGGCCAACTTATATAGCTTGTTGGATTGTAATTAATAAAAAAATGAAACTTATTGAGGTAAACTATGTCGGTACACATGAAAAAGCCCCTTACTAAAATTAATATTGATGGCGAAGAATTTAATATGCCCCAAAGACGTAAAAAGCTTATTCTCTCGCTGATCAAAGAATTTTCATCTGAGCCTAATAAAGAACAACAAAGCCTCAGCACAAAAGAGGCTTTTAGAGGGTTTTATAAAGGTAAATCTGTAGGTGCTGGACACCTTAAAGCTGCCAGAAGACGAGAAAATCTTTCTCAAAAAGAACTTAGTGAAAAAACAGGGATTTCAATTTCTAACATCTCTAAGTACGAGAATAGAACTCTAGAAATTTCTGAAAACATAGCCAAAAGATTTTCCAAAGCTCTGAACACTGACCACCGATTGTTTTTAAAGAAGTAAAATAAGAATTTTATTTGGATTATCTGTGCAGCCCTATAAAAAAAATGAAAAATCTTGTTGCGGTTTGGAGCGCAACAAGATTTTACTTGTTAATTCCGCAACAGATACGCAACAAACGCTTGGTCAGTACAACGTATTTTCAAGGTATTCGAGACGTAGGTTTAAGGTTAAAAAAAGCTGAGGTTTCAGTAATTTACTAAAAGGATTGATCCTTCAAATGTTAGTAATTATAGTACCTTATTACTTTAACTACTTATCAAAGGACTGAATAAATGTTCCCAGACGCACCGGATTCAAAATCCAGTTCCCGTAAGGGAGTGGGAGTTCGATTCTCCCCGAGGGCACCATTAGTCAAGCTATTCGAACACCCACTTTCAAAAAAAGTGGGGTTTATTTCAGAGGCCATAGGATCCACTTCCTTATGGCCTTTTTTATTGGGTTTCTCAATCACTTTCCCTGTGTCTAAACACAAAAAAAAGCG
>JABJQG010000036.1 GCA_018663505.1 Pseudobdellovibrionaceae bacterium | reverse complement strand
TATCATATTCTTTACTTTTATGAGTGAATTTTGAAGTTAATTGAAATCACTATATGAGTGTCCAAAGATTAAACGACTCTATACAAATTATTGAAATAACTCCAAAATTCTAGACCTAGCCTCAATAGGATCGGAGTGCCAATATCACCAATTCTCGGCTCGAATTCAAGCTTACATTAAATTTTTATGGATAAATCTCTACTTTCACATATAATGGATTAGAATACTTATTCAAGTAAGTAAGTCTGAAGAGTAAGGCACTCATGATATTAACGTTATTACAGTATACATTTTTAAAAGAGCTGAAAAATAACTTTTTTAGCAAATGGTCTTATTTAACATTTATCTTGGCTGATTTGGGAAGTTTGTTTGTATATTTTTATACAGCCAAGGCCTTTATTCCAAAATCAGATTTTTCTGCACAGGTGGGTGGGGATTACTTTTCATTTATAGTACTGGGTGAGCTCACCTTGTTAATCCCTGTAACTCTATTGAGTTTGTATTCCCAGCAAATAAAACAATGTTACTTTAATGGGACATTAGATCTACTAAGAGTGAGTGGTAGAGGTATAGAAAAAAATATTATTTCCTTGGCAACACCTAAATTGTTAATTGTGCTGGTTAAAATTATTATTACTTTTTTATTTGCTATACTTCTTTTTGATTTTCATATGCCACTAAAAGTAAGCTTTGGCTTTCTTGTATTGCAGCTCATCAGTCTTCCTTGTTTTTTAGGAATTGGATTGGCAGCAGCAGCAGTAGTCATATATTTTGGTCGTGGAGATAAAGCCCTTGTTGTAGCATCAAATTTTCTTACTGTTTTGGCAGGGGTTTACTTTCCTTTAACTGTTTTTTCGGAAAATATTCAAAGTATCTTGGTTAATTTTAGCCCATTTGGTTTGTTACTCAATACAGTGAGAGAGCTTTCCACGGGGAATTTGTCTTTAGAAACCAATATGGTTTTTATATATTTTTTGGTGAGTTTAGTAATATTTTTGTTAGGATATGCGAGCATTGGTATATCTTTTAAATTGTTAATGAAAAAGAAAAAAGCTGTGGTCTTTACTTAACATAATATTGAAATTTTTTAGTAATGAGCTAGATAGATTTTGAAATTGATATAACATGTTTTATATCATCAATTTCAGATTTTAATTCAATGTGGTTACGGTCCACTTTATCATTGATTAAAGTAAGATTATCTAGTACAAATCTATTGTTTGCATTTTGTGTTTCCACCAATATACCAATGCGGTGAACTTCAGCTAAAACCTTCTCAAACTTAGAATCTAGTCCGCTAAAATTTGCATCCATTTTATCAAATTTAGCATCCATTTTACCGAACTTAGCATCCATTTCATCAAACTTAGAATCCATTACATCAAACTTAGAATCCATTACATCAAATTTTGCATCCATTTTGTCAAATTTCATATCAACTTCATCAAACTTAGCGTCCATTTTATCGAATTTCACATCTATTTTATCAAACTTTGCATCTATTCTGTCGAATTTCGTATCAATTTTACTAAATTTTCCGTCCATAGTGGACAGGTCTGAGCGTACAAAAGCAAACTTAGAATTTTGCTCAGAGAACTTTGCATCCATCTTAGCTTCTAGTGAGAAAAACTCATGTTTTACTTCTGATCTAAGTTCATTAAACATGCCTTGGGTCACAGGGATATCTTGAGACTTAGCTATGGAGATAGCTCTAGTACTCTTCTTTTTTGTGCCACTTGATTTCTTTTTACTAGCAGCAACTGATTTTTTCTTCTTAAGAGCTTTCTTCATAAAAATGGTTATAGCGTATTATCTCAAATAAGTAAATATGCATTGAAATTTTAACTATTTTTGTCCGTATTTCGGCTGTCTATAAAGGAAAGAAAAATGGTTAGTGATCTTAATATTTTATGAATTATGCTGTTACTGAATCTAAGGAAAAAAGAGGGCGGGGGTTGAAGTTTATGTTGACCGTTGACTTCTGATTTTTGCTGCATTTGTGCATAGGTTTTGTAAGATGTATTTGCCACTAAGGAACTAAAAACATTATTGAAATATTTCTTTTTCTTATGAGATAGCTTCCCAATAACTTGAAACAAAATTTGTTGAGCGTCTATTGTTTCACAATTGTTTGAGAAGTCGCCTTTGGTAGTAATGCTATTGTTGTTAACATCCACAATTCTATGAACAAGAAGTTGTTCATTGTCTTTAAGCACAACTACTTGTCCCACCTTATGTTGACCAGAGGACTTCTTATCAATAACAATAAGCTGTTCTGATTCTTTTAGAAAAGGCCACATACTTTTTCCTTGAAAAGGAAGAATATGTTCACCTTCCATCATAGACTAGCCTTTACTTGAGCCAAGTCTTTTTGAAATTGAGTGGGTTGTAAAGGGTCGTTGCACTCATTGTTGGAAATACCCGGACAATGTTCACAAAAATTACTGGATTTTGATTTGGGGTCAATCCCTTTTAGATCTTGATTTAATATATTACGCCATTTATTCATGGATTCTTTTTTCCAGATTTCGGAGAAATCCTCGGTAACTAGGTTGCCAAAGGCTTCACGAATTTCAATGCAAGGGATTAAATCACCATAGGCGGTGATGGCACATTTCCCTTTGCCGGCATTACATACATGTGTGCTTTCTATATAGGTCTCTGGCTTTGGTTTACTTTTTGGGAATTTTTTTGTTCTAGCTCTAAAAAAATATAACAACTGCTCTTTAGAGGCGCGTAGTTTTAATGGATCAAGATTGCCATCAAGTTTTGGTGTTATAGTAGGATCAGCTTTAAAAACAATATTTTTCTCTATACACCAATCTTCTAAATCAAATATATCATCAATATTTGCATTGGTGAGTAGTGCATTCACACCAACTTCAAGACCTGCATTTTGACACAACTCAATGGCTTTTATTGTTTTTTGGTGTGAGCCCTTAACTCTAGTGAGAAAGTCATGAACATGGGGTTTTAAACTATAAAGACTAAAACTCATTTGCTTAATACCAAAGTTACGAAGTTTATCTGCTGTTTCTTGTGTCTTAATTTTCATTCCATTGGTAATCATGGATGTATGGAATCCTTTACTATGAGAGTACTTGAGAATATCCCAAAAAAATGGCGAGAGCATTGCTTCTCCGCCCATAAGTACAATATAAAGCGTTCCGGCTTTTTTAAGTTTATCCAAAACCAAGTACCAGTCATGCAGTGATAAAACTTTTTTTGGGTCATCTTTGAAAGAAGGGATATAACAATGTTGACATCTTTCGTTGCAGCGGTTGGTCAGTTCTAAGGATGCCTGAAGTGGAATCCAAGAAGCACTACTTTTAAGCCGCCACTTATTTAAAATGTCTAAATTTTGTGGTGTTGCCATCAAGAATCACTTTCCACTAATATTTGTTGCTCTATAAGAGACTTTAAAAATAATTCAGTATCAGTTTTGGCCTCTATTCCATTAATATTGAACTTCACACTGAGTAATTCAGTAAGCTCATTAAGGGAAGGAGTGTTGTTTTCCTGCATATGGTTCCACAAATATGTTCCGGCCTTATTTAGTTCATGGGCTTTGTTGCTTTTTGGAGAAAGAATAATGGTTTCTTGATCCATACATTGCCAAGGGTTATCTGTATTAATTTTATAAGTCTTGTTTTGGTAAAACACGTTCCCAAACCTCCGGTATTTTTTGAAAATGTAACTGTTTAAAAGTAGAATTTTTAATTATAAATTGAGTAATTTTAAAAACTTTTTCAAGTTCAATTGGGTTTAAGTTGTCCCAAAAAATATTTGCAATGCTTCGTAAGAGAAACATTTTTTTTTGAGAATCTTTTAACTCACTCAAATAGCACTCTTGGGCCTGATCTAACCAAAATAAGCCACCCAGTGGATATTTCTTACCGAAAAGTTTAGGATTTTCTATTCGTTGTCCAACGGCTCCAGCTACTGCATAAAGTTTGTTGTCTTCAATAGAGATGACGTTCATGTCATCGCCCAAAACAATGTGTGGATCAGAGAGTGTGGCTAATGTGGTTTTACCTGCACCAGATGGCCCCAGGGCAAAATAAGCTTTTTCATGTATTACTATGCAAGAACTATGAAGTAAGAGTTTGTTTTTTGAAATCAAATAACGAGGCATCATCCAGCGGATAAAATTGAAAAGACCGTCATCTAAGATATAGCGAGCTGTAAAAAAATATTCATTATTGTGGGTGTCGTGGAAAGCAATGAAGTCTCTTTGGATGACAAGATTGTATCCTTCTATTTGTTTTTGTCGGCAGTTGGGGTTAGCATCAAGATTCCATAAGTCGTCTGTAATTCCAAGTTCACTGGGGTCCACCCAGTTTATTTTTAAAGAATCTGTATTAGGTTTATTTTGCAGACAGTGTTGGTAGTGATTGGTTACTTGCTCATGTAGTTTTACGTTACTCAGCTGAAGTTTTAGATGGAGATGGTGAAGACTCATATGTATGGATTTGTCTAAACGCGCTTTAACAACGTTTTTAGCGCTGATAAAGTGGTCTAAGGCGTCCCATTTTTCAAAATCCATCATGTAATTCTACATAATATAATTAAGAACACCATTTTTTATTCTGCTTAACGCAACTGCTATATTTACTGGATTGGTATAATACCTATGGGTTTATGAGAGGGGAGGGCTTGGGGCTTTTGGTGCAAAGTTGGTGTTTTTCCATCCATGGGAGATCGGGCTTAAGGCAACCCGAACCCGCCAATTCCCCCACGTCGTGTGGGGGAATCAATAAAAAAAATCATAATGAATTTAAGAAAACTAACTACCTATAGATTCTTCAACACGATGTTGAAGAATTGCGGGTTTCAGGGGCGGCCAGCCCCTGATCTCCCATGGATGGAAAAATATCAACTTTGCACAAAAAGACCCTAGCATTTATAAGCCCACAATTAATTCAAATTACACCATTGAATTCATCAGAACTACTTAGTGACGAATAGGGCTGAATATAGTACCTTGCTTTACTATGATTCAGGCTTTTAATTTATGTAAATCTTATAGTAATCGAACTCTTTTTGATAATGTCACGTTTGCCGTTGGTAAGGGCGAAATCATTGGTCTTGTGGGGCGAAATGGTTGTGGAAAATCCACGCTATTTAAAATTATTCTTGGTCAGGAGACTCAAGACTCGGGTACTCTCTCAATTCCTAAGGGTTATCACTTAGGTTATTTGGACCAGCACATTCATTTTACCAAATCCACCGTGCTAGAGGAGTGTTGTCAGGTTTTACCAGAGGATGAGCAATATGATTTTTTTAAAGCAGAAAAACTGCTTTTTGGCTTGGGCTTTTCTGAGGACGATATGCACCGAACTCCCCAAGAGTTTTCAGGAGGTTATCAATTAAGGATTAATCTGGTTAAGTCCTTGTTAAAAAATCCAGATTTGTTATTGCTAGATGAACCCACGAACTATTTGGATTTACTGAGTCTCAGGTGGTTGAGTCGTTTTCTAAAAACTTTCCAAGGCGAAGTTATGTTGATTACCCATGATAAGGATTTTATGGACTCTGTGATCACTCATACAATGGGTATATCACGAGGCCAGTTACGTAAATATAAGGGTAACACTGACCACTATTATGAAAAAGTCCTTTTGGATGAAGAAAATTATGAAAAAACCCGTCAAAACCAAGATAAGAAAGTAAAAGAACTGCAGTCATTTGTGGATCGGTTTGGTGCAAAGGCCTCAAAGGCCACTCAGGCACAGTCAAAAATGAAGCAAATTCAAAAAATTAAAGTAGGTGCAGCCTTATCTAAGGAAGCTATTTTGGGTTTTCGCTTTAATTATTCGGAGTTGCTTTCTAAGCTCATGCTGCAAGTCAAAGACTTGGGGTTCTCCTATGACGGAGATGCCTCTAACAATTTATTTCAAGGACTGAACTTCACTATGGGACCAAAAGATCGAGTAGCGGTTATTGGTAAAAATGGTAAGGGGAAAACCACTTTATTAAATGTTTTAGCTGGCCAGTTTCCTCCCACATGTGGCAATTATGATTTTCATGCAAAAATTAAATTAGGTTATTATCAACAAACTAACCGCAAAGACTTAACTCCTGGTTCAACCATCGCAGATGAGATATCTTCTTCTAATGTGGATCTAGGAATTTCTGAGGTTCGGTCTATTTGTGGAGCTATGATGTTTCCAGGGGATGATGCTCTTAAGAAAATTGGTGTGCTTTCTGGCGGGGAGCAAGGGCGAGTTTTATTAGGAAAAATATTAGCTCAACCTTCAAATTTTTTATTACTAGATGAACCTTCAAACCATTTAGATATGGAGTCCATTGAAGTTATGACTAAGGAAATTCGTGCTTTTAAGGGGGGCGTTTTATTTGTAACTCATAACGAAAATATGCTGAGATCCATAGCAAATAAATTGATTATTTTTAAAGAGGGTTCTGCTGATTTTTTTGATGGCAATTATGATGAGTTTTTGGAGAAAATTGGTTGGGATGATGATGACTCCTCCTCCAAGGCCAAAAAGAATAATGTGGATTCTTCAGGCAAGAAAATTTCTTACAAAGAGCAAAAAAAGCTAAATAGGAAAAAGCAGAGTTTAGAAAGAGAGATTAAAAGAGCTGAAGTACTTATTAACCAATTAGAAGAGGATCTTAAGGCTAAGAATAAAGAGTTGGAAGACACTGTTTCAACAGGGGACGCCGGAGTGGATGTTCAAGCTATCTACAAATCAATCGGTGGTATTCAGGAGGAAATTGATGCCTCTTTTTTGAACTTAGAAAAGCTGAGCTTGGAGCTTGAGTCTCTGAACTAATAATGTCATAAATATAGGCTGTAAAATTACAACTAAGGGATACAAATGATCTACAATAATATTCTAGAGACTATCGGAAATACTCCACTTGTAAAATTAAATAAGGTGGGTGCACACTTAAAATGTAACTTGTACGCTAAGTGTGAATTCATGAATCCGGGTGGATCTGTAAAAGATCGTATTGCTTATCGTATGGTTGTTAAGGCTCAGGAAGAGGGGCGAATCAAACCTGGTGATACTTTGATAGAGCCTTCAAGCGGAAACGCAGGAATTGGTATTGCCCTTGCTGGAGCTGTTTTAGGTTATAAAGTCATTATTACAATGCCGGAAAAAATGAGTCATGAAAAACAAGCCACTCTTGCTGCTCTAGGTGCTCGAATTGTTAGAACTCCTACTGAAGCAGCATGGGATGATAAAGATAGCCATATTTCTGTGGCCCAAAGGTTAGAAGCTGAAGATCCTTCCCATCATATTTTAGATCAATACGGAAATCCAAATAATCCTGAAGCTCATTATTTCGGAACGGGTCAGGAAATTATTGATGATATTGAGGGTGATGTGCATATGGTTGTTTGTGGAGCCGGAACGGGTGGCACCATAACAGGTATAGGCAAACGTTTGAAGGAGGCTTATCCTGATGTAACAGTTGTTGGAGCAGATCCTGTTGGTTCAATTTTGGCTGGTGGTGATGAAGTAGGATCATATCAAGTGGAAGGCATTGGTTATGACTTTATTCCGGACGTTCTAGACAGATCCATAATTGATCGTTGGGTGAAAACCAAAGACAAAGAGTCGTTTGAGTTAGCCAAAAGATTAATTAAAGAAGAGGGACTACTTTGTGGAGGCTCCAGTGGCTCAGCCTTATTCGCAGCCTTAGAAACAGCAGGCAGCCTATCCGAAGGGCAAAATTGTGTAGTAGTGCTACCAGATGGCATCCGCAACTACATGACCAAATTCATCGACGACCACTGGACCTACTAAAAGGTACGCCGTACTAAAAGGTACGCCGTACTTTTTGGTTTAGCTAAGCGTCATAAATATTATTTGAAGAGCTTCCAGCCTTCGCATTCATTCGAATATTGATTTTGGCAAATTGTTTTTTCTACCCATTTATTCAAGTTTAAAGTCTACGGCTTCAATACTATCAATTTCTACAAGGCTGTCGTCTAAGTCAAAGTGAGTTGATGACAGTGATATTTCATCTATCAGGATTTCTTGTGTTTTTTCATCCATCTCTATTTCTTCAAGAGTTTCTAAAGATTCTTTAGTTCTTTGATCAGCCACTTCCTCCATTTTAAGAGCTAGTTTGAACTGAGCAGCTAGTACGTCGTTGAGAGCCTCGGAGGATAATTTGAGAACATGGCAAGGTGTTTTTGTGCGTACAGAGGCTGTTCGAGTCACTTCATTGAGAGCTCCCACCTCGCCAAAATAACTGCCTTTTTCTAAATCACAAATGTGTTTTCCGTTTTTTAAAACTTCCACCGATCCTTTTATCAAGAAATAAAAAGAATGGTCATCTAAGTTAGGTCTGAGAAAAACTGAAGAATCGCTTAAGTGATCGTTTTGAAATATAATCACCTCCCCCTCATCTACGGTAACTAAGTCACACTTGGATGTGAATAATTGCATGACGTCATGAGGTAAGCTTTGAAAAATGGGAGCGGTAATTAGAATCTGGTTTATCAGTAGTCTTGTTTTGAGTGATTTGAAGCTGGTATAGTCCTCATTGTCTTGAATATTTATTATTTCATGAATATTAACCTCAAGCACCCATGAATCTTTATGTGCAACCACATTGGCTAGACGTTTCTTGCCTAGGATTGCTGAGCTCTCACCAAATAAGCTAAGGTCTCCCATAATACCCACGCAGTCAGTGTAACCCTCCTTATCTACAGCATAGACACCCATGGACCCATTAAGAAGCAAATAAACTTTATCACCTACGGTTCCATTTTTAATAAGCATGTCATTTTCTTTAACCAAAAGAACATTAGAATGGTTAATAATAGCATCAAGGTCTTGAGTTAAATTGTTTGGGGCAAGTGGTGTTTTTTGGATGAGAGCTTGAAGCATTTTTTTTGAAAAATAATCAGCGCTGTTTATCTCCATAGATTTATTTTGGCCACCATATTGGTTGGAGTAAAACTCCTCCAGTCTTTCGTTCACCATAGCGCTGTTAACAAATAGGTTTTTTCGCCCTAGAATACTTACAACTTCTAAAATAAGTTGAAACCGCAGGGGGATATTTTTATGAAAAAGCTGACCCACGAGTTCGGATAATGAATATGAGCCATTTAATAGTTTAACAATTGGTTTTGCTTCATGAGGAAGCTCTGCTTTTAGTAACTCTCCTTCAGCTTTAAATATTATACTAAGAGGGGTCACTTCCCATGTGCCTTTTTTCAACTGAGGTCGTAATTGTTCTAATCGTGCCATTGTGAATCCTTTAGTGCCGATCTTTTAGTATCGTAATCAGCAATTGCCAGTATTGTTCCATTATGATTAGGTCTCTTTATTTAACTCAATTGTATTACTCTATGGATAAAATGAAAATGGCTTTGTATCAAGTTGAGACAAACTTTATATAAAATTTTAACTCACTAGACTCAAGTCCGATAGACTGAGTGAATGATAACAATAAATTGAGGTTTTTATAGTGAATAATAAACCAAAAATACTATTGGTAGAAGATGAAGTCTCTCATCAGTTAATTATTAGTAGCGCTTTAAAGAAGCATTTTGATGTTGTGGTAGCATCAAATTTTGATGAAGCAAAAATTATCTTATATGATAACGAGTTTTCGTTGGCACTTTTGGATATAATGTTAACTCAAGGAACCGGTTATGATGTTTGTGAATTTATTAAATCTAAACAAAATATGGAAAGTATGCCCATAATTTTTATTACCTCAGTTCAAGATGTTTATGCAAAAGTTAAAGGTTTCGAACTTGGAGCAGATGATTATATTACTAAGCCATGTGACCCTCTAGAATTAAGAGCCAGAATAAGTTCTAAAATTGAGAAAGCCCAGCATCATGGAAATGTTATTTTTGGCGGCTTAATCTTTGATATTGAGACACAAACAGTAAGTTACAAAAATATTGATCAGACAGACTTTAATGTGGATTTAACGCCCATAGAGTTTAAGCTTCTCTACTATTTAGTTAAACATAAAGGTCAGTCAGTTAAACGTGAAGATTTACTTAGCAATATTTGGGGGGATGAGACTCATGTGTTAGAGCGCAGTGTTGACACTAATGTTGCGTCTATTAGAAAAAAATTAGGCCAGCATTTTAGCCAAATGCTAAAATCAGTTCATAGTGTTGGTTATAAAATGGTTGAATTGGAAAAGAAAGCTGCCTAAGTGATGTTAGTGGGATTCTTAGCTTGATGTGAGGTAAATATATCCAATAGAAGTAAAAAATATAGAGAGAAAATAAAAAAAGATGCCTTTGAGCATCTTTTTTTATTTATAATTTTCATGAGAAAGAAAGTAAATTACTTAATTTCTTTATGAAGAGTATGTCTTCTTAAAGAAGGGTTGTATTTCTTTTTTTCTAATCTCTCTGGGTGAGTTTGAGAGTTCTTTTTTGTAGTATAACGAGAAGGAGACTTTCCTTCTTTACGAGCTTCTGTGCACTCTAAAGTGATAATTCGAATTTTACCTTTTTTCTTAGCCATTAAGGACCTCCAGCAAGTCCATGTTTTTATTACTTTATATGGATATATGCTAGCTATATTTATGATCTAGTAAAAATTACTCAGAGCATTAATCAGGACTATTTGGCCAGGGTCACTTGGGAGTTTTGTTTGTTCTTAGGACTTAGTGATATCTACATGAAATGACTAGTTAATTCATGTAGAAGAGGGAGCCCTAGATAAGCAGAAAATGAGAGTTAATTGCAGTAGCTACCTCTTAATTTCTTATGAAAAAAAATAGATGAGTTGCTGTTTCAATATTGAAAGTTTGTTGAAGCGCTAAATCGCAAAAAACATCGGTGTACCTTTATGCGACTTGGCGCGCTATTTGGGGGACTTTGGTGGGGAGGGCCACACGGAAGTCTTAATTTTTAGATGCTCTTAAATGTAAGTTGGTAAAGTACCGAAAATAGTGACATGAAGAAGCCTTTTCGAATTTTAGTACCAATTGCCTTTAAGATGGTATTTCTGATCTCTGCCATTATGTTGTCAGCTATGGCATTGATCACCTATCAAAGTACCGAAAAATTTACTGAAATTAGTTCAACTCGTGAGAAAGATAATAATGCCGTTCAGGCTCGTGCTCGAGCTACAGAGGTTGAAGGTTTATTTGTTAGTTATGTGGATAAAATAAAAGTGATTGCCTCGTTATTACTAAAAGAGCATGTGAATAAAGGTGAAAACAAAAAGGCACTGGACCTTACATTTAATCAAGATAAAGACCTTGTGGTTGTTGAGGTGATTAAGTTAGATCAGCCAGAAACAGATACTCCTATTCGCTTAGTGAATGAAGATTTTTTAAAACAGTATAAGTTAGATAAGACCTATATTGATAGCTTACGTAGTTTTCAGAAGAAGTTTAATCGCTTTCAGTTTGATTCTGTATTTTCTGGGGAACTAGAAATTAGAAACTCTCTGACAAAAAATGGTGCTCCACTAATATCTATTGGAGTTCCTTTTGTTACCGATGATATGGGGAGAATTACCCATGTAGCTATCGGAGAGGTGAGGTTAGATAGACTGCAGAAAATATTTGGTGTTGTGAGTGAACGAACTATGTACCTTGTAGATAAGGACGGGCAGCTTCTGGCACACCCGGATGAGAAAAAAGTTTTTCAAGCACAATCAATGTCTGCAATTGAGATTGTACAAAAAGCTATGGACTCTCCACTTAAAGTGGGTGACACACGATTTTTTAATGAAGAACTTAAGGAAGATTTTATTGGGGCATTTGCGAGAACATCTATTGGTATAATAGTCATTGCTCAAATATCGGAAGAATTAATCCTAGAAGCTTCTCGCTCTGTAAAAAGAGAATCCATAAGGATAGCAGGACAAGTTCTGTCTGCGGCATTATTTTTAATTTTTATATTTTCAATTAGTTTAACCAGCCCAATTGAGAAGCTTGCTGAAATGGCAGCAAAAGTTGCGAAAGGTGATTTTAAAGTAAAATCGAATGTGTCTTCAAAAGATGAGGTTGGGGCTTTGGCAGATGCTTTTGATGAGATGGTTGTGGGTCTAGAGGAAAGAGATAAGGTTAAAAATGTACTTAATAAGTTCCATGGTTCAGCAATTACAGATGATTTACTAAAGGGCGAACTTGAGCTTGGCGGATCGAATAAAGAGGTCACTGTATTTTTTAGTGATATTCGTGATTTTACAAAATTTAGTGAAGGACATACACCAGAAGAAGTGGTGATGATGCTCAATGAGTATTTTGCAATTATGGTGAGTATTATAAATAAGAATAAAGGTGTAGTGGATAAATTTATTGGTGATGCCATTATGGCAGTATGGGGCGCTCCAGAAAAGTCAGATGACGATCCTTTCAATGCGGTGAAAGCAAGTTTAGAGATGCGTCAAGAGTTGGATAAACTCAATGAAAGAAGGCAGCTTCGCGGTGAAGTGCCTATTAAAATAGGTGTTGGTATACATACAGGCAGGGCTATTTCTGGAACCATTGGTTCTGATGAACGTATGGAGTATACAGTTATTGGTGATGCAGTAAACACAGCTTCTAGAATTGAAGCCTCAACAAAATCTTTTGGAACCGATCTGCTTATAAGTGGGGAGACCTCTGATATTATTGCAGAGTCATATTTGATAGAGGAAGCCGGGAAGGTTGAAGTTAAGGGAAAAACGGAACCCTTAAGGCTCTATAAAGTAAAAGGTTACATTGATGCTGATGGTAATGAAATAAGAGTTCAAACCGAGTGGTCAGATTATGAGGCCGGGGAGAACGCAAAAGTAAAAATGGTAAGTTGATTTAATAATTAATAGAAATAAATAATAAATAATATGGAGATAAATATGGCAAGTGGAAATACAGCAAAAGTTTTGGATTTTGAACAAGGTAATGATTTGGGCACAGAGTTAAAGTTATATAAATCAAAGGTTGAAATGTTACAAAAGGAAAATGAACAGCTAAAATTAGGACTTGTAAATATTCAATCAAATTTAGCGGAGTCTGTGGCAATTAACTCGAGCACCTTGGGTGAGTATAAACACATAGAAAGAGATTTTTCTGATCTAGTTAGGCATTCTGAAAATATTAGACTGTCGTCGGGACAACTTACAGAAACTGTAAGTCACTCAAAAAATGAAGTGGATTCCATGTCTACAGTAGTTGATGAAATCTCCAGTTTACTAAAGATTATTGTTGAAATATCTGAGCAAACAAATCTACTCGCATTAAACGCTACCATTGAGGCAGCAAGAGCTGGAGAGGCTGGGAAAGGCTTTGCGGTTGTAGCAAATGAAGTAAAAGAACTTTCTAAAAGCACGAAAGATGCTGCCACCAAAATTACAGGCTCTGTGGAACGTATACAAGAACAGTCTGAAAAAGTAAGTGTGTCCATGTCGGAGTCTTGCGATAAAACATTGTCAATTACAGAAACTATTGCCGAGTTTTTTACCAAACTGAATTCCACTAACCAGAGTAACTCTACAGCTATTAGCCAAATATTTGGGACAAATGATCAAATATTTATGAGCTTAGCGAAACTTGATCACGTAATTTGGAAAGTAAACACTTACCTTTCTGTCTTAGAAGAGGAACCTACATTTAAGTTTGTTGACCATAAAAATTGCCGTTTAGGTAAATGGTATTTCGAAGGCGATGGTGCAGCGAACTTCCAAAATACAGGTTCTTTTAGAGACTTAGATATGCCCCATTCGGTGGTACATGAAGGAACAAAGAAAATTTTTAAATACTTAGGTAAATCGGACTCTCATAGTTTAATGGAAATTAAACGAGCCGTTGATGAAATGGAAAGAGGCTCAGACGGAGTATTTTCCACGCTGGACCGAATTTTAGATGAAAAGAAACGGGGTTAAAAGGCTTATAGCGAAGCTTCAATTAATTTTAAGCTTCGCAAAGTAACGGAATTAAAAATCTATTAAATAGACATTTGTAAGAGCATAAAAAATGCATCTTCGTTGGACATAGCTGTGGACTTTTCTTCTAGATTATTGTTGGCCTTGGCTTTTTCCATTCGCGCTTGAATTATGGTGTTGGCAAAAATGGTATATTTTATGCCCACTCCATGACGAGTATATACATCGCCTTTGAAGTCACGATCTAGAGCGAGTGAATCGTATTTGTAAAGTACTGTGAGTCGTTCTGTAATGTCGAGGCTGACCTGTGCCCAGTATGCTTCGGAAATGGAGTCTGTTTCGCTTAGTAAAGGGGCCTTAGATCCATCACCAAAGTTGGGGCTCCCACCCAGGCTGGCGTTCCAATATTGAGCAGTGGAATGTTCTAGTAAAAATGTTAATGGCAATCCAAAGCTTGTTAAAGAAGCCATTATATATTCAGCATAGGCATATGGGTCTGAGTTGTCTGCTCCTGTCTGGTCATCAGTTCCTTTATCGTGATATTGTCCACTAATACCAAAAACTATTGGTAGAAATTGCGGGCTTACACGAATATTTATATTACTGCCCCACAAAGTATAATTAGTTAATCCACTACTGTGTTTTGTGCCATTTACAAGAGCTAAATCGTAATGAATTTGATCAAAGGGATCACCCGACATGAGGACGCCTGTTTCATAAGAAACCCAATGTGTGTTGGTTTGCATTTTTGTGTACGTACGATGCTCATCTGTAATGAGTCCGTAAGGGGAATGAAAGCGACCCACAAGGTAGTACTGTGGGAGTATTCCATGTTGTGAGTCTTCATAGGTTTTGTAACGTAGATAGTTGCTGCTCACATCTTTAAAGCTACCTAAGCCATGGGTGACTACTAACCGAGCTTCACCACTGTCTGGACTCATTTCCTGTAAGACAACATTGGCAGATACATGGCTGCCCATAACTCCCATTCCGCCACCCTTTGCTTTTACAGTTTCGTTACCTAAAAACATTGTTCTTACGTCTAAAGAGATAAAATCTTGCTTCCCATATTTAGTGAGTTGGTGGTTTCGAGCGCCATAACTTTTGCCGTATATATTGCGAACTCCACCTCCAACAGGGCTAATGTGGCAACCGGTGCAGCGTGTGATTCTATGTTTGATGATATATTCCGGTCTAGCAAAAAGTATTTGGGGTAGAAAAATGAAGAGTACAAATGCGAATAATTTGCTGGGCGTGTTCATAGTAAGTCCTTGTGAATAAAGAATTTTATTTTTAATAAGCGGGGAATAGATCACATTTTTTTCTTTTTAAAAAGGAAAAATTTAATTAATTGAGATTTGTCATGTTTAGAATGAAGATGTAATTTTTTCGTTTCCTCCTGTAGGGGAAGGCATTGTATCAAATTTGTGGTACAGCTTTTGCTTCTTATTAAATTATAGATCTTAAACTTAATAATACTCTTGGAGGATCTCTTGAGAAAATCAATATTTAATGTATCAGCAATCTTGCTTTTAGCCCTAATATCCGTATCTTGTGGTAGTAAGAAAAAAACCTATGTACAGATTACCGGTGGAGGAGGAGATGGAACCACCTCTGAAAAAAATACAGGGAGTGTACTGGATTACGACAATGTTAAGAGTATATTTAAGTCAAGGTGTAATACTTGTCATGATAGTAGTATGGCGCCTGCAGATTGGATGAGTTATGCTAAAATTAGTTCTTATTTAAAACTAAAACCAGGAGAAATGGAGAAGCGCTTAAACAGAAAAGCGTTGCCATCCATTGCTATGCCTCAAGCATCCTCTGCTCAGGCGAAGGCCTTTACTGAAGAAGAAAGACAAGTATTATTGAGTTGGCTTAAATCTGGTGCCGTGGAAAAGGCCTCCACTAGTGGCAAGGATGCGCCACCTACTGACGATAAGGATTCTGATGCCCCTCCAACTGAACCAGATACCCCTGAAGGTAAAGTAAAAATTGATATTATTATTGATGATAGTATTTATGCTCAGTACGCAGCAAAGTGTGCTACTTGTCATCAAAACACAGGCAATGCAAATGTTTTTGGCCAGAACGAAAGTTATCTTTACTCGCATTTGATTAACTTTAAAAATCAGACAGAGGCTAGCTATAGAAAAAGTTCACTTATGAACTTAAAAGTTAAGGATTTGTCAGATAACGATATTGCTAGTTTATCAAAATACATTTCGGAACAAAAGCGTCCTGATCAGGCTGCACCTATTGTTGTGGATGCACAAGGGGAGCCAGTTGATACTGATTTCACAAAAGCACAAATTGAAACTATTAAATCGGGGAAAGCGGTGTTTGTAACCTGTGCTGGCTGTCATTCTGAAAAAGCTGCAATAGGTGGAAACCCTAAAGTCATTTGGCAGGATCAAACTTATTTAAAAGACCAGCTTAAAGCTTTTTATTCTGAAGCCAGGTTGGGCCCTGGTCCATTGCCGCCAACATATATGAAAATGATGATATCAGGAAACCCTGCACTTGTGGGTACAAAAGAAGACCAAGCAGCAGGCCGTTTAAATGAAAAAGCTTTAGATGATCTTACTTATTATTTAAGTGTAGGTGCTCCTGAAGTTGTACAAGAGGAAGTTGTGGAAGAGCCAGTACTACCTCCTACTCCAGAACCCTCAGAGGTTGTTGTGGAAAAACCAGCGTCTCCTGTACCAGTAGATCCTCCAGTAGTGGAAGGTAATGAAGCTACGGATTCTGCAGCTGTTGCTGGTGAAGGTGAAGTTACGAAACCCAAAGAACAACAGTAGTTTTTTGTAACAGGGCATTGATTCTTGGTTGGGATGTTTCCATCCTGAGAAATCGAGGCTGGCCGCCTCGAGCTCCGCAATCTAATGGCATCGTGCCATTAGGTCTAAAAAATAATTATTCGAGTTGAATTGATGTTTTTTTCTTTCATTAGTTTTCCCCACAGGTTGTGGGGAAATTGGTAGGTTCGGGCCGCCTAGACCCGATCTCTCAGGATGGAAAGGTTCCTGCTGAGCACTTATGCTCAATTCCAAAATCAAGAGCTTAAAATAGAGTAATTCTTCCATTCACGCATACTTATACCCATAGATGCATGCTACTGAAGCGTATGAGATTGATTAATATGATCAATAGAACACGTAGAGCAATGAGCTTGCTCAGCCACTTGGTGCATAATAAAATTAGTTACATGAGAGAATTCCAGTTCGCTACCACATAGACAGCAAGTGGTGTATTCCTCAAGATATTCAGAATGTTTATCTCGAACAGGTGTAATGTTAAATTCTGTGATAATTGTTCTAGCTTCCTGCTTTTGATTGTTGTCCATTTTTTTCTCCTTAAAATCCTATTAAGTGGTTTCCCAAAGTTATTAATTAATAAACTTATCGACCAGTGTGTGTAGAACTTGATTTAAAAAACGTGTTTTAGGACTTCTGAGCGAGGTAAACTTTGCCTATAGGGCGTTTGGAAGGGGCTTTTAACAATGATGTTCAAGAATTAACTTATTAATTTCATTGGACTATCTACTTTTAAGAGATTTTGTAAAGAAAGCCTCCTTTGGGTCACTCAATAAATGAGAGGATTTTATGAGAAGCATAAAAGTCAAAAAAGCCTCTGAACAGCTGTTGGTTTTGTGTTACAGCTATGGTCTAGTTGAAAGGGGTTTGTTTGTCTGCTTATAAATACATCACAGAAGTGCTTGGAATAGAGGGGTTTTTGCGCCCAGATGCTATGGATATAGATGAACGGAATGACATTGTGGAACAGCCCCTGAGAAAAAGTTCTTCTGAGCATGAGGACACTCTGGTAAAAAATGCCATAATTGATACAGATAAGAGTGTTGAACAGCAGGTGGCAAAAGCGGCCATGCCTTTGCACGAGCCAGCACATGAAGATTCTATAAATGCGCCTTTGCAGCTACTGACAACCCCAGTTGGAGACTCCCCAAATACATTTGTTTTTACAAAAAAATTAAATATGGAAGAGCGAGTATTGTTAGAAAAGATACTGCAGGCTGTGCAAGTGACTAGTTATGTGCATTTACAAGAGGATGAGTTGTGGTCCAATGAGCTCAAGTTTTTTGATGCACTAAAGAAACTTATACAAGATCAAGGTTTATCCAGGGGTGTGATACTGCACCCTTGTTCACAGGATGTTCGCCAAAGTTTAATGCTTGATGGCAAATGGATTTGTGCTCCCAGTGTGAGTGAATATATGGGGAATACTCAGGAAATTCAAAACAAGAAGAAATCTCTTTGGCAAGCTTTGAAGAGGTGGAACAAAATTCATTAATTATAGTTTGATCTCTTAGAGGTTCATTGCTCTAATAATTTCACCCGTACTGTGGGTTGAAAACTCTGCCACTTTTAGTGAGTGCTTGGTATTAAAATTTATAAAAAAATATAAAGGATTATATTTTGTTAAGAAAAGGATTTCTTATTTTATCTTTGCCGTTTGTGTGTGGGGCAATTTCAAAAACAAACTCAGTAAAACAAAACGCAAAATATTCTATCAAGAATACAAATATTTTGCAAAAAGATTCTAAAAATCACAAAAACACTTTAATGGTTAAGGTTCGGATTCATAAGAACAAAAGAGAGATACTCCTGTCTGGCTATAATGTTTCTGTTGGACACAATAAACAAAGTTTTAACTTTGATAAAAAGAAGTTATTAGTCAGAAGATCTAACAATAAAATTTTATTTAAATACGAAGATAATAAAAATTCAGAAGTATTTAAGATTCTAAACTCAAGTAAATTACAAATATCTGGCGAATTCTTAAGATCAAAATTAAGGTCATTACCTAAAAAAGTAGAGATTTATATAAACCCAAAGGGCCGTGGTTTAGATCTTATTGTGGAAGTAGGAATTGATGAATACTTGTTAGGGGTTTTACCTTCAGAGATGCCAGCTTCGTGGCCATTGGAAGCTCTAAAGGCACAAGCTGTTGCCTCTCGATCTTATGTGCTTCATAAAATGAAGTCTTCAGGTAAAAAGCATTTCCATTTAGAGTCGAGTACATTGGATCAGGTATTTCGCTACCGGCCTCAATTGGGCAAGGTCTTTGAAAAAAAGATTAAAAAAGCCATACAACAGACATCAGGAGTTCTACTTGTGGACTCTAGTGAGCAAGTTTATAAATCCTATTATCATGCAGATTGTGGAGGGCGTACAGAAGGTGAGTTTTTTGTATGGAAATCTGGGATAAAAAATAAAGTAGTTAGGGATTCTTTTTGTCCTTTGTCACCACAAGCCAATTGGAAACACAAAATATCCAGACGCTCTTTAAAATATAAAATGGAAAAATACCTGGGCGAAAAAATTATTTTGCAGAAAATTTTAAGTCAAAGAAAAACTCCTTCCGGGCGTCAGTGGATGTTACGAATAGGACATTATAAAAATAATCCACTAAAACCGGTGGAGTTATCGGCAAACCAGCTTAGGGAGGCCGTGGGTTACAACAAGATTAAAAGTGCCTTCTTTGAATTTAAGAGAAATAGAAATCAGATATTATTTTATGGCAAAGGTCATGGGCACGGTGTTGGTTTATGTCAATGGGGGACACGGGCACTGGCAAAAAGAGGGGTGGGATTTGAAGATATTCTAGCTCATTATTATAAAGAAGCATCCCTGTACTCGGTAATTAGCAATAAAAATAAGGACGCCGAAAAGTGGGCGCTGCTTTGGTGATGATTAAATAATTGCTATAAAAAGACGAACCACAAAAAATCCCATGGCAGCAATGGTAATAAAACTTGTAATCTGTATGGTCACTTATGCTCTCCCTAATTGTCTAAAAGTTATTCAGCTGTCTAAGCCTTTAATAACTGTATAGATTTGCTATCGGTACATTTTAGCCAGACTTTAGGCTTAATTCTAAAAACACTATTAATTTCCATGATTTGAGCTTCTGAGGTTCGCAAAATGTCCTTGTTTCCACACAGGTAATCCCGTTAACATACTGATTTTATTAAGTATTAGCAGATGTGACAAAAAGGGTCTGTATAGAATTATTGTTTTTTTTACATGGTGAAAAATCAATGGGCAATTTTAGAAAAAACTAAAGAATATCATTAAGATACATAAAAGTAGGCTGTTTGGTATGAGTCTCGCATTAAGGTTTGTAAGAAATATAAAACTTAACGGGGATAAAAGTTATGAGAGCACAAAATTTAAAAATCAATAAAGGGATAAAGAACATATTAGTTTTAATCTTTATGGCTACTTTAGCAATTGGTTGTGCCGAACAAAAAATTCAAGACACATCATCTGGTTCTGACGACGACACGCCAGTATCTACGCTTCCATATGTTCCACCTGGAACTGAAGTATTAGAGAGTCAAAGTTTGCATTGGGATAGTGGGGCCACTGTTTCTTTAATCTTAGAACCTTTATATACAGATAAAATAACGGATGAGGGCTTAGCTAAAATTAATAATTTACTGACTTTTTCTGGTGAAGAGCTAAATGTTCCCACAAATGTTCAATTAAATATCAATTTAGAGTGGAGAGGCACTGGTTGGGGCGGTCGTATTATGACAGGCTTTGATGATGATGCTGGGTTTTATCAATACACAATGGTTAATGGAGATGAAGAAATTTATGACCGTACACCTTTAGGTGAAGCAGCAGCATATAATAACTGGTTTGAGCTTGATGGACAGGCTATTTTTCACGGATTTTTTCAAGATAGCTATGGTGGAGTAATTATAGTTTTTGATGAATTAGATTCACCTGGGGATGGTATTGCACCAACAAAGGTAAATGGATCTATTTGGTATAAAGTTTTGGGTAACTTTGAAGGAACAACAATGCCAACAGAACATTGTTGGTACATTAACAAAGGACCAAATGATTGCAGAGCTTGGGTATCAGGTAAGGGTATGAACAGCACATCAGCAATTAACCCAGATAATGGATATGTAAAATTAGGTGCATTCACAGGATTAGATGTTGTGGAAGCTTTTGGCGAAGATGTTTTAGTAGATTAATTAAAATTAAAGAAAATAATAAAAAGAGAAAAAGGAAGGATAAAATGAAAAAGGAAACAAGAAACACAAAAAGTTATTGGCAAAAAACATTAGCAATAGCGGTAATAGCAAGTGCGCTTTTTACAGTAAGTTGTGATGACAAAGGTTCTAGTAGAACAAATGTTGGATCAAACGGCATCGGTAAGCAGTGTAGTGACTGTCCCATTCAAACAGATACATTAGCTAGAGCTTGGGGTCAGGCAAATGACCAGTTAAGACAGTTAGAAATGGGTCTTCATTTCTATATAGATATGGAAAAATATAATGTTGATGACTACAGAAGTAGCTCCAATCAGTATTTAGGTAACTTTAATGGAGAAATGGCTTGGGCTGAAGGTTATATGACAGTTCATATGGACCGCTCTGGTGGCTGCTCATTAGCTCAGGGTGACTATGATGTAAAAACTGTGGCACCAGCACAAATTCAGCAAAATGGTGTCTATAACTATGGAACAACAACTGGTAGTCCTTCTATTAATGGACTAAGACTTGAGGCAAGGCATATTGGCTCAGATGAGGTTGTTACAATGGTTTGGGAGAATGCTTATTTTTCTAGCCTTCACCCATATGTAATCTCTGAAGTCGATAATGTAGAATACCCAAACGGTATTGAAGCGACAGTAAGAATAGAAAGAATTGATGGATCAGGCATTAACTGTACTCCTTAAGGCTTTCTTAAGGATAAGTACTTTTTAAGTAAGTAAGTAAGTAAGTAAGTAAGTAAGTAAGTAAGTAAGTAAGTAAGTAAGTAAGTAAGTAAGTAACTATTTGACGGAAGATACGATGATGAAGAATTTTAAACGTACACATCAATATTTAACTTTAGCGAGTTTGATTTTATTCCTTTTTCTTCAAACGGCTTGTTCACAACATGTGATAGAGGCCGAGCCTGAAATTGATAGTGATGTTATGCTACAAAATTTAGAAGCCGTATCTCCCTCATTTTATAATATTGCCAACGAAGAGACCACCATGGTTTATTACGCACAGAATGGAAGTTTAGGTACTCCATCTAGTGTTTTAGCTTTTATAGATTTATCTTTTATTGCAAATAATCTTTTTATAGATGAAGTAGTAAATACTCAGGTTTATTTTTTAGATTCTGTATCAGAAGACGGTAGAGATTTTTCTTTACTCATTCATGCAGAGCGAGCAGATGGATCTACTGTGTCTGAATCGTTTGTCCAAACAGATGAAGACTCATATGTGGAAGGTGATACTTTGTACACCACTCTGTCTAGTGGCAGTCAGAATATTAGAGTGTCAGTGGATGAATTAGTAGATGGTTCTACAGAACTAGATTTAGTTATCCAATTGCATGTTGAAACCCCTAAGGATGATAACAGCTGGGGTTATATTGGTAAAATATCCACTCTTATCGGCTACGGCAGCCACTAATCTAATATATCCCAAGTTTCACATCACCCTCATAATAAGGGCTCTTGTTCTAAAGAGCAGTCTCATTGTAATTAACGCAGTCTCTCTAGCCTATGAATCATAATGTTTTGTAAAATTCATCCATGGCATTAACTTATTGGGTAGATTTTTTTGAAGATTTAGAATTGGTTCGTGGGCGTTCTAAAAATACCATTTTAGCATACCGTAGGGATTTAGAGCTTTTTGATGTGTTCTCTTCTAAAGAGAAGGAACTTATGCACATATATGATTACATGAGCAAGCAGGGACTCACACAGAGGTCTCAGGCACGTGTGATCAGTTCCATCAGAACTTATCTGAAGTTCTGTGAACTCAAAGGGCAGAAACATCCTGAGCTGAGATTGCTTAGGCCACCTAAGGTAACGGCAGCGTTGCCCAAAGCCATTACAACAGAAGAGTTTAAAAAACTATTAGAAGCTTCTTTGGTGAAAGACCCTTACAAGTCCGCTAGAAATCAAATTACTTTGTATTTACTTTTTGGTTTAGGCTGTCGAGTGACTGAGCTTACTGGAATGAGTTTGAAGGATTACGCACCCATTGATTCTCGTATTGTTGTATTAGGCAAGGGTGGGAAAGAGCGTATTTTGCCTCTCACTCAAACACTAAAAGGTGAATTAGAGATTTATTTAAAAGATGTTCGGCCACATTTAGAAAAAGAAGAGAAACAAAGTTTACTATTAAATGATCGTGGTAAACGACCTTCTCGAATAGATGTTTGGCGCTGGTTGGATGCATGGTCTAAGCGCGCTGGCTTTGAGCGAACCATTAGTCCACATCAATTTCGTCACGGTTGTGCCACAGCATTGTTAGATGGTGGAGCGGACTTAAGATCCATTCAGTTACTATTAGGCCACACAAGTATACAGACCACACAGATTTATACCAATGTTTCTAACAAGCACTTAGAGGAAACAATCAAAAAACACCATCCCTTAAGCGACGTTTAAAAGGTACGGACACACTTTGATGTCCACAATGCGTTACTTTGTAACGCTTAGTGGACATCAAAGTGTGTCCGTACCTTTTAAAAATCCGAATTTCCACATTACGATTCAGTATTCGGACCTTGATTCTGTGTAGAGCTCACCAGCTTTATTTGATTAAGTCCTAAGATTGCATAAGCCCTTTCGTATTCAACTAACGAAGGGATTATTATGCAAGTATTTTCATTTATAAAAAATGGTTATCAATTAGTACCAATAGAAGTGGAGGTGAGTTTTGTCCCAGGCTTACCTAAAATTCAGTTTTTAGGTTTACCAGACACTGCTATTAAAGAAAGTGAATTACGAATTAAGTCAGCCTTAAAATTTCAGGGTTTTGAATTTCCATCAAGCCAACAGGTGTTAGTTAATTTAAAACCATCCTATCTTAAAAAAAGCTCGCGCGGTTTAGATTTAGCGGTAGCAGCAGCCATCTTATGGAAATCGGGACAAATTGACGAGCCCTTAGCTGTGGACAAAACCTTTGTGTATGGACAGTTGGGACTTGAGGGTTCTGTGCAGGTCCCTTCTGACATTCGAGGTTTAAACTATGTGGAAGATATTGATGAACCCGTTTTTACAGGAGTTCCCAAAGAGAGTCTGGAGGTGGCTTTAAATGTTGTCACTCAGTTGAGAGACATAAGAGCACCTGAGTTTATAGAACCCTTGAAAACCAAAATAGAGTTTTCACCGCCAAAATTAAAAGAGGACGTAATGTTTAACAAAGAAGCGGCAAGGGCCATGACTTTAACAGCTATTGGTGAGCACCCTATTTTACTTGCCGGCCCTGCAGGCTCTGGAAAAACAACTTTCGCAGAATGCTTGTATGCAGTATTAGAAAATCCAAATGAAAAAACTTTTTTACAGTCTTTGCATATGCACGAACTCATGGGTTCTGGAAAGCTGCACTGGCGCCCCTATGTAGCACCTCACCATACAATTACAGCATTGGCTATGGTTGGGGGCGGGGACCCTATCTTCCCTGGGGAGATCTCTAGAGCTCATGGGGGAGTACTTATGTTAGATGAATTTTTAGAGTTTAAATCTGCAGCAAAAGAAGCATTAAGAGAACCTTTTGAAAAGGGGGCAATTACAATTCACAGAAAAGGCAAGAAAGAGAGCTTTCCAGCAGATTTTTATTTAGTAGGCACCACCAATTTATGCCCTTGTGGTGACCTTGTTCCAGGGAAGGTTAGCTCCTGTCGTTTTTCCTTAACTCGATGCCGTTCCTATGTGGAAAAATTAAGTGGCCCCGTATTGGATCGTTTTCAAATGCTCACTTACTCTCATAAGTGGGGTGGAGAAGCTAAGGTGAGTATGGAACAAATATATGATGATATAAGAAAAGCTCAAAATTTTGCCAGAATCCGTGGGCAAGGGGCTGTGAATGCGAAGCTAGCTCAGTCCCAAATTGAAAAAGAAATGGATCCAATGATTTTAACAAATTTTTTGCCAGAGTTTGGCTCCTCAAGGCGTAGAAAAGCCTCATTGTTAAAAGTAGCCAGGTCTGTGGCGGATTTAGATGAATCCCTGGAAATTAGGCCCAAGCATTTAGAAGCCGCTGCCGAATACACCCTATACCCCTTTGAACGCATGAAGCGCATTTTCAGCTAATTATAAGGGGGGCTCAGTAGTTAATTGTCATTTATCTTAGCTTAGCAGAGTACTCACCTAGGGCAGCCTAAGTATTAAGCTTTATGAGAAAGAGCTAACTCAAATAATTCCTTGTCATTTGAGCTAGATTTTGTTTTTATGGAGCTTCAATTTTACAGGGGCGACTTAGCCAAGCGGCTAGGCAGTGGACTGCAAATCCATCTAGGCCGGTTCGACTCCGGCAGTCGCCTCCATTTTATATCCCCTTTTGTTTACTGAAAAAAATAACACATTATAAATTTGTACTATTGGGGTGTCTTTGTCGCTTCCTTGAAGCCCTCCATGAATTGACTAAACGGAATCCTAAGTAAATTCGGTTTTTACTTGATCCATCTTATAATCCACCCTCCAGAAAATGTACTCTTGAGTAATTTTATAAAGACAATTAAGCATTATTGAAAAAAAACATAAGGTTTTCATAATATATTAGTTGTGAGCTTTTTCAAAGTTGCAGAAACATCTAGCATTTGAGTGTGGCAATTTTTAACATAGATAAGTTATTTTATGACATTTGATGAAAAATTACAATATGTACAGAGTAATCACGTATTCCGAACTTTATTGGATATTATACTTGGAAAGAGGGTTTGTAATAACTTTATATTTCACATCAAATAGGTTTTACTTAAATGAATAAAAGTTTTTTATTTTTTTTAAAAATTGTATTTTTCTTTAATATTTTTATTGGAAATACAGTGTTGGCAAAAAAAACGACCTATAAGAAGTTTTCTGAGGTTGAGGTAAGATCAGAATTTGATCAACAAATTAAAAGATATCGAATTACTAGTTATGTGATTTCGGGTGAGTTTGGTCAGGTCTATAAGGCTATGGATTTGGATTCTAAAGAAGATGTGATTCTCAAATTAGTAGATTTCAAGAAGACGTATTCACCCAAAAGTACACTTCCATTTGGAATATTATACCCAAATGATATCGGTTTGTTCACTAAAAGGGTTGAGAAGGCAAAGCTGCGCATAAAGAAGAATAATGAGATTCTTAATGAGAATTCAACAGTAAATTTAGTTCGGGTGATTGATTATGGTGCACCAAAGAGTTACTGGGGATATCACAATAGCAGAATGATTATTGTATTACAAAATGAGGGACTTTCGTCGTCAGGGGTCGTGTCACTTATATCTGAACTGCCTGGAAGTAAGGAGTTTGTTAAAAGACTAGAGTTCATTACTGATTTTATCGATTTCAGTATTGCGGCCGTAAATGAGTTATCTTATTTAGGCTTAATACATGGAGATATTAAGCCAGTTAACGTTATGTTTAATTTACTCAGTAAACAATTTAAGCTCATAGATTTTGAAACAGCGAAACTTTATAGAAATGACTCGGCAAACTTAGTGTCTACACTTCCATATCGGCCTAGTGAATGGAATGATTATAAAAAACACCATAAAACGAATACAGATTTATACTCTGTTGCCATCACAGCATTTAGTCTGCTGATGGGAAAGGGTTTTACCGAAGAGTTAAAGCAAGAAATTCATGATATTCAATCTAAAGAAATTGATGGAGAGGTACTGCTTCGAGAATTTTTAAATGATATTATTATTGATCTAGACTCTAAGTTAATTGAAGGGAATGGATCAAGAGAGCTATTGGAGCAAGTAAGGGTCTTTGTGTACAATCTGACACATCCTATTGCTAAACAACGTGAAGTAGTATGGAAGACAGTAGTAAGTGAGAAAGGCTCTTTTTCCAGTTGTAAGTTAATATTTAATTAATGTTAATTGGGTTTCATTACTTTACAATTTTGAAAAACATATAAAAACTGTTATGGGAACTAACGCTCCTGTTTGCTAAAAAACCTAACAATCCTGTGGAGTTGCTTTTGCAACTAGAGTTTACGGGGAATTTGTTTTGAGGAAATAAAAGTTCATCATAAGAAATTATTATGAATAAGTTATGTTATATGCTATAGCAATAGGGCAGGCCAGAATTGAAATGGCAATTATAAGGAGTAATTTTATGAAAAAACTATTTTTAATATTAACTGTTTTGAGTCTGTCAACTTCCGTATTTGCCTCAGAATTTGAGTGCGAAGGTCAGGAAACGATTCTTCTTGAAAGGATAAGTGACCCCGCTCTTTATGCTGTTTATCAGTCGCTGAAACACCCAGCTTATTTCATAACTTCATGTTACATTTCTCATACACCATTCGTCGCTGAAGCTGGTGACCCGGAATTTATATTAAATTTAACTTTCACTGAAAGTGTTGGACAGCCTGAGCTGCCAAAAAGTTTTTATAATGTAAGCATAACATATATAAACAGAATTTTAAGCGGAGATGTAAACCCAGTTATGAAAACCTTTTCTGTGACTCCTGGAGTAACTGTTCCCACACCAAAAATGGATTCTATAAATTAGTAATTAGACTTTATACTTATAGGCGCAATCACAAGCAAGTACACTCAGCTGTCTGTTTTTTTCTCAGTTTATCCACATTGACCTTTTAACCACGGTTTTTTAAGTATCATAATGCTTATGCCCCATTTTGGAACAGCAATTACTCTCTGATCTTAAGTCTGGTCCTGGTAGCTTATGATTAGATTTCAAAAATGTTCCTTTAATATTTAAATAAAATCAATACTAAAGAATTGGTGTCGTTTAAAGTAACGTCAACGAATTGTGCTCAACGTTTCATCAATTAATTTAGCTACTACAAGTACGTCTTTTGGAATCACCTGTGGGCACAGCGTATATGTATGTCGTATGCTGTAGGGAAAAAGAATGTTAGTTAGCTTTCAATTTAATTCATATTACTAATATTTCTTAACTTGTCATATTTACCCATGGATACATATAATGATTAAAAGGGAAAGTTTATGGTTAAGAATTTTTATATTTTTATTTTGTTATGTGTCTTTTTTTTGCATAATTATTCATGGGCTCAAACACAATCTGAGCGTATAAATAGCCTAGAAGAAGAAATGGCCTCCTTGCGTGATGAAATTACAGAAAGTAAATTTATTAAATCAACAAATTCAAAAAAAATGAACTTAGGTGGGTACTTAACAATGCAAGCTTCTGGCATTAGTGGTCAAAATTCACCTGCAAGTGTTAGGAAAATTGAATTAGAAACAATTATCTCAGGCGAAATGTTTGAAAACCTAAAGTATTTTTCAGAGGTAGAAGTTGAATTAGAGTCCTCTCTGGGTGATACGAAACATACTGGTGATAGATTGTATGGAGTTGGTGAAGATATTGTTAAGTTAGAAAGACTTTGGTTAAGTTACCAAACAAATCAATATATAGGCGTACGTTCTGGTCTATTCTTTACTCCCATGGGCATAGCAAATCGACTTCATTATCAGCCTGTAATTTTAACTTCTGATCGTCCCTTGTTTTTACGAAATGGTTTGTTTGTCAGGCGTTTTACTGGTGTTAGCATTGTAGGGAAATTAAATGATTATTTAAACTATGAGTTATATGGCGGATCGGACATTGATGTTATTCAAACTCCTTTTGTTGGTGGTTTCTATTTGGGATTTGATTTATCAAACATAGTTCCAATGCGAGTTGGCTTAAGCAATCAGAATTCACAAAGTATTTCTGATGGAAGTCTAAATGTCTATGGAATTGACACTAATGTAGAATGGAATAATTTTTTGTTTAAAGCCGAGTACTTTGTTGATGATTTAAATGGGGAAGGTTACTATATCCAGCCAAGTTTTAAAACTAAGCGTTGGCGTTTCTTTTTCCGTCAAGAGTTTGCTGATACGAATAAGTTGATAGATAAAGATGATGATCATAAAAGACAAAGTTTTGGATTGAATTACTTATTTGCTGGAGATAAGAGAATAAAAATTGATCATCAAAAATACACATACACAAAAAAACAAGATGTGAATAATAAAGACAAAGATTACTCAAAACTAGTGTTAGAACTTTCACTTACATTTTAGGAAAGATATATGAAGTATATGATTATTGTGATTTTATTAAGTATTTTAAGTTCTGTATCTGTGTCTGGAAAGCATTTATATTTCCTCGTGCATCCAAAGAATTTGCAAAGTGAGTTAGTCATTAAAAAAGCAAAGAACATAATTCTAAAAAAGAATCACTTTTGGGATAACGGCAGCTCCATTAAGGTATTTATGCCAAATCACGATGCCTTCCCAGTGATTATTGATAAAATACTTGGCATGGATCAATTGGATTGGGAGGAGTATTGGGGAAAACAAAAGTTACAAACAGGATCAGCACCTCCCAAGATTTTAAAAAGTGAATTGGCAATTATTAGAAATATATCCAAAAATAAAAAAGCCATTGGTATAATCACTGACAGTAACTATAACGATAGCATTAAAAAAATAGTTAGAGTTATTTTGAAGGTTGAAATTTGAAAAATTATCATTTGTATATACTGTATACTTTTTGCGGATTATTAGCTGGTTTTATTTTTCCAATTATATTTATTCTATTAGATTTAAATCAGTTTGGACTTAGCTACACAATCGAAGATATGACTGATGTTATTACATCACAACGTCTTCATATGTTTAGCTTGTTTGGTTTTCCAATATTATTTGCAACAATTGGATATTTATTATCTTCTAATAAGGTAAAAAAGGCTAAGATTGAAAAAAATAATAATTATATTATACAATCTGAAAAATTTGCATCATTAGGAATACTAGCTGCTGGTGTAGGGCATGAAATCAATAATCCTTTAGCTATTATCAAAGGTAACATTGATATTTTAAAGAGAAAATTAGATCCCTTAAAAGAGAACTTAAATTTTGATTTAGATCGTAGACTTGGTGTAGTTAACGAGAGCATTGTTCGAATTGCTAATATTGTTGATGGAATGCGTACAATGGCACGATCAGATACTCAACACTTAAGCCCCATAGATGTGCATGAGTATCTTGAAAAAACGGTATCACTTGTGAAAGAAATTTATAAAAAAAACAATATTAATGTGACAACTGATTACAATGCAAAAAGTGTATTTATTCAAGGAAACCAAGGGAAATTACAACAAATCATCATGAATTTTTTGTCCAATGCAAAAGATGCAATGGAGGTTAATGGCTCAGGTACAATTAGTGTTTCAACACAAAATGAAAAAAACAATATTGTGCTTAAGTTTACAGATGATGGAAGTGGAATTTCTGAAGATCACTTAGAAAAAATATTTGATACTTTTTTTACAACTAAAGAGGTTGGCAAAGGCACTGGAATGGGGCTTAGCATATCAATATCTCTCATCAACGAAATGCAAGGTAAAATATTTGTAGACTCTAAAATAGGTGTTGGCACTACATTTAAAATTGAATTTCCAAATATAAATCATGAAAAAAAAGAAGTAGAAAGTGTAGATAGAAAGTTTGTAAAAAATAAGCTAAAAGGTGAAGTTTTAATTGTAGATGACTAACAAGCAATAAGGAACTTGCTAAAAGAATCCCTTATGCATTTTGGTCTTCAAGTTGAAGAAGCCTTAGATGGGCAACAGGCTTATGAAAAGATTAAACTAAAAAAATATGATATAGTGATTACCGATTTAAAAATGCCAAAGCTTAGTGGTGATGCTCTTATACGAAAGCTTATTAATGAAGGTCACAATGATTTAAAGTTTATAGTGATAACAGGTGGAATTGCCACTGAGTATTCAAAAGAACAACGAGATCAGATACGCAATTTAGCCCATTATTATTTTAAAAAACCATACTCTGAAAACCAAATATACCAAGCCATTAGTGAGATATTAGAGTAATTATCATTCGTTTGTTAAAAATTTTAATCTGAGTCAGCTCGTTATTAAAATTCTAATTTTTAAAGACCTCAAGCATGAGTAATATATTTTACTAGTAAGTTAAATTTTTAAATTTATTATTCTTTAAATACATCAATGAATACATTTACTTAGAAATTTTAGAAAGCTTTAGTTGTTTGAAACACGCTCTGCACTTAGTTTGCATTTAAGAAATTATCTAAAAGGAGATAGAATGAAAAAAACTTTAAAAATTATAATAAATGGAATTGCAACCATCGGGTTTATTCTGCCAATTCACGCAAAGAATAAATTCTCACATGATCGCAGTCCAAAAGAGTCTCAACAAAAATATAATAGAAGGCTTGCTCAGCAGCTGGGTGTCACCCCAAATACATGCTTACTTAATAGAAACAGTAATTGTTTTAGCCAATGGATTGGAAATAGTTATACAGAGAGGATCACTTTTTACAAGGATGACGTAAAGACAAATTCAAACGGTTATAAAAACAATGGCTTTAATGATCCTCGTGCATTTAAAGGAATGAGAGGTAAGCATGATGGTCCAACCACATCGTCTCATTCAGATGGAGTTAAGTTTAAAGAGGGTGATTTGATATTTAAAATGGATAAGGCAACTAATCAATATGAGGGTTACATCTTAAAATCAATGACTGTTTGGGGAACCACCAACGAGTTTGGTCTTTTTAGAGATGAAAAAGCTAGCCTTGCTGTATATGTTAATGATGGCCAAATTAAAAAGACAGTAACGCTTAGTGAGGGATCGCATACTAGACCTTACTCAATTGATATCAATGATTGCCCTGATAATTTACAAATTTATGCTTCAGATGATAAGCCCGAGGTTAGAGAGATTGTTCTTAAATGGGAAGCGCCTGTAGATAACCGTGGTCGTATTATTCTTCCTCCAGGTCGTGGTAGAGATAATTTACTCATTGGTGAAGAGTTATTGAGCGCACTTGAGGTTGTTCAGAATTATTTTTCTGATGCCAACCGTCTTGAGCTCACTCATGGTTTGAAACTTAAAGTAAATAAATTTGCTAGAAAAATGTTGTCGTGTAAACAAGAGGATGCCTGTGCTGGAGAGGATGCTCAAGAAATGTTCTCTATTTATGACCTAAAAATAAATGCCATTTCTGAAAATCTTGGGGAGGATGGACAATACGATTTAATGTACTTTTCAGAAGCTATGGATAAAGCTAAGCAACTTTACCAAAACTACTAATAAATAACTAAATAAAATAATTAATAATATTTACAATATAAGAACAGGAGATAATATGAAATTTTTAACTATAATGATAATTACACTTGCTAGCCTCAACGCCTTTTCTGGAAACTATAATTATAAGCATCAAGGAATCAACTTATGTATGACTAAAACCACTTATGGAGATCAGGTAATTGATGCTCTTGAGGCTCTAAAATGCGTAATACCCATTGCCAAAGATTCTGTTAGTGATCGAGTAAGGTTTGAAGTGTTTACGAAGATTAATAAAAAAGTAAGAAATGCTATACGAGTTGTTGATGCCAGCCAATCTTTGCTTGATGTGCGAGTAAGAAAGAGCATTGGGCATGTTAAAGTGGCATATTGCGAAATAGAAGAACAGTTAGGTGAGTTGGAGGAAGCACCTAACAGAGAGGCGGTAATAAATGAAATTCTAATGGCAGGAGTGGAAATATTAGTAGCTCTCAATGAAGAATGTGATTAAAATCCCCAAATATCACTATCCCAAAGTCCCGCATTGCGCGGGGCTTTAACCTTTTAAAAACCCATGATATAATTACCGCCATGTATACAAGGATCCCCCCTGAAACTAAATATTTTACTGGCTATAATAATGAGCTTAGTAATTTTAATCATATCATTAATGACTGTTCTGTTATTGATGTGTATGGTGAACATGGAATTGGTAAATCTGAATTTTGCTATAAAGTATGCAATCAATATATTGAAAAAAACAAATTAAAACCATTATTCTTAAACTTAAATGAGTTTACCAATTACGATGATTTTTTTAAAACCTTATCCTTAAGTCTTCCCAAGCCTAAACAAAAAATAGTCAATGAATTAGGCTTAGAGGAAACCATTCATGAAATTGTGTATTACTGGGAGTCAAAGAAATACTTAATTTTAATTGATGGTATTGATTATGTTGAACTTTCCGCAATTGAAAGTTTAATAGAGGCATGTAATAGATATTTCAAAAAATCAAAGCTAATAATTACATCCATATCTAAACCAAGTTTTAAGAGTCAGAACTTACATCACATACAGTTTCAACATCTAAACGGAATTTCAACCATAGATTCAAGAATGCTTGTGCAAAAATTAAAATCACAAAAAGCAATACCATCTGATATTAAAAATCCTGGTTTAATTCTGATTATAGCTTCAAATGACAATATTAATAATATTCAAAATAATTTTGACGAGTGGCTTGACCAAAATCTAACCGAAGATACTAAAGATGTAATGATTAAATTCTATCATTGGGGGGCTATACCAGAGAGTCATTATCAGAAATTAGCGGATTCAACAAAAGAGAAGTGTAAAACTCTATTAAGTTGTAAATTTTTAATGCAAAATGACAATAAGGTATATCTGTCTCCAAGTTTACTTGAATATTTTCCTAAAAATCTAAAAAATGAATTTTTAGATGGAGTGTTCGATGAATTAGTAGATGTACTTGATGATAAAGAATCGATATTCTATTTACTAAAAATGGGTAAAATAATAAACAAAGGACTGATAGTAGAATACGCCAGAGAGCTTCTAAAGAATGGAAAATATTCTGAATTTAATATTCTTAATGATACTTTAGTAAGTAAGAAATATCAAATTAAAGAACTTATAGTTATAGATATTGAATTGAGCACTGAGCAAGAAAATTTTGAACGAGCAAATTGTTATCTTAATATTCTTGAAGAAAATGGTTTGAACTCTGAAATGACAATACCTTTTATAAACACAGTATGTCAGCTTTCCTATCAATCAAAAGATATAGATAAATTTAAAGAAAATTTTAAATTGTTTGAGTCTATGATCTCTGAAAATGATAAGATTTCAAACTTTGATTTTCTTCATTGGAAAGCCCTGCTCGATAGGGAGAATCATGATTACCGAAAGGCTTGTGCAGCAAGAATTAGTGCTGTTTCAACATTTGATAACAAGACACAGTACAAAACTAAATATAACCATCTTTATCAACTTGGCATAGATTTATTTTGGGTGGCTGACTTCAAAAAAAGCTATGAATACTCAAAACAGGCCTATGACCTTTCAAAGTTAAATTTACAAATACTGGATCAACAACGTACCATATATAATATGTGTATAGCTTTAGATGAATTAGGTAAAGAAAATACGGCTAGTACTCTTTTGAAGGAACTTAAAGAGTTGCTTAAGAAACGTTCCAATCCTAGTTTAAAAGTCTCAGTTGTATTTTATGAATCTAATCGTCTATACACAAGCAATCAATTAATTTCTGCCATAGATGTACTAGAGCAGGCAAAGCCTGAAACATTATTGCATGGAAGTAAAAATCAACAAGTGGCTCACAAGATTTATATCTCCGAAATTTATTTAGCTATGGGTGAGTATAGTAAAAGTACCAACAGCTTAGAATCAGCAGAGGGATTACTTCGTAATAGAGCAAAGAGTCCCTTTAGATGGAGGATTTCACGTTTGAAAATGGAGCAAGATTTTCTTTTATTAAAAAAATCGGCTTTAAAGGAAAAGGCAGAGGTTCTGAAATATGAGTTAAAAAACATACAGGACCTTAGGGAAAAACACTTAATTGAACAACTGCTTTATGTCTCAGGTGTAGTTAGTAAGCTAGAAAGCATCGATGGATTAACTGTAGCCAGAAAACAATTGTTTGATTTATCGATAAATCAACCACAGTTACCATCTAATATTTCAAAATTAGAGCTTGATCAGTATGCTCTATACTCTCAATTATCCAAATTATTGCTAACAGAATCAAATACCTTTGATCTAAAAAATGCTCATTTAAATATTGAATCACCTTGGTTATATTGGAACACACAAGCAATAATTTGTTTACAGGATTGCTTTAATGCGAATTTTAAAAATGCAGAGGAGAGAATTCATGAATTCCTAAAAGTAGAAAATAATTTAGATAATCTTGGTTTTAGAATATGTAAGCTATTGTTTTCACTTTCTTCTATAATTCATAACTATAAGTCAAATAATTGGGATAAGGTTTCAATTGATTTGAGCACTTGTAGAAAAATATTTCTTAATTCTGATAAGCAGTTTTCCATTTTATTCAGTAATATATTTAATTCAGTATTTGAAAAGCTTGGGTTTTCAATGAGTAAAGATATATTCTTAAATTTTGTTCTTGGAGACTCCGACTTATATATTATTCCTTCGATTATGTTAATTTCTAATCAAAACTTAAACATTGTATCTCTAGAAAAAAAGAAACTTCTTTTTGATTTAATTTATACTCTCTCGCAGTGTAAGGGTAACTTTATTGATAAAGAAAGCTTGGTGCAAAAAATATGGGATCAAAATTATGATCCAGATCAACATGATCAAACACTCTACGTTAATATTAGTCGTCTAAAAAAAATTATCGAAAATGAATTAAGCATTTCAGATTTAGTTATAAACCAAGATTCCGGATACAGCCTGAGCAAACGTCTAACTACCAAAATTCTATGATTTAAAGTTTTATTTTGAACTAATTTCATGCTTGTAATGTAGATGTTCATTAACTTAGAAAAAAGTTCCAGTATAATTTTTTCAAGACTCTCTGTGCTCTTCTTGATGGTGGCAAAAAAAATACGATTTTATGTGTGATATCATTTACTTAACTGTTTTAGGACAGTTAAGTAGCTATTTGTATTTCTCCCCCTATAATGAGCTTCAATATTGCATAAGAAATTAGTAATTAATCAATTAACTTAAAGGATTTTCACTCGTGTTCAGTAAATTCTCATTGCAAATACTCCTAGCTTTCACTTTTGTGTTTTGTCAGTTTTTTAAAGCTGGTATGTACGCACAAGAAGAAAAAAGGGTTCAGCTTATTCTTGTCCCAATAGTAAATACGCTAGGATTAAAAACCTTTGATAAATATAAAGAATTTTATAAGCAAAAGCTTGTAGAGTTTGATGAAAAGCGTGAAAAAATTAATGAATTTAAACTAGGTGAAATTATTCCTATTGCTAATGATAATATGTGGTTTAAGCCCTACAAGAGACTTAAGCTTGATCACGTTTTACACAATAACCTAGCTGAAATTAAACTAGAACTCACTAAAGATATAAATTCGGCTCTAAAGAATAATGCAGATTCTTACTCTATATTAAATGCACTTGGTGCAATTGTTACTGTGCGTTTTAATAAGTTTGGTGACGTAACAAGACTAATTACTTCTAAGTACGTTCTTAAAAGAGTTGACCTTGATTCTTACGTTTTTAAAGTACTAGCACCAGGCGGCCAGTATATTGCTGATGTTCAATTTATTGAGGAGCTAGAAAATTTATGAAGTTCATAATCACATTTTTATATACAAGTTGCTTAATCAATATTGTTACCCCAAGTGCTCACGCGAATACAATTATGGGTGATATGCCAACGTGGAACAATATAGTTTATGGTGAAGGCGACGAGATGGTTAAAGAGTCTCATGCAGCGTATAAAGCAAGCTTTGGAGGTCAACGTTCCATAAAATCAGGCACCGGGATTGGTGTATTACTGGTGGATACTGACTCTGTGTGGCTAAAGGACTTTGCACAAGTAGGAATTCCTTTGAAAATTGTAGGTTCTGTTATTACACATATTTCATCACAAAGAGGTATCGATTCTGCTGTAAACGTGACCGTAGCTAAATTGAATGAAGAACTTAACAGCAATGTGGATGGACGTTCCTTTATAAGTAGATTTGGACAAATAAAATCTGCTCATATGAATAAACTTGGAATGATAAAAACATTTAGTACCAATAATAACACAAAATTTACACTAGTAAATAATGATCAAGGATATTACTTCATTAGTACTTTAAAAAATGAAGATCCTATAGAACTCTTTATAGAACCCAATTTTATTACGGTAGATGGGGATGTGAAATGAAACACCAGTTTATTTTAAGATGTTTAGCTATTGCATTGTCGATTATTACTACTCATTCCACATATGCGATTTGGATCGTTGGGAATATGCCCTCTTGGCAAAACGTTCTCTACGGAGCTGGAGATCAGGGAATTCAAAAAGCTTATTTACAAAAAATTAAAACATCAAACTTTTATTTTAATACAAAGGCCATGGGGGCATCAGCTATACTTGTTGGGGGAGCATTCTCTGAGGGGCGAATAACAATAGAAATTCTTAGATTTGCATTAGGTGGGATGGTGGCCTTCCAGACACCTATAAAGAGCAGTGATGTAAGCTCAGATAATGATCAATTGGAATATGAAATTGGAGTGACCACTAAACACTTAAATTCAGAACTTAAGGAAAATATTAACGGCAAATCTTTCATCAATCAGTTTGGTGAAATTCAATCTGTTGAATTTAATTATTTTGGAATACTACAGTCGTTTACAACTGCTACCTTGGTCAATTTTAAACTTGTTAATGACAATAAAGGACATTATTTTATCAGTCAAAATGGTGATCATAATGCCACTGAGTTATTTATAGAGCCAAATTTCATTCCCGAAAGTGAGGATGTGAAATGAAACGTCAGATTATTTTAAAAGGTTTAACTATTGGAATGTCTATTCTCATTGCTCAGTCGTCATGTGCTTTTTGGATAGTAGGGAATATGCCTACTTGGCAAAACGTCCTTTATGGTGTTGGAGATGGAACTCTGCAAAGAATGCATGAGGCGAAAACTAATTCACTTAGCTATAGTCGACATAGTAAAGCAGCTGGGATATCTAGTTTGGTTGGTGTTGGGACAGTTCTTGCTCTTGGAGCAGCCGAGCCTATCATATATAAATGGGCAATCATTGGTCCTTCAGCTATTCAAGGACCGGTTAAAAGTAGTGAGATTAAGTCAAATATTAACAGTATTAATTATAGAATGAGGTCTCTTACGAAAAATTTAAATTTAGATCTTAGATCTAATGATGATGGGGCTAGCTTTATAAATCTATTTGGTGAAATACAGTCTGCAGAGTTCAATAACATGGGGATGTTACAGTCATTCATCTGTAATAATATGAAATTTGAACTTTATGACCATGATAATGGAAGCTACTTTGTCGCGAAACAAGGTGATAATGAAAGTATTCACCTTTACGTTGAGCCTAATTTCATACCCAAGGAAGTGCAATGAAAATATTAAGTCTAATACTTTTCATTTTTTTAAGCACAAATGTCTTTGCTATACCTGGTTTCATTACGGGTTTTATCCAATCAGATAACAGCCTGAAGCAGTACATAATAGATGAAACGACAAATGTGAGATATGAGCTAAAACACTATAAGGGGGCTTTAACCCTTTCACAAAAAGTAGCTATTCCCATAGCCAAAAATAATATTAAGATCAGTAAAAATACACACGAGTTAATTGACCTTAAAATTAATTTTTTACCTTTTGAAACTACGAAATATTTTGATTACGAGAAAAATACGGTTGAATTTTATTTCATGGAACAATTGAACTATCATAGTAAGAAAAAAGAAGGGTTTAATACCTACTGGGGGCATGGTGCTGTAAGGGTTGGTGACCGTGTGTATAACTTTAACCCCAATGAACCAGGAATGGCAGGGTATTACCGAACGGGTGTCAGTGTTGTGGATCTCTTTTTTGGTATGGAGCTTGGATATTCCTTTGCACGTAATATATGGAGTTTACGTTTCCAACTTTCCAAAGTAAAACTAAATCAGCTTATACAACACTTAGACAAAGTATATGGTAAATACGGAGGTGAGACTGATGACTATGATAAATTATCATTTAATTGTTTATCTCCCCTTAAAGAAACCCTTTCTTTTCTAGATATCAAAGAGCATGGTAGAAAGAATTTTACCCCAGTACAGCCTTTTCATATGCTCAAAAAACTAAGGTACCATTTGCCTAATGAACTTAAGAAAAGAAAAAAACACAGTGACTTGAAATACATCGGTGAATTTTACTATCCTCAAACTTGGATTGCTAAAAAAGAACTTAATACCTTGACCGATTATTATGCAAATAAAGAGATAATCACTGCAGATCTTAGTTCCACCCAGTCTGAAAATTTAAAAGAATACATAGAGCTCATTGAGGAAGAATTAGTCTTGATTAGTGAGCCTGCTTTAAGTTTTTTTGATCCACTAAATATAAATGCACCTGAGCTTAAACAAAAATATCAAAATATCACAGACAAGTGGCTGGAGTTATCAGAAGAGTTAACTCATGTTAATATTCAAAATTACTTAGACTTGTTTAGCTTAGACAAAGCTGAGCTTACACTAAAAAAATGTGACGGCACGGTGGCAAGCTTGGATGAATCTCAAAGGAATCATCTGAAAAAGTATTATTATACAGATGAATATTCAGACAAAACTCTTCGTGACCTAGTTTTCTCTATTAAGACACATTTACGCTTTGAAGAAAAATTAAATACAGAAACTCGTTTGACCATTTCAAACTACTTGAACATCCCTTTAAAATGGGTAGGTGAACAATACCCAATTATTAAGATTAATGGGCCCAGTCAGCTGATTGAGTTGGTTGATACAACAGATAATGTTTACTTTAAATCTCTTGAGAGAAAACCACGATCTCGTTCTATTAATAGACTAGAAAATATGTGTAAGGATGGGAATACAAGTGCATTAAAGATTTTGGGTAAAGAGTGTAAGCATGTACAAGATAGAACTAAGTCTATGAAAAACTTGCAAACATTTATTGATTTAGTGATGAACAATGGAATTCGTTATTGTGCGGATGGGAGATAATGTGCAAAAATTATTAATTAGTGTTTTTTTGGTATCTATATGGACGGGTGTCGCCTTAGCAGAATCACCGCTATTAAATATAGTGCAATGTCGTTTTGAAGAAAAAAGTAAATCCCTTGATTATAGAATATCAGTAAAACAGTCTTGCTTAAAAAATGTGAATAATTTAAGTCAGTTTGTTGAATTAATGACTCCGACAATTGAACCTTGTGAGCCAAACTCTGCAAATACTCAATGTTTAAAGTACTTCCATAACTTAGAGCTATTGGTAATTGATCACTACTGGCGCTACTTAAACTCACATTCAAGTATTACTGATATTTCTGAATTAAGTTGCTTTGTGGAGGAGCCCTTGGGTCGCACAAGTATACTTTTAGATGGTATGATTGCTGTGCGCGATATGAGTCAATTTGAGCGATTGCTTAGAACAAATTTTAACTCCCCTTATTGTAATTCCGATATTAGCAATAAAAACTTCAGAGAAGTTTCAAGAAAAATGGGGAAACTTTATGTTGAGCTGAAACCCTCTATGATGGTGTTATCCAGAGATAATGTTTTGCCAGATACGATTGGCTCATCTATTGTTTTTATGAGTCGTAAACTTTCTGATTTTAGAAAGGATTATCCATTTTTATCTGAATCATTTCGAGAATTAATCCAAATTTGCAATAGCTACATTCGGTTAAATACTAACAAGATGAGTGTTAAAGATATTGAAATAAAAAAGTATAATCTTGTAAGTCAAGTTCTTGCTTATGATTCATTTTTAAAAGAGATTAATGATCATTGGAGTAGTAGTTTTCCCATTAGTTTATATATTGGTCACGCTTATAAAGCCATGCAAGTCATAAAAGATAAATCTAATAATTGGGCCTCAAATAGGGTTTTAGCGCAGTTAAAAATGGCCAAGTCTCATATTTCTACCCTCAAGTTATTTTTACCCCAACACTGGGATCTAAGGGTCAATAAAATTCAATACAACATAAAAACGGCAATTCGTTACACAGAAGCTTCTAGTGATAATGACATTGTTCTTAAATATATAGAGAAGGCATTACGTTCTTTAAAAGAAAAAAATAAAAGTGCAGATAATATTAGTTTTATTCATTTACTTGAAAATCTTGATGGAAGATTTTCTGTAACCAATGCTCGAGAAAAAGAACTATCTATTATTACAAATAGTTTGTTATCAAATTTATTAAAATTAGAAACCCTACTTGGAGAGAACAAATGAAATCACTCGTTTTATTAATAGTTTTATTAGGAATGTTTTCCTCGTTATTTGCCAGAGAATTGTATTCTAAAAAGATGTATCCTAAAAATATATTTTCATTAACAAATTTAACATCAGCTTATAATAGTAAGTCCGGAGGCACTTTAGAACAAGCTTCTGCCACTTTGTTGGATATTTCAAAATTTAATTATAAAAATATTAAAAGCGATGATTGTTATTATATAACAGCAGATCATACTCTAGGGTTAAAACCCATTGGGGACACAAGCGTATTTTTAACAAGTAAAAAACATAAAACCGTACCTGTTATGATTATTGGCCGTGACTGGGGTACAGAAACAGCTTTACTTAAGGGGATGGACAGCAAAGACTGTCGTGGGATAAAAAAGGCAAATCTTGATACAGATTTGGTATTGCCCCAAAAAGAAACTGAAGCTTACGGTTCTGCATACCTGTCGGGCAGTCATAATAACTTTTTGGCAACCACGTTGAAAATACAGAATTTAAATAGTCAATCGATAAAACGCCCTGATGTTCAAAATGAAATCATTGCTATAGGTGTTGGTGGATTCGGAATTTCTGGTGGAAGTGTAAGCTTAGATGAAAAAAACGATCAGATGGTGGGGTTGTTTTCCTCATTAAGTACAAGAACATTTCAAAAGGTGAGTAATATAACTATGCATGTTGTTGGCGCGCGAGATATCAAGAGTGGACTGGATGTTATGCTTGGTGGAAAAAAAAGATCTTACTCCTATGACTATGAAAATGAAATTATTAAATTTAATGGTGTTGAATTTTACAGCCCTTTGGAAACCCGGCCCACTGCCACAGCAAGTATAATTCCTCATGGAACAGGAAATAGTTTGTCAATAGGGGCACAGATTGTTGGCTTAAGTACTGAGTTGTTTAATGACTCTCGCAATTCTCCATACCTTAGCTCCTGGAAATCGGAACAAGATTTATTAGCAACGGTTATTTTAGAAAATGGTGAAAGAAGAGTCATTACTTCGGTAAGTGATTATATACGCTTAGAATTGAATGGTAGAGTACAAAAAGTAGGTATTATATCTTTGTACCCTGGGCAGAAATCAGTATTTACTTTAAATATTGAGGGGCTTAAAAATGCAGCTGAAGTATTAAAAGCAGAATTGGATTCAAATTCCTACAGTACTGACCATAAGTTTTCCCAGTTTCTAAGTACTGTTATATCTCAAGATCACCCCACGTATGTAATTTTATATAATGACCTTCTCTCTAATGAAGATGAATTTTCTCAATTTATCAGTGATGATCTTTTTAAACCATTTACTCAGTTAACTACAACTTTAGAGGCATTAGCAAGTCATGAAAAAAATTCTAAGAATTAACCTAAACAATGTACGGATATATATGAAATTGCTTATCACATTTACGTTAATTATACTTTCAATGCTTTCTTATTCTAAAGAGTTAGAGGTTCTTGAAATCCCAATTCCATCAGCTTATATATTTCAGCTTCTTAACAGTCCCAACCAGAGTTACATTAAAACAATCGAGGATCTTGAAAATTACAAGGGTCACGGTGATAGTTTGTTTGCCAATATTGTTTTCTTAGGAGCTTGGCATACTATGTATGCCGATTATGATGAACTTAAACACAAACAATTGGAAAATAAAGTACTCAATGAACTCATTGAGAAAATCAAAAACAAATGGAACCAAGAACTAGTGAGATGGGAAGAGTCTTATTATTTTATTAATCAGTTTGGCAGCGTCCAGGTCATAAGATTTGATAAGTCGGCACAGATAACAAGTTTTAGTACTCCAAAATATCAATTTCGACGCTCTAATGAAAATCCCAACCAATTTATTCTCATTGAAAAAAATAAACCTCCTGTGGCAATCATTAAATTTATTTACAGTAAAACAGAGGATAGTTATGAAAACTAAACTGCTTTTTTTGACAATTATATTATCATTACAAATTCAATTTTGCTGGGCAAGTGATTATGAACATTGGGTCTTCGCTGACTTACCTTACTGGAATTCAGTTTTATTTAGTGAGGGAGATAAAAATATTCAGGAAGAAAATGTTAAAATAAAATTAGCAAAAGGTAAAGTGAAGGTTTCCAAGTCATCCATGTATGGAATGTCTATTGTATTTACTCACTTAGAAGCACTTGGAGCAACATCAGTTCCATTTGTTTACTGGGCTCCTAAAATTATTCGTAATAAATCAAGATCAAAAAGAGCTAAAAATAGTATTAACTATGGCTTGTCCAAAGATACTAGCAAAAGGCTATCGAACGAACTAAGAACCACAGGCCAGGGTATTGAATTTATTAATATATATGGGGACATTGTCACAAGCCAATTTAATAATTTAGGAATGATCATTAGCTTTACTACAGATCGTAGTTTTGAGTTTCATCTCAATGAAGGTATTTATTTTGAAGCTATTAAAGACAATGACCATCATTACCTTTACATTGAGTCTTCACTCATTAATTAATAGATTTATAATCTTAAATAACCCTCCGGTATTTTCTTAATTAATTTATGAATAGAGTTTATTAAATGTACGATTATTGTGCTGTTTAATTTATATTCAGTTTTTATATCCATACAGTTACATAATTAAGCAGCTGATAAAATCGGCAGTCTAATTTTGATTTGAGAATTAAATAGATTGGATTAGAGAAAAAAAATACTTTATTTTGGTGACGCAACTTCTTCTTATTGACGAAATTAAGTTGAGATCGCTAGGCTATGTCCTATCAACACGATGACTCTTCGGATGAGTGTTTGCACGAGTAAAATCATAGAAAAAAGATGCAGCAAATGGCTTTGCTGTTACTTTAAGAAAAGGAATTCTTTGTTTATGGGTAACCATAAAGTGGTTTCTTTTTCTCAAAATTGAAATTTGATCACTGAAAAGTGCTAAATTAAGAGGGAAAAAAGAATGGAAATTGAAAGAGTAAAAGTCAAAGATGAGTTAAGAGATAATGGCGCGCAGGGGGCTTCAGTTGACAAAGTTATTTCAGAAAGTGCTTCATTACATAAAAGTAAAGAGCTTATTTATGCAGTTAAAAGAAATGGCGAAAAGGAGCCTCTTAATCTAGAAAAAATACATAAGGTTATTGCGTGGGCTGCTGAAGGTCTTGATAATGTTTCTGTATCTGAAGTGGAACTTAAATCTAAAATTCAGTTTTTTGACGGTATTAAAACTTATGATATCCATGAAACAATTATTAAAGCTGCTGCTGATCTAATTTCAGAAAGCTATCCTAATTATCAATATCTTTCTGCACGTTTAACTGTTTTCCATTTAAGAAAAAGAGCCTTTGGGCAATTTGCTCCTCCGTCTTTGTATAATCATATAAAACGTTTGGTGGACCTTGAGTGGTATGATTCTGAAATTTTAGAATTTTATACACAAGCAGAGTTTATTGATTTAGATAAATATTTAGATCACAGTCGCGATCTCAGTTTTAGTTACGCTGGCATTAAACAACTTGAAGGTAAGTACCTAGTTCAAAACCGTGTTACCGGTGAAATTTTTGAAAGTCCGCAGTTTTTATATATGATGATTGCCGCTACTTTGTTTGCAAAATACCCTAAAGAAACACGTATGGGTTATGTAAAACGTTTTTATGATGCCACATCTACTTTTAAAATATCACTACCAACTCCCATTATGGCAGGAGTTCGCACAAGAACCCGTCAGTTTAGCTCTTGTGTATTAATTGAATGTGGAGATTCCTTAGATTCAATTAATGCCACAGCATCTTCCATTGTGAAGTATGTGAGTCAACGAGCAGGTATTGGCGTAAATGCTGGAAAAATTAGAGCCGTAGGGTCTCCCATTAGAGGTGGAGAGGCTTTTCACACAGGCTGTATACCATTTTATAAATTATTTCAATCAGCTGTAAAGAGCTGCTCCCAGGGTGGAGTACGAGGTGGTGCAGCCACATTGTTTTTCCCAGTTTGGCATTTAGAAGTAGAATCTTTACTAGTGCTTAAAAATAATAGAGGGGTAGACGAAAACCGTGTTCGTCACCTAGATTATGGGGTTCAGTTTAACAAATTAATGTATGAACGTTTAATTCAATCAAAAAATATTTCATTGTTTAGTCCTTCAGATGTTCCTGGTCTTTACGATGCTTTTTTTGCAGACCAAGATGAATTTAAACGTCTTTATGAAGAGTTTGAACAAGATGAGAATATTCGTAAAAAATCTGTACCAGCTATAGAGTTATTTTCTTTGTTCGCATCAGAAAGGGCTAATACGGGAAGAATTTATTTACAAAATGTGGATCATACTAATGATCATGGTCCTTTTGATCCTAAGGTAGCTCCTATTCGTCAAAGTAACCTTTGTTTGGAAATTGCCTTACCCACACAGCCTTTAAATTCTGTAGAGGATAAAGAAGGGGAAATCGCACTTTGTACTTTGTCCGCTATTAACTTGGGAACCATTGATAAACTTGATGAGTTAGAAAATCTTTCCGATTTAGTTGTTCGCGCTTTGGATGGTTTGCTGGATTATCAAAGTTATCCTATAGATGCAGCCTATCGTTCTTCAATGGATCGCAGACCATTGGGTGTGGGTGTGATTAACTATGCTTATTATTTAGCTAAAAATGGAGCGAAGTATTCTGATGGGTCAGGTTTGAATTTAACTCATAGAACCTTTGAAGCCCTGCAATTTTGGTTGTTAAAGGCATCCAATAAGTTGGCGCAAGAACAAGGTCCTTGTCATAAATTTAGTGAAACAAAATATGCACAAGGTTTAATGACTATCGATACTTATAAAAAAGAAATTGATAAGATTTGTGATGAAAAATTGCATTTAGATTGGGATGGCTTACGCGCAGATATTAAGCAGCACGGTTTAAGAAATAGTACAGTCACGGCCTTAATGCCTAGTGAGACCTCTAGTCAAGTGTCTAATAGTACAAATGGTATTGAGCCACCAAGAGGTTTTGTGAGCGTAAAAGCGAGCAAAGACGGTGTATTAAAGCAAGTTGTGCCAGATTATGAGTCATTAAAAGACGATTATGAGTTAAACTGGAGTATCGCAGATAACAAAGGTTACCTGCAATTAGTTGGGGTAATGCAAAAGTTTGTAGATCAAGCCATTTCTGCCAACACAAATTATGATCCAGCCCGTTATCCGGAAGGAAAGGTTCCTATGAAACTCTTGCTTAGTGATCTTCTCTTGGCATATAAGCTGGGTATTAAAACACTTTATTATCATAATACTAAAGATGGCTCCAGTGATGAACATGGAATGGAAGAAGATGACGGCTGTGATGGTGGTGCTTGCAAAATCTGATTTGCAAGCCAAGCACATCTTGGTATCTCAATGAGCAAGCAAAAGAGGAAGAATATGGCTTATACAACTTTTAATAAAAATCAGGTAGACGCACTCAAAGAACCTATGTTTTTTGGTGAAAATGTGAATGTGGCTCGTTATGATCAGCAAAAGCACCGCATTTTTGAAAATTTAATTGATAAGCAGCTTTCATTTTTTTGGCGCCCTGAAGAAGTTGACCTATCAAAGGATCGTAGTGACTTTTCAAATATGACAGATCATGAGCAGCATATTTTTTTAAGTAATTTAAAATATCAGACTTTACTTGATAGCATTCAAGGGCGCTCGCCGAATATGGCTTTTTTACCAATAGTATCCATTCCAGAAGCTGAAACTTGGATAGAGACTTGGGCCGCCAATGAAACCATACATAGTCGTAGTTACACTCATATTATTCGTAATATTTTAGCAGACCCCTCTGAGGTTTTTGAAGATATCGTTGTTAATGAGGAAATTAAAAAACGCGCATCCTCGGTAACAGAGTATTATGATAAACTTATAAGTATGGTTCAGCTCTACTCCTTATTAGGGGCTGGCGAGCACACCATTAATGGAGAAAAAGTAATTGTATCCATGTCTGAACTTAAAAAAGCTCTTTATTTGTGTTTAGCATCTGTGAACATAGTAGAGGGGGTTCGTTTTTATGTGAGTTTTGCCTGTTCCTTTGCATTTGCAGAACGTGCTCTCATGGAGGGGAATGCAAAAATCATTAAGTTAATTGCTCGGGATGAAGCCCTGCACTTGGCAGGAACACAAAAAATATTAAAGATTTTTGCCACAGGCAAAGATGATCCTGAGATGATTGATATAGCTGATGAGTGTGAAGATGAAGTTATAGCTATGTTTAAAGAGGCGGCTCAGCAAGAAAAGGATTGGGCGAAGTATTTATTTAAAGATGGTTCAATGATTGGTCTTAATGTGGATATTGTTAATGACTATGTGGAGTATATTACGGATCTAAGAATGAAATCAATTAATCTTGAGCCTATATTTGGTAGTAAAAGTGACCCTTTGCCTTGGATGGGTGCTTGGTTAAAAAGTGATAATGTTCAAGTAGCACCACAAGAAGCGGAAATTAGTTCTTACCTGGTTGGCGCAATTAAAAATGAAATTTCCAAAGAAGATTTTACTGATTTTGAATTGTAGGTAATTGTTTACCTACGCTGAGTATTTTTACACTTTAATTGTTATATTTCTATCTACATTTACAAGTAAAAAAAAGCCCATATATCAATGGGCTTTTTTTAATTAAGAATAATGAGTCTTATCTGCAGTTAGAAATAGAATAAGATTTTGAAAACCTTGGACGTCTGTACATGCTGTTGTCGTTATCACCGGTTGAAATATCACTAGCGCGGTATACTTCAACTCTGTAGTTAGTGAAATACTCAACGTCAATAACTGTCCAAGGAGTTCCGAGCATAGTGCAACCGCTGTCAGATGTGTCTTCACATATTTCATCTTTATAAGTGCGAGATGTGTAAAGATGTTTTTTTCCAGCAGGAACCCAGTTGTCATTATCGCCATTGCTTACACGGTTATAAGTTTGTTTTTTGCTAATTGTTCTGAACATAGTATCAGAGGCAATACATACTTCAAAAGCACTAATCGTTGTGTTTCCGAAATGGATGTGAGGCTCTTCCACAACTAGTTTATTATCATTAGAAATCTCAGCCCAGCTACTATTTTTATTTGCACCAAATGCAGTTGCTCCAATTAGCAAGGTTGCTAATATAATCATTTTTTTCATTATTATCCCCTTTGATCAATAGTGATCTTTGTTAGTTTGTTTGTTTTAATGCTTCTATTTAGTTTAAATAAAAACCAATGTTTTAATTTACTGAGAGGTGTATTAGCTGATTGAATTTTTTACAATAGCAAATTGTAAAGATGTTAAAAAACTTATAACTCCTTGGACTTTGTCCAAAAAATTAAGCTTTTTTTGAAAAAATTACAAATTTGTCCCTAAAATGAGCCCAAAGTACAAAATGTCAGAGTCATATTTTAATTGGTAAGCTTACAAGTTGAGTTTCTACTTTCGATTTCTAAGGTAGAATGGTTAATTTGAAAGGTTGATTTTAAAACAGCTTTTATTTCTTTTTTAACACACTCTACTTGATTTAGATTGTCACTATCTACAACAATATGCGCTTCTAAAGAACGAAACTTCTCATGAATAGCCCAGATATGCACATGGTGTATGTTTGTGACACCTTTGATAGCGGAAATTAATCTTACTACTTCATTGCGATCAATATCATCAGGAACAGCTTGCATAAGAGTTTTAACACAGCTTTTGATGAGACCCCAGGAGTGAAAAAGTACAAAAATTGAAATAAACATTGTAGCAATTTGGTCCACCCAATAGATACTAAAGTTTAGAACTAAAATACCAGAAATAATAACCACAACAGATGCCATGGCATCAGAAACATTGTGTATAAAAGCGGCCTTAATATTTACACTTTCTTTAGAACCAGCGTATGTGAGTAAAGCAGTAACTAGGTCAACAATTAAGGCCACTGATGCCACAATGATAACGACCCATCCATCGATGGGTTCTGGGTGTTGAAATCTGATAATGGCTTCGTAAAATAAGTAAAAACCAATAAGCACTAAAGTAACGCTATTAATTAAAGCTCCTAATATTTGTGCGCGGCCATATCCAAAAGTCATGCTGTTATTGGCGGGGAGTCCAGAAATCCTTTGGGCAGCATAAGCAATAATTATTGCTCCTGCATCACTAAAATTATGAAGAGCATCTGCAATTAATGAGAGGCTGCCGGAAAGTAAGCCACCAATAACTTGGACTACGGTGAGCACTAAGTTAACAATAATAGCCCAAAATAGAGATTTACCATGGCCGTGATGATGATGAGAGTGGTTGTGGTGTTGATGGTTTCCCAAAAAAGTTCCTTTTTTGATGATATGATACATTCAAATTATGAAATGAATAAGCAGAAGAAAATTCATATTCGAATTTTACGCACCTTGTCCCGAGAGGTATGAATTTGAAATATAAGGATAGGGTGAATGTTATTCCACTTTAATGTATACAGAACCAGCTTCTCGGCCTGTATGGTCGTCATATGCGGCACCAATGCCAAGATCATTGTTCCCGTCTTGGTTAAAATCAAAGATAGTGATGCTCGTGCCAAGCCCTTCTGTAACGCTTTCTAAGCCGTCCAGCCCCACATAAGAGTGTGTAAAGCTTGCAGAGGGACCAGTAACAGAACCCAAGTAGCCATAAACTGCGCCAGAGTCTGCATAAACTGTATCATCTAAAAAAGAACCTATAAATAAATCTTCATAGGTAGCATTTAAATATTTTCCACTGGCAATGGCCGAACCAAACTGCGAATTTGCTGCATTAAAAGGGTGGTAGAGAAAGCTATCAGCAGTTGTGTCTAAAAGTGTATTCACAGTCCCAGCATTATTAAAAATTTCCACCCTTCCAGAGTTGGATGCTACAGTGTCATTATATGGTGCGCCCACAAGAAGGTCCTGGTTTCCATCACCATCCATATCCATAATTCCAACGGCGTAACCAAAATAAACATTAGTCCCTACAGTGGTTTGAATTTTAGTAGAAGATGTAAAATCAATAATGCCAGTGGTATTATTGGATTCAAAGACGTAAACAGCACCTCTATCAGCGGACCCAGTATCGTCCAAGTATGCTCCCACAACAAGGTCATTAAAACCGTCATTATTAATATCACCAAAGGCGAGAGATTGACCAAAAGAGTCATTGTTGTCAGCAGGATCAACAACACTTTGGCCAGGTATATTAGTTAACCCAGAGCTTGTTCCAAAGTGTATATAAATAGCTCCAGCATTTGTACCTCGAGTGTCATCATAATTTGCCCCAACCACTAGGTCGTTAATACTATCTCCGTTTATATCTAAAATAGAACAAGATGTTCCATATAATCTAGTAGTTGCACGATAGCCTCCAGAACTTAAAATAAGATCCGGCTTGTTATAAATAGTTCCAGAGCTGTTGGCGTAATAGACATACATCATGCCTTCATCAAGCCATTTAGAATCAGCGTTAGGGGCACCAACAATGAGATCATCAAGGTTATCTCCATTAACATCTCCAGAGCAAACCCCCCAGCCGAAATAATCGTTTGAAGAATTATAAGAGCCATTTTCATTATAATGTGGAAAAAATGTAATATCAGAATTATCGAAATATATATTTCCATTGGACTCAGCTAAGTAAACATCAATACGGCCCTCTCTATAAGAGTAACTACTTGTGAATAGGGGGGACCCATTGATGAAATCTAAATTGCCATCACCATTAACATCTAATAGTTTAATACCGTACCCAGAATAGGAAGTTGTAAAATCTCCAATAGCTCCAGGTAAAATATAATCTACGTTACTATCTGTTTGAATGTCGTAGTAGACAATGGCCATGCCTTGATCGGCACCAAATTGATTATTAAGTGGCACGCCAACGATAAGGTCTACTTTGTTATCATTATTAATATCACCAGCAGCAATATCCCATCCGAAATAATCTGTAGCTATGCCCATAGGGTTTTCTATGGAGTCGTCAAAGGTCGTTACACTATTAACCCAGGCAGTGGTACCTGTACCATAATAAAAAAACACCATGCCTGAGTTTGCAGCTGCGCTATCTTCTAGGGGCGCACCTATAGCAATATCTAAGTTGCCATCATTGTTTTTATCTAACACAGCTACGGATGCACCAAAATAGTCACTTGCTGTACCTGTAGAATCTGTGATTTCAGTAGCAAGCCCTGCAGAGTATACGCCAGAGGCTTGTCCCTGGAGAATCCACACAGACCCAGCATCTGTAGTAGTGCTGTCATCATAAAATGCGCCAACAATAAGTTCAGAAAAACCATCACCATCCAAATCTCCATAAGCCAGACTGCTTCCGAATCCGCTGCTAGCTGTTCCGTTGGGTTCCACAATAACCTGGGAGGGAACTGAGGGGAGCCCGTTGCTTGATCCAAGAAAAATATAAATGGCTCCGCGGTTTCCAGGATCCTCATTGGGGGAGCCAACAATGAGATCCGAGTAATTATCACCGTTGATGTCAAAACTTAAAAGTGAAAAACCAAAGAGGTTATTATTAGTGTTTGGGGCAGAAATGACTTTATTATATGAGTCATCAGGAGTGATACTACGACTTCCACCTCGATAGAATATCAGAACTCCACCGGTGTCATTATTTAATCGTTCAAGATCAGCATAGGGAATGCCGGCAGCAAAGTCGATAATCCCATCAGCATTAAAGTCACCAGCCGCCATGCTTCGTCCAAAATATGCACCGTCCACCTCTGAAGGGGAGTGCAATTTTGCCCATCCATTAACTGGAGTGACAATAAAATTTGCATTCTCATCCACGGGCGTTACTACGGGTGGTTCAGGAGTTGGATCTGGTTTGGAGCCAATGTCTGTGGATTCAGTAACCAAAGGCGGTGGCGCAGGAGCGCATGAACCAAGAAGTAGACTGAGACAAATAAGTGTTAAAAATAAAAATTGTTTCGTGTTTTTCATTCTTTACATCTATCGGAACCTTATTGTGTTTTATTAAAACATAGCTAGGCTTTGGTAGTGAAACCTATGACTATGATCTAGTGAAAAGTGAAGAAACATATTCAATAGTGAGTAGCAAATGTAATATAAACTTATGAGGTTAGCTATATTTCTATTTACGATAATTGTATTTTTTCATGGACATTCTTATGCTCAAAGCTCTCAGCTAGATGGGGATAAGAAAAGTGAACAAAAGAATGTTGAAGCTGACAAGGTAAAAATTGAAAATAGTGCGAGTAAACCTGTACCCAAGGAAGGCTCCTCGGGGATGTTTTCATTTTTAGGACTAGGAAACTCTAAAAAGAAAGCCCCACGTCCACTACCTCAAGATTTTAGAAATAGCGGTATTCAAGTTGAAAGGGTCATCTCTGAGAATAACCTGATTTACTTAAAAGACACTAAGGGTGGGTTGAAAATAACTGATGGCCAGTTTGTTTCTTATATTCGCAGTGACCGAGACATATGTTTGTTAAAGTTTATATCCATGGAGGCTACTCAAATAGTGGCCTCTACTAATGAATGTGTGTCTGTGGAAGAAATTTTTGTTGGAGATTTTGTTATAGTTGCTTCGCCACAGGTAATTTCAAAGTGGAAGCGAGCTTTTAATACTGATTATATTTCATTTTACTTTGGCTTGGGTCTCAACTCAACAGATGTAGAAGGTGAAGATTTTAGTGGAAGCGCTTCGTTGTATGGATTTAATTTTGTTTCCACACTGAGTGAAAATTCAAGAATATTTGTTGATTACTCAGTGGGGGAGAAAAATTTATCAACACCAACCGATGCTACAGGTAGCTTTGTAAGTCTCTCTTATTCACAGTTGAGTTATAACTATCTATTTGTAGATAAGTACACTTTAAGTTTTTCAAGCTTTACCTTGATGCCCATGGTTGGTTGGTATGGATACCTTTTTGAGGAAAAAGGGAATCCCAGTCTATTTATGGCTGGCTCTGGTTTAGATTTTGGTTTTCATATGAAAAGTGAAGATTTAAAGATGAGCTTTGATTTTATATATGGCATGTGTTTGTTGAACTGTTCCGTAAGTGAAGTATCGAGTAACTCGGTAAGTAGTTTTCAGATCCCATCAATGAGTTATCTGGACTTAAAATTACATGCGCAGATCCTGCCATGGAGAAATTGGGGGGCTTTTGCTAATTTAAAAAATGTAACCCTGTCCGCTACAAAAGCATATGTAAATAACAATCAAGATGCGTCAAGAAGTTTCTCTAATTCGGTGACCCAGCTTAATTTTGGTGTAGACTATTCTTTTTAACGAGTACTTTAAATTTAGGGTTCAGATGAAAAAAATTATTTTTGTAATTTTAGCTAGTTTATTTTTTTCCAATATTATAGCCACTACTTTACCTAAAAAAAGTTTTTGGCAAGAAGCTTTTAGTTTAGATCTTCCTTTTGAAAAAGAAGTGCCGAGATCATATTTTTGGCCTCAGGTAGCAACATTTATTCTACCTGGTTTTGATCAGTGGTATGAGGGGCAAGACAGTGCCGGGACGTTCTATACAGGATTAGCTGTTTCAGGCTTAGCTTTATCACTGACTACAGTTTCTTATGATGAGAACAACTACGCTTATTACGAGACCGACGCCATGGAGGAATTAAGTATAATAGGTGGGAAGACCTATCAAACGGCAGCTAGTTTAAGTGCCTATGCAAGTTTTAGGTCGTCGGTAAGAACTCAAAAACCAATGGGAAATTTTTTGTTTCTAAAGCAGGAAGAAACTGTAGATGAGCTTATGCTAGCTCCTTTTGATTTCTCCATGATTAAGCGCCCTACAACATATATTCCTCTTGGAATTCTGGCTGCCTACATGATTGATGAAATATCAAATATTAAAAACTCAGATCCACGACCAATTGGCGGAAATGATATTATTTTTTCTGGGGTGATTTCCTATGAGGCTGGTGTAGAAGAGGAGGCTCTGTTTAGAGGTTGGTTGCAACCAGCCATGATGCAAGTTTTTGATAGTGAATTTGCAAGTGTGGCCGTGACAGGTGCATTGTTTGGAGCGGCCCACCCAGTTATTGATGGCCAGTATCCAGTGATACAAACTGTAGCTGGTTGGTACCTTGGTTATTTAACAGTAAAAAATAATTGGACACTGAGGGAGAGTATATTTTTACATACATGGTGGGATATTATAGCTTTCACAGGAGGGTTCATAGCCAACGCTCAAGGTGGAGAAAACGTGGTGTACCTTCCTAAGTTTAGAATGCAATTTTGATTAACTTCAAGCAAATTACTTTTTAATTAATTACTTAAATAACTCCAGCTTTTGTGAATATGAAATTTTTATAAAAGCATGTTTTATACAGGAATTTTCCGATTTACAGAGTTTTAATGTTATTCTGCGGCCCATGAAGAAGAGTTCATTTTTATTAATTTCAGTAGTGATACTAAGTGGTCGTCTAAGGGCAAACGTTTGCACTTCCCTTTTTTCATCTTTTAAAAATGTTCGTGTGAGTTTTTACTCCCAAGGTTTAAGCAGAACTGAACCAGGTGCAAAGAACTCAATAACATCCGAAGGAACAAGGTCCATTTACCTTAAATCCCAAGAGGATGGTTCACATTTAAGGCCCGAGGATATAAATACAGCTAGAGAGATAGAAAGACTATCTGCTTCTGGTTGTAAGCAGTTAGGTTGTTTTTTTGAAGCTCAACTAAAGATAAATCGCGAATTTCATGATGAACGAACCGGACATAATATAAAAAATTTTACTTTGATTGATAAAATCAAATTTGTTTCCCCCACCGGGGATAGTTTGTCTTCAAAAATGCCCTTACTTGGAGATGGTTTGATAAAACAAGTGGAAATCATTTTTAACTATAATGGCATTTACTTCACAGAAAAATCACCCTATGTTTATGTGCGCTGGCAAGGAGAGCTATATAAACTTGTGACTCAAGATAAATTTGCTCATGATCAAGTGGAAAGTTTAAGAGGACTTTCAGATGCAGAAAAAATCATTAGGACTAATATGCTTTTTGTAAAAGAAGGTAGCTCGCATGTTGCCCTAATGTTTAACTCACTAGATTTAAATTAAAATCTTACATTCTTTATACTCGTGAGCTCCAACTCTCATGTGGATCAACATCCACCACTTAAGCCGGAGGATCTCTGGAATTTTCCTTGTTGTTTGTTCTCTCTCCATTAATAACTTGTGTTCAAGTTTTTAATTGTCAATGTGTGCAATTTGAAAATACAATAACATCTCATTTAAGGAGATTTAATGAATTCCACTGGCCAATTCGATGGTGTATTTATAACAAAGCAAAAACGCAGTGCTGTGTGTATCAAGATACAAGCACAACTCATAGAAGTACATTTTGATAATGAGGTAAAAACATTTGAAATATCAAAGCTAGATATTAGTTTGGGTGGCAATAAAAATAATCTGATGTATTTTAATTTAAAAAATGATCAAGACCAAAGTTTTTACTTACATATAAGCACTGCTCTTTTTAGACACTTAGGACAATTTTCAAATAAAAAATATAAAAATATTCTGCAGGCCAGGAAGGCAGATTTTCGTCGTTCAGTAGTCTCAGTTGGCACCGTACTCATTGGTATTTTAGTACTATTTGGATTGTTATCTGCTTTGAAAAAACCAATTGTGGATAAAATTGCAAATAGTATCTCATTAGATGTTGAACACGCGCTTGGGGAACAATTAATTAAGGTTTATTTGCCACCAAATAAAGTAATTAACAATAAAGAAATTAATGAACAATTCAAACTGCTATTAATTCCATTGCTGAATACATATGAAATCAAAAAAGATATTCAAGTTTATATATCCAGTGATTCTGATTTGAATGCTTTTGCCCTTCCAGGGGGTTATATAGTTTTTAATTCAGGTTTATTGTTGGCCTCTGAAAGTGCTGAAGAGGTTTTAGGAGTTGCGGCTCATGAGTTGGCTCACGTCACTGAGCGCCACGTTTTAAGAGGAATCATTCAATCTGGTGGTTTGTTTTTAATGGTACAAACCTTGTTAGGTGATATGACGGGCGTGATAGCAATAATTATGGAAAATAGCTCACAACTTCTATCTCTTAGTTTTTCCAGAGATCATGAAATGCGCGCTGATGAGGTTGGCTTTACTCACTTAGTTGAAGCTGGGATAGATCCAAGAGGTCTTACGCAATTTTTTGAAAGATTAAAACAAAAAGAGTCCGGAACGCAAAAAAAATACCAAGATTATTTGCAGTTTATAAGCACACACCCAATGACTCAAGATCGTATAGATAAAAATAAATTGAGATATGAAGAGTTGTCTTATGATATAAAGAATAATATCTTAAAACAGCAGTTTAACTACAAAGATTTCAAAACATTACTTAAGCAGTAATAACTGAAGGGCAAAATGATGGACGTTAAAATTCGCGGAGGTAAAGCTTTTGGTTTTCTAAGAGTCAAACTTCAGCCTAGAGAGCTTATCATTGCTGAGTCAGGGGCTATGGCAAGTAAAGATTGTGCCATAGAACTTCGATCTAAATTTAACGGTGGTGGCTTCATTAAGGCATTATTATTACGATTTCTTGGTAAAGAATCCCTATTTATTAATGAATTTATAAATGAATCGGGCCAAGAAAGACATATTGTATTATCTCAACCCACTCCTGGGGAGATTATCGAAGTTGAATTGAATAATGAAACTCTTTTTATTCAACCCGGGGCATACATGGCAAGTACTGCGGGAATAAAGTATAAAATCAGTTGGGCTGGTATCTCCTCATTTTTAGCAAGAGAGGGGCTTTTTCGCCTAAGACTGTTTGGTACCGGTCAAGTTTGGTATGGGGCCTATGGTGCCGTCATAGAAACAGAAGTTGTGGGACATTATATTGTGGATTCAGGGCATCTATTGTCTTACCCACCAAATATAACACTTAAGGCACAGCTCTCAGGTGGAATTTTTTCTAGTTTTTTTAGCGGAGAAGGTATTGTGCTTAGACTAGAGGGGCGAGGAAAAATAAAACTACAAACAAGAAGTGTTGGTGGTTTAGCCGGTTGGTTGAACCCTAGATTTTGGAGTTAAAATGAATATTGAAATTTTATATGGTCCAAGTAATACAGCAGCTAAAGTCAATCTTGATGCTGGTGACACAATGACTACAGAGTCTGGTTCTATGATTGCTATGTCTCAGGGCATTGACCTGCAAACAACTACTCATAAAAAGGGAAAAGGCAGTTTGTTAAAGTCCATTAAAAGACTTTTTGCTGGTGAGTCATTTTTCTTAAACCATTATACAGCCCACTCCCAAGGTGAAGTTTACTTATCTTCTATTCTTCCTGGAGATATGGCACAGGTTGAGCTATCAGGCGAGAACATTATTGTACAGAGCTCCTCATTTTTGGCTTGTGACGAGGGGGTTTCTATGGACGTGGGTTGGCAGGGATTTAAATCCATTTTTTCTGGTGAGAGTTTGTTTTGGCTCAACTTAAAAGGTGAGGGTGTTGTATTATTAAACGCCTTCGGTGCTATTTATCCAGTGGAAGTAGATGGGGAATACACTGTGGACACTGGGCATATTGTTGCTTTTGATGAAACTCTAAAATTCTCAATTTCAAAAGCAGGTTCAAGCTGGCTGCATTCTTTTATGGGAGGCGAAGGTTTGGTTTGTCGCTTTAAAGGAAAGGGGCGTATTTGGTGTCAGAGTCACGATGCAAAGGGTTTTGGCAAAAAATTAAGACCATATCTAAAAGTAAAAAGAACTAACTAAGGAATTTATATGTCTGAATTTTCATTTAATATAGAAGCACAGCCAGATTATGCTGCTTTAAGTGTTGTGGTTCCCAAGGGTAAAACATTAAAAGTGGAAGCCTCGGCAATGGCCTCTATGGACCTCAGCTTAAAAATGAAAACTCGTTTAAAGGGAGGCTTTAAACGTTTCTTAGCTAAAGAGTCTCTTTTTTTAAATGAATATACAGCGGATGGTGTTGATTCAGAAATTGTCATTGCGCCAGGACCCCCAGGGGATATTGGTCACTATTACGTAGATGGTGGGAAGGAATTGTTTTTAACTTCTACAAGTTATTTAGCTTCAGACACAGGAGTGCAAATTGATTCAAAATTTCAAGGTCTAGCTAAGGGTTTTTTTTCTGGCGAGGGCTTATTTATAATGAAGTGCTCTGGGAAGGGAAATGTTTGGTTTAACACCTATGGTGCGTTGTTTGATGTGGACGTAAAAGGTGAGTACGTGGTGGATACTGGGCACATTGTGGGCTTCACTGAAGGACTAGACTATAGTGTGAGTCGCATTGGTGGTTATAAATCTTTATTTTTTTCTGGCGAAGGCTTTGTGGCTCGCTTTAAAGGTGAAGGTAAGGTTTGGATACAAACTAAGCAGCCATTCGCCTTGGTGAATTGGGCCGATCAGTTTAGAATCGTCAAGCGTTCAAACAATGATTATAGTTAGGTTTTACTAAAATAGAATTATTGAATGAAATGGACCTTAGTGCACAAGTTCAGTGCTAATGAATGTAAACCTAACTTAGAAACTCAATGTTTCAGAAATTTATTCACCATATATTTAAATCGTGACCTTTTGGAGACAGGACCCAACGTCTAATGCCTGATTTCATTTTGATTAAGACATTGAAAAAAAAATAGAGAAGTCGCATAATTAAGTTGTTTCATTACATATAACAAGGAGTTAAGGGTGGGTGCACTAATGCAATATCACGGTTACTTATTAAATTTTACAGATCTGGCTTGTATAATTAGTTTTATACTTATTATTGCTATGGGGTACTTTGCTGTTCCCATATTAGTATGGGGCATTGTTATAACGGCACTTTTATTTTTGTTTCAAGCGCCTATGGCATTAGTCATAGCTGTTGCAGTTATTTCTCTTATTTTTATAGTTAAGCCTATTAGAAAAGTTTTGGTGTCTAAAATTCTTATGAAGTTAATGGCCCCTATGATGCCTAAAATTTCTGATACAGAAAAAACGGCATTAAAGGCGGGAACAGTTTGGGTGGAAGCGGAATTATTTTCTGGTAAACCAAATTTTAAAAAAATTATGAAAGAGCCAAAGGCCGTTCTTACCCAAGAAGAAAAAGATTTTATAGATGGTCCATTGGAAGAGCTTTGTGAACTGATTGATGATTGGGAAACTTGGAAAACAAGAAAACTTTCTGATAAAGTTTTTACATATATAAAAGAGAAAAAGTTTTTAGGAATGATTATCCCTAAGGAGTATGGTGGCTTAGGGTTTTCTGCGTCAGCTCATGGAGAGGTGATTTCTAAAATTTCTTCTCGTAGTTTAACAGCTGGTATTACAGTAATGGTACCCAACTCTCTTGGACCGGCTGAACTTTTGAATCATTATGGAACTCAAGAACAAAAAGATAAGTACTTAAATCGCTTGGCTACAGGTCAAGAGATCCCTTGTTTTGGTTTAACAGAGCCAACAGCTGGTTCTGATGCTGGATCTATTATATCTTCTGGAGTTTTATTCAAAGGTGACGATGGCAAAATAAAAATTAAATTAAATTGGAACAAAAGATGGATTACTTTAGCTGCTATTTCTTCCATTATAGGGTTAGCATTTAAATTACGTGATCCTGAAAACTTGTTAGGTAATGGTGAGGACCTTGGGATCACAGTGGCCTTAGTACCAGCTAATACGCCCGGTGTGGTTATTGGTAGAAGACATGACCCTTTAGGAGTCCCATTTTATAACTGCCCCACTCAAGGCCATGATGTGATTGTTGACGCAGAAGAATCCATAGTTGGTGGTGTTAAGAATGCAGGTAATGGTTGGACTATGCTTATGGAATCCTTAGGTGCTGGCCGAGGAATTTCCTTACCATCTCAAAGTGTGGGTGGATTAAAAACTTTATTTAGAGCAGTAACGGGTCATGCAACTTTAAGAAAACAATTTGGTGTGGCTATTGGTAAATTTGAAGGTGTTGAAGAGCCTATTTCTAGAATTTTAGGTGCAACATATTACACTGAGGCTATGCGGCAGTTCACTTTTAGTGCATTAAATCAGGGGAAAGCACCGGCAGTGGTTACGGCCATTGCAAAATTAAACGCCACTGAGTTTTATCGTTCAGCAGTGAATGATGCAATGGATGTTTTAGGAGGATCTGGGATTTCTATGGGGCCAAGGAATGTAGTCGCTCAAGGGTATATTGCGGCACCTATTGCTGTCACGGTTGAAGGTGCAAATATATTAACTCGTACCTTAATTATTTTTGGTCAAGGGGCTCTTAGAGCTCACCCTTTTGCATTTAAGGAAGTGGATGCTGTTGAAAATAATGATGTAGGGGGATTTGATTATGCCTTCTGGGGTCATATGGGGCATGTAGTTCGAAATAGCTGTCGCTCCTTTGTGTTAAGTGTAACTCGTGGACATTTCTCATCTCGTGGATTAGGTGGACCTGTTGGACGTTATTATCAGAAATTAAATTGGGCTTCTGCTTCTTTTGCAATTATGTCAGATATAGCAATGGGTCTATTGGGTGGAAAGTTAAAGTTTATGGAAAAGATGACCGGTCGTTTTGCTGATATTCTTTCTTGGCTGTATATTGCTACTTCAGTTTTAAAAAGATATGAGGAGGAAGGTCGCAAAAAAGAAGATCTTCCTTTTGTGGACTATTCCATGCTTGTTGCTTTTCAAAATATTCAAAGAGCATTTGATGAAATCTTTGCTAACTTTAATGTTCCCCTTATTGGTTTATTTTTTAAAGGACCCATTAAAATGTGGTCGCGTTTAAATCGTATTGATGGTGATATTAAAGACAGCTTAACACATAAGTTGTGTGTCCTAGGTATGACTAATATGGATTTAAGAAATCGTTATACTGATCTTATTTTTGTACCTAAAAGTAAAGAAGATGGCTTGGGTCGAATGGAGCACGCTTACAAAATGGTGATGGAAGCTGAAGCCATTACTAAAAAAATTAGAAAAGCGGTACGTGCTAAAACTTTACCTCGTAAGAAAATACATATGCTTATTGATCTGGCCTTAGAAAAAGGTGTGATTACTGCGGCTGAACAAGCTCAATTAAAAGAAAGTGAAGATTTAAGATCTGATTATATTCAAGTTGATGATTTTTCTGAAGAAGAATTTGTTTCTACAACTTAATCATTTAAATTTATTCTTATAAAATGGAGGTCTGCTTTTTGTGGGCCTTTTTTTATATGAATATCAGTGAGGACGAATGCGGCTGCTGAAACACCCACTTTATTAATAAATGTATAACTCTCTAATTTTATTAGATTGTTTAAATCGCGAAGCGCTCTGAAAGAGCTAGGGCAGGAGCCCGAGTTTTAAATAATTAGAGCCAGGAAGGCTCACTATTCGTTTGAAATGCTTAACTCCAAATTATCCACATCTCTCATAAAAACACTAAAAACCTGAGTAAGTGTTTAAATAGATGACACAATTTTTGACTTTGTTGAAGTTTTACAATTCATGCAAATTATTCACTTTAATCATTAAAAACCTGCGAATATATAGGGAAGTTAAACGTTAACGGACCTTGAAGACTGTGAGATACTATTTGGTGATTTTTTTTGTACAAATTCTAATTTTATTTTTAATTTCTGGAACAGCTTTTGCTGATTCCTCTTGTAAGAATTTGTTTTCAAGTAATAAGGAAAAAATTGTTCTTGGTTATGAAACCGTTTATGAAGGTAAGGGGGCAGAGGCCTTTTATGACGTAACAAGGAGCAGTGGTCATGGGCCCTCTTCTTTTGAACTTAAAATATTTTCAAATGGTTTTTTAAGCTATCTATTGAAACTCAAAGATTCAGCTGGAAATGGGATTGAATTGGGCTCTCCCTTTCAAATGGTTGAGTTAGGGCCAGGAACAGGAGAAAAGGCAGTTTTTGCCTTAAAGGATTTACAAGCTAAGGGAGCTATGCCGGAGAAGTATGTTTTGATGGACTACAGTGAGTCTATGCTTGATTTAGCTCATGCTAGTATTGCAAAAGAATTCCCTTTATTGGATTTAACAACTAAACAAGGGGACCTTAATTGTTACAATTGTTTGGACCTTTCTTTAAAAAAAGATATACCCACTGTGTATATGATGCTTGGGCAAACACTTGGTAATTTTAGAAATAAAATAGAGATATTAGATGGAATTTTAAATACTCTTAAGCCAGAAGATCAGTTGATAATTGGTGTGTCCAGTGTACCTAGTGTAGAATCTGGCATTAAAAAGTCTTTATTACAAGCTCTCAAAAACTACCAGGAACCTAAAGTTTTAGAATTTATGCTCAGTAATCTTAAAGAAATGGGACTTAATGAAAGTAATGGGAGCTATGAATTAAAAATCGATATGGAAGAAAAAGCCATCGTTGCTGTTTTTACCACATCACGAGAAGTGGCTCATAAAGGAAAAATTATAAAAAAAGGGGCGGAGATAGAATTTTTCTACTCCAAAAGGTTTACACTTCTAGAACCAATGCACCTTATAGAGCCTACTAAATTTAAAGTGGCCTTTACATTTTACCATTCAGACCATGATCAAATGATATATGTTTTAAAGAGGAGATTTGAGGGGGAGTCATTCACCAATATTGGTTTGAAAGATCTTTCAGATGGGTTTTAATAAAATGAACCTAAGAAAAGCTTAAAAATGGGTTAAAATTACAAATATAGTAGATAAATCGTTGAATTCTGTGGATGAGGGTGATAGCTTTCCCCCTTACGTATTGTCAGAACAAAATATTTTGGTCTTGAGGAAAAAACTATGAAAAAAGATATCCACCCAGAATTCAGAGATGTTGTCTTTCACGATGTGTCTTGTGATTTTAAATTTAAAACTAAGTCTACACTAGGGTCTAAGGACACTATTCAGTGGGAAGACGGTAAAGAATACCCCGTTATTAAAAAGGATATTTCTAGTGCTTCACACCCTTTCTACACGGGCAAACAACGTATTGCTGATGCTGAAGGAAGAGCTGAGAAATTCAGAAAGAAATTTGGTGGTCGTTTTAAGTAAGTTACTGAAAACACACATTAAATTAAAAAAAAGCTACTTTTTAAAAAGTGGCTTTTTTTTTGACACCTCTATACTGTTTACAAAGGGCTTCAGAGCACCTGTATTTATCTTCACTTAGGCCTTATATTGTATATTACATATTTAATATACCGATTTACCTAACAAGGGACTTCCATTGTATAAAATTTTAGCTATTTTAATGATTCTTAGCATTTCTCCAATTTATAATGCCCAGGCAAATATGTGTGAAAACCACTTTATGGTAGCTGATGTATTAGCCAAAGAGCATTGGAGAGAGGATTTATTTCAAACTCTTTTTGCTCCTGGTCGTAATCTGTGGCGTAGGGCTCCCCTTGTTGAAGATATTCGCTCGCGATACTTTATGTACCAGAGAATGAGAAGGGTTGTTGTTAGAGAAGGAAATGAGGATAGAGAGTATGTTGTTTTTGCTGATTATGAATTGGATCCACGTTTTGCCAATATATTAGTAAGTGAAGTTAAGCAAGGAGAGACTCAAATGGATCCAGTGCTTTTAGGTATAGCTTTAAAGAATGAGTTAATTACAGATAAAGGGGTGCAAATTATTGCTAAATCTTTTGAAAATATTCTTAACCTAGAAGAGGGATCTTTTAGTATTGGCATTAACAGAGGCTTTTTTTACAGCACGTGGTACTAACTAAATTCTGACTATTATGAATAAAAACTTAATTACACCCTTTTTCTTATTACTTCTTTGGCAGATAGATGCTGGGGCGAACCAGTGCACAGTGCTATTTAAGCAAGTTTCTATTATTCAATCAGAAAAGTGGCCTCAAGATTTTTTTTTACGGCTTTCTGACCATGAAAAGATGGCTCAGCTGTTTCATAAAACCCCTATTGAACCGCCTGATATTCAAAGTTCCATGAGGACGAAAATGCACATGTTGAAAGTTCCAATTAACAATTATTTTGGCTATTATATAAAGGATTTTTATGTATTCGCCTATTACCCTTCTAATTCTGGTTTACGCCAATATGTAGCAATAGAAGGTACAAAAGGGGTTTTAGCCGAAGATTTGCTTATAGGCCGCCTTTATCTAGGGCTGCCCCGAGATGTGTTTTATGATCAAAAAGTAGAAGAAGTGGACGAGGCTTTTTCAAATATGTTTATAGAGTCCAATCCCCCAAATTAAACCTAATTCTCACATTTACACTGAGATCTGAGGCTGACGCATTCAGACTCGCCAGCAAATTGAATAAATAATAAGCTTTTTATAACAACAACCTAAGGAGGGGTGTATGTATTTGCTGACTTTAATGTCATCTTTGCTCATATCAATAAATGGATTTGGGTTCCCAGTGGCATCACAAAATTTTACTAATACCAATATATCAACCACAACTTGTTCCAAGGATGACTGTTTTCAGAACGGATGGGTGACCAAAGCACCAAATACACATCACCGCACACGATGTACAGAAGGCGACTGTTTGCATGAAGGTTGGGTGACTCGCGATATGATTAATAATTATTCCACAGAAGTGGTTTGTGATAGGGATGGTTGCTTTAATGAAGGTTGGTCAGAATATGTTGTCCACACAGGCCAAAGAGTGTCACAAGTGGATTGTGGATTCGGGGAAGATATTGAAGGCGAAGAGATTCAAGACTGCCTACAGTTTGGCTGGACAATGGATATTGTAAATCAACCCACTCAATCTATTGTTTGTTTAGATGATAACTGTTCAGAAAATGGGTGGTCTATTTATTTAGGTCGACGTCAAGCAGCTGAAGTGGTATGTACCAGTGCCAGTTGTTTTGAAAAAGGATGGAGAGTATTTTATTAGCGATTTTTTTCTTCTCTATAGCTCATAGCTTAGTAAAAGAACTCAAACATATACCAGTAGAAGAATTAGTATTTTTTAGAGCCCTAATGACAACAGTCTTAGGGTTTTTTTTCGCAAAATACAAAGGTATAAGTCTTAAACCTAATCATAAAATTAATTTATTATTAAGAAGTGTCTACGGATTGATGGCCCTAGTGTTGTTTTTCTATAGTTTACAATCTATTCCGCTAAGCTTAGCCATTACTTTACAATATACCTCACCTATTTTTATGGTAATTTTTGCTGTGTTTATGTTGGATGAAAAGCCAAAGCTATCGCAGGTGGCTTTATTTTTGTTAGCTATATTAGGAGTTGTTGTTATCAAACAAACACCCCAGGATATTACCATTAAGGGATTAATCATTGGTTTAATGGCCGCGTTTTTTGCTGGTCTTGCCTATACCTATATTAGAAAGTTAAAAGATACAGATCACCCACTAGTGGTTGTTTTTTATTTTCCATTGGTGGCATTATTGTTGTTTACTCCCATTATGATTAAACAGGGGTTTGTGATTCAGTACGCAGATTATTTTAAGATGCTAGTTCTAGGAATATTTACATTTTTAGCACAAGTGTTTCTCACTCAAGTTTATCAAGAGCACAAAGGGGCTGATGTGGGAGTGTTGCACTATACAGGTCTTGTGTATGCCATAGCCATAGGCTTTGTGTTCTATGACGAAGTTCCCGATATTTATCAGCTAGTTGGAATGGCCATGATTATTTCCGCCGTGTTCATTAATAAAAAAACACTGAAAAACTCTGGATAAAAATCTCCCAATAGGTTTCATTCAAGTCTGTTAGACAACTGAATTATTGACTATTTAGTATCTCCACCATATGAATTGATAACAAATATACATTAATAAGGGTGGGATATGTCTGATAAAGAAGAAATCAAAGAAAAAAAGGAACACGAAACACCAAAAGGAAGTTGCACTGAGCACAAACTGAAAGTTGACAGTGATCTAATTGATTATACAGCCACAGCTGATTGGCTTGTTTTAAGAAAAAAAGAAAAACCAAAAGCAGAAATGTTTTATGTATCTTATGTTAAAAAAAATAAAGGTACTAAAAAAAGACCTGTGACCTTTATCTTTAATGGCGGACCAGGGGCTAGTTCCGCTTATCTTCATGTTGGCGCTTTAGGTCCTAAACGAGTAGATTTTAATGATGATGGAACTCCTAAAAAACCGCCTGCACAGCTTATTGATAATGAAGAATCTTGGATTCAATTTACAGACTTAGTTTTTGTGGATCCAATTGGCACAGGGTTTAGTAGAACTATTGAAGAGGAATCAAAAAAGAAAGATACTGAAGGCAAAGGTACTAAAGAAGTTGAGAATAAAGAATATTATCAATTAAAGAGAGACCTGGAGTCATTGGGCGAATTTATTCAAAAATATTTATCTAAAAATAAATGTTGGGATGTCCCCATATTTATAGCTGGTGAGAGTTATGGTGGCTTTAGAGTAGGCAAATTAGCCAAGTTATTACAAGAGGGGTACGGTATTGGCTTAAACGGCGCCATACTCATATCCCCAGCTTTAGAGTGGGTATTGTTAAACCCATCAGATTATGATGTGTTACATTGGGTTGATATTTTTCCCACCATGGCTTTGGCGGCCTTACATCATGGTAAGTCTAAGGTGAGCTGTAAGTCTGATGAGGACTTACGTAATAAAGCTGAAGAGTTTGCCATGAGTGATTTGGCTGTGAGTTTAGTTAAGGGTGAAGGAGCTACGGAGGTTGAGCGTGATAAAGTATATCTAAAAATGTCAGAATTTTTAGGCTTGCCCTTTGAAGATATAAAAATAAAATCTGGGCGTGTTCCATTTTGGATGTTTTGTCGGGACCTATTTAGAGAGAGCCGTGAGGTATGTGGTTTTTATGATGCTTCTGTAAAAGCAGTGGATCCATTTCCAGATAGAGTGATGCATGAAGCTCCAGATCCAACACTGTATGCCATTGAGAGAGTTTTTTCTGGTGGAATAAATACACAATTGAGGCAAAACTTACAGCTAGAGTCTGATCGTGATTACACTTTGTTAAGCATGGATGTAAATAGCTCTTGGAAAGTTGATACCCAAACACATGCTTTTGAACGTCAAGTGGGTGCCACTGATGACCTTAGATATGCTTTGTCCTTAAACCCCTATATGAAGGTTTTTGTTACTCATGGGACCTACGATTTAGTAACACCATACTTTGCCTCTAGTAGAATCATAGATCATATGAAGCTCACCTCAGAGCAAAGAAAGAGTTTTACAGTTAAAAATTTTAAAGGGGGTCATATGTTCTATGCATGGAAAAATTCACGTATAGAGTTTGCTAAGGAAATGGCTTCATTTTATAAATCAGCACTCTAGATGGATATAATAAAAGTATTTAAACATTAAATAAAAAAAGCCCTTTTGGTATCAACAAAAGGGCTTATGGGATTTATGATTTGTATCAACTCACTAAGGCGGAGACCTTAGTCAGCTTCGTCATAATATATATCAATAAGGCTGCCAGCAGCTGGGGCCTGATCAAAGATTACTCTTTGTTCCTTTACTTTAAAATTTAATTCTTTTCTTCCATTTAAGTATACTGTTACAGACTCTGGATTAGGGAGGGTACTTAAGTGTACAAAGTTTAAAAGGCGGCGAGCATTTTCACCAATTTTCTTTAATCCACTGCCGTAGTCAGTGTCGCAAATACTAGAGGTCGTTCCGCCAGTTACTTCTGTGAAATCTGTGATTATATTTGCGTAGACACCTTCGCCAGTTTCTTGAGATTTTAGACAGGCACTATCACCCGGTTGAATAACCACAGCATAAGCTGTTAAGTCTTTTTCAGGCCATTTAGATTTAAACTTGTTAATTACGTCAGAAGGTTTTGTTTTGCTTCCTCCCCATGAAGATTCAGTTTCATCTTCATCAGACAGAATGACAATAGCTAAATCGGCTTCATCTCTAAAGAATCCTTTGTTGTCACCGTTTGATTTATCCATGGCCATTATTGAGGCCCCTAATGGACGTTCTCTGGATGACGGACAATCAGCTGGATCACAGTCAGATGTTTCCTCTCTTTGAACTGTGTTTAGAAATAATTTTTTAAAGTCCTTAGTTTTCTTATTAATAGACCTATTTTTTGTACCTTTAAATTTTACCAGGGAGCCTCTAATGCCATGAGGGCTACTTTTACTCACATCAGTGGTTGTTATTCCTAAATTCCAATCAATGTCTTTCAGCTGTGCAGTAAATTTTTCCATCCTGCTCCCGAGCTTTGTTTGCTCTGCTTCCATAGATGTGGAGTTATCCACAACAACTAATACATCAAGTTTGGCCTCGTAGTCTTCTTGTACAAAATGATCACTTAACTTCTCTAAGACAGGTGGTGGCCCTATTACTACGGAAGGCTCTTCAGGGGGGATAGTCGGGATGATAACTTGTTGTGTATTTTGCTCGACAAGTGGAAGGGGTGAAAACTCCACTTCTGAACAAGCTACTAACAAGTATAAGCTTGTAAGAATTAAAATTAAAATTTTCATAATCTTTCCTTTTTTTAGCTTTTACATTGTAATAGCAAGTGTGATGCCAAACTTTGAGCGAGTTAACAAAGGTCTAGATAAAATTCTAACTACATAAATTCACAGATTAATTAGACGAAGGCATATGTGACCTTGGTTTTGATTTTTTGACTAAAGTGTATGAGTGTTAATAAATCAAACAAAAAAAACAAATTAATATCCCGTAATAAGGTCTAGTGGCCAAGACTAAAGGACAACAAAAATAACAATAAATTGAACGCGATTTATACAGTTAAGGAATTTTCATCAGGAATACTCAATACTGAGCTGCAGTAATTTTAGATTTTTGTAAAGGAGTTAGACATGAGTCTAATAGACTAAACTAAGATCTTAGTTTAAACGTCTAAGTTTTATGTACTAAAGAACTGAGAGGAGGCAGGTAAGTAAAAGTTTAAAGACTAAGGCCTAGTTATATTAAGCCATTAAATTCAGGTTCCAGGTAAAGCTAGGCGGAAAGTGATTTGTAATCTACTTATATATCTATTGTCTAATATCTAGATCTTAAAATAATCAGAATTGTCAGGATATATAGTTATCTATAGAATTATCTTATACAGAGCCGGGTGATATATGGATAAAAGTTGGAAAGACAAAGCTGAGGAATATTTAAAAACCTCACATAAATATAGACTAGGGGTATTGCCCACAGAGGGGTTTCACCCACTAACCCATAACTTATCTCAATTAGCTAAAAATGACCTGCCCCAAGCTGTGGATATTTTGCAACAAGTGGATTTCAAAATATTTAGTGTGTTACAACAACAAGTAGATCAAATTAAAGAGCTACAAGCAGAAATCCAAGAGGTGTTTAAAAATGGTGGTCGTGTGTTTTTATGTGGGTGTGGTGCAACAGGCAGATTATCCCTCACTTTAGATTATCTGTGGAAGGAAAGCTTCCCAAATAATAAAAATCAAGTGGTTTCCTTTATGTCTGGTGGTGATGTGGCCTTAGTGCATTCTATTGAGGGATTTGAAGATTTCCCTCAATATGGCAGTGATCACCTTGTTCAATTAGGTTTCACTGAGAAAGACATGCTAATTAGTTGTACAGAAGGGGGAGAGACTCCTTATGTAATTGGGGCAACAAATAGAGCTGCACAGCTTTCTGATTATAACACTTACTTTTTATACTGTAACCCGGATGAGGTATTACTAAACATTCAGCGGTCAAAGGAAGTGCTAGAGAATAAAAAAATAAAAAAAATAAATCTAAATGTGGGACCTATGGCCTTGTCAGGAAGCACAAGGATGCAAGCTAGTAGTATATTATTAATGGCCGTAGGCTTGGCTCTATTTGAAACAGAGAATGATATTCTAATTAACATTAATAAATTTGAAGAATTTTATAAGAAGTATGATCTAAATTTTATGCCCAGTTTTATCCAAGAGGAATCCAATATTTATTTAGGCTCAGGTTATCTTATATATGATGTGGATGAGTTTGCTATTACTGTCTTTACCGACCTCACTGAAAGAGCGCCAACTTTTAATTTACGCGCCTTCGAACGTGATATTAGCGGAGATATTACAGGAGTTTCAGCTAAGGGGAACTCCTTATGTTATGTACATATTAAAGGGGCTCATAATATAGAGGAATCCTGGCGCTTATTATTAAACAGAGAGCCTCATTGTTTGGATTGGCCAGAACACAGTAAAATGACAACAAAGACCTATATGCAAGGTTTTGATTTTAGCTCCACAGTATTTGATAATAGGCTAAATAGGACAGGCAATGAAAACCAGATATTTAAGATTCTTATGCAGGATAAAAATAAGGTCAAGCTAGAGTTAGGTAAGCAGTCACACACAATGGGGTTAACAGGTCAGGGAATTCTTTATGACCATCTATTATTAAAGATGATATTAAATATACACTCCACATTAATTATGGGCATTTTAGGTAGGTATGAAAATAATGTAATGAGCTGGGTGAAACCAACTAACGGTAAGCTTATAGATAGATCAGCAAGATATGTAGCAAAAATCCTACAGGCAAAAAATATTGAACCCAGCTATGAAGAGATCGTTTGTGCCATTTTTAAAAATATGGATCAGGTTGGTAACCAGCAGTCCATTGTACTCATGGTTGTGGATGAGTTTAAACCTCAATAATATTTAATGAATCACCTATTTAGCGTATTGAACTGCAGCTGATTTTCTAACAACGGTGACACGAATTTGACCTGGGTAGGTGCATTCTTCTTCAATTTTAGTGGCAATTTCTTTGCTGAGCTCTAGGGCTCTATAATCGTCCACTTTGTTGTTGTCCACAATGACCCTGACTTCTCGTCCAGCGCTAAGTATATAAGTTGAGTGAACCTCCTTAAAACTGGTGCCTACTTTTTCTAGTTCATACATTTTTTGTGTGTAAGATTCCGCAGTTGATTTTCTTGCGCCAGGGCGTGCTCCAGATATTGCATCTGCGGCGATAACTAGGTAGGCAAGGTCAGTTTGAGGTTGCTCATCAAAATGATGGGCGCGCACAGCATGGACAATGTGTGGCTTCTCGTCGTGTTTTTCGATGAAATCCGCACCTATTACCGCATGGCCACCATCGATACTGTGATCCATAGATTTACCCACATCGTGTAATAGGCCAGCTCTACGGCCATCAGAAATGTCTAGGTCAAGTTCTGCACTGAGCAGTCCACATAACCAGCCCACTTCTGATACATGGAAGTATTGATTTTGGGTAAATGAATATCGATATCTAAGACTACCAATTTTATCCCTAATATCTGGGTGCATATTTTGGATTCTAAGTTCTTTAAGAATCTTATTGCCATCTAATTTAATCTTTTTAAAGAGCTGTTTTTTGGAGTTATAAATAATTTTTTTTATCCGTTCTGGATTTAATCTTTTTTCACGAGAGAGTTTGTCACAAGTAATTCGAGTGAGTTCTCGGCGAACAGGATCAAAACCGGATACATTTAAAAATAAACGCTCCACATGAGGAGTTAGATCTACGCCGATTTCGGTTTCTAAAATTTCAACATACTCAAAGTCTTTGCCAAGAGAACGACGCATGTTTTGCTCACTGGAAAATATAATGTTATTAATGCCTCTTTCCGGGCAATAGGCCCTGGCAAATCTTCCAATGACACGTGATAACGCTAGGCGTGCTTTTTTCTCACTTTCACGCGCAAACTCTTCTTCTTGAGCATGAGTTTTTTTTGTCACATCAGTGAGGGTATCTTTTTTTAATGTATCCACAAGCTGGAGAAGAATGGATGACTTGTCTTCAGTGGAAACACTCTCTAGCTGAGAAATCATTTGCTCTTTAAGTTTTGAAACCTCTGATTTTTTTTCCTTATAATTAGCTTCAATTGTAGAAAAATTACCACTGTAATTACTGAAGTGATCTTTTAATTTTTTAAGGTATTTTTTCTTCTTACTCAGTTGTTTTTTTACTGTATATTCCTTGGCCTCTACTATATCCTTTTTTTCTTCTATGCCCACAGCAGAAGACTCTTTGAGCTTATCAATGTTTTCTTGTAACTCTTCCTCAAGATGTTCTATGTTTCTTTTGGCTTCTTCAGAAAGCTCATCCGCACGATCTTGTGCGTCTTGGATAATATCTTTAGCTTCATTTTTGGCCATAGAGAGCTGAATGCCTCTTTGAATTCTAATAATAAGAAAAGCAAAAATAAGACCTAATGCTGAACTTATTGAGATAATGATTGTTTGATTCAAGCTAAACTCCATGGGTTTATGGCCACTATAATAACATTAAATACGTCTGAAATGACTATAAATAGGGAAAAATGTTGAGTTGTGCATAGCGACAAGTCTCAAAAGTAGAATAATAGCTCATGGGCTTAGAAAATGATGAAAGATAGCCGAAATAAAAGGAGATAATTGGGTAATAGAGTACTTTCACTAGCCTCTTTAACTCCTATTATGCTTTTGATTAATTTGAACTTTAATAAAAAATGGAGTGATATTAGTGTCTAATCAAGTAAAAACCATCAAAAGAGGCGAAACCTTATTTAAAGAAGGTGATAATCTGGACAGTGTCTTCCTCATTCAAAAAGGACAGGTTGAGTTTAATTTAAATCGCAATGGGAAAAAAATTGAAATTGCACAAGTAAGAACTGGGCAGATCATAGGTGATGAGTCTTTGATACAAAACTCAAAGGCTTTCTATACAGCTGAAGCAGTTAGTCAGGTGTCATTTTTAGAGGTTCCTTACTCGGTGCTTAAAATGCAATTAGACACAGTTCCTGGTGGAATTAAAATGTTAGTTAAAAGCTTTACTGATGAATTAAAACAGTTTAGGCAAAAGGCGAAGTCTTCTGGTTTAGAACAGGAAAGTACGCCATGTCCAGATAAACTCACCCCTCGATTATTTTGCTCCATAAGCTTAATTGCTCAACATCTTTGTAAGAAAAATGAAGAAGGAAATAATATGTTAGATTGGCCGGCCATGAAATTGTATGGCGTTCGTTTTTTTATGGAAACGCCAAAACGTATGATTGAAGCACTTAAGCTTTTGAGTAAGTTAAATTATGTTGAACTTAAATATGAAAAAAACGAAGATGGCGTTGAGGAAATCGATGAAATTCAATTCGATAAAATTGAAGCTATCGAAATGTTTGCTCAATATTTTCAATACCACCTTTACAAGGGGGGGCGTAGCGAGTCCTTGATTGCGGATCGCAAAGCTATTCATTTGGTGAAGTCATTTATAAGCCTATCAGAAGATGAAGAAACTGATTTTAGAGGTGCGGTGAAAGTAGACTTTAATAGCACGGTTGCACATTTAAAAAATGAATTTCAAATTGATTTTAATTCAACGCATATAGATATTTTAGAAAAAAAGGGCCTATTTATCAAAAGATTAAATGAGAAAGAAGGGGTATCCTTGTCTTTTGATAAAAATGAATTTCTCGAAACTTTAAGTAATTGGGAAGTGCTTTACGAGATCAAACTTTGGAATGAGAAGGGGTTCGTAGATATCGCTGATGATAGCCTATATAGAATGGAAACTGCCTCAGAAATTGCTTGTACAGACTGTGGTAGCCCAATAGACGATGGACATAAATTTTGTCCAGAGTGCGGGTTTAAACTTGTAGCCTGATTAAACAAGATTAACAGCGCTATTTGCTATGTAGCGCTGCTCTTGCTTTTGGCTTGAGCGTATTTTTCACGAATCCAGTTACGCACAAACTTTAAAAAACTTTCATTGATTCCAAAATATGTAAAATGACAAAGAAATTTATTTTTATTATTAGGATCTTCTTGGTTGGCATAGGCTCTGATACAAAGGGTTTTGTCGGGGGCATTATCGTAGATAGCTCCATGTAAAAATATATTAAGACCTGGTTTAAAGGCAAAACTTGTTGATAGTGTGGCTCCAAATTCTGAGAGGTTAACCAGCTTTGCTGGTTTTGCAATATAACAAGTGAGGTTAGCTCTGTAGCCTCCTAAATTATCAATATTGTATTTAGTAAAATAATTATTAGTCGAGTTGGAAACAGTTGCGAGGAAATGTTGAATATTCACAGGATTAAAAAAGTACCCCTCTATTGGTAGTCGCGAATACTGTAAAGCTTTTTCAGAAACCTTTTCGCCTGTTAAAATGAGTTTAGGAGGTCGTGAGGTATGAGCAAGAGATTTACTAAACAAAAATTGCGAGAATGTTTCCCACCAATTTTCAAAATCAGTAGGAACTAGTTTGTGATCAATAATAATTAGATTTATCTCAGGTAAAACGGGGTTTTTTTTATTTCTTTTTTCAAGTAGCTGTATAAATTGAGTATCAGGTACAGAGATTTCTATTCTTAAAGCATTTTTTCCGTTTGGTTGTGAAAAAGAAAAGTAAAATTGTTTTTCAATCCCTTCACTAGAATTTAAAGTAACTAATTTCTCTATAACATTATTAGTGGGAAAAAGCAGGAGAGTTTCATCAAGCAATGACTGAGCATCATCATTGGTGAAAATTTTTCTCCATTCATGAGGGGAACTAAAGAAATCACCAAGCTCATAATCCAGAATCTTATTACCTGGTCCAAATGGGCAAAGGCATTTTTCTAAAGTTTGGCTTTCCATGTCTACATCAAAACTGATTTTAGCTAAAGAGAGGTCGAAAGAGCTTGCTAACTCAGTATTTTTTATGAAAGTTGCGTTTAGGTACTTTTTATAGAAATCAACGTAAGAGGTTTCTGTTGAAACTTGGGTTTTGTCAATATGTTGAGTCAGAATATCTCGCAAATTAGCGCTGGCTTGTTCATTATTATCAATGATCAATATGCCTCTACTTTTCTTTTCCTCTTCAGTGGCAAATATATTGGTATCGCTAAATTTAAAGTGGCTTTCATTATTATTGAGAAAACCTTTGTATTCAACTTTAGACTGAACAAATTTTGCAATCAAAGTTGAGGTTTTTCTGTCAATACCAAAAAAGAAAAAACGGACTTGATATTGTGATTTATCCTCAGGGTGTTGTTTTGATGAAATTGCTTTTGCATAAAAGTCTAAAGTAGTGCCTAGTTCTGGGAAGATGGCATAAAAGTGAGCTGGTGCACCTGGAGACAATCTTACGGGATTTTTAATGGAGAAGCCACAAGGAGAAATAAATTCAATGAGTGATCTTTTTGAAATTTCAACATTAAAATTCACATCTTGAGTGTACATATATGATGGCGTTATGTACTCGGGAAGCCCAAGTAGTATTTCTAGTTTTTGCATGAAGATGAGTCTGTCTAAAGGAAGAAACAGGATGTCATCTAAAAGTGTACCTAGGAGCTTCCCTTTGGGAATGTCATCATCCTCATACTTGGTTACGATAAAGCGAACTGTTTTTTCTTTAGAGCTATATTTTTTTTGTATTGATTTTTTTAAGACCTCACTCATCCAATAGTTTATTTGCTCAACATTATCAATAATTCCAAAAATTATAAGATCTATGGTGGATAATCGTTTTGCTGATATCTCATCAGCATTGGCTGCACTGGATTCAGTTGGGAAAAATATGCTATCAAACTCTTCGCAACTTTCAAAAGTACGGACTTCATTTTTATCATCCATCTCTTTCACGAAGTTGTACATTTGTCGACTAAGCGAAGAGTCTTTGTCAATAATTACTACATTAGCCAAAGTAGGGACCCTTTTTGGTTACTTAGTCTGAAACATAAAATATGTAACATCATCTTCTAAGGGAGTCTCACCACGAAACTCGCTCATTTTTTTCAGCAGATTATCCATAGCAAAATCTAAATCATTGTTGTTGTTAAAGGAGTCTAAAAGACACTTTATGAACTTACGTTCACCCCACATCTTGTGTTCATTATTATACAACTCTGTAACCCCATCTGTGTAAAATACAATTTTATCATTTGATTTCAATTTTACAACGTCTTCTTGGTATTCTGAGTCATAAGTTTCACCAAGCCTGGCTCCTCGAGTTCCCATCAAAGGTAAGATATCACGCTTCTTTAAAGGGGTTTCTGATTTTGGAAATAAGAAGGGAGGATCGTGACTGGCAGTGCAGTAGGTGAGTTCATTAGTTGATATATCGAAACTTGCTAGGAAAAATGTCATCAGGACTTTTCCACCGGCAGTATTATAGATGGCTTTATTGAGAATCTCCATGACTTCTTTTGGGCTCATATTTTTAAAATTATTTAATACCGAAGCAGCGGATCTTGCTGCGCTAGTTACAAGCGCTGCTGGAACACCGTGCCCCGTAGCGTCGCCAATCCATAAATAAACTTTATTATCAATTTGATTATGAAACCACCAGTCTCCTCCACACTCAGATGCTGATTCGTAAAATCCTCGAATAGATACGGTTTTAAAATCATAGCTATCAACAGGGAATAACGTAGACTGAACTAGTTGTGCCGTTTTAAGTTCACCTTCCATTCTAGCTTTCTCTTTGGTTTCACCCATTAAGCGATTGATTTCCTTGGCCATGTGATTAAAACCCTCAGAAAGTAAGCCAATTTCATCTTTAGATTTTATTTGAACATTTACATCAAACTGTCCTTTAGATATTTCTTTTGTAGCGCTGAGAAGAGTTTTAAGGCTCGATGTGAGTTGTGATGCAGCCAATACGCTTATAAAGATTGTAATGCAAATAATTAAGAAAATAAAAAGTGCAGACTTAATCATTAACATTTTCACAGCTTCCAGTGCCGCCGATTTAGGCACTGCAGAAAAGATAAAAAGTCCTCCTGTACCGATTTTAGAAAAAGAAATAAGAAGATTGCCAGATTTGTCATAAGTATTTTTAAATTCATTTATACCGGTGGGTGCTTTGATTTTTTGTTGAATTTCCTTAATAGCTGTCTTCAGTGTTTTAGTTTCAATGTCAGAATATGTTTTTGACTTTGGCTCAAGAATTATCTTACCAGAAGAATCAGTGAGGTAGGAATCTTGTATTTGAGCCACAGTAAAGGATTCTAAAAAATTTGCTTTAGTGATGAGGCTAACAACAATGTGATGATTTCTTGAAGGCTTACCAAATCTTAAAGCTAATAACCATTGGTTATCGTTATCTGGGTTTATTTGTAAAGAAACCCTGTGAAGCATAGCCTGTGTAGTTAAAGTGTTAATAGTAGAAGTTAGTTTTTGATTAATATTAATATTAGATTTACTAATAATTGATTTTTGAATATATTGGGGTTCATTCTCTGACTTGGTATATATGGCTAAGAACTCAATGTTTTTTTCAAATGGAAGGATGCTTTTAGTATAGGAGTGGAAGTTCATTGTCTTAGAATCAAAACCTCGACTAAAGAACTTAATTTTGTCAATATAGAATTCTAAATCTGTTCTTACAAGGTTAGATATTGATTTGGACTGAGCCAAGGTCGAGTCAAAGACATAAGCAATTTTATCATTCTCAAAATCACTTAAAGCTAAGTATGCGTAAGAAAGAAGTACGGAAGTCGATAGACCAACAAAAATGAACAATAACTTAAATTTTAGACTAATATTTTTCAAATTTCCCATATTAAATATTTTAATGCTTAAAGGTATAATTTTTTAGCTTTTTATTCGCAAAATCAAATATTTGGACTTTAATTTTTTATATTTAAGCCGATAAAAATATAGGTATGGAAAAGAAGAAGCAAGGCTATAGGCTAGGGAAGATTGATTGGACACTTTTAGTGTTTTCAATGTTAGGAATTATTGCGTCGTCTTACTTGTTGTTTAACGAATCAATTCTCTTACGTAGTTTTATGCGTAACTCAACTAACAGTGTTTTAATTGGTAAAATTAAAATTATTAAAAATGATGTAAGAAGAAAAGTAGGTGCAAGCTTGCTTTGGTTTAAGGCCACAAACAGTGAAGATTTATTTGAAGGAGATAGTCTTTTTACAGGAGACAAGTCGGCAACAAAATTTATTTTAGATTCGGGTTTAGAGCTAACTCTTCAAGCCAACAGTTTGGTGAAGTTAACTCGTAGTGATAACGAAGTGTTTTTAGACTTACAAGTTGGTCAATTTTCCGCAAAGGTGTCAAGAAAAGGAAAGAACAAGGCCATACGCAAAGATGGGTTAAATATTGTTCATAAAGGTAAGGTAGCCAAAATAGAACTTAACAATGAAGCAATTATTAAAATTTCAAAAAAACAAAATGGTGGAATGGGTTTTGTGTCCAAAGAAGGTGCAGCTAAGTTTGAGTTAAATGGCGAAGTTCAAGTGATAGATAAAACTAATTTTATAGAAATAAAAGAAAATCTTAAAGTTAAAAAAACACAGATAAAAATTTCATTAAAAAGTCCTAAGGATGACCAACAAGTTTGGTTAAAGCCTGGGGAGGTAGTTCCTTTTCATTGGGAAACCGCCGGAAGTAATAAACATAAATATCAAATTAAAATAGCAAAAGACATTAATTTCAATGAAGAATTAGTGACAAGAGAGGTGAGTGAACAGAAGTTTAGCATATCTGATTTGGATAGTGAGAGCTCATTTTTCTGGAAGGTTCTATCAAAAGATGAGTTGGGGAAAAAGCTTGAGAGCCCAGTGTTTAGATTTGAAACTGTGTCTACTCAACCCTTAGCTGTTTATTTTCCAATGAATAGATTTGAATTTGAACTTGAGGAGGGTGTGGATAGCTTAGCCTTTAAAATGTTTTGGGAAAATCGCGGTGAAAATTTAAATTATCACCTGCAAGTAGCTGACAATATTAAATTTAAAAATCCTCAAGTTGACATAGAAACTGTAAATTCAGAGTTTCATAGCAAGGGGGTGAGTTCTGGTGAATATTTTTGGAGAGTGAGTGCTAAAAATCCCACAGACTCTAACGTAAATATAGCCTGGAGTCAGCCATTTTCTTTTAAGGTGATTCAGTCAACGGATATTCAGCTTTTGCCAGAAAGTAAACTGGCTGAAGTCCCTAAAGCACCAGAAGTAGTTGATAGTGTTGAAACAGAGCTGCAAAGTAAAGCTCTTAAACAGGATGATGTGGCAATTCATCAACTGAAAAGCCCAAGCAGCATTAAAGTTAAAGGTAATCAAAAAATATACAAATTAATTTTTGATTCAAGTAAAGCTCTTGGCAGAGGAATTGCTGCTCACCAAAAGCGAATCACAAACAAACCTCAATTTTCTTGGCAAGACCAGCAAGAAAAAGATGTGCTAGGTTTAAGTTATGAACTACAAATGTCCAAACAAAAGTTGTTCAATAAAATAAACTTTTCAAAAACAGTGACTTCAAAAAACTTTGATTGGGGAAAACCTGTAGTGGGAAAAAACTATTGGAGAGTACGAGCCTTGGCCAAAAATAGAAGACCAAGTCGCTGGTCCTCAGCCAAAGTACTTGATGTTCAGCTTTCTGATCCGAAAATTACTGATAATTCCATTGCACTTCAAACAAAAAAATTAAGTGAATTTAACAAGAAGGGGCTAGTGAAGCTGACCTGGAAAGGTTCACCTTTTGCCAGTAAATACATTTTGAATATATATGATAAAGACGATCAGTTGATTAAAACCGCTAAAGTTAAAAAAACAAGCTACGAAGCCGAACTAGACCATAAAAGTAAATATTCATATAATATTCAAATGTTAGGTGAAAATAATCGAAAGATTAGTTCTATATCCAACAAAGCTCAGATTGTTATTAATAAGAGTTTAATGTTAGACCCTCCAAAACTAAAAATCCCTTCAAATGGAATGGAAGTTGTATCCTTTGAAGATGAAGATGATAAAGTTGAAGAAGCTGGTGCTAGTTTATTTTTTAAGTGGACAAAAAATCTTAATGCTAATGAATATATTATTCAAATATCGAAAGATAAATCATTTTCGGTTATTGAGCACTCAGCCACAGTTAAAGAATCTGTTTATTTGCTTGAGGAAAAGATTAAAGGAAAACTTTATTGGCGTGTAAGGTCAAAATATAAAGAATTCGAGTCTGCGTGGAGCAAACCTCGATGGTTTGCTTTGTAATCAGTGCCTAGGTATATATTCAGCACTAAGATGTTCGTTTAGAATCAAGTTTTTTATAAAGGTCTGCCAACATAGACTTGCGTTCAACTTCTTGAACGGGGCGGAATCCATCATCAAAACTTTCATATAGGTTATCAGGAATTTCTAAAATAAACCGCGAAGCAGCAGATTTTTGCTGTTGCCCAAATCGTTTGCGATAACGAGAGCGAGTAATAACCAGTCTTTCTTTAGCTCTGGTTACACCCACATAAAATAAGCGCCGTTCTTCGTCAATATCCTGTCCTAAACTTCTATGCGGTAGAATATCCTCCTCCACGCCAACTAGTATTACCACAGGGAACTCCAGCCCCTTGCAAGCATGAAGTGTCATAAGTTGAACTTTTTTTTCGTCACTATCGTCATCTTGGACTTGGTCCCTAAGATCCATGGCTTCAAGGAAGCCCATTAAGTCGCGATCCTCTTTTTGCATATAGCTGTGAAAAACACGAGAGAACACCTCTATCATTTGCCATCGTTTTTGAAACTGAGATCCGTCTTTTGTGTTTTTAACTAAGTAGTCACGATAACCAATTCTGTTAATAAGGTCTAAAAGGCCAGCCGCATAATCAAAGTTGCTTTTTTTGTTTTCTGGATTTGCTAACGAAGTTTTAATAGTTCTAAAAATCTCAAAAAGCTCCTCTAAAGACTCTCCTTGTGAGTTTTTAATATCCCATTTTTGCCACTGTTTTGTAGCTCGATAAAAAGTAAGTTCTTCCTCTTCACAAACACTATTAATCTTTTCAAAGAATTTATCACCCAGCCCTCTGTGCGGAGTGTTGAGAATTCTGCGAAAGGCCACTTCGTGAGGCAAAATAGCACACCTTAAGTAGGCAAGAATATCTTTAACTTCTTTACGTTCAAAAAAAGCTTGTCCACCCGTAAGCTTATAAGGAATCATATGTCGTCTTAAGTTAGCCTCAAGAACTCCACCTTGAGAGTTAGAGCGATAAAGAAGAGCAATCTCATCCTCGTGGTAGCCCTGTCTTAAGAAATAATGAATTTGCTGCATAACTTGTTCGGACTCGTGGTCTTCACTTTCAAATTGAAAAAACTCAGGTTTGTCTCCTATACCACCAAGAGCTGCTGTAAGAACTTTACCATGTCTATTTTTATTACATTGGATAACGGCATTTGCTAGTTCTAAAATCTTGCCAGTGGATCTATAATTCTTAACCAGTCTTACCACTTCACAGTTTTTATACCGATGTGGGAAGTTTAAGATATTTTGGATTTCAGCACCACGCCAACCATAAATAGACTGATCATCATCTCCAACAACACAAAGATTTTTTTTAGTGTCAGAAATTTGTTCAATCAATTTCATTTGAATCTTATTGGTATCTTGAAACTCATCAACCATTATTTGGGAATATTTATCTTGATAGTATGATAGTACCTCAGGTTCATTTTCAAAAAGCTCTAAGGGTTTTAAAAGAAGGGAATCAAAATCCACAACACCTAGCTGCTCTAATTTGTTAACATATCGAGGCAAAATAATTTCAGCCATTTGCTCATACTCATCTTCGATATCAGTTTCCCATTTTTTGGTGGCACGCCAATTACCTATAAGACTCAAAAGTTTTTCCACATCAAAGCCATCTTTATCAGGAAAATGTATATTTTTAATGATTTCTTTAATGATAGAGTGGGCATCTTGGCTATCAATAATTCCAAACCCTTTTGGTAACCGTGCTTTTTTATAATGTTTTTTTAATATTTGTAGTCCAAATGAATGGAAAGTGCCCGTCCAAATTCCTTTTGCCATTTTACCGAGTTTTGTAATAACACGTTCTTTAAATTCTCGAGCCGCTTTATTGGTAAATGTGAGAACTAGAATTTCTTTTGGGGAGGCGATGCCTTCATCAACAAGCCGACCTGTACGAGAAACCAAGACTGTGGTTTTTCCTGAGCCTGCACCAGCGAGTATAAGCAAAGGTCCGTTGTTATGAGCAACAGCGTGTTTTTGTTCCTCATTTAAACCATCATACCAAATACTCAAAGCAAACCTTTTTGGAGTTAAAATTGTAAATGCAGAAATCTACATTGAAATGCAGAAATTAGCACTGGGTTTGCGTTACGCGTCAGGTAATAAGCTCAATGAATTCTACAGTCTGATTTTAATTTCCCTTGAATCTAAGCAGCAGGAAATACCCGTTCGGAACTCAGCTAATATTTAAGCACTCTATTTCCTTGGCCTTTTTCATCACACTCAAAAGCTCAAACATGCGGTTCTCGCCCTGCGGGCTGCGATCCGAACTCGTTTTGCGCGCGATGAAAAAGGCCAAGGAAATAGAGTGCTTAAATATTAATGAACATAGCGAGTCGGAGGATTATCCTGCAGCTTAGATTCAAGGGAAATTAAAATCAGACTGTAGAATTCATTGAGCTTATTACCTGACTAAAATCAATGATCGCATGACTTTACGGGTATTTAGTGCTAACTCTCCAAGTTCATTAATAATGCAAAACACTTACTGGAGGGGCCTGTGTCATCGTTTAAACCTAAAGACTATCAAGCAAATTTACCAATTGATCAGCTTATTTTAAAGGATCAGCCTGAAACTGAAGACACAGTACCTATGGATGTGATTTTTGTGGGTGGTGGACCTGCTGGATTATCAGGGGCCATTGAGCTTGCTCGGTTAGTTAAAGAAGACAATGAATCAGGTGGATCATTAGGAGAGATTGAAATTGCTGTTTTAGAAAAAGCAGAAGCCTTGGGTGAGCATAATTTATCTGGTGCTGTGGTTAATCCAATGGGCTTTAAAGAGCTATTTCCTGAAATGGAGATGAAGGATTTTCCCTTTAAAGGGCCTGTGGAAAAAGATGAGGTTTACTATTTAACCAAGGATTCTCAAATTAAGTTTCCTGTGGTGCCTCCAACTATGAATAATCATGGAAATTATAGAGCCTCCATTTGTGAAATGGTTCGTTGGTTAGGTGAAAAAGCTGAGGACGGTGGAGTAAATATACTCAGCAGTTTCCCTGCGGACGCATTATTAACTGAAGGTGGTAAAGTCACTGGTGTAAGAACCACGCCTGCCGGACTTGATCGAGATGGAAATGCTAGTGATCAATCTATGCCAGCAACGGACGTAACGGCAAAAGTAACTGTACTAGCAGAGGGTACAAGAGGTTTATTGGCCCAAGCTTATAATGAATGGAAAGAAATTAAAGCTCCAAATCCTCAGTTGTATGCATTGGGTGTTAAAGAGATTTGGAAAGTGAAAAAGCCGCTTAATGCTGTGACTCATACTATGAACTGGCCATTACCATCGAGTGCTTTTGGGGGTAGCTTCTTTTATCCCATGGGTGAAGATTCTGTGGCCTTGGGCTTGGTAGTTGGACTTGACTACAAAGAGCATAATTTAGATGTGCATGAACTTTTACAAGAGCTCAAAGAGCATTCTTTGATTAAGCCTTATTTAGACGGTGGAGAGCTTTTGGAGTGGGGAGCAAAAACAATTCCCGAAGGTGGCTATAATTCAGTTCCAAATAAATTGTATGGAGACGGTGTAGTGGTTGTGGGCGACAGCGCTGGGTTTGTGAATGTACCATCCTTAAAGGGCATTCACTATGCTATGATGTCCGGGATCTATGCTGCTCGAAATATTTTTAAAGCATTAAAGGAAAATAATACATCAGAAAATATTTTAAAAAAATATGACAGCGACATTAGAGACAGTTTTATTATGAAGGACCTCTATAAAGTTCGTAGTATGCGTCAGGGGTTTAAATCAGGATTTATGATGGGAAGTTTAAAAGCTGGTTTAATGACAGTTACCGGTGGCTCATTTCCCTCAGCAAGTTGTGCTCATGCTGATAATGAAGATGACAAAGAAGTTCAAGCTAATACTCCAAAAACAGCTGGGCTCTCTAAAGTGGATGCTGTTTATTTATCTGGTAATAAAACACGTGATGATATTCCTCAGCATCTTACTGTGGGTAAAGATGTATCTAAAGAAGTTGCCGAATTTTATTCTCACTTATGTCCAGCAGGGGTTTATGAGGTCAAAGGAGGGGAGCTTGTGGTGAATGCTCCCAACTGTATTGATTGTAAGGCCACAGATATTGTGGGTCCAAGGTGGCAGCCTCGTGAAGGTGGCGCTGGCCCCAAGTATCAGAATATGTAATGCTTGTTGCATGTGGGTAGCTCGCCTTACCATTAAATAATTCCCTTATGGTTTTTGTAAGATTCAACACCAAAAGGCTCAGACATGCGGCTCTCACCCATCGGGCTGCGATCCGAACTCGCTTTTGGCGCTAAGTCTTACAAAAACCATAAGGGAATTATTTAATAGAAAGGCTATTAGAGTTGGGTTTAGACGCTTTTGGTTTAGCTATTATACCGGAGAATTTTGCGTAACTGTATAGTGCACCAGTATTGGCATCTACTATTTCTGCTTGGAATAATTTTGTGGTCAGTCTTTTTCTGGGTGTGGACTCAATAACTGAAACATTGATTCTTAACTGTGAGGGGTGGGCAATGGGGTTTATCACTTCGAAACTATGAACTTCAGATAAGGCGACACTCACTGGTTTGCGGTTAGAGTGGCCCATGTTTACTTCTTTCCAGGTCTGGAATTGATGAAAAGTAGCAACTTGTGCCATAAGCTCGATTTGAAGTTCTGCAGGAAATTGTGGGTTCTCTCTAGAACTCCTATCTAAAATAGATTTATGCCTTTTTGTATTTAGAAGACCGCTGACAATTTTATGGTTGTTTTCATTGAAGATAGACTCTTTATGGAGCTGTTTTATGGAAGCTAGTGCTGGTGAAGATGGGAGTTGGATTATGCGATCTACTAAGAGCAGGTCGCCTGCTTGGGGCATATAGTCTTTAATGTCTCTTGTACTTACCAGATCTGCAAAATCTAGTTTCGTATTCTTTGCCCTAGTTTGTCCCTTTGTGGTAGTAAGGGCATCATGTTCGCCGATGATAAACTCACCAGAAGCAAGAAATACACCTGCCTCTGTGTAAACTTCACTTTTTATTTTAATGAGACCTTTTATTAGTTTAGGGTCTGTGACTTTTTCACTATGAACTTTCAGAGGAGTGTTCGGGAGGATTTTTTTTGTGCAAATCACATTGTTGGCAGCATAGGTTTGGATTGTTGCAGGTTGGGAGTTTGGGGCAAGAAGTAAGGCTCCATTACTAGCCATAATTTTTGCTAACATAAATCCAGGTACTACGGGCTTGTTTTTAAAATGAATATCAAAAACAGGAGAATCGGCTTTGAATGTGATTTCTGATGAGGCGACACCTTTTTCTAACTTGTGCTGAGAGAGGCGGGACCATGTATGAAAGCCCATAGTTTGAGCGGATGTCGCTTTGGAGATGTTGGTGTTATTATTTGGGTTTTTAAAATAATGAATGCATTGATTAGCGCTAGCAGTGCTAGAGAGCAAAATCGAGAAGATGAAGGTGTAAATTACATTTTTAAGCCAGTAGTTCATTGGATATGATTATTTAAGCTTAAGTGGTTCGGTGTCTTCGACTTGAGGTGGAATATTTTGAAACCATGGACTGTTACTAATAAAAAACTTCATCGAAGGTTCAATAATAAGCTCTAGTAACTCTCCAATTTCGCTATCTTCCATTGCGGCCATATCAGAGAGGTAGGCCCTCGCTTGTCTAATGTAGTGCGATTCGTTCTTATCTCCTTGGCTGAATGCCCATTTATTTAGGCGAAACTGATTTTTTAGTTCAAAAATTTGTTCAGAACTTAACTGTGAGGTGTATTGTTGTAAACTAACGGGCTCATTTTCAACAGCAGCAGTTCCAGGAGCTTTTAAGTTATCTACTATAAACTGTGGTGTGAGTTTACCAAAGCTGATCACTGCATATCTTGCAGTAAGATATTTGAAAGTATCATGTTTTAAAAATATTTGTGTTACAAAAGGAATTTCTGTGTTGCTAATGATAGGGGCATTAAAGCTTTTAATTTCAACAGCTGGGTAGCGAATAAAAAGCTCAGAGACGCCTTGTTCTACAAGTTTTTCCAGCATTTCATGAATATCAAAAGAAATGCCTGTTGTGTTTTTATCCTCATCAGCATCCTTAAGTTTTAAAACTTGCCTTATAAAGGCATAAGGATCCTTCTCAGGGGCTACGTTGGTGTTGTAGTCTTCGAGATCACTGACTATTTTTCCATTAAAAATCAATTTTTGTTCATAGTGTTTTTGGATTTGAAATGATGCTTTTTTAGAGCCGTCTTCAGGTGATGGTTGACCAGAAAGTAACAAGTAACAAATTGGGTCATCAGATTCATCATCGTTGTGATCAATACAGAAAACTCCTTTTTTGTTATATTCATCTCTAGAGTCCTCTCCTCCCACAGATCCTTTTTTAATAATATCATTTGCAAAGCTCATTGAACAATTGAGCATGATAAGGAGTAGAGCTGAAAATATGGATGAAAACTTCATTTTCGACCTTTGTTTATATATTTTATTAATAACTTTGAGAGTTTATCATATTTGTAGCCGCAGGGGATCATAATAGTTGCAACATGTAAAAAGGTGAGGACTGTGCAGCTTATGGACAGCTAGCTTGCGGTAGGGAGTGAAAGCAAAAAAAATAAACTAAAGCATAAGCTCATTTACTTCAGTTTGTTGAAAAAATAAGGCAAAACAGGGAGTAAAATAAACAAAAAAGGTGCCAAATTGGGTATCAAAATATTATGATGAAACTTTATAAAGTTTAAAAATCGAAGAGTTGGTTTATTAGAAAAATTGCATGAGTGTTTTAAAAACGGACTCGTTCATTTTAAGTCATTGGACTGGTTATTCATTGGTTGCAAATAGTTAAATAGGAGAAGTCATTGGGTTATTTTAGTGCGGTAGTAAACTATTTTTTACCTCATAAAATGAGAGTGAAACCTTCAGATTCATTAGCTCTTGCCAAGTTGAAAAAGTTTAGAATTAATATTCAATTTTCGCTGGCTGGAGCTGTCTTTGTTTTTATTATGTTTTTAGCACGTTTTTTAATCGAGGGAAATAGGTCTCAAACAATTTTTGTTTTGCCAATTGCGTCTATGATTTTTTTAGTTGCATTGTATACTGGTAAGAAATTTTCAACAACCATACCAACAACTCTTGTGTTATTTTTGTCAGGCTTGATTCTTTTACCTTTGAGGATTATTTCTACTGGAGGAGTGACGTCATCAGTGGTTGTGTGGGGGGCTATTATGCCCTCTTTGTTTATTTTAAGTTCTAATTTGAAAACAGCACTAATATTTATTTTTATATTTGTTGTTGAGTTGTACTTAATTTCTCAACCACAAATTTTAGGTTTAAATATAAATTCCTTTGAGGTCTCTAATTCGGTCCATTTTGCCGTTTCCGTTATAGGCATATCTCTAGTGACCATACTGGCCACAGTGCAAGAGATGACTCGACTGACTCACGAGAGGAGTCTGTTAGAGTTTGAGCAAAAAGATGCCGTAAATAAACGAATGGCATCCATTGGGCAGATGGCAGGTGGAATAGCTCATGAGATTAACAACCCTCTCACTATTATTTCAGGTTCTACTTTGTTTATTAAAAAAGCTTTACAGAAAGACTCTATTGACGTTGATTTTGTTACTAAGAACCTCTCAAAAATTGAAAAAACCACAAATAGAATTCATGAAATTGTAGAGAGTTTACTGCTGTATACAAGAGAAGTTGATGAAAGCAATTATGAAAAAGTGAGTTTATGTAAGCTTGTGAAAGCGGTTGTAAAGTATGAATTAGAAAACTTTAACGAAAAGAATGTCGTAGTCACACCCCATGGCCAGGCTGATATAACTGCTTCATGCAATAGAATACAAATAGAAAGAGTTCTTTCCAACCTAGTGTCAAACGCGAAAGATGCGGTGTCTACGCTGGAAGAAAAATGGATTAAAATTACTTTAATGAAAATTGATGGCAATGCTGTTATCTCAGTGAAAGATTCAGGAGCGGGAATTCCACAAGAATTAGCACAAAAAATCATGGATCCTTTTGTAACAACAAAGGATATAGGTAAAGGAACAGGGCTTGGATTAAGCTTAAGCTGTGGCATAATGGAGCAGCATAATGGTAGAATCGAGATAAATACAGATTCAGAAAATACAGAGTTTTTAGTGATACTACCTTTAGAAAGGAAGGCATAAGATATGGTTTTTTTACGGCACATAGCCATCATCTCAGTATTTCTCATGAACTCCTATGTCATTGCTAAGAGTTTTAGAACGAACTCAGCTCAGGTTTATAATGCACCAGAGTGGCTGAAACCTTATCGGCTTCAAAAAATTGCAGAAAAAGTTCAATATAAATTAGAATGGAGTACACGTAGGGTTAAGGTTTATTGGTACTTTACAAATAGTGAGTTTGTTAAGCACCATAGTTTAGGATCTGGCGCTGTTGCGGTAACGGTGAGTCGTGGTAAGCAGTCCATAGTGCATCTTGGACCAAAAGTTAATAACTCTAATTTCGATCAGATTTTTGCTCATGAATTGGTGCATGTGATTATTAATCAAAAATATAAGGGGGCCATACCTAAATGGTTAGAGGAGGGTTTTGCTAACCACTTAGCGAAAAAATCCACAGTTGATTATGCGTGGCTTCTTAAACAACCTTTCCCAGATGATGTAAAAAGTTTATCACATCCCTTTAAAGGTGGGAAAAAGCTCATTAGATACCGCTATATAGCCTCTCAAGCTTTGGTAGAAATGTTAGAGAAAAAATGCGATTTGACAAACTTGCTGAGATTAAGTGTGCAGAGAAAAATGGATAACTATATTAAATCATATTGTGAAATCAAAGACTTGAATGTTGCCTTTAGGGCTTGGGTCCAAGAGAAAGCTAAAGGCATTTAGGCTGAGTAAGACAAGCTAAAGCACTAAATGGGTAAAATACCCACTGACAATGTGGTGAATACAATGTAGTTTTCACTTTGTTACGTAATGAATGGAGATTTTAATGAAATATATAATGAGTGTCATAGTTTTTATAGTAATGGCCATTGGCTTATCCGGCTGTGGTATACAGTCCATTCCTAGATCTTTGAATACCGTGGAGGCTTCTCAAGCTGAAATTATGAATCAGTATAAAAGAAGAGCGGATTTAATACCTAACTTAGTAAAAACTGTTAAAGCTTATGCCTCTCATGAAAAGGACACCTTAGTAGGTGTTGTGAATGCTCGTGCAAAGGCTACTTCAACAAAAATTGATGCAGGCAATATGTCATCTATTAAACAGTTTCAAGCAGCCCAATCAGGTTTAAGCTCTGCTCTTTCCCGATTAATGGTTGTAGTGGAAAAATATCCAGATCTAAAAGCGGATAGAAACTTTAGAGAGTTACAAGCACAGTTAGAAGGTACAGAAAATCGTATTACCATCGCCCGACAAAGACATATTAAAAATATTAAAGGCTTTAACGATTTAGTGACAGTGATTCCCACAAGCTGGGCAAACTCTTTGTTTTTTCATCACACTAAAATGCCACAATGGACTGCAGATAATGCAGAAGCTATTAAAAAGGCTCCTGAGGTTGATTTTTGAAGTTTGCATTAGCCGCTCTCATATTACTATTAACATTGCAGGTATTTGCACAATTTCAAGTGCCGCGCCTACAAGGTCCGGTGATGGATCAAGCCGGTATTATATCCTCTGGAACTGAAGCACGTTTATCAAAAGCACTTCTGTATTTAAGAAAAAATGGAGGCAGCCAAATCCAGATTTTGACCATAAAATCCCTTGCTGGAGAGTCCATTGAACAGGCCTCTATTCAGATTGTAGATCAGTGGGAGCTTGGGGAAAAAGGTAAGGATAACGGGGTACTCTTACTTATCGCAGATAAAGAAAAAAAGCTACGCATAGAAGTAGGGCAAGGCCTAGAGGGCGACTTACCAGATGCATTAGCTAAACGAATAATTAGTGAAGTGATGATACCTCTTTTTAAGTCTGGAGATAAATCCACAGGGGTAATGTTAGGGGCTTTAAACATCGCCCAACGTACAGACCCTAAGGTGGATTTAGGATCTTTTTTTAGTGGATCTAGAAATAACTATAAAAGTCAAAAAACAGTGTCAAAAAAGAAAAGTCTGGCATCAAAGGTTTTTTCATTTTTAACCATGCTTTTTTTCATTATTTTATTTATTAAAAACCCATTTTTAGCTTTAATGTTACTCTCTGGTGGTCGCTCCGGTGGCCGTGGTATGGGAGGTGGCGGAGGCTGGTCCGGTGGTGGCGGTGGTTTTAGTGGCGGTGGCGCCTCGGGAGATTGGTAGCTATGGAGAAATGGGTTTTGGATCAAATTTCATCCTTTGATATTAAAAAAGTCGAGAAGTCTGTGAAAGAGGCCGAGCTAAAAACTTCTGGCGAAATTGTTCCAATGATTGTTAAAAGTTCTTCCACTGTTGGACATGTGCCTATAGTTATATTTTTAATAGCTTTGCTATTTTATTTTATGATAGACCTTGCTCAATTTGGTTATTTTGAGTCTTCCACACTGAATTTTTTAATATGGGCAATATTGTGTTTGCCTGTTTCCCGTTTACTAGCAGAACTTAGTTTGGTGCAGCGTTTACTGGTAAACCAGATGGATCAAAGAGACCAGGTTGAGCTGCGTGCAGAAGTTGAATTTTATGAAGCCAATTTAAAAAATACAGAGGGTTCTACCGGGATATTATTGTTTGTATCGTTGATGGAGAGAAAAGCGGTGGTGCTGGCAGATGAGGCTATAGCAAAGCAACTGCCTTCAGAAACCTGGAATGAAGTTGTTCTACTTTTAGTTGATGGGGCTCGTAAAAAAAGCCTTTCTCAGGGGTTTTGTATGGCCATTGACCGTTGTGGAAATATTTTAGCTGAACATTTCCCTATAGATCCAAATGATAACAATGAATTACCAAATACCTTTATTATTAAAGAGTAGATTGCTAAAAGAGATTATATTTTCCGGATTTTTTGTATTATTTACTGAGTTCCAGAATTTGGATTTAATTTACCAATTATTGGAATCTTAAATGCCCAGAGTGTTTAATTTACAGTTGAGCTAGAAAAAGCTGGCTTTCTAATTGCTATAAGTTAATTTAAGAAGACCCAATGAGCTAAGGAGATAGCAGTTGTCTGTAATGAGATTAAGAAAAGTTTTAATAGTGATTGTAGTTGCATGGTTTACAGTAGGGTGCTCATCTACCAGCTTGAAAGATTTCAAAGCAGAAAGAGCTTCAAATGGATCCTGGATCGCTGTGCATAAGGGTAATTCTGGGCTACGAAGTGGTTCACTTAGAGATCAAGAGGGCAAGCTTGTGCAATCGGAAGAGGATGCAATCAAGCTTATTAATAAGAAGAAAAGTTTTAAGAATCTTAAAGAGGATATTTCAATTGATCAATGTGGGTACTATGCAGGACAAGGTTATCAAATTGGACTAAAGCTGGCAGAGGCAGTTGAGCATATTAAAAATAATGAAAATAAACGGGCTGAGGCTAGCTTAAACCAACTGTTTGCCATATGTGAAAATGTAAAATATCAGACCAGCTATAGTTATTTAAAGGCTATGGTGTTGTCACGCAATGACCAGGTTGAAGAAGCAAAAAAATATTTACGAGAATTTATAAACTTGTCAGACAGCTTATATATTAATGGCTTTTATAAAGAGGACGTTTACGTTCACGAAGAGTTTGTTCAGGCACAGCTGGAAAGCCATAAGGTATTGAAGGCATATAAAATTCAGGCGGAAAAGTATTTATCTAATAACTTAGACGTTTTAACTTTAGAGTTAGTTGTAACTAAAGAATTTCAACCAAGGATGGGGTTAAATGATCCTTTTAGCCCAGGAGGATCTAAAATAAAACAAGCCATGCCTTATGTGATTGCTACGGGTAATATTCATGAGACGATGTTTGGTGTGGGCTATTATTATTCTGATGGAAACTGGACATTAAACCCACTGTTATTTTTATCTACTTATTCGGGGACATATACAGGCTTTGTAGTTAAAAAAAGTATTTATCAAAGTTATTTAAGAGATTTAAATTTAAGTTTAGTTACATATATTAACCAAGCAAAGTTGGTTAGGTACACTTACATGCAGTACTCTCCAACAACGATTGCTAGCGCTAAGATTATAGAATCGGGTTATGATTATGGTGTTGGTATTGGAGCAACAAAACGTTTTTTTAGGAGCAACTTCGGCATTTCAGGTGAGTTAACATTGGGGGAAGAGACTTTTACAAAGAATTTGTCAGTTAAAAAGTCGGCTTATGTTACCTACACGACACCCAAGCTAGGATTGGAGTATTTTGCTGGTGTTCTTAAAGATGACTTAGCTGCAGGTATATCGCTGCTATGGCTTAACTTAGGCTATAATTTTGATCAGGATCGAATTCTGGTTCAAACTAGAGGTTTAGGTTTTTAGAAGTATGGAATGTGGTGCAAGCTTGTGAGTTCAAAAAATGGAAACAGTAGAAGTGAAATATGGAATGCCAGTTTAGATCTAGTTAGCAGTATAAAATTGGCTTAACAGGATGGAAAAACATCTAAGGCATTTCAAAAGTAGAGTGCTTTAGTAACTTGGTGCCCACGGTCCTAAGGTAGTCGAACACCCAATGCTTGTAAAGCGGGTGTGCTCGGCGGAGTGGAAACGACCTAATTTGGATTTAACGGAGCTGGCAAGACACCGTTGGGTGCTGAAATGGTCTATTTCAAAACTTA
>JABJQG010000039.1 GCA_018663505.1 Pseudobdellovibrionaceae bacterium | reverse complement strand
TTATTTTATAGATTCCCCCACACGACGTGGGGGAATTGGTGGGCTCGGGCCGCCATAGGCCCGATCTCCCATGGATGGAAAGGTGCCAATGGGAGCCCACAGCTCAAAGTGATCTATTCATAAACTTATGACCAAATTAGAATTAATTATACTCTACAATTAGTTTCCCATCAGTCCCATTACTAGCAGGGCAAGATCCAGAATTATTTCCACCAGCTCCTGCTCCTCCACTATTTGCACTATTCCCTTCTACAGATCCACTTCCGGATGTTACTGTGTCACCAAAACAACCACCGCCACCTCCGCCAGCTCCTCCTAGAGAATCTCCGTTAGATAGTGCATCCGAACCATTTATAGCACAAGCCGCGCCTCCAGCCCCGCCGCCTCCAGCTTCACCAGCTCCACCGCCACCACCACCGCCGGCAACAACTAATTTTGTAATACCGTTAAAAAACGTACTTGCGCCGCCACCAGCACCACCTAACATTCCATCCTCTGCAGCACCGCCGCCACCGCCGCCACCATAACCACCTTGCCCACCATTTGTGCCATTAACACCACTACCTCCAGCGCCACCATTGGGTCCACCCGCATCATCAGCACCAGCTGAACCATTAGCCTCTTTTAAACCTCCAGCTCCACCAGAGAATCCTCCGGCTCCAGCAGCTGCACCACAGGCTCCACCTTGTCCACCCATTCCTACTGCTATTGTGTAAACTTGTCCGGCAGAAATGCTCATAGCTTTTTCAGCGTAACCGCCTCCACCACCTAGGCCTGCAGCACTTCCTCCTTTATAACCACCACCAGCTCCACCACCCCAGGCTTTTATCACAATATTTGCACAACCTGGTGCTGTGGCATCCACATCAAAAGATCCATCAGCAGTATATGTCACTGATCCAGAGACACAGTTAGATACTACAACATCCACTGTAGCTGGTGAAGCATCCGTTGCGCCAACAGCGTACACGGAATCATCATCTCGAACAGAAATTTGGAAACTGTCATCCACATCAGTACCAGCAGTATGTACATAAGTAACAAGACTATTATCTAAATCACTCTGGGTAAACAATCCTCCTGAACTTAAAACTGCACCACTTAATTTTAAATCTCCTTTTACTGGAGCCGTCTTTAATTCAAAGGTAATATTACTATTGGCATCATCCGAATCCGTGGCATTAAGCTCTGTGGTTGTTAAAACTACAATTTCACCCACGCTGGAGGATAAACCTAAATTTGTGGCTAAACTTGGAGCATCGTTTACCGCATCAATTGTTAATGAGGCTAATACTGCTGCCGAGGTTTGTCCATTAGCAGTAACAGTGTAGTTAAAACTCTCTGCTCCACTATAATTACTAACCCCAGTAACCCCAACTGTACAGTCACCACTAACGTCACAACTACATGCTGTGGATACAGAAATGTTCGATGGGTCATTTAAAACTATTGTACATGCTGTTGCTAAATCATTTTCAATATCAGAATAACTCAATGTTAGAATTGATTCACTGTCCTCATTAAAAGATGCTGGAGTAATTGGACTTGCTACAGGTTTATCGTCAATAGCTGTTACTGTTAAACTAGCCACAGCTGCATCTGAAATTAAAGTGTTCGCCGTCACTGTAAAATTAAAACTTGTGACACCATTAAAATCCCCATTACCAGTTACACCAACTGTACAGACTCCTGGAGCAGTACAGTCACAAGCTGTGGATACAGTTACATCTGTATTGTCACTTATGGCACATGCTGTGGCAGTATGATTTTCAGCATCTGTATAATCCAAAGAAATTATAGATTCCACACCTTCATCAAACGCTGGTGCTGTAACAGCTATTGCAATAGGTTTATCATCAACGGCATTAATAGTAAAACTTGCAGTAGCCGCAGCAGAGGGGGCACCATTTGCTGTTACTGTATAACTAAAACTTGCGGCCCCACTAAAATTTGAGATACCTTTTACTCCAACTGTACATTCTCCACTACCGTTACAGCTACAAGGTGTTGAAACACTCAAATTTGGAAAGCTCGGAATTGCACAAGCCGTTGCTAAATCTGTATCAATATCTGTATAACCTAAAGTTATAATAGACTCGGTATCTTCATCAAAAGCATCGGGTGTTAATGCGTTTGCCACAGGAATATCATCCACATTGTCTATGGCTAAAACGGCATTGGCAGATGCTGATTCTTCTGCATTTGCAGTGACGGTATAACTAAAACCTGCAGCTCCATTATGATTTGCAACTCCTGTTACTCCCACTGAACATGCATTTGAATTACTCGTACCATCGCAACTACAAGGAGTTGATATACTAATATTACTCAAACCAGAAATAGTACAGGCTGTGGCAATATCACTATCAGCATCGGAATAATTTAGAGAAATTATTGATTCAGCATCTTCATCAAAATTTGCTGGAGCAATATCAAAGCTTACTGGTGGGCCAGGTGCAACTTCATTATCAATCAAGGTAAATGTAAATTCATTTGAAGACACCTCCACATGATCACTCACCCCAACATAAATCCACTTAAAGCTTTCATTACCCTCATAATCAGAGTCATCATCAATGGGTAGTGAAAAAGTCACAGATTGTTCCCCGGCAGGAATAGTAATTGTTCCAGCAACAGAAAGAAAATCTAACATGGCACTACCACCTCCATCTGGATAAATAGCCCAATCAATTTTTGTGTCCACTGTAGTTGTCCCAGAAAGCATAAAAATAAATAAAGCACTGGAATTTTCAGGAATATCAAAGTTACTGGCGTTACTACTACTTAATGTCAATTTTTCAGAAACGGTATCCGATGTATCACCAGATGGTTTTTGCCCCTGAATAGAGTCACTGGTATCACCGCATGCGCTCATTAAACTCATTAATATTAAACCAAGTACAATTTTAAAAATATTTTTCATTAAACGCTCCCCGCTTAATTAATTTTTCGGTGTAGTATTGGAAAAAGTTTAGTGAAATCAACAAATGTGAGGAAAACTTCACAAGTCAAACAGCTTGAAATAGCGTATTTATTGAAGTCGCTTCAAAACTACACAAATGTGTTTCAATGAGGTACATAGCTACAGCTTTAACATTATATAATTGTTATTTATAACATTTAGAGAGCTTAGATATTAAAACTAAAACTAAGGCTGTACATATTCACTTCTACCGCTTCAAAAAATGGAATTTCACCAACTTCAGAAAATATATTAAATCCCATACCAAAAAATGGGAAAATTAAATTAAAGCCCACGGCCTGCAAAGCTGTATTAAACTCAATTTGTTTTAATAAATTACCACCCTGGTCCCTACAACTTACAGACCCAATATCAAAGAGATTTCCTGAGGTTCTCACAACAGTACTAAATGACTGACAACGATCCTTTTCATCCACAAGGTCAGTTATTATATAATAAGGGTTTAATACAAATCCAGCCATCTTAATACCCATCTGTACACCAGCATAGTAGCTCATAGCCCCTACATTCATACTTAAATCGTAATCATCAGGACTAGTGAAGTCATTTTGAACCACTGTTTGCTCTAGTTGAGTTTGAGAAAAGGATGGTGCAGCAAGGAACTGAAGTTCGAAGTTTGAAAACTTCAACAAATTCACTGACATTCCTAAACTAGCTTGAAGCATGGATGACTTCACATCATTCACATAAATAGTATATTGAGCATCTGAAGGGTCAGATCCTGGACCAGTAAAGTTGCCAGAAATAGAATTACCTGAAAGTTGAGCAAAGTAGCCAAAGGAGCTCCCTAATCTTTTATAATAGAATACTGCGCCACCAGAACCACTATAATCCACAATTTTAGGATCAAAGCCCCTACTCTCCTCGTTAGATGCCTCAAACATAATAGGACGAATTTGGATTTCACTTTGTTTTTTTTTAGCAAACAAGCGTGGTAAAAGAGGGCTCGCCATCAAGGCTCCGTTAATGTGGGCCATAGCACTAATTGCGAAGTCTTGGGCGGCCATTAAACTTGGCGATGATAAAAAAATTAGTAATATTGCTACACATCTCATAAAACTATCATAACTATATTCATTACCAATTAACATTTATAATAACATTATATAATAAATCCTATCCATTTGCCTTGGTGAAATAAAGTACTGTGGGGAGATCTAAAAAAATTGTCACTGCTAATTAAAAGGGTAAAGCAGTTATGGGCTGAATTCAAGTGTGTTATGTGAATACTTACTTGCTTAATTAGTTAGTTAGTTAAACTAAGAACTATAGATGGTTTAAGCGAATTATACACAAGGAAAAAATATTTGGCTGATATATTTTTTGTATTTAGAAAGCTAAAGTTTTCCCAAAATTGAACAAATTTCCAGCTCACATAAAAATAAAATAAATAGCATCCTTGTCCATAGGACTAAGTATTTCATTTTCAGATCTCCAGAATCCATTATGATGTATATAACAATAACTCATGATGGATTTAGAGTCATAGCCATAAGGTGAAAAATATTTATCTTCAAATCGTTTGATTTTGTGTTTTAGATTAGTATTTGATCCAGAATATTTTTTAACATAATTGACTTCTTTACAAAGTTTATCATTCAAAAAATCATAATGAAAAAACTCATGAGAAACACCAAATGTATGCACAAGTTCATGAACAAAAATGGATTTTAAATTATGAGTCTTATCTACAGCTTCTTTGTCAATGGAGTAATTAAGATCATATTTTATATTGATAAAAACTATTGCCTTTTTCGCATCAGCATTTCGGGCAGCTTGGCTATTGTAGCGACCATTATCTTTTTTTTCGGATGTTGGCTGAATAATAATATCATGTTTAATATTACGCCCGCATGAACCTAGAATTTTAAAATGGACTTTAGTTGTTTCTTCGCTAAACTCAGCTTCTAAAGTCTCTTTAATTATTTCTTTATATTCTTCGTTAAAATCAGCAAGTATAATTTTTTTGTCATTAATAAATTGGCTAAATGGTCTGATTATATCTTGATCCATACTAGAGTGGCCAAAGCAAATGTTGAGCAATGATTTTTCCCAAATATTGTGAACCACATTTTTTTTTAATACCAGAGCATTAGCCTTTGAAATAAATAGCAAACATACAAGACTAATTTTAAATAAATTCATAAACTATCACCACTCATATGAGGTTTTGATGCAGGATATATGCCGCTTGTGTGAGAACTCTAAGCGGTCTGACAAGCCAAAAGCTTTAAATTTGTAATCAAGCCTGTAATTATTATAAAATACAATGCTAAATAAAACCCAATGCCCAAAACTTATGTATGTCTATTTATGCTCTGAGTAGCTGAGACTTAGATTCTAGTGGGTCACAAACACGTGCCTTTACTCACCGAGAATATCGAAAAAAATCAGAGAAACCTTTATCAAGTGGTGACTTAGGGTTCTAAGTGCTTGTATTTTTTAATGTGTGCGGTGTGATATGCAGTTAGTTGAGGAGATCCAGTTATTAAGAAAAAAATGGTAGCGAGAAGTGGACTTGAACCACCGACACCCGGATTATGATTCCGGTGCTCTAACCAGCTGAGCTACCCCGCCACAATGTCATAGAACTGAAGGGAGAATCTATATCCCCAAAATCTTATGGTCAAGATTTTCCTTAAAATAAGAGGAAATTCGCCCCTTTTATCTGTATTTATTAAGGTTTATGCAAATTATTTACTAAAATTTCAGCAAATTAGAGGTGAGTGTAAACTCCCTCAGCGTCAAGATCCTTAAATTTATTTTTGACCTTTCTTTTAGGCGCCACTCGCCCTTTCATAGAAAGTAATTTTGACCCATCCTTAGTAAATCGAAACAATAAAGGGTCCACCAAAGCAGCTATAAGAAAGCTAGAGGGCTTCATCTTAACCTCTACAATATACTGTCCTTTTTCAGTAAACTCTCGCACTTTAAACATTTTAAATCCCACTGTATCCAATCTATGCCATACAGCTATTCTCACTTTTACCGTGTCACCCTTAGTAATGGTTTTCCAATTCTTTTGTGCATGAGAAACCAGAGTACTTGGCAACACTAAATTTTTATCCACAGTTTCATCATCAGATTTTGTTTGTTTACCATTTTCAAAATATTTAAAGAAAATTTTATCTCCTTTAAAGTCGATGGTCCCCCTAGTGTTATTTTGATACTGAATGGCCTCAAATCTAACAACTTTAGAATTTTTAAAAGTTGTTATCCTATTTACAAGTGGTTTGCCCTCTAAGCTAATAAATTTTGAAGTATCAACAAGGGTTCCATCAGGTTTTTGCTCAACATATTTTTCCCAAGTAAAAAGTTTTTTAGACAGTTTAGACTCCATATCAAAAAAGTCAGCTTTAATGGTTTGTTTAGCACTTAAACTCATGGCGGTTAATATAAGTGATGCACCCAATATAGATTTAATTAAATGATTCATATTTGCTCCTTAACACAGCTGAATATTGATCTTTAAGGTTAAACTAAATAAACTCTTCTGAGAAGAAAAAATGTAGTTATTGTGGTCCCCCCATCATAGCTGCAATTTTTTTCAAAAATTGATATAGATTCTACAACCTTGAAGAGGTAATTATGAGTGAAATTAAACTCACTTCCATAGAAGGAAACTCTCAAATGCTTGACGGTGGTGCCATGTTTGGAAATGCACCAAGAGTAATGTGGGAAAAATGGGTCCCACCAGACAAAGAAGGTCGTATCCCACTGGCCTGCCGCTCTTTACTCGTAGAAATAGATCAAACAAAAATCCTTCTAGAAGCTGGTGTTGGCGCATTTTTCGAACCAAAACTAGCTCAACGCTTTGGTATTCAACAACCAGAGACTCACTTACTCCTTCAGAATCTTAATGAGCTGGACCTTCAAGAGGAGGATATTGATTACGTTATTCTGTCGCACCTACATTTTGATCATGCGGGCGGCCTTATGCCATCTTACAACAATCTAACCTCCAATCCTGGATTACATTTCCCTAATGCTAAGTATATTGTGGGCAAGCTGGCCTGGGAAAGAGCTCAAAATCCTCATTCAAGAGACCGGGCCTCATTTATTCCAGACATGATTCAAAGGCTTAAGGACTCTCAGCGACTCATTATAGTAGATACCCCCACTCTTCCAGAATTATTTGGAGAACATGTAGAATTCTTTCTTTCTCATGGACACACGCCTGGTCAACTACTCACGCGCATTAAAAACAATAAACAAAATATTATTTTTCTTGGAGATCTCGTCCCAGGAGCACCGTGGGTCAACCTGCCAATTTCTATGGGATACGATCGCTTTCCAGAACTCATCATTGATGAAAAAAAGAAACTCTACGAATCCATGGATCAAAAGAACACCCTTTTATTCTTCACCCATGATGCTAACTATGCCAGTGCTAAGCTCTCAAAAAATGAGAAAGGACGGTGGGTGGCCACAGACCTAAAAACCAATTTGATTAAGTTTGAGCTTTAACTGAATCTATATTCAATCGTATTTTACCAAATATAGAAGCAAAGCTTAGCTACATCCATTCGACACTGCGTCATCAACCATAGGAACCTGGTACTACTTCATACTTCTGAATAGAATAAGGTAAGTATTTGAATCATTCTAAACTAAGGAGAGTTTATGAAGTTGGTCATTGGATGTCTTATTACTATTCACTTAGCATTTTCAGTATCATGTGTGGACAAAGAGAAAGTTCAACAAACAAAATTGCAAAAAATTGAAAATCATATTGATGATCTTAATATGATAGACAAACAAAATTCCCTCCATAACTTTATTGCCATAGACAAAAATGGAGACATCATTAAAAAGGTAAAGGCCGAATGGTCAGGTAACTCCACATCTACTAATCACTTGGGTGTTTTGAGTTTAGATACAGAGGCAACCAGCATAACACTTTCAGCCAAAGGATTCATAACCACAACTTTTAATGGAGTAACAGAATTATCAAAAATATTTGAGCTTGCTCCATCACAAGAACAAAGCCGTTTATTAGAAGTTCAGGGAAACACATCCGGTTTTGGTAAGCTCAAACGTGACAAACGTTTTGATTTTTCCATAGTACTTCCTGCTTTTACCCGATCTAGCTTAGTAAATTTCGATGTTTCCAATGTCTTAAGCGCAGAGTCGGATCAAATTAAAGTTCCTACAAAAACCGTATCTATGCCCACAAATATTACCCTACCTAAACAGTCCGAAAAATATATATTTTTCACTATCAAGTTTAATAAGCCTCAATATAAGTTATTTGTACCTAAAGCTGATAACTACACTCTCTTTGCCTCACATGGCAGCTTTCCCATGAAGGACATTATGGATGCCGTCAAAAAAGGCCAATCCATGTATTCCATGTTAAACAAATTCAGCTTCAAACAAGGCGGACTTAGAAAAAGCTTTATCCCAGACGATATTAGTGGGCAAGACCTTGTGGTTAACCAGATTCAATATAATAGCTCGCTTACATTCAGGGTTCCACAGATACAATCTGACCAAGTAATTATTGGCGCAAGTTTTATGAATAAAGAAGGCCAACTACTCCCCACAGATTTAAAAAGTTTTAAATCTGAAGATGAACATCAGTTAAAAATAAATTCTGAAAACATTAATAATAGCTATATACTTTCAATTCTTAAAGAAGATGACTTAAAGGCTACCAGTCCTCAATTTAAACAAGTCTCTATGTCCATTCAAGCACATGAAAACATAAATACCTTACCCATATTCTTGGGACTCGTTAATAAACCTCAAATAGAAAATAAAAACATTACCGTTGGTGAGCCAATAACTCCCAAAGGTTTAAACTCCCATTCGGTCACTATTTATTTATCTGAAATTGAGAAAATCACTTATGACGATGTAGAATCTGAAAAAAGAACAGTTATTCATAAAGTAATTAACCCAGGCTGGGCAAACAGCTTTGATATATCGCAAGTTAGTTACGAAAAAAAAGCTAACAGAACATACCGTTGGGAAGTTATATTTATGGCTGCTCCAGAGACCTTAAACATAAACTTGGATTATTATAATTATAAAATAAACCAACTAGAAAGTGTCACTCACACTTCCGCCAACTCTGTGGACTTATAAAACATGAAAAAAGCATTACTTTCTTTACTTCTTCTTGTGTCTCTGGGCTGCGCCAACGAATCTCAGTACCTCACACCCACATATAAACCCCAGTCCGACTTCTTTTATTCCGATTACGACAGAGTCTGGAGAGCTACCCAGATCGCTCTCGGACCCTACCCCTTAAAAGTGAACAACCTAGATGCTGGAGAAATCGAAACAGCCAGCATTTCTAAAGACAATGTATTCCAAAAGGCTCATAAAAAATATAATGCAAATGTGGCTACCAAATACTTTCTAAAAGTAAATCTGATTAAAGGGAAAGCAAACGGAAAGTCCGTTGTAAAAGTCATTGTAAAAAAACAAAAACACCATAACACCAATTTTTTCGCAGGAAAAAAAGCATTACCAACAGATGGTATAGAAGAACAGATGGTGCTCTACAGAATTAAAAGAGAACTGCAAGTAGAGAAAATTTTAGATAAGATTTAATAGTTTTTATATATTAAAGATGTGTGTCTTGAATTTTGTGTGTTGTGACAATGGCACTTTCATGAAGTCTGGTCTGGCATGCACTATACTGAATTATTAATGTTCTCAACAACCGCTAAAGTTTGTATTTTTTTCCTGTTTAATTTTTAAACGATTTGCAGGTTTTATTTACTTCTTTTCAATTTATAATATATTCCACAAATAATTAAATTTTAATGATATTCTTGCTGCATTAAAAAATAAGTTCGGTACTTAACCGGAGAGTTGTCCCTGAGGATTACCAAGCAATACTGAATATTGCGACAGGAGTATTAAGTGAAGTTACTAATATTAAATATTCATATTTTATTAGTTATTGCCCTTGGCAGTATTTCTATTTTTGCTCATGATGGTGGCGTCGACAGAAACGGTTTTCATGAAAATGTAAGCGATTTCCATATAAAACCTTTCAAAATTTCAAAAACTATGGATGCAGATGGCCTAAGCGAATTTGTAGTAAAATTAAAGCAAGATTTTTTTGTTTTTCAACTTCCTTCAATTAGAGTAGATTCAGGGAGCGTAGATATTAAGAAGTATACAGACCTAAATAAGTTTGTTAGTTCTCAAGTAAAATTAGTTATGGCACAGGTCAAAAAATCAGTTTCAGAATCTCCGAGTGATACTTTTAGATACTTCACAGTGAATTTGCAAATTACTAATAATTGGGCACCAACTAATTATTCTAGCAAAGGTCTTTCAATGCATCTTTCAGAATTTAACAAGCAACTCCAAGAGGGCTTAGATAATATAGAATTAAATAATTATATTATTGAAATTAAAGCATGGCATCGTACCATTTTTTTACACGAACATTAATTATTAACATGTTCTAGATAGCTATACCAGTCGATAGTTTTTATGAAATAACTCCGTCTAGTCTAGGTGCATGGTCTGTATGGAGTAATTACCACCCAATCTTGATTATTTTGAATTTTAAGTTTAGCCAAGCAAAGAATTATGATGCTGGCACTTTTATCGCTTTATCGGCAAGCTGGACTCGACGGGATTATCACTAGTCGAATCTAGCGTGCGCTAAAGCTCTATATATTTCACTATTTTGCAATTTTTATTGCATTATTTTGCAACATAGACTATATTAACTAAGTGGGTCGACGAGAGTATAATATCAGCATCATTGTAAACAAACGTAAGATTGAGAAACTTATCATAGATCCTCACTACGAAGAGAAGCACTCTGAGTCCATCGATGACGATATTATTTTAGCCTTAGTCAAACAGCTGGACGGAAGCATCAACCAACCAGTCAATATAGACGAGGAAGGTTTTGAGTATTACGTTACTGAGCCTCTTGAGTTAAACAATAAATCTTATCGACTCATTTGGCTTCTACATGAAAAAGAAGTTTATATTGGCATTGTGAATGCTTTTAGGAGGTAAAAAATGAGATACCCCAGCAAGAAGAAACTTAAAGAGATGGAGGAAAAACTCAAAGGAGTTAAAGGAACAAGACCTTTACCCAAGAACGCTGGCCCTATTGATCGCTTTAAATACGAACTCTGTAAATTGATTGTAATTTATTTACATGATTATAGAATGACCCAAGCCGAGTTTGCCGAAAAATTTAATATTGATCCGGCAAGGTTAAGTGAGATTGTCCACTACAGGTTTGATAAATTCAGTGTAGAAAAGCTGTTTGCTTATGTTCAAGCAGTCTACCCTGATATTGAACCCACTTTGAAAAGTTTAGCTTCATAGGTTTTAAAATGACTACCCAATTTTAATTCGGTTGAGCTAAGAATTGATATTGGCACTTCTTCTGCCTCTTTAAGGCTACGCAGTTTTGCTGTACTTCTAGAATATCCTAGATAGAATATTTAAACATGGCTTGCTCTAAATCAAAGTTTAAAGCAGCATTAAATGGAATATTTATTTTCAGATGATCAGTCCTATCTTAACAATTATATTTATATAAAACGTGAGAAAACATATTAATGTAGAACTAATTGACAGGCATTGTCTTCTTTACAACCCAGTAGCTTTAACACAATACTAGAGTATGGAATGTTATAATTCACTGAACCATCGAATAATCATTCAGGGAGTCTTTTATGGGTAAAATATGCATTTCTGCAGTTTCTTTTATGTTTTCTATGGTCTGCTTTGGTGTCAATAATGATATTTCACCTCGAAGAGTATCTGCAACAGAGGTAGAATTTTTGAAGCTTACCTCTAACGCAGGAATTTTATCTGCCTCAGTAAAATTAGGAAACAAGTTATTAGATAAATCAGGTGGCAGTCACAAAGTGTTTGTGACCTATAGAGCTTATTATCAATTGGATGGCTACGAAGGACAGAATCATCCATATAATTATCAACCTGAACAGTGTAGTGATATTAAAATATTAAAAAAATCTCGAAATAAATCACAGTATATTACCAGAGATGGGAAGTTAAAAAGCTATGGTCAACCAGTAAAGATAAGTGAAGAAGCAAAAGATGTGAAAGTGCCCTTAAGTACATTTGTCAGAATTGAAAAAAATAAATCAAGAGAAGAGATTTTTTGTGTCTTTAACTTAATAGATGTAGGCTTAACTGCTGGCGTTGATGATAGGATTAGCGTACGTACCATGAACGCACCACATATTCCATTTCAGGTTGAAGATGAGATCTTAAACTCTATATCAAATGAGGTGACCATTGATTATGAAGTAATGTCAGGTGGCATGCATGGTCCATTTGTTAAATGTAATGAGGGTTGTAGCATTTCAATTAATAAAAAATCAAAGCCAGTGATAACTTTTAAACATGGTCTTTCGTTAGAGTTTTAAGGCCATGGTTTCTAAAATTCTAAACAGACTTCCAGGCGGTCCTGTTTAAGGAAATAACCACAAAAATTCAATCTTCCGAGTTTATTAAGTAATGGCCACTCGATCATATTGTGGTAAATAAAAAATTTCTTGCCTCCACCAAAGGTTTTCCATAGAAGATGATTTAAGAAGTGATATTTTTTTTACCGGTACATACTTTTCCAGCTACTCCTACATTAAAAAACAGTATTACCGGCAACCTATTGCACCCCAGAGTTTATCAACAGTATGGATAAACTTAGATTACTAATTATATTTTATGGTAGTTACCTAAACTTTATTACACTTAATTTATATGATTCAGCTAAGGTTTTATTAATCAGAGTATCTAAACTTAATTTAACTAATCTCAGCCTTTAAAATATCACTAAACTCCTGGCCGCTGCCTAAGGCAATAAGTTTATCACCATCATTAATTATTTCTTGAGAGGTGGGAGCAAAGATAATTTTTCCACTAGCTTTTTTAATACCTACAATAATAATACCTTTATCTTTAAAATCAGTCTCTATAAGGCGTTTATTGGTGCATTTAAAAGTGGCATCCACACCAATTTCTGCTAATTGAAAATCCACAGTAGCATCTTCAGATATAATTTCTAAAAAGTCATTTACAGCTGGATTTAAAATAGTTTGAGTTATTTTAGTGCTCATAAGACTGTATGGTGAAATCACTTTATTAGCCCCTGCCTTTTTTAACTTTTCAATAGAGGCATCATTATAAGCTCTTGAGATTACAAAAAGGTCCTTATTTAAAGATCTTACAGATAAAGCAATAAAGACATTACCTGAGTCAGAGTTAACCACAGAGATTAAATTTTTTGCTTTCCGAACGCCTGCTTTTTCTAAAACCTCATCATCCGTAGCATCATCAATAAAATAATTATAACCCAGGCGTTTAAGCTCCCCTTCTGCATGCTTATCTTGCTCGATAACAACAAATTTTTCATGATGATCAGCAAGTTGCTCACTAATTGATTTTCCCATCTTGCCAAATCCACAAATAATGGAATGATCCGACATTTTTTCAATATCTCGCTTCATTTTTTTACTCCAAAAAAATTGGTTAAATTCAAACTCAACAATTTCTCTAATAATTATGGATAGTATTAATGCGTAAGTGGCCAGACCTATAACCAAGAAAAACATGGTAAAAATACGTCCATTATCCGATAAATCATGAACCTCTTGATAGCCAGTAGTTGTAAGTGTTATAATGGTCATATACGCTGAGTCTAAGTACCCCCAACCCTCAATGCTAGAGTAACCAAAAATCCCTATGCCAATGACAAAGGCAACGAACAACAAAAGTTTGATAAATCTAAATATTTTTAATTGCACTTCAACAACCCAAACCCTGCTATCACTCTAAGGCCCATGAGTTGGTTTAAATATTGTCTATTAAAACCAGGTCACCTAAACCTATTTACTTAACCCACTTCACTTTTTGAGTGGCTCTTATAATAGAATCTACCTCTTTTACAAACATGTCCATAAAAGTTTTTGAAAATTTTTCCGGATCCACAGAGAAATCTTGTAGACATGTGGTTTGCACAGGAGTTCCTTCATTTAATATGTTTACCCCGTAATGAATTAAGCTAGAGGCAGGGCTCACTGTAGCAATAGAGATATTTAGTTTTGCAGCACCACTATAAATATCATCACCTTGCCGCCTTAATTCTACTGCTTTTGCTTTGTTATCTGACAAATCACGAATCACACATATGCATATATCCGACATAATTCTCTGAAGAGCCACTGCTGAAAACAACTGAACATCAAACTTCTCCACAATAAAATGCACCATACTATCGCTTTTAATAGCAGATTTTGCAAGAAGGTCCTCCCCATCAACCATTTCCCCAAAACCCACATCACAAGGTCCTTGAAAACCCACAATAGAATCCCCAAGCACTTCAAAATTTAAATAGGCAAAGAGTGATTTCAAATCCGCACCATCATATTTTCTAATTTCTTCAACCCATAGGCTTTTCATAATTGAGCTTCCTTTTGTGCATTTAAGTACCTTTGGCAGGACTCACATTCTTTACATATATTATCTTGCGAGTCATAACAGGGCCATATTAACTCAAAAGGCACATTTAAGCCCATTCCCATCTTATATATTTCAGTTTTATCATGATTAAGGGTGAAACATTTAACAGTAACGGAGTTGGCGGTGGAGTAGGAAAATGCCGCATCTAGTGTTTTGGTGAAGGCCTCAGTATTATCTGGAAACGTTTTCGCCTCTTCTTTATTAAATCCGACAATCACATGATCAGCTTTTAATCCTTCCGCAAAACCAGCTGCCACATTTAAAAAAATTCCGTTTCTATTGGGAACCCAAACAGACTCTGCTGTAACGCCAGACCTTTGAAGATCATGAATTTTAACTTCATCGCCACTAGGGATGTCCATCTCTTGATTAATCAAACTGGTCTCAGTAAAATCTTTAAACCAACGTAAATCAATAATCTTATGTTCAACACCCATAAAACTACAAATTCTCTTAGAATTTTCAATTTCTTTTGCAGCAGCTTTCTGACCATAATCAAAGGTAAGGGCTAATGCTATCTCAAAGTGATTAACAGCTTCAAATAAATTAATAGTAGAATCAAGCCCACTTGAGAGCAATGCTACCACTTTTTTCTTATTAGACATGCTTTAATTCATCCCATTGAATTTCTTGAACCAATACCTGTAGTGTTTTCCGTCCATTAAAATAATTCCATTGAGGCTCACATAACAAGCTCACTTTATTAATTTTGGATTCATAACCTGCACACAAATTGTGCCCCTCAGGAGGTGAAAACCACAGGGCATCTATTTTTGTTCTTAGATCATCATCTTTAAAGGTGAGCTTAAGATGCCCTCCTTTAAGTTCTTTAATTTTATCCAACTGTAAATTTTCAAATTTAAACACAGGAATTTCAAAAGCGTTCCCAAATGGCCCTAGTTGTTCATACCATTTCATAAACCCTTCATTCAAATCTGCTAATTTACCATGAACATCATAAGAAATAGTTTGCTGTGACTTTTCTAGTTTTACTTTTTTTTCTTTTTCAAAATATTGAGTGAGTAAATCTCGAAATTGTTCCTCATTAGATGCATCAAATAAAAATCCGGCAGCAGGAGCATGTCCACCAAACCTTATTAGAGAATCCTTAGCGTAGCTTAAGGCCTCCAACAAGCTCGATCGGTTACCATTGGGTAAGCGTGAGGACCCGGTGACCTTACCGTCAGCACCAACAGCGCCTATAAATGCCGGCACATTATGCTTTTTGGACAGTTTCGTGGCCACAAGACCAATAACCCCCTTATGGAAGCTCTTTGAACTCACTAAAACAAAAGATCCAACACCCATACTTGCTAGCTGTTTTTCAGCTTCTGCCTCTGCATTTCTTTGAATATTAATTCTTTTTTCATTAATCTGAATCATTCTCTTAATTAATTTTTTTGCTGATTTTGCATCCTCAGCTAAGTAAATATCAATAGGTAGTAAATCTAATTCCAGCCGACTTAAGGCATTCAATTTTGGTGCAAACTTAATGGCAATGTCCGAGCTGGTTAATTTATTACCAGACATTCCCAAATAATCCATGAGAGCTTTAATTCCCGGATTCGCCGAGTTTTCTAAAAGCATTAACCCATGTTTTATTAATACTCGATTTTCTTTCACCAAGGGGACCATGTCCGTTAAAGTTGCTATAGTAAAGTAGCCCAATAAATCCTTCGAGTTGTAAGCTATTGTTTGCCCACTTATTTTTTCAAGTTGAATTTTCAGTGCCATAATCACATAAAATCCAACACCAGCCCCACATAAAAATCCCAAGCCAGATTGGCATTCAGGCTGATTAGGGTTTACTATGGTATAGGCTTCAGGCAGCACATCCTTGGCTAAGTGGTGATCTGTAATAATAAAGTCCATGCCCAGCTCTTTAGCTTTTTTAGCAGCTAGAACATCTGTAATACCCACATCAACAGTAACAATAACATTCACACCGTCATCAGCTAGCTTTTGAATTGATGGCAAATTTACGCCATAACCTTCTGAAATACGTTTAGGCTGATGATAGGTTAAATTTTTATACCCAAGACCTTCCAACCCCTTTAATAAAAGCACAACCCCTGAGGTCCCATCTAAGTCAAAATCCCCATAGATGCAAATACGTTCACCCTTATCAAGAGCCACCACAAGTCGGTCCACAAGCTTTTGCATATTTAAAATTTTAAAGGGATAAGTGAGCTTTTTAAGGGAAGGCGAAAAAATTCTGTCGATCTCAACTTGAGTTCGCACACCCTTCAAAAACAAATACTGCCAGATCATATCTGGCAGTAAGCTGGGAGGTTCTGGTAAAGGCTCCTTTAGTTTTGGAACCCAATCTCCATTAATCATAATTTACCTATATTTTAAATCTTAACCTATTTATTTTGAATACGATCAAACATAAGAACTAATGGAGATGCAACAAATATGGAAGAGTAAGTTCCCACAACCACACCAATAGCTAATGTAAATGCAAAATCACTAATCACGCCACCGGCCATAAAGTACATCACCAAAACAGCTAATAAAGTAGTCACTGAAGTTAACATAGTTCTTGAAAGCACATCATTTAAGGACTTATTAATGATAAATTTAAAAGTCTTTCCTTTATATAGAGTTACGTTTTCACGAATTCTATCAAAAGTGACAATGGTATCGTTCAGTGAGTAACCAATAATAGTTAAAATCGCTGCCATTGTTTGTACGTTCACTTCTCTCTGGAATAAAGAGAAAATACCTAATGTGATTAAAGCATCATGAACCAAACAAATAACAGCACCTGGCGCATATTTGTAATCAAATCGAAGTCCCACATAAATTAAAATCATTAAGAAGGAGTAAAAAGCTGCCAATAATCCATTACGTTTTAATTCAGAACCAATTTGAGGTCCCACTGAATCCACCCGGCGAATCAGAGCCCCTTCAGTTTTATAGCTATCTGTAATACCATTACTCACTTTTTTAATCATTGTGTTCAACAGGTAGTTAGTTTCTTTTTCTGTCTTCCCTTTTAAGGAGCCCATTCTAATTAAGAACTCATTACCTTCACCAAAGTTTTGTACACTTGCCGAATTGTAACCTAGTTTATTGATATAGTCCCTAATGATAGAAGTCTGCATTTCTTGTTCAAACTTCACTTGAATTTCTGTTCCACCAGAAAAATCAATACCGTAACTAAACCCCTTAGAGAACATCACCCCTAAAGAGACAAGCACTATCACCGATGAAATGGCCATATACATACCGGCTTTACTTAAAAAATCGTATTTTCCAAACTCATGTTTACTGTTTTTTGTCATAATAAATACCTTATCCTAAATTAACTAAAAAATTATTCCCTCAATCTTTTGAACTTACTTGGCTGAAAAACTATAATTAAATTTCTTTACCCAAATTTCCATAAGAGTTCTGGAAACAAAAATAGCCGTGAACATAGATGTTGCAATTCCACAAATCAAAGTAACAGCAAAACCTCTAACAGCCCCGGTACCAAAATACATTAGCACAACACAAACAGCTGCTGTGGTGATGTTAGCATCAAAGATGGCTGAAAAAGCATGACCATAACCATCTTTCATGGCTACTTGAAATTTAGCTCCTTTTCTCAGTTCCTCTTTTATACGCTCGAAGATAATAACGTTAGCATCCACCGCCATCCCCAAAGTTAAAACAATCCCAGCAACTCCCGGAAGGGTCAATGTAGCTCCTAGGGATGTTAGTACTGCTAGCATTAATAAAAGGTTTATGGAAAGTGCAATATTAGCAAAAACTCCTAATGATTTATACCAAATGAGCATAAAAAAGATCACCATGACTCCAGCAATCATACCCGCTGTTTTACCTTTTGATATGGAATCGGCACCAAGTGTTGGTCCAACAGTTCGTTCTTCCAATTGTTCCAGTTTAGCAGGCAAAGCACCGGCCCTAAGTGCTGTGGCAATAAAGCGAGCTTCATTCATAGTCTCTTGATAGTTAGAACTTCCTAAAGTAATTCTAGCTGAAGCGGAATCAATTTTACCTTGTATATTAGGTGCCGACTGAATCACTTGGTCTAAAACAATAGCCATCTTTTTGCCCACATTATTTCCTGTTAATTCAGCAAATAAACGGCGACCTTCTACATTAAAGTTAAAAGCAACCTCTGGTTCATTATATTGTCCACGGCTCACATAGGCGTCATTTAATAAATCACCACCAAGGCTGGATTGACGTTGTACGAGGTATGGAATTTTGCCCACTTCTAATTTTGCTGCATTAGGTGATTTTTGAAACAGTACCAAATGATCTTTTGGTAACTTATCTTGAATATCCTTATTTATACGCTTCACATAAGCAGCATACCCAAGTCCATCTTTGCCCAGTGAATATCCACCTTTTTCCTCAGCTTCTTTTATTGATTTAAAGATAACCTCTAAATCAGCTTCTTCGTTAACAATACGAAAATCTAATCGAGCAGTTCTGTGAATAAGTTCTTTGGCTCTTGCTGAATCCTTAACTCCAGGTAACTGAACTAATATACGACTATCGCCTTGAGCAGAAATACTAGGCTCACTAACACCATATTCATCAACACGATTTCGGATAACTTCAATAGCTTGCTCAATAACCTGAGATTTATAATTTGTAATTACTGGGTCAAGATAACGCAAAGTCATCTTTCCGCCTTCTGTACTAGTAACCTGAAGTGTATTTACATAGAATTTTTTTAAATAACTTTGAATACCAGGAATGTCCGACGGGCCATTCACATTTATAAAAACTTCAACGTTGCTTTCACTATTAACTTCAACATTATTAAAAGCTACTTTTTCTTTTTTCATATCAGCATCAATATTTTTAGCTAGACGTAATGTTTTTTCAGTCATCACCTCTTCCACATCCACACCAAGAACTAAATGCAACCCGCCCTGAATGTCTAAACCATAAACAATCTTATCTTTAGAAGGCCACCAGCTTTTTTTATCAAAATCTACAAAGTTCGGTAAAATCCACGCAAGTCCAATAACTACAGTGGCAAGAGTAATAATAATTCTCGCTCTCATACTTTCTATCATTTTTTCTCCTCAGAATTCTGTGATGATGCAATTTGATTTTTCAATATCCGAATACGAACGCCCTGAGCAACCTCAAGCGTAACATATTCATCAGTGAGTCCCTCTATGCTTCCTAAAATTCCTCCAGTTGTCAAAACCTGATCACCACGTTTTAGCTGAGTTAAAAATGTTGCCTGTTGCTTCATTTTTTTACTTTGTGGACGAATCATTAAAAAATAAAAAATTACAAAAATAGCAATGATGGGTAAGAACTGCTCCAACATAGATGGCGTGGCAGCAGCTGCACCAGCCGCTTGCGCGTAAGCAACAGACGAAAACATAAACGAGACTCCTTTTTAAAATTAATTTAAGATTATTAACCGATTATAAATACCCTAGCTAAGTGCAACTTGTACCTATTTATGCGTCGCGTTTTGTAATTCCCCAACAAACGCACCATCCCCTCAAATGAAGCACAAGGTCGCAAAAAGGTACGCCGATACTTTTTGCGACCGCATGCGCCAAAGGACAGCACCCTTAACTTACCAAAGTAAATCCACAAACAATACCCAAGGACAAATGCAAAATTATAGCGCGACAAGTCGCAAAAAGTATCGGCGTACCTTTTTGCGACCTTGTGCTTCATTTGGAGAGGTGGTTTAGGGAATATTTAGAAAATGGCTAGGCAGCGGTCTCTGAATTCTGGCCAATGTCCCTCTATGATAGCTTTTCTGGATTTCTCCATGAGCTTTAGATAAAAATGAAGGTTGTGAATTGTATTCAGACGAGAGGATAAAATTTCACCTACAGAAAACAGGTGCCTTAAATATGCCTTTGAATAGTTTTTACAAGTATAGCAGTCGCATTCGGGGTCCAAGGGAGATTCGTCGTATTTATACATCTGCTTTTTAATACTCACCTTGCCCTGCCATGTGAACAAAGTGCCATTTCTTGCTACTCTTGTAGGCATCACACAATCAAACATATCAATACCAGCATCTACCATTAGAATTAAATCTAAAGGAGTTCCCACTCCCATCAAATAGCGTGGTTTGTTTTCTGGCATTTCAGGTCCAACAACTTTTACTAACTCGTGCATTAAGTGAATAGGCTCGCCCACACTGAACCCTCCCAAAGCATATCCTGGAAGATCAATATTTGTAATCTGCTTCATACTCTCTCTACGAGTATCTAACTCTAATCCCCCCTGCACAATCCCAAACAGCAAACTATTCTTGTCTGTCATGGAGTCTTTACACCTCTGTAACCAACGTGTGGTCATCTCCATGGAAGCCACGATTTCTTTTTTTTCAGCTGGATACTGTAAACATTCGTCAAAGGCCATAATTATATCTGCACCCAAATTCATTTGAATTTGCATACTCACTTCAGGACTAATAAAATGACTGGAACCATCGATATGACTTTTAAAAGTCACTCCTTCTTCAGTGATCTTATTGAGTTTAGACAAAGAGAAAACCTGAAACCCACCACTATCTGTCAAGATTGGCTTTTTCCAGTTCATAAACTTATGTAAGCCCCCTAGCTGCTTAATCAACTCAGAGCTTGGGCGTAAATGAAGATGATAAGTATTGCCCAAAATCACTTGAGCACCTAAATCTACCAACTCCTCATTAGTCATAGATTTCACTGTTGCTTTAGTTCCTACTGGCATAAACACAGGTGTTTTAATCTCACCATGGGCTGTGTTTAAAACAGCAGCCCTGGCATTACCCTGAGTGGCCTCAACATCAAATTTACCAATCATTTTATTTTCTTCTTCCACAGTGTTAAATCTCCATAACTGAATAATTTAAATTTTCTTTCAATAGCCCAAGAATAAGCTTCTTTTACATTTTCTAAGGATGAAAAGGCCGCGATCATTGCCAGCAATGTGGACTGAGGCTGATGAAAATTTGTTAACAAACCCGTAACCCACTTAAAACTATAACCAGGATAAATAAAAATATCTGTTGTACCTGATGCACCCTTTTCATCTTCATCAAACATGCCATTTGCATAGGATTCTAATGCCCTTAACACTGTGGAACCTAAGGCCCAAATATGTGCTTTGTTTAATTTTGCTTTTTTTATAGCTTCTAAAGTTTTTTTAGATATATACACACTTTCTGCATGCATTTTATGATCCGTTAACTTTTCCGACTTAATGGGTAAAAATGTACCAAGGCCAACGTGCAAAGTTAGCTTTACAACTGTCACCCCGAATTCTTCAATTTTTTTCAATTCACTTTTAGAAAAATGTAAACTTGCTGTAGGCGCAGCAGAGGACCCCGAGTTTTTTGCCCATTCAGTTTGATACCAAGTTTCATCTTCACTTTGAGTTTCTCTCAGTTTTCTTGCTTTTTGAATATATGGAGGTAATGCCATCTGACCATAATTTTGAAAATAATTTTCGTCCACCTGTCCCTCAATAAGTTCCAGTATTTGAGGTAAACCTTTTTGCACTAACTTCATGCGAACATCATTAGGAAACAAGATTTCATCTTCCAACTTCATTTTTTTTGCTGAAAACAGAACTTCCCAACGGCTGCTCGATAACTGATTTATAAATAGTATTTCCAGACCATTTTCTAAAAAAACGCGTCTTTTCTCAACCTTAGTTTCGTTAACAACTAATACGTCACCAGGTTTAAAAAAACTTAAAATTTCTTGTTGAGAATGCTCTTTGATGCCCCACTTATTCACTAAGGGGTCTTCTTCTGTGACACACATCACCCGACAAGGCTTCTGTACACGTATGCCAACAAGGTCCTCTGGATAAGAAAAGTCATATTGATTTAAATCTAGATTTTTATTCACCCCCCCTAAGTAATGGGGGGACTCAGGATTGTCAATAGACCTAGATGTCTCTAGTTTTCAACCAACCTCTAATTTGATGGTCCACATCTTTTTTTAACAACTTTACAACAGCAAGAGCATCTTTAGCAGAAGTTTTAGCTTCAAAGCTGCCTTCACGAGAAACAATAGTCAGTTTCCCTTCAGCGCTACTGTCCTTATTATCTAAGTTTAAATTCAAAACACTTCCTGATGGAGACCCCGATTGAATATTTTGCATAATGACTTTAATGGCCTGTTGATATTCGTTTGCTGTTTCTTCACCGGTATACTGAATAACACAATTCGACATAGTCATAAGAGCTCCTTTAGTTAGTGGTTACGTTTTAAATCTTATGGAGAACTCTTTTTTTTCGTTTGAGTCTGAGAATAGACCTCACTCTTTAGTGCTCCCTGCAGTCAGACGGCTATCGAGCCATCCTGATACCCCATCTTAGCACTTTTTTAAAAAAATGCCAATGGGTTTATGCATTTAGCTCTTTAACAATGAATTGAAAAGTTATTAACAACATTTTCAAAGCCGAACCCATGAATAACATCAACTGAGTTTCATTAAAAAACAAATACGAATTTCAACACAAGAGTTCTTATGCTGAATTACCCATAAAAAACAGAAGTATACGTGGCTAAAGAGGCGTCGTTTGTTTTAATGCTCATTTTAGAAAAAAATATACCCAAACTCTACTTTTTACAAAAAATTCATTACTCAACATTATAAAATCCGAAGAAATTATAATTTTTTCAATTGTGGTACATAGTTTGCTAATTGAATACCAGGTGGTGTTGTGGTGACACCACCAATGAAGGGGAAACTATGGAAAATAAAGAAGTACGTGTGGGGGTTAAGTTATCTCATGTGGCCAAAGCCAAAGGGATTTCACAACAGAAGATTGCTGATCACTGCCAAATTTCACGCATATCAGTGCATCGTTTTTTTAAGGGGCAAACAGAGCTAAAAGCCACTGATTTTATGAACCTATTGAGTACATTAGGCATCTCAATAGATTATAAAATTAATGAAGCTTTAGAAAACTCTCTTGGCTACAAATCAAAGCCCCCTTTGGAGCTTAATGTGATTGCCACACAGGCCCCATGAAATACTAGAGATAAAAAATTATTCAGGTTCATTAAGACACTGGTCATAACAAACCATAACTTATGTCTTAAAGATTGTTTTGCCATCAATGGTACAATCATGACTTCTAGTTACTCTATGGTAGAGATTAAAACTAAAAAAAGAAATGAGTGTTATGTGCCAAATTTTATTTCACGGGCTTAAAACGTTTGTAGTAGTTGTTCTAAATCTTTTTCCACGGCCTGAATGGAAAGAGTCAACTCCCCCACTTTACCTTTCACACTACCCAGATCGTTTTCGCGACCAGCAACTTCAAAGGACATGGCTTTCTCTGCAGCTTGATGGGCATAAAAGTTTCGTAGATTTCCTTTAAGTCTATGACTGACTTGCTCTACGCTATTCAATTGCCCAGAGTCCATAGCTTTTTCTAGCTGTTCTATTAAGCTCGGCCAATCTTTTTTAAACAAATCCAAAAGTGTAATAAAAAGCTCTTTATCTCCTTCTATAAGGTTTAAAAACTGCTCTTTATCTATATTTGATGTGGCCATAGTCTCTCCTGTGCTCATTTTACGTATAAATTGAAGTACAGATCAACAATAAAAAGTATATGGGCACAAACACCCCTAGATTCTTTATATAATTCCTCTTACACATTGACATATTTTCATAAAATTGTTTTTTCTTCACTATGAAAAATGTAATTGCAAAATCTGTATTAGAAATTGAGCATAACTATGGACCTCAAGTCGTTCTCCTAAACAACACCTATGCATTAACCCTTTTAGACCAACTGAGTTCAAAGCATTGTGAGAAGCAGAATTTAACTGCATATATGCGTGAACTCTACCGCATTTTATTGAGTGAGGCTCTGAACCTATCAATCCCAAAGGTGAGCTCACAAACAGAAACTCGAATGTCTGAGCTTCATCCAAATAACTCCACACTAGATCACTCCATTTTTAATAATGATACCAAACTAGTCACTGTGAATATAGCTAGAGCGGGCTCTGTTCCCTCTCAACTTTGTTACGACCAAATGAATTTACTTTTTAACCCCGATAATATTCGTCAAGATCATTTTTTTGTAAACCGTAAGGTCAATGAAAACAATGAAGTCATTGGCGTAGATTACTCTGGATCAAAAATTGGTGGTCCAACGAAAGATCGAATCATTTTGATTCCTGACCCAATGGGTGCTACGGGAAGCACAATTGATCACACAATAAATTTTTATGAATCTCTAAATCAAGGAGATGCAAAGCAATTTATTGCCCTGCATTTAATCATTACCCCTGAGGCTATATTAAAATTAAGACAACAGCACCCCAAGCTACTCATTGTAGCCCTTCGATTAGACAGAGGCCTGTCTAGTGCAGATGTATTAAAAACTCCTTTAGGTACTGATATTGAAAAAGAAAAGGGCCTTAACCAGCGTCATTATATCGTTCCTGGCGCTGGTGGCATCGGCGAGCTGATGAACAATGCAGAAGTTTAATTATGAAACAAGATAACTACAAATCAAAATGGGCTGAGTTGGAAAAACTCAGTTTGTTTAAGAAGCTCCCCCTGACTGAGCAAACTGATATTAAAGATATTTGTTACGATCACCTGTTCACTTTCCAAGAGTTTAAGCAGTATGTAGAGGTACACAAAGATTTTAAAATGTGGAACAAACCCTCACTCCAAACCCAATGGAACCATTGGAGCCAGCAATCTAGTTTAAAAGGTCGTGAACTAAAAAAACACAACTTCAATAAACTTAATAAAACGGTTAACCAATATAAAGTTGAACTTACTAATTATAACTCAGTATTAGTAAAGAAAAATTTTCCGGCAAAAAAAATTGACTTCAAGACTTCACCTTCCGAAGAAAAACTTCTTGGCTTCTGCCCGGTGGCTTCAGAAAAAACTGTTTGCTGTAACCTACGAACAATAGATGCTGTGAAAAATTGTGGTTTTGGCTGCAGTTACTGCGCCATTGAAACTATGTTTTCTGGAGGGAAGGTTTTATTCCATGATAATTTATCTGAAAAATTAAAAAATATGGAATTAGACCCTAAAAAATTCTACCACATAGGAACGGGCCAATCTTCTGATTCATTAATATGGGGCAATAAGAATGGGTTACTTGATGATCTCATGCATTTTGCTGAAGAAAATAAAAACATCATCTTAGAATTTAAGTCTAAATCTAACAATATTAAATTCTTTTTAGAAAATGATATTCCTAAAAATATTTTTTGCTCTTGGTCTCTCAACCCACAAGTCATTATTGATAATGAAGAGCATAAATCGGCCTCTCTAGAGCAACGCTTATCCGCAGCAAAACAGGTTGCAAACAAGGGTATAAAAGTGAGCTTTCACTTCCACCCTATTGTCTATTACAAAGGTTGGGAACAGGATTATAAAAATATTATCGAGGAAATCAAAAAAAACTTTACTCCAGAACAAATTTTAATTATTTCCTTTGGCACTCTTACTTTTCCAAAACCAATCATCAAAAAAATTAGAGAGTTCGATGTACAAAGCCAAATATTGCAAATGCCCATGGTCACAAACCCAGAAGGGAAAATGACCTACCCAGAAGAGATCAAAAATAAAATATTCAAAACTACTTATGATTACTTTTCAAGTTGGCACGATCAAGTCTTCTTCTACCTCTGCATGGAAGAACGTAATTACTGGTACGAATCCTTAGGGTATTGTTACGAAACAAATGATGAATTTGAAGAGGCAATGCTCGCTTCCATAAAATCTAAAGTTCCACTGAGTTTAAATAACTAAGCTGGATGCCAAACGGTTTTGTACTCAACAAAATTAAGAATGTTTTCTAACTCTAGAGTTTTACTTTTTGGCAGCACAATGCGCTTCATATTTTTGGCCGCTTGTTTTTTGAAATGCTTTTTTGTTTCAGAATTATCTCCCAAATAACAAAGTGAATTCAGTTCAAAGTGAGAAGCAAAGTGTTCACCCAACTCTTCTTGATCCCCAGTAAGTAGGTTAACTACCCCTTTTGGTAAATCTGAAGTTGCCAACACTTCAGATAAAGGCGCTAGAATGGCAGCATATTTTTTTGGAAGCAGTGCCACCACAGAGTTTGAAGATGTGAGTGCGGAACAGAGTTGGTCCATAAATAGTTGCATAGAAACTTCTTTATCAGCAAATAAACCCACCACGCCAACGGCATCTACGGTAGTAAAGTTGTGGTGAGGTCCTGCCACGGGGTTTATACAGCTCATTAGCTGTTGATACTTATCACAAAAGCCTGCGTAAAACACAAAGGTGTCTACAATGGATTGTGCAATAAGCTGTGCCTGTATCTTGGGAGTCTCTGTTGTTTCTGTAATCGCATTTTCAAGCTCAGTAATTTTTCCTTCAGCCATTTCTGCCATTCGGTACAATATCTGACTTCGATTATAAGCCGTTTTTTTAGCCCACACAGTTTGTGCTGATTTTGCCGCAACCACTGCATTTCTAAAATCTTTTCTAGAGGCCAAGCTCATGTTAGCATAGGTTTCACCATCATTATTGTTCATTTTAAAACTGCGCCCAGACTCAGTTCTTACAAAATCACCGTTAATAAATAGCTTAATGGTTTTTAGTACTTTTAAAGTTTTCATTTTATTCTCCACCAATTTCTAAATAAGGTAGTAGTCCGTGCTTACCACCTTCTCGTCCATAGCCACTTTCAAAATATCCACCAAACGGAGATGTGGGATCAAATTTGTTATAAGTATTTGCCCAAATCACCCCAGCTTTTAATTTAGCAGCCACTTGTTGAATTTTATAACCTTTATCTGACCAAATCCCTGCCGCTAATCCATACTGTGTATCATTAGCTTTTAAAATAGCTTCTTCCGTAGTTCTAAATGTTGAAATACTAAGAACTGGCCCAAATACTTCTTTACGATTTAAACTAAAATTCGAAGACACCTCATTAAAAAAACACGGGCGCTGGTAATACCCTTCTTTTGGCAAGGCTGTGTCTATTTCGAAATACTTCGAACTTTCTTGTTTCCCTAATTCGATTAATTTTTGAATCTTCTCAAGCTCTTCTGCAGAATTTATAGCACCAAGATCAGTGTTTTTATCTAAAGGATTTCCCACTCTAATTTGTGCCATGCGGTCTTTTAACTTCGAAACAAAAACTTCAGCAATGGACTCTTGAACTAATAAACGAGAACCAGCACAACACACATGCCCTTGGTTAAAGTAAATGCCATTAACAACACCTTCAACAGCTTGATCAATGGCAGCGTCTTCAAAAACAATCTGCGCGGATTTTCCACCCAACTCTAAGGTCAATTTCTTATTCGTGTCTGATATATTCTCTGCAATTAATTTTCCTATTTCTGTGGAGCCAGTGAAAGCAACTTTCTGAATATCAGGGTGCTTTACTAGTTCCGCACCTGTATTTCCGGCCCCTGTAATAATGTTAACAACACCATCTGGTAAACCAGCATCTTGAATTACCTCAGCTAACAATAAAGCTGTTAAAGAGGTTGTTTCCGCCGGTTTTAAAACCACACAGTTACCCGCAGCAAGGGCTGGTGCAATTTTCCATGCTGCCATAAGTAACGGAAAGTTCCATGGAATAATTTGAGCTGCCACACCTATGGGTTTCACTTTTTTACCTGGATATAAATAGTCCAACTTATCTGCCCATCCGGCATAATAAAAAAAGTAAGCTGAAACTAAAGGGATATCCACATCTCTAGTTTCTTTTATTGGTTTTCCATTATCCAATGTTTCTAAAACAGCAAACTCTTTGGCTCTCTCTTGTATCAATCGAGCAATACGAAACAAGTATTTTCCTTTTTCTTTTCCAGATAGCTTCGACCATGTTTGCTCATAAGCTGTATTGGCGGCTTGAACAGCTAGGTCCACATCTTCTTTCGAGGCTTCAGCTAATTCGGAAAGCACTTCTCCAGTAGCTGGGTTAATAGTTTTAAAATATTTATTGGATTTTGGTTTTTGAAACTGACCATTAATAAATAAATCATACTTCTTTTGGATATTTACCACTTTTGTGGACTCTAAAGATGGAGCGTAATCAAAGTTAAAAATTGAAGACTGATTATGGTCAACGTTTTCACTGCCCGTATTTTTTACCTGATTGTTCTTCCCACTTTTTTTCTCATTAATTTTTTTATTATTAAGCTGTTGGTTCTGCATATAAGTCCCCGTTAATCTAAAGAAAAAACTTTGTCGTAATAATAATGGCCCGAGTATTGTTTTAAAATTTGCTTTAACACATCGTTCAACAAACTGCTCGCACCAAATCGAAAGAGATCTGGAGTTAGCCATTCCGGCCCTAAGGTTTCGTTGACCATACATAAATAATGAATGGCCTGCTTGGCTGTTTTAATACCACCTGCTGGCTTCATCCCAATTTTAATGCCAGTGGCCACATAATAATCTTTAATGGCATTCAACATAACTAAAGTAACAGGCAAATTTGCTGCCGACGGAATTTTGCCAGTGGAAGTTTTAATAAAGTCAGCTCCTGCATACATGGCAATATCAGATGCTAGGCGTACCTTATCAAATTCGCCAATTTCACCAGTTTCTAAAATTACTTTTAAGTGGGCTCGTCCACAGGTTTTTTTCACCGCAGTAATTTCATCATAAACCATTTGATAATCTCCAGACAAAAAAGCACCACGATTAATTACCATGTCAATTTCTGTAGCACCGAATTCTACTGCGCGTGAAACATCTTGAGTTTTAATATCCATAGGCACTTGTCCAGATGGAAAGCTAGTGGCCACTGATGCAATATTTATATCCGTACCTTCTAAAGCTTTTTTTGCCACAGGCACTAATGAAGGATAAACACACACTGCTGCTGTGGATGGAATTGAAGGTAAATCATTTAACCCCATTTCTTCAAAAATATAGCTAGGTAAGGGCTGTTTTGCTTTTTGACAAAGTTGATTTACCTTCTGAGGAGTATCACTACCTTCTAATGTGGTAAGATCAATCATCTTTATGATTTCATATAGAACATCTAATTTAGATTGATTTTTAATACTTCTTTTTGTAAAAAATTGAGCTCTCTCATTGACCCCTACCGTATCTATGGCAGGAATCTCTATGCCCAAGCTCACCCCGTTATTTGCCTTTAAGACCAAAGATTTCATGCACTATGGGTACCATATGTCTAGTTTAATGGCAAGTTAAGGCCTACTGTTAGAGCTTTATTAATGAATTCTTCTTAAAACCCGATAATTAAACTATGAAAGCACTTGTGATTTTATTATTTTCTCTGATTATCATAGCCTGTGGTGGCAGTAAAATAGCCAATAACTCAGAAGACTTAAGCTCCCGCGAAGAGGTCACTAATGAGGATACCCGGCTCTCAGGCTCTGTAGCTCAATGTAATGGATTTCACTATCCCTCAAAATCCATGTCGGGTTTACTGACGACCTATGTGATTCCAAGCACAGGGGCTTTTGATTATTCAAGAATTCCTCTAAGGTTAGTCCATGTACCCAGTAAAATTTTAACCTCGGTGAATTACAAACTAGAAATGTATTTATGGGGGCAGAACAATGGTGCTACCGCAAGAACACGACAAACTCCTGTGGAGTTTCATATTCAAAATAGATACACTGGACAATTTATTCTTAACGAAGATACCAGTCTTCCAAGAGTTTATACCAGCATGGGGTTAAGTCTGATCAACGATGTGGTCACAGATTATGATGACGAAAACTATACCATCAATAATTTTTTTCAAAAGCACCAATTACTACTTGTAGATGTTCTTGTAGAGTATGATGCCGTAGTTTTAGCTCTATACCCCAGCACAGGTGGCACAGCCATTGATTATGTTAATTTTTTGCTCCCACCATTTTATTCTGATCCAAACATTTATGCAAACTCTCATGATTCACTAACCCTACAGGAAATTCATCCCAATTACCCTGATATATTTAATGGGTTTACCGAAGAAATTTATCAACAAAATACAGAAGAGTTTTGTAAGGATATCCTAAGAGAAAACTCCCTCCTGTATGCTCAAGTCAATGTAAATAAGGGACGATTTATTGCTTCAGTAAATAATCAAGCTAAACCCAATGTTAGTTTTACCCTTATGCTCAGCAAGTGGATGTACTCAATGAGAAGATTCCTGAACAACCTCATCGGCCTGAAGGTTTTCTCCGTACCGGTATCTTCCAACTAAAGATTCATCATTTGATGGGAATGAAAATAACAAAGCATGGCTATCCGTACCACTGTCTTCAACTGTCACTGCTACATAATGAAAAGTGCCAAAATCAGGGTCACTGTATTCGGCCACAAAGTTGACCAACACATTGCCTTGTGAATCTGTGTGTCGCCATATTTCATCAGACTCTTCGATGGTACGTTCTCTAAAATCTGCATATTTAGAAAAATCTTCTTCTTGAATGTCAGAATCGGCTCTTAAAAGCATCATCGCCGAGTACAAACCCACAGCTAAGTCATCTGATTCAAATAAAGCATCACCTTCAATGGACCCCAAAGGAACCTCTGTTAATGCTCTACTGTATAACAACTCCCCTTGCCTATAGTTTTCCACTTGCTCTAAGTTCATTGAGGGACTGTGGTAAAAAACGAAAGCTGGCATATTTTCATTATTCAATGCAACTGCCATATAAAAATAAACATCAATCTCTTCTGGCAAAATACCTTCATTTTCATAGTAGCGAATATAAATAGAAACTGGGCTGCCTTTCAAAAGACTATTGTTTAGCCAAATTTCATCTGGATGGTTCAAAGTTTCATCAAGATGATCGTCAAATTTTTCGAACTCACTTTCTTTTATATCATTATCCAATTTGTATTTATTGATAAAGTCTTCAACAATTGAGATGTCTTTTTTAAAGTGCTTATAAAGTGCCTCTTCAGAATCAAAAACCAAGCCTTTAGCCTTGTCTATAACTATGGATCCACTGGACTTTGGTGCGGATCTTGGTGTGGACTTTTTATTGTTTTTTGTCTTACTTTTTTTAACCAAAGTTTTCTCCATTTTTTTCCACTTTCTAGTTCGACGTGTGTTGTCAAAACTGCACAAACACTTCTTGATTCAAACCCTGTTTTACCTTCAAAATATAAGTATGTTAACAGAGATTGAACCACAACAAATGCAGCATCTAGAATATTTAATCAAACAATCTCTGAATGGTCATCACTTTCTTTTTGAAAAAATTGATCTTGCCAATATCTTAAAATCAAAACCTTCAAAAAACATCGATTTTCACTCTGCGGAAACCAGTCGTGAGGCACATGTGTTGCTGTGTGACTTGTTGGGTAAAACCACCATTGAAGAGAAGAATGATTTCCTTGGTGGTTTAGATTCTAGGCAATTTGAAATCTTAGTGCGTACCTATTTTCAAGTTATCGAAAATACAATTTTGAAATCTCACTTTGTTAAGCATTAGGGCCTAGCTGCTTCTTACAGCTGATGCACTCAGAACTCCTTTTTCATATTCGAAACTTTTAGCACCAAAAGGCTCAGACATGCGGTTCTCGCCCTTCGGGCTGCGATCCGAACTCGCTTTTGGCGCTAAAAGTTTCGAATATGAAAAAGGAGTTCTGAGTGCATCAGCTGTAAGAAGTATTTTTTGTGTTTCACTAAAGAATATAACTCATAAAGCCGAAATTAATTTATGCGTCTTATGGTGATGATTGTTATATTTTACTCTTCTGTCTTATGGGCAGACTATCGAGTGTTTCAACTTGCCATTACTGATACTAATACTGGGAAATCACGCATGGTACATTCCACCTTAGATCAATACCAGTACCCAACCTACCATCATGTAAAGCTTGCTGAACAAATTAGTTACATCACTAGTTGGAAATGCTTGGGGAATAACTCACACTTTAGACAGTTATGCAAAAACCCCTCTGAAGGACCTGTTTTCGGTCCAGCTAGAGCTCCCGCAACGCCCTCCCAAGGACTATAACCCCAGTTGACCACTTAATTAAAACAAAATTTATGATATTATAGGTGTATGAGTGACGCTATTAACAACCAGGCTCGAGAAAACTCTCAGAAGCTACTGGATTTAAAAACCAAATATAAAAATAAACGTGATGCGATTATTAAATCTGGCGATAACGACGTGCAAAATATAAGAAAAAAATATGATGATAAACGCATTAAATCTCGAAATGAAGGCCAGTCTGCAGTAAATCATATTCAAAAAAACTATGAAGAGCGTATCGCAGCACTAAGTAAACAGAATGAACAAAAAATTTACAATAAAAAGCTCTCAAACCAACGTACCTTCTCTCATATTTCAAATGATGGGGAACAAAGGATTAATAATCTAGAGCGAAATTATAAGTCTAAAGAATCTCGTCTCTCTGATAAAATTCAGCAGGTTCAGATTCAAGAGACATCTGAACGTGAAAAAGCCAAAAATACCACAAGAAAAATTATGAAACAGGAAATTGAGCAAAGAAAAAATATACAAAAAAATAGTGCTCAGTTATTACAAGACATTCAACATAAAGAAAATAACCAACTTCGAGAGATAAAGGTTCATTCACAACAAGAGGTCAAAGATCATAACTCAACAAATAAAAAGACTATAAATGAACAAAAAACAGCATTTTCTAAGACTTATAATAAACAACAAAAAGAGTCCATGGCACGGTTACAACAACAAAAATCAACTAGCCATCAAATGTACGAAACTGAACAAAAAAACAGTAGTGCCGCCATAAGTGACTTAAAAAATAAAGTACATAATGAAAAAGCAAAAATTCATTCTGAATCAAATTTCCAAATGCAACAACTCAAAGAGCAAAATCAAGATGTGCAATTAAGAGAAAGAGAAAAAGGGATTAAAAATACTGAACTCATTCAAAAAGAATACTCCTCGCAAATTAAACACACGAAGCAGGAGGGAGACCGGCAATTAGATGTTTTACAGAAAAAAAATACCAAAGAAATACGTGATACAGAAACAGCACACAAAAAAGAAATTGATGAACTTAGAAAAGCCAACGAGGGTGGAAAACAAAAACACTTTGATGATTATCAAAAAGAGTCAGTAAAGCGTGATAAAATATATAGATCTAACTTGGCTAATCAAAACAAAGAATACCTAAAAAGTTTCAGTGCAAATCAGAAAGTTCAAAATCAATCTTTAATTTCTCAAAGAGATCGTTTTATACTTGCTGCTCAAAAAGAGAAATCCAAACAACTTGACCAGGAAAATGTTGATTTCCAAAGAAAGGATGACCCTTTTTACCAAGTGCATGGCGTTAGTGCCAAATTAATCGATGAACCCAATTTTTACAAATTAGAAGTGAACATTCCTGAACATGAAAAAGACAATGTAAAGGTCATTGTTAAAGATGACCGAGTCATTGTTTCTGGTGCCAGAGAACACAAAGTTAAATACAATGAAGGTGAACGAAAAGTGAGTTCAAACAACTTCCAAACATTTCGCGAAGAAATAATGCTCAAACAACCCGTTGCAAAGAAAAGCATTCTTAAAGACTGGGATCATAACACTCTAAAGGTGACCCTACCTAAAAAGGGGCTTTTTTAGACATTAAAATAGTTTCCTTTGATAGATAAATTGCCACACCTTTCCATAGATATTACAGCTCTGGATTAATGCATCTTGAATTATCAGGATAGCTAAAGGTGTCACTAGAGGTTCTGCTTACTGGAAAATGATCTAATTTTGAAAAATTAAACAGATCAACTAAATTAGTTTCGCTAAGAGTTCCAGGCATAGAAAGTGCTCCACCAGTCACTGCTCTTATATAGCCAACCACATTACTATTTTTCAACAGCTCAATATCTATAATCCACTCTCCAAATGTCCCACACATAAGCTTATTCTGACTTATAATACCGTAAGCGCTACAATATTTATTTTGATTCCCAACGGATAGGGTTTCATTCTGAGCTATAGATTTACCTTCTTTAAGTAAAATAGAAACTGAGCTCACATCTGGAATAGCAAAGTCTATTCTGCATTGGCAACCAACATTGGGAAACATACAATCCATGTAGAGTTTTTCCTACCGTGAAAAGAAACATTGAGTTCTTAATCACCTGATTCCAGTTAATATTCATGAAGTTTAGAATTTTCTACTACTGATATTTTTTGATATTCTATGTTTTATATAAATAAAATATAATTTATGCTTATAGAGTGCCGTTGCAGCTTTGCCCAAGTACACGACCATTTTCTCCTAACTTAACCCTATTCACATAAATAAGCTTCTTCGGGGAATTTGACTGGCCATCGCCTAGGTCTAATGAAAAATCAACATTTATACTATCTCCAATTGTATTAAAATATACAGCTTGTACTTTAGTAAAATTAAACTGAAAAGAACTAACCTGTATGGTTCTAGGTTTGGAATCTTTTGTTTCTTGAATACTGACATTAACCTGGCTTATATTATAGCAGGATGCCACATAAGGTTCACTTGTATGAAAATCACAGCTATTAGCTTCTGTTTTTACTTTTATGCTATAAATAGTCATATCCCGCCCTCTTTCTTCCTTATAAGGCATCAGCGTAGATTCAAAACCATCAATATCTTCCTTTAACATTAAGCGAATATTTCTCAACTCAACTTCTGTCTCAGTTTCATTAGATTTTAGAATGTAATCAAAATAATAAGTTTTACAGTGAATGGTTTTATAAGCTTTCGTAGAAAGTCTGTATTTTCCGTTTTCAACAGTTGAAACTGCAGAAAGTGGTAAAGATATTAATACTAAAAATAATAGTAATACTTTGTTCATTCTATCTCCTGAGTTTTAAAACAACAATTTTTGTTCAACCATTGCTCATCAATCCGTTTTTTGTATTTTACTATAAAAAGATATTTTTTGTAAAAAACAAGTGTAAAATGTAAAATTTCACTGGTTTGCATAATTGTCACTAAAAAGAGTGTTGAACTTTTTAAAACTAAATAACAACTTCAAATATAGGTATTCAATAATAATCTGGTCAAAAAAGAACCTAATTACAAGTACCCAAAATTACTTCACATCAATGAGTGTTTGAACCTCTGAATTCATGAATTTTAATTTTTTATGAAGATTTGAGAGGGTATCCACATTAGCTTGTAGCTGCATAAGTGCTACTAATGGATTCTTGTGAGTTTGGAGGTCAGAGGTGTATACATCGAAATGATTTTCAGAATGAGCAATAGATTCTCTGCCTACTTGAAACAAAGTCTCTGTGGTTGCTTCACTCATTTCATTGCCCGTTAATTTTAATCCCATGTTTACTCCCTATGGACTTTAGCCCGTTTAAAACTCTAGCTACTTTCTGCTCAATAAAAAACTGAAATTTACTTAAATTTGCGTTTTTTTCCTTTTTTCAAAAAAATAAGCTTAAAAATAGCCTTTTTTACAAATATTCACAGCTCAGCGAGCCTAAATCAGCCTCTTGAATCTCCCGCCTGTCATCACCTTTAGCCAAATAGGTCCTCATCACACTGATTTCATCACCATCATTATGCTCCAAACCTAAGGTGTGACCCAGCTCATGAACCATCAAACTTTCAAAATCCACGCGTCCAATTTCTACATAATCTGTAATTGAAAAATCAAAATTGTAGTCGTTTATCAATATATCTGCTTCTAAAATGCGACTTCCAACCCAGTGAATGGATGCCCGACCTTGCTCTTTTTCATTGCTGTCTTCCCATACTTCTTGAAAATAAATAGTGTTCACTCTGTCTCGTAAGTCCACTTCTCCGTTTACACCCTCAGCTACAATTTCAAAAAATGGCGCTTCACCTTCTGCCCTTAAAGCATTCCAGCGGTCAACGGCCGAGTGAACTTTCACTAAATACTCAACGGGAACTGACTCATGAACAAAGAACTTCACTGGAAGGTTCCCCTCCCAAGAAACTCTCTGCACTAGAGAGTTCTGAACAAAATTGCAATCTTCCTCTTTTTCAACTTTTCGCTCGCAAGCTTGTATAAATAGAATAAAAGAAAGCAGTCCTGCAAATAATAGCTTTCGATTGTAGTGTTTTAATCGTCTCATACCTATCTATAGGCAAGATCAGGTCCAACGAGATACTTTTTCTAAATATCTAATTTTAATGAGCTTTTAGTATTTATCTCATCAACTATTAGAATTTCCGTATGTTTAGGTTTTTGCTCCGAGAACAGGTTAATAGTACCAACTTTATTCTAAAATACTGATATTGCTTTGTATTTTCATGTGTACAGGAATGAGACACTCCATAATGTCATTTTTTGTCTAGTTTAAAATAAGCCAAACCTATATCCGAATGTGAACCTAAAACTGTTATCAGCAGGAAATCAAACCTATCAAAAAATAACCCTCAACCGATGGATAGCTATAAACAAAAAGGCGGGAGGTGGGGGCTGGTGCCCCCCCTTGCGGCAGAATGGATATGGTGGTAGGTGGTTTTGGCTTTTTTGGACTCCACGATGGTGGTTCAAGCCGGTCAGTTACTTCTGTATATAGCAAGCCTAAGGCCAAGTTTTTGGGGTCACAATGTCGCTCATGTCCAAAATATCGAGGTTACAGAAATGATGCTATAAGTAATGCTTTGGATCAGTGTCAAACCGCACCTCCATTATGCCTTATAATTGATCTGATTTTATTTGCCATAAATTTTTCTTATGCATTATGCACTTGTCCCCAGCCCCCCTTTGGTTTAAAAAGTTTAGGTCAAGGGAGCGAGGATGGAAACAGTTATGGGACAAGAAAAATCTAATGATTCAAATAGCAACAATCATCAAAGTGTTAAATCAAATGACCTGCATTCTCGGGCTGCGGAATATGCAAAGCTACAAGGAAGTCTTGCAAGCTCAGAAGACGTAGATCTTGAGCTAAAAATTCAGGGTATGGGCACCAACATATTGAATACTTTAGACGATAGCTCTAAATCAGTTTTTAATAAAGACTGGTGGTACGGTCGCATTATGGACTGGAGTATGAAAAAAGAAAGCTTTAAGATTCAAATGTTTCGCTTTGTGGATGTTCTCCCCAATTTAAAATCCAATAAAGAAATCATGAAGCATCTTAAGGAGTATTTTACCAACCCAGAAACTGGCCAGTCCGAATTACCTTCGGTATTCAATTTCGGAATGGGTGTTGGGGCACTAGCTCCAGGATTAATGGCCGGTGCCATTAAAAAAAATATCCAACAAATGGCAAAAATGTTCATAACCGGGGAAACACCAAAAGACGCCCTACCTCTGTTAAAAAAAGCTAGAAAGAATAATCTCACATTTACTGCCGACTTGCTTGGAGAAGCCACTCTTTCTGAAAAAGAAGCCCTAGAGTACTTTGATAGATATACTGACTTAATGAACTGGCTCTCAAAGGACTCTGTAAGCTGGGCTGACCGGCCACAAATTGATACCGACGCCCTAGGGAAAATTCCCAAAATAAATATTTCGGTGAAACTCACCTCTTTGTATTCACAAACTAATGAAAAATCCTGGGAAGACACTGTTCATATTTTGAAAAACAAACTAAGACCTCTTTTTCAACAAGCCATCGAGCAATTTTGTTTCTTAAATATCGACATGGAATCCTATCACCATAAAGATATGACCTTACAAGTTTTTAAAGAGCTAACCACTGAACCCGAGTTTAGAGAGTACCGACATTTTGGTATTGTTATTCAGGCCTACCTGAGGGACGCCATACATGACCTTGAGGAACTGGTAAGCTTTGTTAAAGAGCGTGGCACACCCGTGACTGTGCGCTTAGTTAAAGGTGCCTATTGGGACTTTGAGTCCATCCATGCCCAACAAAACCACTGGCCTATCCCTGTTTACACCAACAAACAAGAATCCGATGCTAATTATGAGGTTTGTGCAGAACTACTATTGAAAAACTACCCTCATATTCAATTAGCTATGGGATCACACAACGTAAGATCCATTAGTGCGGGCATTTGCTTAGCGGAAAAACACAACGTGCCCAAAAATGGTTATGAAATTCAAATGTTATTTGGCATGGCCGACCATATTAAATATAGCCTAATTAAATCAGGTTATCGTTTAAGAGAATATGCCACTGTTGGAGAGCTCATCCCTGGCATGGCTTATTTAGTGCGAAGACTTTTAGAGAACACTTCTAACGAATCCTTCTTAAAATCTAAATTCGCAGATAACATAGACACTAAGGTATTATTAAAAGACCCAAAAAAAGATCTACTGATCACTCATGAACTTTCATATGTGAAAGATGAAGTTTTTAAAAATGAATCTCCCATAGATTTTACTGAAGCCGAACCACGAAAGCATATGTACGCTGCCCTAGAAAACGTAAGAAAAAACGAACTAGGCAAAGAACATTTGATTCAAATTGACGGTAAAAAAATGAGTTCTCATCAAACTTTAGATAGACATAACCCATCTGACCCAGAAGAACTTATTGGTAAAATTCACCTAGCAACGGCTGTAGAGGCCGAACTGGCTGTACATACTGCAAAACAAGCCTTTCCTGCTTGGAAAGCGACCCCTATTGTAGAACGAGCCGAAGCCATTGATAGATTAGCTAATATTATTCTTCAAAACCGTTATAACCTTATGGCATTAGAAGTTTTTGAAACAGGTAAACCTTGGGCGGAAGCCGATGGTGACATTATTGAGTCTGTTGATTTTTGCCGCTATTACGCTCAGGAAATGAGAAAAATGGCTGTGTTTCAACGTACCGGCAATGCCCCAGGCGAAGTCACTCAATACTTACATGCTGCCAGAGGAATTACCTTAGTTATTGCTCCGTGGAACTTTCCTTTAGCTATTTTAACAGGAATGGTTTCTGCAGCTCTTGTTACTGGTAATACTGTAATTATGAAGCCAGCAGAACAGAGTTCAGTAATTGCCAGCAAATTAATGGAAATGGCTATGCAGGCTGGCATCCCCCAAGGAGCTTTAAGCTTCCTTCCCGGTCTTGGCGAAGAAGTGGGTGAATTCTTAACTGATCACAAAGATATAGATACTATTGCATTTACCGGTTCAAAACCAGTGGGCTTACATATTGTTAAAAAAGCAGCTCATACTCATAGTGGGCAGAAAAATGTAAAAAGATGCATTATTGAAATGGGTGGGAAAAATGCCATCATTATCGATAACGATGCTGATTTAGACGAAGCCATCCAAGGGGTCATTTATTCTGCCTTTGGCTTTCAAGGGCAAAAATGTTCAGCCTGCAGTCGTGTCATCGTACTTAGTGAAGTTTATGACACATTTTTACATCGTCTTATTGAAGCCACAAAGAGTTTACAGATCCTCAATGTAGAAGATCCAAAAACATTTTTTGGCCCCTTAGTAGACCAGGAAGCTTATGATAAAATCACAAATTTTTTAGCCATCGCTAAAGCACAAAACTCCTTGGCCTTCCAAGGTGATGTCCCTGATAAAGGCTACTACATCCCCCCCACAATATTTAAAGATGTGGATCCAAAATCTGACTTAGCACAAAACGAACTATTTGCTCCTGTATTGGCAGTTATTAAGTGTGAAGACATAGATCAGGCCATAAAAATTGCCAATGATACACCCTACGGCCTCACTGGAGGACTTTTTTCCAGAAGCCCAGGGAATATAGACAAAGTGAAGGAACTCTTCGAGGTGGGCAATCTTTACATCAATCGAGGCAATACTGGTGCTATGGTTGAGCGCCACCCCTTTGGTGGATTTAAAATGTCAGGTTTAGGCAGTAAAACGGGAAGTCCTGATTATATAAAGCAGTTTATGGATCCAAGATGTATTACTGAAAATACATTACGTAGAGGGTTTGCACCTGATTTTGAGGGTTGAGTTTTTTGTTGGTTAGCTGTTCTAAAGTGTATCTGCTATGTTATTTGATATTGAGGTTTTTTTCTTACAGTTTTAGGTAAATATTTTGAAAGTCAGATTTTCCATTGAGACCTTTCCATCCATGGGAGATCGGGCCTAAAGGCAGCCCGAACCTGCCAATTCTCCCACGTCGTGTGGGAGAATCTATTGATAGTAACAGATTCAGTTCATCTCGAATATTAATTTTTTAGATCTAATGGCACGATGCCATTAGATAGCGGAGCTCGAGGCGGCCAGCCTCGATTGTCAGGATGCTCAGAAGAGCATTGGAACACTAAGTATTAGAGGTGCCCCCCCCAATCGCCACCTTATAGTTTTGGGTGCACTCTACCCTATAGTTTTAGTCGCAGAACTCTCATCCTGATGAGCAAACAGATCATCCCAATTTCCATATCTAGTAAAAAATAAAATAATACCAATAATAGCACCTGTCATTTCTCCTCCAAGATGAGCACTGTAGGCAATACCCCCAAGCTCCTCAGAGGAACTAATAAATCCTGCTAAATCAGACACTAACCACATAAAAAATGAAATCCATGCTGGTAGATAAACCACCCCGCTTAGACTTTCTGAAAACCCCACAAACCAAATGAATTTAACTTTGCGGTGGGCATAAAGCAAAGCGAATAAGGCCATAATACCACTCACAGCACCACTAGCTCCTACCAGCGGAGCTACGCTTGGACCAGAAAACAACAAAAACACTCCTGCTCCTAAAATTCCTGAACCTAGATAAGCTAACAAAAAGCCAAAGACACCTATAACTGGCTCAAGTGCACAACCAAAGATGAGCAGAAAAATCATATTACCAAAAAAATGCATAAACCCGCTATGGATAAACTGATAAGAGAACCATCTAGCAAAGCTAAAATCATTAAGGCTCACGCCCATTTTGTAGCTCATGTTTGTTTTTTGTAGGTAAAGAATTTCTTTAATATTTTTTTGCCAATATTCAAAGGCTACCACATCAGCATATGGTTTTGTTGCTAAAGCCCAATCAATAAATTTTTTATCTTTAAATGCAAGTTGTCCTAATATTTCAATTTGATCCTTGCTTCCACTTTTTGCCTTTTTATATAAATTTTTATGTAAATCACCATAAAGGTATTGATTTTTACCCATGTAATCCAAATATAAATTTGTTTGTGTGGCTACAAAATATTTATCATCAAATAGCTTCTTCATATTTAATTCAAAACTTTTAGGTTGTTCCATAGACATAATTAAGAAAAGCAAATTTATAAAAAACAATCCCCAAGTAGCAGGCGCTTTTGAGAATCCTAAAATACCATTAAGTAAAGGGAAAATCATTGTTGACCAAATCTTTTACTTAAGGAACGTTTAACTTTGTCATAATTTTTTGTTGTAGATGCTATGTTCCTAGAAGGGATGAACAACTTATGTTGCGGTATCTTTTTTAGAATGTCCCATGCAGATTTATATTTTTTTAAGGAATATCCAAGAACAACCAACTGTTTATAAAAAGGCTTATTTAAAATTAGGTTTTTTTGATCAAACTCAAGGATATCAATACCAATATTATAGGCTAAACTTTTATTTAGATAAATACTCTTATTATATATTTGATTACCAATTTTGTGCCACAGGCTATCTTGAGTTAATCCACGCCAAGACTCAACGACCTTAGCCATTTCCTGGTTATTTAAATTTTCCTTAACCAACTCTAACAATGTATATTTATTCAGGTCTTCATCAGTGGTTTTACCAAGCGAATTTAATAACTTTATTTTGGACTTATTATTGAATAGATTTAAATACTGTAGGTTCTTTGAGCTAGAAGTTCTTCGAGCAATTTTTTTCAATATCATTTTTTGTTCATTTAGGTCATTAGTTGAGCACATATTCAACTTTAAAGAGGTAAGAAAAGTGCCCGTTTGAACGACTTCATCATTGGATTTCAAACTTGTAAAAACAGCGCAATCCTCTGTTGTTCTTGCTGTACAACTATCCGCTAGTTTATTATAACATTTCCATTTAGATATTCGCATTTGTGCTATTTTCTTCGAATTCTCGTAAATTGAATGAGAAAGCAAGTCTGCTTCAACAATTTTGTTTAAGCCAAAATAGGATTTTGATTTTAACGAGGTAACAAAAGAAGATACAGGAGAGAGAACACCTAGACTATTTAGTAATTTAAGGGAGGCTCTATACTCTCCCTGCTCTACCATATCTCTCACAACCCAAAGCTTATAAAATACAGGAGTCTCTTTTTTAATATCTTTAATAAAATTGTGACGACCCTCTTCATCCCAGTTTTCAATATTTTTACTTAACTTACAGGATATGGAATTAGAATCTATATTACATATTCTCTCAAGATATGCATCTGAAACTTCGACTTGTTGGGAGTAAACAAATGCTTTTGCAAGGTTCGCTAAATCTAGATCTTCATTATAACTAAAGGCAAAATCAGCCTCTTGCTCTAAACAATCTTTTGAAATTTCTCCTGATGAGTAAAGCGAAATAGCAACACTAAGTCGTTTAGCTTCACTTTTATTCTCATTCGGCCAAGTGTTAGCTGCTTTGCCCACAGAGGAACACAAATCACCCTGCTCCTCTAATAGTCCTGCTTGGTAATCATAGTCTTTAATTAAGTAAAAAGCTGTCATAACCTGTGAAGAAAGAAACACAACAAAGAAAACAACTATGGAGGAAAATACTCCTTTTACAAATGACTTTTCAAACTCTGTGGGGGAAAGAGAAAATCCCCCTTCTCGTAAACACACCACTTGAGATTCGCCTATGATATCATGAAAAGCTCGTCTCTGTTGATGTGACATTATCCCCATTGTTGGGATAAAGAGCAATAAAGCTTCCACATTCCAAGTAAATCCTCTAAATAGACTTTCACTAAAAGAAAGATTCTTATGCGTCCACACATTAACAACCTTAAGCTTAAAAATCATTTTTCCTAAAGTTGCCCCGTACACATATGTAAAAAATGTTTGATATACCAATGACACTAAAAAAGTCGCTATAAAGCTCATTACAAACCAGAACACCATTTCTGATTCCTGACCAAGCAGTGTTGTTTCTAATATTTGTTTTTTCATGGGAGAAGTCAAAAGCAGGATAAGTGGCGACACAACGCTAATAATATCAATAACAGCCGCAGCAAATCGGTCCACCGGCTTTGCCATTTGAATATATTTTAATTGTTTATCAACAAAAGAGTTTTGTGATTGTTTTTTATCTAAAAATGTATTTTCGATAACCATAATCACCCATCGGATAATTATGGCTATAATATTAGAAAGGTCTTAATTTATTGACTTTCATAGAGATAAAACGACCATAAGCGTCCAATTGAAACTCAACATTAGCCACTTTATTATCCCCATCAATGAGATCAAAATTCTCCACAGTCTTTAGTCTTGATTTTTTTACATGAGTTCTGGTAGTAGAGTCAAAAACTACAGGCATTAATTTTTTATGTTTAGAAATAAATTCAGCTCTATTATTAAGATATTTTGGTTCCCCACTTCGGTCTTCTAAACGGGTAAACTCAATACTCTTAATCTTATTACCTTTCGAAAACTGCATAAGGTATTTACCTTCTAGTGTTTCATAGCGAAGCTTATCTTCAAGTGAGGGTTTCAAACCAAAACTGGCTGTATTCCTATCTACACTCAACTCATTAAGTAAGTTCTGATCGTATTCTGACCGTTGCATTTTAAGGTCATTAATACTTGCTATGAATCGACCCACTGGGCGAACACTGTGGCGAGAAGCCATTACTGAAGGTGTACTTGGAGCAAAAATATTTGTATTTGCGAGAGTTGCAAGAACTAATATCGATACAATGGATGCTGATATAAAAAATCTATTCTTTTCAAATTGAACTTTTCTTATCTTAGTAGCCAAGTTAATTCTAGAAGATTTTGTTTTTCTTGTTTTCTGCATTGGAAATTTTATTAAGTTACTCATATCCACCCCTTCTGTTTCCTAATTACTGTGCGAAGAACGTGCCATGCGTACTATCATTCTAATTGGGTTAAGCTGTATAGTATCTTTACATATGTTAGAAAAAGTTAAACAGCTAAATTTTATGTCTCATTTTAATACAAATTAAATCAACGTCTAATTTGCTGTTTTTAAACATCACTAGCTAACAAAGTAATTCACTTATTCATTATAAATGAAACTGCTCATATTTATTTGAAGCAGTACCCTTGTTTCCAAGAGCACCACCTTTATGAGACGTTGTTTTGTTATGCTGCTTTTTTCTTTCTCGCTAGAGAAGGATCTAAATTGTATTGTTTAACTTTTCTATACAATGTAGCTCGACCTATTCCTAAAGCTTTTGCAGCTTCTGTTAGGTTTCCATTAAATTCAAAAATTGCTTTTTCAATAGCATGGCTTTCAAGTTCATTAATAGTGTGAACTCTTTGCTTTTGCTGTACTTGTGGCATTTGTGCACCAGGAAAAGGTATTACTGTAGCACCTTCATTCACTGGGTTCTGGCCAAACGTTAAGGCTGTACTTGGATTTTGCTGCCATTCTTCTGGAGTGTTCACTGAATACTCTACCCCTTGGCTATTGCAAAATGTTTTTGCGCGCTCGACGAAAGCCGCATCATCACTTACGATAAATACTTTATTACGTCCCATAAAATCCCCTTTCTCATAGGTCAAACCGAGACATAATTGCCTCATATTAACCCTATCGGCGATTCAATGTGAGAAGATTAGGTAAATTTTGCCTCATTTTAAAAAAAAATGAAAATTCCCACCTAAGGTATGGAAATCACTACCTCAAAAAAACTCACTAAATTCAGGCATAAATATTGATCCCTCAACATATAGAGTAAGAGAAAGAGTAAGAATAAGAGAGAGAGAGAGAGAGAATATAATGGTTCAAACTTGATCTTACATTTTTGAAATGAAGTTTTAATTTTGTCGTACAATACAAAGTAGTGACCAATAATCCAAGCTGTTCGACCAAATAAAAGCTCATCTTAGAGAAAGCACCACTGGCGCATATTCTGAATAGAATCAAAATTTTCTTCAGCGAGACTGTATAACAAAATATTAAACGAAATAACCTGGAAACCGTGAGGGGTCAGAAAGTGGTCATATTTAAAAATAAGCGCTCATGAACGACCGAAGGCGTACGTCAGTACGTCAAAGCGAGAGAATGAGTGATTAGTTTTTAAAGATGGCCACTTTATGGCCGAGAACTAGCGGCGACCGGATTTGATCTTTACCTGCATCTTAGAAATCAAGTGCACAGCCATTTTTTCTTGGACCTTACACATTTTTAATTCGTCTTTGCGGTAAGAACGCTGAGAAGGAGTTAGTGTTCCTGTTTCAAGCTCCATTTCATAATCCATTTTATTGGCTCGAATGCCTTCAAGCTCCTTAGCTTGTTGTTTAAACAACTTTGTCACACCACTTAGTGGAGCTACATCTAACCACTCTTCTTTATTACGATACCAAGTGACCATTCTTAAAAAGCGGGCTTTATTCTTAGCGAGAGTAAATACAGGGTACTCACTCTCTTCAAGATCTAACAAGTTTTCAATTTCATCAATTTTTTGTAGATCCTCATCCATAGCACCAAGTTCATCTTCATAAACTGCTGCTTCAGCATTTAACCCTTCTTCCATAGAATCAACATTGTCCATATTATCAAATTTATCCACGCTATCTATGTTTTCAACTTCAGGGCTATACACCTAAACCTCCTATGAGTGGTTTTAGAAATATTTAATTTCAGAGACTTTCTAACTATTACTTTTTTTCAAAAAGTAACCTCTATATAAATATCAGATTTGTTACTAAGCACTCTTATACAACAACATTGCGATTTTTTCAACACTAGCAAGTGAGCTAATAAGATTTATAACGTTTTTGTAATATTTAGTGAAAAAATGTAACGGCCTTCATACCTAAAGAACAAAGGCCCAGAGAAACCACAATTTGTAGAGTAATATTTAGAGCTGCAAGACCCACAGCCCCCGAGTTTATTAGCTTTAGGGTCTCCAAAGAAAAACCAGAAAATGTAGTGAGACCACCTAAGAGCCCCACCATTAAAGGTAAATAGAAGCTTTGAGGAATGAATAAAAAACCTTCGTTATGCGCCGCGTACAAGATGCCAATGAGCAAACTTCCAAGCGCGTTCACTAACAGGGTTGGTAGGAATATATAGACTTGAGAATAAAACAAGCTGTTGGCGCCAAACCTAAGAAGCACTCCTATGGCGCCAAATAAGGAAATCAGTACTATGTTTAAGATCAAGTGCACTCCAGGTAGCATAGTGATGTAAATTTTACATATTGTGTGGGTTCAATAATACCCCTATGTTCTGTTTTATGACAAATGCAAAACCTAAAAAACGAAAAATCGTAGTTCACGTAAGTACCAAAATTTTAATAGGATTAGTGGTGGGAGCAATCATTGGATATGCTTTTAATGTATGGGGTCCAAACCCTGTGCGAGACGCTATTATGGGTAACATTACTAAGCCCATGGGAGATGCCTTTCTTCAAGCTCTACGCCTCGTTATTGTCCCCCTAGTCTTCGCATCTCTGATTACTGGAGTCGCCAATCTTGGCTCAGTAGAACATTTAGGCCGACTTGGCTGGAGACTGGGAGCCTATTACTTAGCAACAACCATGGCTGCCGTTCTCATAGGTCAATTTTTAATTCAAACCATCAAACCTGGCGAAGGCATTTCAAAAGATCTCGTGATGCAGGCTCAAGGGAATTTTTCAGAAAAAGTTAGCACCCTTACTGATAAGAGTAAAAATGTAAAATCCTCTCTCTGGCCAGGGATAGTCACAACGATCATTCCTCGCAATATCGTAAAAGAAATGTCTAAATCAAATATGTTAGCCATTATTTTTACTTCCATATTATTTGGTGTGGCCTTACTCAGCTTAAATAATAAAGACTCTATTATGGCCATACACTTTTTTCAGGCCGTTACAGATGCGAGTATTAAAATTGTTGGCTGGATTATGAAAACAGCTCCTTATGCCGTTGCAGCTCTCATGATTAATGCTGTCTCCTCCTTTGGTTTTGATATTATGCAAAAGGTAGGCATCTATATATTTGTGGTCATTGCTGGATACTTACTCCACTTTTTTGGTACTTACACACTGATATTAAAATATGTCATTAAGATTCCTGTTTTAGAATTTTATAAACGCATTCGCCCTGTTCTAGTCACTGCTTTTTCTACATCTTCTTCAAGTGCCACAATGCCTACAACTATGAGAACACTAGAAAAGAATTTTGGTGTGCCAGAAAGCCTTGTGTCTTTTAGTATCCCTCTGGGGGCCACTGTAAATATGGATGGAACAGCTTTATTTGAAGCTGTGGCCGCATTATTTATTGCTCAAATTTTTGGCGTAGAAATCAGCTTAATGGGTCAATTCTCCTTAGTCTTTTTAATTATACTCACCTCAATTGGTGTGGCTGGTGTTCCTGGAGGATCCATTCCCGTGTTAATGTCAGCGATGGCTACGCTAGGTATTCCCGTTGAAGGTATTGCCATAGTTCTTGGTGTAGATAGATTGTTAGACATGGGGCGTACATTAGTAAATGTGACTGGTGATGCTACAGCAGCATTATTTTTAGCTAAAACTGAAAATATTGATCTACAGCAAAACCTCAAAGACATAGTTATAGATTAATAATTTGCTTAGGGGTACATTCTCCAGTTATGCCCCTGCATATTCACAAGTTTGTAAAATAAATCCAAAACGTCAAAAGTCCTCGAATACTTGAAATGAAAACTCGGGTCTTTGATTCGGCTGAAGAGGCACTTATTCTAAATCATAACTAGTACCAGCCTCTTCTTCTCACAAATTACTGTGTAATTTGTCGAGACTAATAAATATTACTCATTAATATGACACTTTTTTATTGATCTCGAAAAATTGCAACGTAATTTTTGAGAAGAAGAGGCTGAAATAGGCTTTGATCAAGCTCCAGTTTTTTATTCAGCCGAATCAAAGACCTGGATCTTGGTTAAAATATTAAAAGCAGAATTCATCATTAAACAAAGTTGATTAGAACGCTTCCTATAAAATTGGACCTAAATTAAAACCTGTAGCCAGCCCAAACACTGGCAGTAAGCAAAAACATACTGCCAAAAGAACTATCCATAATGTTATTTACTTCGTTCTCAATATCATCACGTTGAGATGTTCTTGTGGAAAACTGTATGCTCTGTGAAGAGGAAATGGGTTTTAACAAACCTCCAGAAGCAGAAAGAACCCACTGGTCAGTCATTGGCCAATTGTAACCAGCATGAATGCTTAGAAGCCCCAGGCTCGCCTCTGCTTTTACGCTCTGACCTGTAAATAATGATGAGCTCAATGTACGGTCCAAAACGTCTTCTATAGCCGCCTGAGATGTATCACTACCTCCGCCACTCATTTGTGAGTAACCCACTTCAACAAAAAAACTATTCTTACCATCCATGTTCCATCCACCTCGTAGATCGAAGTACATGGAGCCCGATAGCATGTTATCAAACATCACAGCATCCAGATCATTTATCGTTCCCACCGCTTTTCCTAAGGAAGACTGCAACTCAACCAAAAAAGATGGTGCTAAACCTAAAGCTGCTGAAGCATAGAAGTTTTTAGGAAAATAGGCTTTTCCTCGAACCCCGGTGTATAAAGGGGCATCCATTCCAAGTTGAACTTCCCAACCTTGGAAAAAACCACTTTTGGAAGTTGTTTTTCCCTTTGCCTGAATATTTAAACTAATTACCAAGACCGCCAACAAACCTAATTTACTTAATATATTCATCCCCACTCCATAGCTATGAATTTTATTTACCATTATAATCTTATGGTTTTTCCATAATGTAAATATTCAATAGCACCTCTGACTTAAGACATCATGCGTCACTAGCTCTGCCCACATCGTACAGTTAATTTTCAAAAATCAAACTGAATAACTGGTGTCAAAAAAACTTGGTCCGTCCTTTGCTATACAGGTTCATGAAAAGAAAAATTGGTCAAAGTGACCAACACAAACGGGAGCTAAAATGAAAACTACAATTACAACAATATTTGCAATCCTAGCACTTTCACAATCCGCAGTAGCTGCAGGATGGGGGCAAGGATCAGGAAACTCTACACGGAACAACTGGAAAAATAATGAAACGGTTGTCTCCAAAACTCTTCTCGCTCATCAAAAAGGACGAGGACAAACTATTGGCGTTCTGCGAGAATTAAAATTAAAAAGAAACCACCGAGGACAAGTATTAAAATCTGTAATTGTTTTAGCTAAATCTAAACAAGGGCGAGGAAAAGTTCTTGGCATTTTAAATGGTCAAAGTATCTCGCGACAAGAAGTGGGACAAAGCCTTGAACCCGTTGTTATTAATGTGGATCAAATTTTAGGTGGTCGAAATCAGCGACGCGGTGGTGTTCGAACAATGCAAATTGAAACTAATGGAAATATCATAATCCATAGCATTCAAGCTGTTGTTAGTTCAGAGCAGTCATTTGGTGTGAGCGTTGATGCCACTGTAAATAGAGACAGCTTTAGTTTAGAAGCCGACAACAAAGAGGAGCTACTAAGAGATTGCATGCAAACTCTTAGAAATAAAAAATCTGAACGCCCAAGGTTCAGTATCAAAAGAGTTGTAGCCAATGGAATGAGAATGGAGATTTACAGAGGAGAAAACCCTAGGATTGCGCAAGCTTGTAAATTTATTGCACAACAAGCTAACTAAGTTTCACTTTAACATTTAGAAAATAAAAAAAGGGCCACATTGGCCCTTTTTTTATTTTAATGAAACAACTTATGGGTCTATGAGTGGGTAGTTTTGGCGCTTTGGGATTCTCATTGGCGCCTTTCCGTCCGTGAGAGATCGGGCCTAAAGGTGTAACTGGTCACGACATAGGTTACACTTTCTGGTCACAACATGGGTTACACTATAACATCATTTTACCTATAAATCGTTGCTTTCTTTCATCTAATATTCC
>JABJQG010000033.1 GCA_018663505.1 Pseudobdellovibrionaceae bacterium | reverse complement strand
GGCACCATTAGTCAAGCTATTCGAACACCCACTTTCAAAAAAAGTGGGGTTTATTTCAGAGGCCATAGGATCCACTTCCTTATGGCCTTTTTTATTGGGTTTCTCAATCACTTTCCCTGTGTCTAAACACAAAAAAAAGCGGGAACCCAAATACATGGGCTCCCGCAATAGACTGCTCTCGTCTATATTGTAATAAATTTTAACTTCTTTTTGACCCACCTCTATTCGGTGAATCAATCTTTGAATGATTTTAGATTTTATTTCTGGCGGTCCGTTTTTAAATAGGTCCTTCAGACTATCTAAAAACTTTGAATAAGATTTTAACCCCACAGGCTTATCTGTGGCACTTGACCCTAATCGCTTGGCATCTTCAATGGACTTTTCACAAGTCTCCTTTAACGTCTCTAACTTTTCCATTTGTTTAAATATGGGGTTTGCTGAAACCTTTTTTGGAAGTTGTGAAAGCCTTTCTGCTAGTGCATCTAGTTGGCTGGTGTAACCGTAAAACTGAGCTTTCAAGCGCTCCATTTCTTTCACACCATGATTACCTTCATGCACGTTTTTGGCTTCAATTAGAAGCTCTTTTGAAAACTTTGAACCTGATATTAATTTTTGTACCTCCTGAATTATCAAGGGCTCAAGTTTATTTGCGGGGAACCTTCTAGGGTTTCCACAATCAAAGACTTTTTTATTCAGAGCTGAATTTCTTTTGGTGGACCAAGAGTGTTCATAGTAAGGAATTTTTTTATTCTTTCCATGCGCTGACTTCCCACTTAAGGGGTCACCACATTTATCACAATAGGTAATGCCAGTGATAAGATATGGATACCTTGTTTTTGTATGTGGCTTTTTCCTTGATTTATTTGTATCAAGTATTTTTTGTACTTTATTAAAAATCCTCTTTTCTATAATGGGTTCCCACACAGCTTTAGCCTCTTTCACCTCACCTTGTTCTTTGTAATTTCTCAAACCCAAATAGGTTTTACTTCTTAAAATTTGATGCAAATTATCAAAGGTAAACTGGTCTAGTCTCATGTGGCGACCACCTCCTTGCATAACCTTACTTCGTCTATAGCCATTTTCATTGAGCCAACGTGCCGCAGAAGCTAAAGTTTCTTGTTTTAAAAAAGCTTCAAATGCTTTTCTCACAACTTTAGCGTGCTCCTCATTAATGGCTAAGTACCCTGGTTTATCTTTTATTAACTCATAACCAAAGGGGACACTGCCACCATTATAAAGGCCACGTTTAGCTCTAGCGTTTTGACTGAGGGAAACTCGTTCACTCACCTGACGACGTTCAAACTGCGCAATATTTGCAACTGAAAATAAAACCATTTCACCAGCGGCAGTGGTTGTGTCAAAGTTTTCACGTAAACTCTGAAAACCACAATCACACTTTTGCATCATCTCCCAGATGTCAGCAAAGTCTTTCATAGACCGTGAAATTCTTGAGAGCTCACTCACTAGAACTAAATCTATTTCTTTATTTCTAATGGCTTTGAGCAACCTTTGTAGCTCAGGCCTATTGGTGTCTTTCCCAGACTTCGCACGATCAATATATGTTCCCACTATTTCACCAAAGTTTGATTCCATGTTTTTTATCCTCACATGGCTTTTAAGTCGCTCATCTTGGTTTTTGATGGAGCCTTCTAAATTTAAAGCCTGCTCCTCTGTACTTACACGAATGTAAGTTCCGATTTTAAATCCATTAATTTTAGCCATCAGTTCCCGTCCTTTCAGGCAATAATTTGCCCTGAGTAGTTTTAATAAACTGCTCGGTACGAGTAGATAGATCTAATTTGGATTTATTATTTTGGAACTGGCAAAATACATCATAGATAAACTTAGCTGCAAATTCAAGATTTAATTTGTGTTCATCACTATCTAATTTATGTGGTACTAATACTAAACTTGGATTCCAATTACTCTTCATACACTACCCCAACATTTGTTTACTAGTCATGTGTCGCTCCTTATGTGTGTCTTTGTTTGTATATATTAAATTTAGCCCTATATTACATAAGTCTATCACTGATTTACCTCATCTCTTGTATTCATATAAGTCTTTGATCTATGGGGACTTTTTAAAAAGTTTAATAAATCAAAACTCACAACAGGTTGAAGGCTTGTTGTAGGCCCCTTGTGAAGCAGTTGTGATATAGATTGTCCCTTGGCTTTGCCTAATTGAAACTGGGCTTGCCACCCTTTAGTTTTAAACTCCTCTAAGTTTAAAAAAGAGTGGGGACCAATTTCATTATCGCCGTATTTCATAAATAAATTATGGATACGCTTTATTAAACTATCCTTAGGCATAATCCAAAATACATGATCTACTTTTTCAGCTCTATAAAACCCATCAATGAGTTCGTAATCTGAGTTTCGTTTGGCACTGAGTTCAACCTCTAAGGCTATTTTTGTGATGCTTTCGCCATTTTGAATACACCAATAACCATCGGGCCTATGGCCATTTCTGGGTATCCATTCGGGCATTGCGTCTTCATGCACACGCCTAAGGATTTGCTCTGTAATGAAAATAACATTGTCTGGCTTTTCAATTAAAAACTCACCCAGATGTATAGCCGTAGCTAGATAATCATGGATAAGGTTTTCAGATTTATAGCCCTCTTCTTTTAAAGTGGGCAAGTCATCTTTAATCACCTCAAACCCTTTTTTATCTAATGTCCATAGGTGCATTAGCCCCGTACTATCCACAGAACATTTAATGAACTCAGTAGCCTCTAGTTTTAACAATCTCCGGTATCCTGTTTCCACATTGGCTTTTGTATAAAACTTTTTGCATAAGGCCATGGTGGTACAAACTTTCCATCTCCAGAGAAAGGCAAGGAGCGGAATGTCCCGCTCCTTTGATAAAATAACATTCACTTTCTTTTTTCTTTTCATCTAAACCTCCATATCAAAACTTTTTATGGATTTTTGTTTTGGCTTTGTTGTATTTATTTTTTTACTTTTGTATTTACTTAATCGACTTTTGGCATTGTCGATTGTTAAGTAAGGCGTTTGAAGCTCGGTGAGTTTACCGCCCACTTTCCATAAAGCCCTGCCAGGAATATCAGAAAGATGCGTTGCTCTGCCGCTATCAATCACCGTCATGCTTGAAACATTATTGGGCATTTGAAAACAAATAATTCCTGTAAGATTTGTTTTCACCTGCGGGTCAATGGCTTTGGCATCGGGCCTTTGGGTTGCCATCACAAGGTGAACGCCAACTGCTCTACCTTGCCTTGCGATTTGGCTTATAGCTTTTCTGGCAATGGCAAGCTCTCCGGTTGTTGCATGATGGCCACCTAAAAATATTTCAGCCGCTTCATCAACTACCACAAGCTTTCTTTTTAATTCCTCTTTATCTTCCATAGATTTTAAATCCTCCAGATCTTTGGCACCATTTTCTTTTAAAAGCTTCATCCTTCTTTCTAATTCCATTTGGACATCTTTTAATTCCTTAGTGGCTCTTTCAATATTAGGGATGACCTTCACTCTTTTGAGGTTTTCAAAAAGCTGAAACTCTAAGCCGCCTTTTAAGTCAATAAGGCTAAACTCCATAGAGTCAGAGTTTTGATAAAAACTTGTGATGAGGCCACGGATAAATGTGGATTTGCCACTTCCGGTTTGACCAGCCACCAAAAGGTGAGGTGTTTGCATTAGATCTGATGCCACTGGCGTTGACCTTGTTGATCCTACTAAAAATTGCAATTCGTAGTCGGTGTTTGATGAAAAGTGAACCTGAGACGGCATTGGCGATCTTGAATAAATAATATCAACGATCCCTCCATTTCGATCTTCCTTAAAGTCATCCACATAAATACCTAGGCCACTTTCTATATAGGCTTTGGCTTTATAATATTGCTCCATAGGAAAAGGGCCACGCTTAACACGCATAAGGTAAATACCATCGCCTATGTATCTATCAAACAAGGGCTTTGGGGTTCTACCATTACGATCTTTTAAACCGGCTGTTGAAAAAATAGAGTCCATTCTATTTTCAAGCTTACGCCGGCTAAACACTTGGCCCATGGCCCACACCCATAGCGGTGAGCTGACAAAAAACCAGCGATAAAAGCCGTAGGTTTTCTGAGGATAATATTCTCCTCCATTAAAGATGAGCCAGATGTATTGGTCCCAGTCACATTTAAAAAATATGAACAAGCCCAAACATCCTATGGCTATATTTACAAAAGGCATTGTCTGATGGGTAATACCTAAGACAATTTCTTTTGAGATGAGGAAAAGACTTTTCCCCACTGATTCAAAAAAGTTCCAAAGGGTGTCTTCCATTCCACCTAATTGAGAACTTTGGTTTTTGTTATTTGTTCTATCTTGCATAGAAATTTACTCCTAAATTTTGGCAAAGGTATTGGGCCTTTTTGCAACAAAGGCAAAAAGATACAAAAAGGCTTAAAAACCTTCGAGTTTATGATTTAATTTTTGTTTATTTGGTTTTATTTTGGATTTGTTTTTTTAGATGTGTCGCGGTTCTATACTTTTTAGAGACTCCACTGACTGAAGCTAAAATTCATTCCTAAGTTACATTCCGAGGCTGTTAGCAGTTTTTTACTTTCTTTTTCTGCGTATGGGGTTATTTTTGTAACCTTCTCTGGGACTTGTTTTACTTTGCCTTCTCTTGGCTTGTTTCTGAATCGGTTTTATTATGAGCTAAAGTGAGCCTGATCCAAACTTTGGAGCTCATGACTGATTTTGGCTATTAAATGCACTATGCCTTCACTTTATACAAGATAAGGGGGGATTTCTGCTATAACCCATTAAAATTGCTTTAAATATTAACAAATGACTTATTGCGTAAACTATGTTATTTAAATAAGCGATGAAATCGGGGGCTAAAAAGACTATTAACCCATGTATTGCTAAGGGGCGATATGGAGGCAAACGAGGTGGCGGCGACAGATCTATTAAAGTGGATCATAGATACTTAAAGCCTACGGGGTGCGAGTGTACTAAGCCTTGGATATTATTTGGGGCAGAAGATAATGAACCCAAATCTTGCCGGTTTTATTATGATTTTGAAAATAATAGGCTTATGCGTGGGGACGCACCTTCAAAGAATAACCGGACTCAAGATGCCGACACTTTAATTTCAGTAACTCCTTGTAATGAAGCCTTTCTACATCCCACATCTAAAGGCACAGAACTTCATAAGAGCCAAAATCAAACAAAGTTTAGAGGATGCTACCCCATGGAAGAAAAGCTTTTAGCTGAAGGACTTATCAGGCATGAACCCTTTGATAATTTAAATGCGGACTTTGATGAAAGTTATGTGGATGACCCTGACGAGGTTTTAGCTGTGGATCATCTACTGACGACAGAGAAAGAGAGAAGCAACTACCACATAAAATCTCACATCAATCACTATAAAAACCAAGAAGCGCATAGGCTGGCACAGAAGCCCCAAAGCCAAAAATCATCACCTTGGGAGATAGGGATTTACTTACAAGAAAAACTCAATGAACTTGAAGACTATTCCTACCTATTAACCAACAAACAAAAACAAGCAATTACATATTTATACCTTGATAACGAGATGGGGCTTTCCACAAAAGACGTGGCTAAAAAATTAAAAATTTCTAAAGATTCACTTAAAGACCGCATCAAAGGGGCTCTTGTTAGAATTTTAAAAGTAAACCCTCATTTTAAGTTTCCAGAGCGTAGGAAGTCTTCAGAGGATGCTAAAAATTGGGAGTTACAAGATAGCGAGTTTGATGGATTTTACAGGAAATCAAATGCTAAACCAAACCCTGTTAGTATGCTCGACCCTGAATCTTTAGAGCCGATAGGCAGCCAAATTAAACCTGAGAATTTTAAAAAACAGAAATCTAGTTCTAAGAAGCGTAAGAAAAGCGTTGATCAAGCCACCGTTAAGAAGTGGCTTGATGAGGAATTTTCAATGAAAAATAAATTTTAAGCCATCTTGTTTTTAAAAGCTCTGGGTTTTATTCAGGAGAAACGCCATTTTTAGGGTAATGCACTGGAATAATGTGAAAGTTGGGTCTCAAATCATTTGGTTTTATTCAGCCTTGATTAGTTATCTTAAGATGACTAAACTCACCCAAAATTGTATTTTTTTTGTTAGGGGGAAATATGATCAAAAAAATATTTTTAATATGTCTTCTTTTTGTTGGAGGATTCTCATGTGCAACACATACAGGGAAGCAGCACAAAGATATAACAATTAAAAAGCATGATGGTTTGAGAATATACTTTTATCGAAATCCTGGAATGTGGGGGGTGGCTTCAAAAACAAGCGTGATTGTTGATAAGAACAATATTGTAACTTTCTCAAATGGAATGTTCACTCACGTAGACTTGCCACGTGGCCACCAATACAACCTTATTGTGACCAACCTATTGGATTCACTTAGACATGAAGGAAATATAAAAATAGATTCACAAGGTAAAGTGTTCCTAAGAGTTAAAACTAATTCAGCTGTTGAAGAAATAAAGGCTTCTAGTTGGGCAGCTACACTTTTTGGCCCAGTGGTGACAGGGAAAGTTAAATATGAATATCAGCCTAAAAAAATAAAAGATGGTTTGTCGTATTACCTTTTTGATGTTGTTAATCCTGAAAGTGCTCTTAATGAAATAAAAATTAATAAACTGAAATTTGTGGAAGCCAAAGTAATACCTTCAAAAAATATCAGCAAGTAAGTTTATATTGAATTTAACTTAGTTACTTTTTGTTTTTAAACCCTGGTTTCTTTACCGCAATTTTATTTAAAGCCTAAACCTTAATGACGTTTCATTAAGGCTTAGCTCATCGGTCCAAATCTAAGTTGAAACCAAGAGGTTTAATTACTTATTTTGAGGATAAGCAGGGTTGTGAAAACTTAAGGCAGGGTGGGCAGGTAATTTTTTTAAGAGTATAATTTACAGTTCTGTTTGGAAAATCATTAATCCTGTGAAATGGTGGGCTAATATCCGAAGACTTTCTGACGTTACCAGTTTTTCTTTGACAATTATGTGAGCTTTTGAGTCCAAGTTCAGAAAATTGGCTAGCCTAGCTATAAATAAAAAATTGTGAAATATTAGTAATTAAGAAAAAGCCTCAATTACACGAATTTAGGCTCCAGCTCTTCTAAATAAAATTTATCAACCAATTTTTAACTTCCTAATTTTTCCCTTCGTTAAGGTATGCATAATGTGCGGCGTGTTGCTGTTGTGCATTCATCTTTTGGGCCCAAAGCATCCAACGAAAACTTAAGTATCTGGCTAACTCCTTTGATATCGGTGTTCGTGACGTATCTCTTCAGAAACAGAGGTACACTCTTCCTATGTAATTTAAAGGTGTCTTTTAAATTGGTAATAACCTCGTTACCACCATGAACAATAAAATAGAGTTGGGAATTTTGAACCCTAAACGACACAAGAAGTTCGACCTGTTTCCCAGTCTTACCATCACCGATTGTAAATGGAGCATCTTTGCCGCCATTTACCCGTACTGGGACAAAGCCTGCGGACTCACTGTACCCAAAGATATCAATACTACATGCATACAACACCCCTCCTCTATCCTTACCCCCAAGGAGAAAGTCTAAATGTGGACCATAAGTTGAAGATTCATGGGTAGCTACGCGTCTGAGGTCACACAGATTATGCCAATCCGTTACCTCGAATGTTTTCATAACAATTTCTTTTCCATTACTGATGCTTTTAAATTTCATAGCCCAAGCGCTAGAAGCACAAATCAGTAATCCAATTGATATACCTAATAATTTCATATTCTCTCCTTAAGTTTACAAAGTGACACAAAATGTGTCACAATATCCCTCTACGAGGAATAGTTTGGTGTTTGTAACGTTCACTTATTAATATATTTCAATAAGTGAGCCAAAAAAACATACACAAACTCAGTTGTTGAGCTTCGATTTAAGAAGCAATTGCTTATTCGCAAGAGTCATTTGGGTAAAGTATGAAGAACTCTATATTCAGATTTCCATATGATATCCAAAACTCAACACCTTTGCTGTTACTTATTAGACAAGTAAAATAGCTTCATATTAAAAATAAGAAGCTTTATGTTTTCTATACATCAAACCAATGCCCAAAAGCAAATCGTGGTAGTTTTGACTGTGCCTTTCCGTAAAAACCCCAAAATCCTGATTAATTTCTATTGCTTTTCTGACTATTTTTGGCTGGCTTGGCCCATGAGCCTTGATAGCCTGTTAATGCTCGTGAAT
>JABJQG010000001.1 GCA_018663505.1 Pseudobdellovibrionaceae bacterium | reverse complement strand
CCCAAGCACAGTACCAGATGAATGGATTTGGTGGAAGTAGAGGCGGACAACCCTATTGTGGCGCTCAAACAGCACAAGCATTGGCTGTCAATTCTAAAGGTGTAAAAAGAAAAGCTGGTGTAGTTGAGAAGGCATTGAAAAAAGAAGCAAGATACAAAAATAAAAAAAAGGCTCTTTGGAATGAAATTAAGGCTAGAAAAAAGAAGTTAAAGAATAAAAAACATTTAAAGAGTGCCGTTGTGGATCAAATATTTGATTTTTATGCAAATGAGAGATCGGCATCAGACTATGACCCGGCCTGTGCGAACTCAAAAGGAAATGGTAAAGGTGATTCTTCTGGTAGTATTTTTGGAACTAGTACTACTTCAGAAGAAGGTGAATCTGAAGTAATAATTGTGGATGACCTTTTTTGTAAGACGACTCCAGAGGGAGGCAAAAGAAATGAATTTTTAGATGCTATTAATCTAAATAAGTTGTCAGCATTTTGTGGAAATGCGCCTTATAAGGGTAAAAAAGCAAAGGATAAATATACAGATACTTGTAAATTAGCCATTGAAGGAACCGGGGATGATGACGAAGATGAAGATGAAGATGAAGATGAAGATGAAGATGAAGATGAAGATGATGACGAAGATGAAGACTCTTACGAAGGCTTAGGCTTAGAACAGCTTTACGAAGACTATCGGGAATTCAAGGGTAAGTGGAAGAGAGTAGAGAAGTTTCGGATACGAGCTGAGAAAGACTATAAAAAAGCGGTAAAAAAGAAAAGAAAAAGTATTGAAAAATCTAAAAAATACGACAAAGTGGAAGGTCAAAATTGTGTAAACTGTGAAACCAGATATGTAAGATCAAAGTCCAATGGTGAAATTTGGGGTGATGTGATTGGTGCATTTACAGGCGGAGCAGTGGCCTATAAGATCCAGGAAAAAGCTATTGAAAATGCTGCAGATGCAGGGTTTGGTGCTCGTACAGCAGATCCTTATATTACTCTTATGAGTGGTTTAGGTTATGGGTTTGCTGCAGGCGGAAGCTACGGTGCAAGTTATGGCGGGCTTGGTATGGGCAGTTATGCATGTTCCACAGGCTACGGTCCTGGTGGAACCAATGGGAGTGCGTTTGGTTACCCACCTTCTTATTCTGGGGCACCAATGGGACCTTTTACACCAGGGCAGGGGCCTTGGGGGTATGCTGGTCCTTGGGCTGGGGCAGGAAATAACGGGTACAATACAGGTGCAGGTTGGCCCTTTCAAGGGGGGATGGCTGCAGGACCATATAGTGTAAATCCATTAATGTATCCAGGCGGTTACCCAGGTTTTCCAGGTGGGAATCAGTACCCAGGCTTTCCTGGCGGCAACCAGTACCCAGGTTTTCCAGGTGGAAATCAGTTCCCAAATGGAGGCATGAGTGCGCAATACCAACAGCAAATGGCGCAAATGGCTCAACAACAACAACAGGCCTATGCTCAGTATCAACAACAAGTTTATCAACAGCAGGTGCAAAGGCAACAACAGCAACAAGTGGCCTATCAGAACATTTCAAATTTAACTATGCAAATTCAGCAATTACAAAGCAAAGTGAGCCAAGCCTACCAGGGCCTATATGGATTTGGTGGCGGCATGCCAGGAGTTGGCGGTCAAATCGGTGGCGGAATCGGCATCGGTGGAGGTATTGGAATTGGTGGCGGAATCGGCATCGGTGGAGGCATTGGAATTGGTGGTTATAACACACTTCCTTACAATAACGGCATGTGGGGTACAGGTGGTTCTGGTTCCGGCTATAACCCATATTCGGGAGTAGGTTCTGGCTATAATCCTTATTATGGAAGCGGTTCAAATAATACATTTAACCTCAGCGGCCAAGCTAATAATGGTTATTTAGGTTCGTCTTCATTCTACCCAACATCAGCGAATCCTTACCAAACGGGCTTTAACCCCTATCCAACTCAAAATTATTCTGGTAGTAGTTTTACAGATGGAAGTTCAAATACTGGAAGCAGAGTCCGCGGAGGCAACAACTAAGCCTTTCGCTTTAGAAAATGTTTATGATAGTCATGTGCACCTTATGGGCACAGGACTATTTGATGAACGCCTTTGTTTAAAACATATAAATTCCTTAGATCAACTTTCACGTTTAGAATTAAATCCGCAGCATTATCATGGGCAATGGTTATTGGGTTATGGCTGGCATGAGTCTAACTGGGGTGGCACTTTGCCCACAAAAGAAGACTTAGATAAATATTTTCCAGATTTTCCAGTGGCATTTACAAAAGCTGATGCCCATTGTGTGTGGGTAAACTCTAAAGCCCTTAGTTTGATGTCTCTACCCAAGCAATTAGAAGTAGCTGGAGGAGTAGTGGTGCAGGATAAAAACCATAAGCCCACAGGTCTATTTATTGACGCGGCAAAAAAATGGGTTGAAAAGCTGATCCCCCAACTCAGCCAAAAGCAAATTCAGAATTATATTTTAAGAGCACAGAATATTTTTCATGAAAATGGATTCACTCATGTGCGTGATGTGGGTTGTGAATTCCAGCAGTGGGAGATTCTAAAAAAATTAGAAATCAATAATCAGTTGCAGCTATTTGTGGAGAGTTTTTATTATTTAAAGGATGATATTCCGCTTAATGAATTTTTGGATAAAATAGTAAGTCTAAAAAATCAAGATTCTGCTCTTATAAAATCAAGAGGCCTAAAAATTTTTTTTGATGGAGCTCTAGGTTCTGAGGGTGCTTTATTGAGCGGCAATTACCAGGGGAGTGGACAGTGTGGGTTTCAGATCTATTCAGATGAAATTCTTAAAGATATTATCGCTGCTACTTGGCAGCGAAATTTAGAGGTAGCCGTTCATTGTATTGGAGATTTAGCTGTAGAAAAGGTTGTGGATATATCACTGGATCTTCAAAGTGAAGGTGTTTTTGGGAAAATTCACTTAGAGCATGCTCAAATGGCTAAGCCAACGGACATATTGAAGATGAAAAATCTAAATGTTAGCTGTCATATGCAGCCCTGTCACTGGCTCTCTGATAGGCCCTGGTTAAAAGATAAGCTGGGAGAGTTGTATGCATTTGTATTTCCTTGGCAAGCACTTAAACAAGCAGGTATTGATTTTGATTTTGGCTCAGATAGCCCCATAGAAAAGCCAAGTATATTTACAAATTTAGTGGCTTTATATGAGAGCCCACAGGCGGGTATTAATAAACTCCAGGGAGACTTGAAGCCGTATTTTCAATACGGACGAAAGGACAGTGTGTCAGGTTGTAAAACTTATTTTGAAAATGGCAAAGTAAAAGAAGTTTACTTTTTAAATAAAAAAATTTACGGTTAAGTTATGAAGTTGATAATATTTTGTGTAATTTCTCTTTGTTTTATTTCATGTGCAGATAGTGAGCATTTTGATAATCCAGTGGGTGCGTCTACTTGTAGTGGTGGCGGAGCTCTTGTGACTTCCTCTGCGGCGCCAAATTCTGTTGATATTGCTGATTACGCCATACGTGACCTTACTCAAGAGGAATTAGATACAGGGTCACAAGGCAACTACATTTTACTTACGAATTCTACTTCAAGCAAAATCGTTCCATTTTTTATCCAGACACAGCACTTTGCTGATTTGCAAAATGGCTACACTGTAGAGGTAGATGGTGCACCACCTACATTTAAAGTGAGTATATCCTGTAGATAGTGCTTTTTAACCTAATAAAACTACAAATCATCATAAGTTCCCTCATTTTCATCTTTATAAGTTATGGGTGGAGTTATCTTAGGGGTGTTTGGTCCATTTTTTCCCATTGTGTTAGATGCGTGAGAACTATTGTTGTTAGTAGATTTTGATTGAGAGAAGTAAGCCCCAGCAATTAATGCAAAGCCTAGCCAAAGCCACTTGTTTTTTAATAAGGATTGCTCTGATGATTTTTTAGCAATAGCTTGCGGAGATTGCATAAGCCGAGTCTGAAGGGATTTATTTTTGTTAGGAGCTTTGTAAAAACAATGGTCTTTAAACAAAACAGAGATGGGTTGTTTAGGTAAGTAAGATTCACTAATTTCAGGAGAATCACATTGTCCACTCACAAGCAGAGTGGGCTGAGTGATATAGTTTTTCAAATCTGAAACAGAAAGGTTTCTATGCACAGGCGCATAACTATTAGATAACAAGCTTAATTTAATGGTAGTCCCTTTGGGGAATTTCATTTTTTTTAGTTGTTGTAGGCTGACTTTCTCACCATTTATGAGTATCAATCTATATAAATAAAACTCTTCTGGAATTAATACTTTTAAAAAAGAAATCTGTTGAAGCTGTTTGTTATATTCTCGTAGAGTGGAGTTTGAAAGGTCATATTTATCTATTGATTTTTGAGGCATGAATATTAAAGCTTGATTGATCCAATAATGTTGCTTTTCCGCACTTAACTCACTTAACTTGAGAAAACTGTAATGGATAATTTCTTTTTCTAATTTATTCCAGTGATGAAGATAGGCCATATGGCTGATCTCTAAATAAAGAGGGTAAGCCAAGCTGTCCTCATTTTGCAGTTGGTAAAACTTAGCTTTTTTTAAAAGAGACAGTAGTTCCTTATGGTTTTTATTCAGCTCTATGCTGTTCAGATCAGATTCTACTGGAGAAATAAATGAATTTGTTTTTAGAGCTACAGAGTAATCGTGATTACTCACTGAGATATCTTTAATGAGGATGGTTTTAATCTCACGATGTTTTTTCTGAGTCAGAGAAGCTTTCCTAGCATGATCAAACTCAGTATTCGCATTTTGTGCATAAATACTGTTAGGCCAAATTGTTTGCAAAGTTATTGTAATAATTAAAGTTGTTTTTTTTAAAAGTTTCATAAAATCCAAAAATTCCTATATTATATGTTTTCAATAATTATTTTTCTTTTCTTTTTTTTCTCTTTTTTAAAACTGGTAGTATTGTTTTTAGGGTTATGTATGGTAACGGTAAATGGCCCAGTGGCGCGTACTATTTTATAGGCACTGTTTTCCGGCGAGAGCACAGCAAACACACTTGGATTTTTTGGAGAACGAATAATCTTAATACCAGTAGCTACAGGTAGGTACTGACTATTCAGATAATTTGTGTTTTTGGATTTTGCATATAGGTTCACAACACCAAAATTTTGAATAAGATCATCAATGGCTTTTGCATTGATGATCTCGATTGGAATGAGTACAAAGCCCTGAGGAATGACAGTGTCTAAACTGGTATTCATTTTAATGGGGGCATCTGTAGGGGAGTTTGAGGATTGGCTACTAGAATAGATCAATATAATAACTAGAGAGACCATGGAAATAGAAAAGAAAATAAATATATCTTTTTGTGCCAATGATTTAAAATCAAAATTAGTTATTTTTTTCATTATTTATACTTGTACCTTTTGTTGGTTTTAGTGAAGTTCTTAGAACTTATAAAGTGTGCCTTATGAGTCAGTTAATATGGATATGTAGTGCTAGGGAATTGCTGTTCTTCGCTAGATTTTTGCAGTGTTTTCATCCATGGGTGAGTGTTCTTTTCACTCTTATAAAGTGAGCACGAAGCTGTAGTAAGAAAAACCATAAAAGTGATGGTTACGATAAGTTCTATATATATTTGACCATTTTTAAGATTTGAGCGTTCCATTGATTTCCTTTTTGGATAATTGTGGCACCACAGTTATAGTCTGGGTTGCTAGCATGCTTGATTATGGATTTGTTATTTAAAATAAAGTTGGGAAAGATTTGTTTTAAATTTAATTGCCAACTCAACGACCAAAATTGTTTACGAGCAAAAAATAAACTTCTGTTATAATCGGGAGAAGCAGATAAAAGTGGAGACGTGTATAGACTAGGTAAAGAGGCCTTTAACTTTACTTGTGTAACATAATTTTCCAAACCCTTGTTAAAAAGTGCTTCTACTTTTTTTCTTAAGCGAAGGGACTGGGAATCAATATATTTTTTTTGTAAAAGTTGCTGACTACGAAATATAGACTGTTGCGCTTTGATTTTAACTAAGTAAGCTTTTGCCTGGGCAATCATAAGCGGGGTGCCACTTGCTAGGGATAATGCTAAACGAGTTTGTGCCACTTTTCTCCTAAATCTTAGACGTTTTGCTTTTTTATTCATTTTAATAAGATGGGAGATTTCTTTTTCCATTTTATGTTGGGCATTATATAAATAGGCCCGGCACAGAGTTTCAGATTTATTCTTATACTTTAACAAAAGACCTAACTTTGTAGCAGATAGTATAAATATAGCTATGAGGGGCGTAACTAAACAAAGTATTAACACTAAAAACCCCGATTCACTTTTTCTAGATCTTGTTTTTTTATTACTTTGGAAAACTGAATTTGAAATTGATTGAATGGGGTTAGTTTTTTTCTTTTCGTAATATTGAATGTCCATTTTACTTTACCTGTATAATTGTCATTGAATTTATCAAAATAAAGATGATTTAAAGATCCCCATTTTAGAACTCCAGTAATTTGTTTTCGAATTTTTTTAGTACATATGGATCTGGGTGTAAGGTCAGCCATACAGAGCAAACCATCATAAAGACTTTGGTGAATCCAAATACGACTCAGTCCATAACTAGCGCTTAAGCAAATGAGTAAAACTCCACACATGCTTACCAGGGCAAGAACAGTAGCCTCCACGACCCCTTGCCCTTTGTTATTGGCTAACATTGTTTTTACCATTAGATGCACCTTTAAAAAAATCACTAAGGTCCTTTTTTCTATAATGTTTTTTTTCTAACTGCTCATGATCCACTTTTTTTGAATCCTTCCCCTGCAAACTGTTAATGCTGTTTGCAAAAGTCACATTGATGGTTTTTTGCAAAATTTTAATGGATCCAATGGCTGCTACAGCCACAAGAGCCACTATTATGATATACTCAATAAGACCCTGACCTTTTTGATTGAATGGCTTCATAACTTTCTCCTCTTGAACAGAGAGCAGTTCAAAACTAAGGCCAAAAAAATGTAGCTCTCAGCGTAGCTCATGTCCGAATATTGGATTTCTATTAAATTATGGAAGCTGAGTCTCAAATTTTATAGAGATAAAGTTCAAGGATCTAAAAGGGACAAAGTGTGCGAGAATCGCATTTCTAGCTATCCCACTGAATAATTCTGTATTTTTGCATAATTTGAAGTTTGCACAAAAATGCTCAAACAAGCGGTGCTCGCCTTCGGCTCCGCTCCGAACTCGCTTTTTGCCCAAACTTCAAATTATGCAAAAATACAGAATTATTCAGTGGGATAGCTAGAAATGTAAAAGTGTTTTAGTCTATTTTTTCTTTTTCTTAGTGCTGGCTGTTTTAGCTTTAATTTCGGCTTTAATTTTATTTAGGATAAAAATAGCCTCTGCTTGTAGGTCATATTTATGTACAAACTTATAAAGTTCAGTAACATCAGTACCTTTGCGAAATTTTTTAGGTGTTGTGGGTGCTGATTCGGAAAAGCTATAAGTTAACTCGCCATCGGGTTGTACTTTTAGGCTGCTCATAAATTCTCCTTTAGTTTGCTAGATGTTAACGAATAGCTTGAATCACTAAGGGAGTCAAGCTACACTAGCGCGAAAAACCCCAATAAGGGAGCATAGATGCAGGTTTTAAGTGGGGCTGAGGTATCGACCTCTATTAGAGAAAAAATTCAGTCAGAGGTGTCCTCTTTCGAAATTAAACCTTGTTTAGCAGTGATTCTGGTTGGGGAAGACCCGGCTAGCCACGTTTATGTAAGAAATAAACAAAGGGCTTGTGAGCAAGTAGGTTTTAGCTCAAAAAAAATAGAATTGCCAATTGATGCCAGTCAAGATCAGGTAGAATCAGCTATTCGTCAGTTAAATACAGACACTGATGTTCACGCAATTTTGCTACAATTACCCCTTCCCAAGCAGCTGAATGAGTTTAGTGCCATAAATACCATTGATCCCAATAAAGATGCAGATTGCTTAACCACATATAATTCCGGTTTATTTTATATGGGCAAATCTCCAGTACAGCCTTGTACTCCATGGGGCGTGATGGAGATTTTAAAGTATTATGAATTTAATTTAGAAGGGGCCAGCGCATTAGTTATTGGCCGTAGTCATATTGTGGGCAAGCCGGTTTCGCTGATGTTGCAAAAAGCCAATGCCACGGTAACTATGGCACACTCTCGAACCATTAATTTAAAAGAGCTGTGTCAAAAAGCAGATTTTATTGTTGTGGCAGCGGGAAAACCCGAGTTTTTAAATGCTAGCGATTTTAGTGAAAATGCGGTGGTCATAGATGTGGGGATTCATCAAAAAGGAATTGCCGAAAGTGGAAAGGCCAAACTTTGTGGTGATGTTGATTTCAACTCAGCTAAGGATAAAGTAAAAGCCATAACTCCAGTGCCGGGCGGCGTGGGTCCTATGACTATCACAATGTTACTTAAAAATACCCTGGCTTGTTTTAAGAGTTTAAATTCCTAACTATCTTTATGTTTTATCAACACCTTTTACTTAGGGAAAATACTCATCTTTGCTTCTGAAGGATATTCACTAGGGTCCATTAAATTATATTCAAAGTGAGGGTAGTTGTTTGGGTTGGCACCTAGTATTCTCAAGGCGGCAACCTCGTAGGCGTAATCCAGACGACGACATTGTTTTTTTGTTGCATTGTTGAACCTTGAAAGGTGATTTAATGAATTATGGGTTTCAAAAGGGTTGAATTGAATTGCAAATTTTATATTACAGTTTCTTGTTCCTAACTTCAGTCCCTCACGATCACAAAACTTCTTCTGCATACATTTTCTTTTGTCATTGCTCCATTTGCATATGGAAATATGATCATAGCCTTCACCAGCATTATATGCTATGGGAATTAAATCAGTACGTTTAACTTGTTTGTATAAGTAGCCCTGCAGTTGGGCAGCCAACACTGCCGACGTGATCAGGGACTTTCTTGGGTCATCATCTTTGATTTTTCTGTTCAGTCCTTTTCCAGACAAGCTATAGCATGGGGTTGTATGGGAACACCCCTCGGTATTAATAAACATCTTTTTATTATAGTATGAATTTAAAGATTTTATAGTAGCTTTCACTATATTACCATATTTGCCAAGGATAACGTTATTTAAGGTCCGATCCCAAACTTGGAAGGGGCCATAGCTAAGTTCTGTTGCCAATGGGTTGTCTGCATCGGCAAATTCCATGATATATTTTCCATATGGGTACCTAGACTCAATGGGAAGATAATAAATTCCTTCACGGTTAGTGCCTAAAAGATCATAAACTTTATATAAATATTTTAGCGCTGGCTGAATTGATCTAAAGAACTGCTTGGTCCTCCCAGATCTATCCACTAGTTTACCTTTGTAGTCACTAACTTTAATGTCATCAGGGTTAAATTGCCCATTGGCTAATTGTTGGTTCATTACCTCTTTCACTTGGCACATGGAAAGATCGCCTTTTTTATTTGGACTGGTTAAAACCCTCATTTTTTGATGAAAATACTCATCATCTTTTACTCGATTATATAGATCAACAAGTTGGCGTTGATTCTCAGGAGTGAGTTTTATAATGGCCGTTTCTTCGTTGTAGAGTAAGTTCTCCTTAATAACCAGTTTTGTTGTGCCAGATTTAACATCTTTTGGATCTTCTAAGTCGATTGTTAACTTAAAAGTCTCTGGAAAGAGAGAGGCCGCCTTGTTATTTTGATTTTCATCCTTGAGCCCTTGCTCTGTGGGTTCCACCTGATCACTGTGTTCGTCCTCATCCGGGATATTTTGAATATTATTGTTTGCTTGGTCTCCCTGGGAAGTACTAGTGCTAGCTTCTAATTTATAAGATTTTGGGTCAACACAGTTGTATTGTTGTGCACCTTTTATCTTATCAAGACCCACAAGGTTACAGTCAATAGGGTGGGTGTTGCCATCAGCATCTGTATATGTAGCTGTTGTTAGGTCAGAGGTGTCAGCTACATTTTGTAGTTCAACAAGGTCTGATTTGATTTTAAACTCACTATCGTCAGCAAAAATTATATTTACCTGAATATAAGACCTACCGTGTACAATAGTGACACTTTCTTTAATGACCTCAGAGCTTTGGTCATTGTTCTTGTCGGAAATACTTTTAATTAATGCAGACTTGGCTTGTAAACTTTGTTCTGCCGTTAGGGCTTTCTCCCTGTTTAAACCTTTTGATTTAGACTCATAGAAAAAAGCCATACCATGTGTAAAGCCTTTTGTGTCTTCGGGAAGTTCTAGAACAAAGCTGACTAACGAACAAGGTTTTAGGTGGGTACTCTTTTCACATTTCGCAGTGATTTCTACCTTTTCAAAATTCAATTTAATTTGATTGTTGTTTGTGACTATTTCTTGAATACTAGATTTTAATTTTATATTGGTACTCTTCCAACTAGAATTTGTATCTGGCTTAATTTCAAAATGTATGGCTTCTGGTAAATAATGGTGGGCTTCTTTATCGAAGATGATTTCAGCTTCTATGGTATTGAGATTTTTGCCCTTTTGGTCATAGATATATTTTATATTTATGCTGTTAGCAGATTTTGCTAAATAATCATCGGTAATCTTTTTATTACTGATGATGTTTGTTAATTTTTGTAATAGGTACTGGTTGCCATCAGATAAGTAAGGATGTTTGGTCGCAGGGGTTTTGCCATTAGAAATTAGAACGTGACCTCCCCTACGTTTTAACACTGGCTTTTTGGTATTTTTATTATCTTTTGTATTTTTTGATTTGTTTTGGATAGCCATTTTAAAATCTTTACTAGGACTGAAGTTCTTGCCACAACCGGATAGTAATACAACTATACCAAAAAACATGAGTATGTTGATAGCTCCCAGAGAGCTGGCTAAGGTCAGAGACTTTAAAGCTCTAGTTGTTTTGTTTTTCACTAAATTTATAATTTTAATTAGTTCTATAGTCATAACCCTTATCTCTATGCAATGTGAGGGCCCTGTAGGGAAAGGGGTAAGCATTTGAAATTACAAAGAGAATGTTGTCGTCAAAACTCTCAAAGTGACAATAATTGTAAGTGAGTCTGAAAACTGTTCATTATGATTAATTGAAGAATATATACTTAAATCAACTTGAGAAGTACAGTGGGTTAAGTCTAAAAAATGAGTTTTCAAAAGTTTTAAACAAGTCAGCAGTGGAAGGGGCTCTTACTTTGGAAAAATATTGTCAATAAAAATCAGATATAACATATTCTTTCACGCCATTTTTTATGTGAAATTCAAAAAAATCACCCTTCTTCAGTCCCATAAGTAGTTCGCCTAAAGGAGACTGGGGGCTGATTACAGTGATATTAATGTTTTCAGAATTCAACTTCACTCCACCTACTTTAGGTAAAATAAAGAAGACTTGCTTTTCCTCTTCATCTATTTCCACTTGAACTAAAGAGGTGCTTTGGATCATCACAGGTTTTTGACTCACATTCTTTTTTAAATCCGAAATAATCTTAATCACTTCCTCTAGCTCAACAGCTCTTTTTGCCTGTGCGCCAGCTAAGTAAGAGGCCTCTAAGCCTCGGGTGTCATATTTATTTTCGGCCACTGACTCTTCGTTAGTGGCTTCATTCTTAGCGGCTTGAGCTGAGAGAATAAGTGTTTGATGTTGTCTCTCCAGCTGCTCTAATACAAGTTCAAATAATTTTAATTTGGAGACTTTTTTCATAAGTTAAACCAATCGATATTAATACAAGCGATTTCCTCTTCTTTAGACTCGCCCACTATAGTGTAGAGTTCCTCGATAAAGTCTATGAGCTTTTTCTTGATTTTACCTTTATCCTTACGAGATAAAGACATGGGGGCGGTAAAGTATAAGTGCTGAGGGTCTTTTTCTCCCATGGCCTCCATACCTTTTAAGCGCCAGCTGGCATGACGGCTATTTGCTAAAGGGGAGTCGCTACTTAAGTGGATTTTCTGAGGTCCCATTACCAGCTTTCCATTTTCCATCTTGCACAGCCCATGAATCACTAAAAACTCCATCATGTGTTTAGTTTTATCTAATGGAAACTTAAGGTACTGAGAAATACTCTCTGCGCTTTGGTAGCCAGGGATGGAACTGAGTAAGCGAATTGCCGAGTAGGCCCAGTGAGAGTAAAATGAGATTTTAGCATCTTCAGAAAGCTCCACATCATCTTTAATACGAGTTTTTAAATCCAGCCCAACCTGCAGAACTTCATTAATTTCTTCTTCTAAAAATTTTTTGTATTTAAAGTCTCCAGCACGATCATATCTAACTAGTAATAAAAAGTACTTGGTCTCAAGCTTTAGCAGATTTAGGTAATCCGCTAAGCTGTGTGCCTGTTCCAGGCTAAGCTGCCGATCTCCTTTAAATACCTGACTTATATATACAGAGCTAAGGCCGCAGTGTTTTGCCATACGACCAAGCTGCCCACGTCCTCTTTGGGGTTGAGACTTTATCCAAGAATTGACAAATTTTCTATAATTTTTAAATTCAAAAATATCCATAATATCAACAAGTTATCCGTAATAATAAACACTTAGTTAATATATTGTACGATATTTAGCAAACAAAATCTATTTTTAATTGTTCGTAGACCTCATATTAAGTCCAGACAAAAAGTATAAAATAAGACACTACGGGAAGTAGTGAAAGGAGAGAGAAATGAATAAGTTAATTATCTTATTTGTGGTTTTATTTTTAGCATTGGCTGTTCAGGCCAGTGAAAAAAATAAAGTAACAAAAAAACAATCAACAACTATTTATCAAGTTTTACTTCCTGGTGAAGCGGACAAGGTGGGAAATAGTTGTGGAAAAGCTTACGGAACCATGGCGAACGGGAAAATCCAATGGTTGGGTAAGTTAAGGTCTAATAAATTTCCAAAGGGTTGTTTTTCAAATTTCCAGGAGGCTTTCAATAGTATCGAAGGCTTTTCAGGATAGTAGATAAATCCAAGTTAATTCCAAAAGAACAATATGAGCGGGCCAGTGCCCTTGAACAATTTAAATATATAATGAGAAAAGGAGAAAAGGAGAAAGAGATGAAATATTTGAGACAAATAATACTAATATTTATGGTGACCTTGGTCCCTTTAATAGGAATGTCAGAGGAATTTAAAATATTGTACCCAGGAGAGGAAAGCCATTCAGGAGAAAGATGTATGAGTAAATGGGGAGGAACTCTAGATGGTGAACTGTTAGTACTTCCAAAGAGAGGCTGGGTAAACATTTCAGAGATTGGTTGTTCCGAAAGCCTTGATGAGGTGGTGATATTCTTATTGAAGCTTGCGGAGAATGAACTTGTGGATCAGTTACAAATCATAAAAGAGATTCAGCGTTACCCGGATTATTCGATCCTTATGCCTGGAGTGCCGGATGTTAATGGTGCGACCTGTGGAGAGAATTTTGGTATTACTATTAATAATAAATTAATTTTTTTGGGAACACCCATGGATGAGAATTCCTATGCTAATGGGAGCTGTTATTATTCACCTCTCTATGCTCTGAGTAAGATTAACAGGTTTAGTGGATATCGAGCGCTATTAATCAAGCAATACCAAATAAACTTTGTTAAAGAGGGCGACAGCATTGAGTGAGGGGTGAAAGAATTATTACTTTTAATGGTATGACTCGCATACCGAGTGAATCAAAACAGAGAAGGGGTCATCAAAGGAGATGACAATGAAAACTAGAGTAAAGAGTGCGCTAAAAATGTTAGCGCTAGGAAGTTGCACAATAGGGCTGGTTACAGCTTGTTCTGTAAACAAAAATACAAATAGCAATCGGGGTAAAATCAATCTTAACCCAAAGGCCTACGATAAAACAATACCGGCTGAGCAGTTGGCAGAAGAGCTGGCTCTGGCAGGGGAACAACTTATGGACCCCATACGTTTTATGTATGCAGATTTGGTGTTTAATAGAGCATTGAACATTGACCCCAATAATAAAAGAGCAAAATTTTACAAAGGTTTTATTTCCTCATTTATGCAGCTAAGGGGAATTATGAAAAGAGTAGAGCCTTTAGTACTAATCCATGGGGATAAAAAGGAAGTAAAATCCTACAAAAATATAGTAGCTAAATTTCCAGTAAGCGGAATGAAAAGTTTTTTATTAGATGACTCTGGGAAGGCTAAAATCTCTAATGAATCAGAATTTCAAGATTTTTTAGATGAGTATCGTTCTGGTCAAAATGATTTTCGAACTTTTTTAAAAGCTAATAAAGATTTAGGCTTAACATTGAATATCAATGTGTTATTTGCTGGCACAACTTTAGGTGAGGCTTCTCAAAACTGTTCTGTAGAGTTGAATTCGGAAAATATCATTGAATATGATAAAAAATGTGATTTATTAAATTCTCTTACTATTAAACTAGATCGAGCAGATATGGAGGCCTTACAGCATGCACAGGCAGGCATACAGATTCTCACTAGTTTGTATACGGCCTATGACCTTCAGGGGTATGGCAAGTTTATTAGCCAACATAAGGGGTTAGAGCCCACAGCAAAAGATATGGTGGGCTATTTACAAAGTCAGGAAAAAGCCGGGAAACTAAGAACAAACAATGGTTTGGCTGATATTGTTGATATGGGTTCAGACTTAGTTGCAGCAACCAGGTGGGTATTGAAAAATCAGAAAACACTTTGTCCTTCAGGTCAAGAAACTCAGAAAAATAGAAAGAGAAATATGATTAAAAATGATATTTGTCTGTCAAAACAAACTGATGATAATCAGTCAGTAACGGATGTTTTAGCCAAAATAACCCGTGTTTTGAATGGTGAGGTGATTTCTATGGATATTAAAACCTATGGAAAAAATGGGTCATCGGAAAATGTCATAGGTACTGTTGTAAGACCAGCAGCACTACTTCTTGATCCCGTTTATGACTTACTGAAATTAGCACCCAATAAGTTTAATGAATGTGGAGAGGGCACCTCTTTAAAAGATAAAACTTTCGGTGGCATGTTCCCAAATAAAGATGCTGACAAATTTATTATAGGATCGTCTTCAAACAATGATTGTTATGAATCAGAATAATAGAAAAAAAGTATTTAAAAAGCTACTGCAAGTAAGTTTATTGCTTGCAGTAGCTTTTATTTCACGATCTGTCTTAAATGCAAAAAACAGTTCTTATGAAAAATACTCTTTGAAAGTTTGCAACTCTACTTACTGTTATTTATTAAAAGCAGAAAATGCTCAATCCAGTCACCTGTCACCAGAGACGGTTTATTTATACGATGTTTCGCTAAAAATTTTTTTTAAAACAAAAATAACAATATCTGATCACCCTATAAGAGACTTTAAGGCTCTTTCAGCTTATGTGGTTGACGCTATTGTGGTTATGCAGGATGTGGACGGTCTTAGTGCTCCAGATTTTAGCTTATTTTTTGATGATGGAGAAATTTCAATGTACTAACCTTAATGCTAACAGTTGTTGTCTATAATCTGTGATAAGGGTGGGGGCTCTTGTTGATATCTTTAAAATACAGCAAAAAATCCAATATTTAAATATTAATTTACCTGTGTAATAATAGTAGTTTATGCTGATATATTAGCTATATGTTAAGATAATAGCTAGTTATTTGCTAACTAAATCTATTTTATTTTTCTAAGGTAAATTATATTAGGTTCATACAAGCTATGCGCTTGGTTTAGACACAGAAAAAATAAATAAGGAGAATGTCATGAAAATATTAATATCAACTTTAGTGGTTTTGTTTTTTGCAACAATGGCAAATGCAACAACAACTACTAATAATAAAGTTAATAACAGTGAGGAAATCACAATATACCAAGTGTTGCTTCCAGGAGAGTTAGACAAGTTGGGAAACAGTTGTGGGAAAGCGTATGGAACAATGGCTGATGGGAAAATAATCAATTTAGATAGACAATCAACTGATTCTTTAGATAACTCCTTTGCCGGTTGCTTTACGAGTTTAAATGAAGCTTTTAACTCCATTAGTGGCACTTAGGGTTACATATAGGTTTATAAAACTAAACACATATCCTTATCATCACAAATCTAGTGAGTGACAATTTTAGTCTCATCCAAATTACTTAAACAGTTAGTGGTCCACGAATGTCGCGCAACCTATTGATATCTTAAATAAAAGATTAAAGCACTTAGGGCACAGGGCCTGCAGAGAGAGTAAGTATAATAAAAGCTAACTTAATCTAACTAAAGGCTGTCATCAGTGTTAAAGAACTTCAAAATATTATTGAGTTTATTTGTAATGGCAGTCTTTGTTTTGTTGATCACAGCCTGTTCTCCTAAAAAAATAAATAGGTATGCGAATACTGGTGGTGATACAGAGAACTCAAAAGTGGAGGCAGATACCCCCGGAAATACTGATGGAATGGCTTGCGGTGGCATTGATGGTTGTGGTGGAAATGGCTCAGGTACTTCACCTGGATATGTAAAAAATCAACTTGTGGGTCTTAAGCAAAAACTAAAAACAGCAATGCATCGACTTTACGCTCATCGAAATAATAGCTCTTTATGGTATGAGAATATTATTAATACAAAAGATGGCGACCTTGGTGAGCTGTTTAGTAAAATAGAGGATTCAAAACAAAGCGTTTTTCTTCAAATAGAGCAACTAAAGCTTAAGCCAGTAAAAAAATCATGTTTAGCAGGAAAAGATGATCTTCTAGCAGAAGGATATACTTACACGGAACAAAACACTGAAGAACAGATGAGTAAATTTGCCAAAAGAGATATGGCCATTAATAACAAAAAAGAAGTTTGCATCAGCCTTACGCGTTTATCTAGATACTCCAAGACAGAGCTTGAGCTCCAGCTGCTAGCTTTACTTTTTCATGAACTTCATCACACTTACGGAATAAGTGAGTTCATTGCAGACAAAAACCATAGGTGGTTTATATATAATAAAAAGAAGGTGGTGATATCTCATCGAGATAAATTGGATGTGATAAATAAATGGAATGATATCATGAGATCCTATACAAATGCATTAAGTCAGCTCGTGGCAATTCATCAAAGTATTAGTAATATGAAGAGTGAAAGTGACCCTAACAAGTTAGAGCAGCATCGAAATGTTGGTAAAGTTAAGTTGAATTTGTTTGAGGAGTACCTTAACAAAACGGAAGATCAACTCATTGAAATTGAAAATATTTTTACAAAGACCTACGGAATGGGGTTAATTGATGTTCCAAGTTTTATTACTGAGAAAGTTATTCTTCTACGCGCACTTATAGAGCGACGTCAGGGTTGGAAATTATTGTATGAAGGTGGCATTTTCCTTGATAGCCGAGATGTATGGCTCATTGAAAAAATATTTTTTGAGGACCTACGGCTCTCAGGTGAGGTGTACGAAACCATTGCAGCTGCAATAAGTGAGTTTAAAGTTTATTCCTCTGAGTACGCACATAATCCTGATGTTGATGGTAATAGTTTAAAGGCAAATGCGAGTAAGATTTTTAATGGTTATAACAATCTTCAGGGATCTGTAAACTATAATGAACTTAATTTAATAGCCCCATATTTGAGCTTGCTAGCGAGTACAGAGTTGTATCATGTTGATTTTTCTAATGTTCAATGTGAGTTATATAGTAATGTTAAAAGGCCAGAATTTGAATTATCTATAGATAAAAATCTATTAAAATCTATTGTTAAATTTAAATTAAATATGGATGGTAAGGGAGCAAAGGGAGCCTCTACTGTTAAGTATAAGCTCAAAGATTCACAAGGCAAAGAGAGAGAGTTATCCATTCAGTTGAAAAATTATAGTGTTGCTGGGTCTGATAAAATGTCCTATGGAATTTTAATAAGTACAGATGATGATACGGAGTATAAGGATATGGTTCGAGTTCAGACATTTAGCTCAGAATTCAGACTTGCATCACTTTCAAACCCGGAGATATCTTTTATGTCCACAATCTCCCTCTCTAATTGGTTTATTGAAGGCGCATATAGCTCAAAGCTTTTTAATGTATTTACGTTCCCCTCTCCTTATCCTGAAGGTCGAGTATATTCTGATGGAGCAACTGCCCAAATTAGTTTTCAATTACTAGATAAAAAGGCAAAAAGTTATGTGGATGTGGCATCAGATGTTATGTTATTAGAATGCAAAGCTGGAGTTATTCGTGAAGAAAAAAACACAACTGTTGTCCCAGGAGGCCACTCTGGAATTGATGAAAATAATGCTTCGGAAATAAACTCCCAAGTTGGGGGCTCTGTACTTCCAGAGAACCAGGGTGTTGATACTGAAGGTTTATCAAATCATGATAATAGCAGTGAAAATACAGAGGGTGCAGATTAATCCACAGAATAAGTTTTCGGCGGATTTATACAACATATGATTTGGCAATCATCTAACGCTAATAGCCTAGCAAAACCCCACAAATCCACTTAAAAATAGCCCTATGAAATATACAGTTTTAAAAGAAACCCACGAAAAAATGGGTGCAAAAATGGTAGAGTTTGCTGGTTGGTATATGCCCATTCAGTATGAAGGTTTAAAGCAAGAACATTTGAATGTGCGAGAAAATGTAGGACTTTTTGATGTATCCCATATGGGAGAAATTCGAGTTCGGGGAGACAAGGCTCTATCTACTTTGCAGTGGTTAACAACTAATGACATAGCGGCTCTGGAAAATGGACAGGCACAGTACTCCTTATTTCCCAATGCCCAAGGCACAGGCCTGGTGGATGACCTCATTGTTTATTGCATAGATAAACATAAGGATTATTTACTTTGTGTAAACGCTGCTAATAAAGATAAGGATCTTCAGTGGTTGTTAGAAAATAATCAGGGAGCAGATATTACTGACGAGTCCGACCAATGGGCGCAAATTGCAGTTCAAGGGCCAAAAGCTTGTGAGCTGTTAACTCGTGTTTTGGGTGCAAAATTTAACCATATTCAGAGTTTTCATTTTGAAAATTTTGATTATAATTCTGAAACTCTTATTGTGGCAAAAACGGGTTATACTGGCGAAGATGGGGCGGAAGTGTTTTTGCCTAATTCTGTGGCAGTTGCATTTTGGCAAGAGCTTGTGGAAAAAGGGCAGGATCTGTCTGTGAAGCCAGTGGGACTTGGAGCTCGTGATACTTTACGTACGGAAATGAAGTATTCTTTGTACGGCCATGAAATAGGTGAAGATACAAACCCTTATGAGGCTGGATTGGGCTGGGTCTGTAAACCCATGAAAAAAGATTTCTTAGGCAAGGATAATATTGTGAAAGTGAAGGAAGAAGGGCTAAAAAGTAAGCTTGTGGGCTTCCAGATGGTAGATCGAGGCATAGCTCGTGCAGATTATGAGCTATTTTCTTTTGACAATAAACCCGTTGGGCGAGTAACTAGTGGTACTCCGTCACCATCACTAGGAATTAATATTGGCATTGGTTTTGTGGATATTGATTATTCAGCTATTGGAACGGAAATTTTAGTGGAAATTAGAAATAAAAAAGTTAAAGCAAAAGTGGTGAAAACACCCTTTTTACAGAAATCCTAGAGGAGAATTTCATGTCAAACTACCGCGTACCTGAGGAAAATTACTATACAAAAGAACACGAATGGACTCTAGTGGATGAGAACGTAGCTACTGTGGGCATTACAGAATACGCTCAGAACTCCTTAGGCGAAGTGGTTTATGTGGAGCTTCCAGAAGAGGGAGACAAGGTGACACAAAACTCAGCATTTGGTGTTGTGGAAAGTGTAAAGGCAGTGAGTGATTTACTTGCCCCTGTTTCTGGAACTGTGGTTGAGGTGAATAATACACTTTTAGACGACACTGGGATGATTAATGACGACCCAATGAATGAGGGATGGTTAATTCGCATAGAAATGGACACAGAAAAAGAACTGGCTATTTTAATGCGGGCCCCTGATTACAAAAAATTAATCGCAGAAGAAAGTAAGTAAATCTATTAAACAAACAAGTAGTAGTAGCCAGTTCTCTTAAGACGGGCTTCAGCTGTTTGTTTTAAGAGCATTAGGTTGATTTCAGCGTTATTTTCGCTTCGATTTTTTCAAAAATCACTTAAGAAACGGTTGCTGCTCTTAAAAAATTAAGCTATCTTCATTTTTCTGCAAAGCTCCACCAATATAGTTTTGTAGAAGCATTTATTGAGCAATTTAATTTTAAAAATAGAATATGTGCCCATGTGGTGGAATTGGCAGACACGCTAGACTTAGGATCTAGTGCCGCAAGGCGTGGAGGTTCAAGTCCTCTCGTGGGCACCAAATGTCAAGCTATTCGAACTATTACCATATAAAAAATCAGAAGACTGACTTGAGGCGACAAGGGCCAATGCCTCTTTGTCGCCTTTTTTGTTTGTAGATTCAATCACTTTTCCTGTCTTTAAACACAAAAAAAAGCGGGAGCCCAAATACATGGGCTCCCGCAAGAGTCTGCTTTCATCAACATTGTAGTATATTTTAACTTCTTTTTCACCAAGTTCAATCCGGTGAATTAATCTTTGAATAATTTTAGCTTTTATTTCTGGAGGACCGTTTTTAAATAGATCCTGAAGACTGGATAAAAACTTAGTATATGATTTTAATCCTACTGGTTTATCTTCTGGGCCTGATCCTAACCTCTTTGCTTCTTCAATATTTTTCTCACACTCAAGCTTTAAAGCTTCTAGCTTTTCCATTTGTTTAAATACAGGACTTGCAGAAACTGACTTAGGCAACTGAGCTAATCTTTCAGCAAGAGCATCAAGCTGACTTGTATAGCCGTAAAACTGAGCCTTCATGCGCTCCATTTCTTTGACTCCGTGATTGCTGTCATGCACTTTTTTAGCCTCGACTAAAAGCTCTTTTGAAAACTTTGACCCCGATATTAATTTTTGTACCTCCTTAATAATCAATGGCTCAAGTTTTTTTGCTGGGAATCTTCTAGGGTTTCCGCAATCAAAAACTTTTTTTGCTAAACTACTGTTACGCTTAGTGGACCAGACGTGCTCGTAATAAGCCACCTTAGTGGTACTGCCCCAGGCAGACTTTCCGCTTAAGGGGTCACCACATTTGTCGCAATAAGTAATCCCTGTGACTAGATATGGATACCTAGTTTTTGAATGTGGTTTTTTCTTTGATTTATTTTCAGTTAATATTTTCTGCACTCGGTTGAAAACTCTTTTTTCAATAATCGCTTCCCATACAGCTTTTGTTTTTTTCACCTCGTTATTTTCTTTATAAGTCTTCAAACCCGCATAGGCTATGTTCCTTAAAATGTGATGTAGATTATCCACTGTAAAAAAATCAAGTCTCTTGTGTCTTCCGCCTCCACTCATGATACGTGTTAAACGGTAACCATTTGCATTGAGCCATTTAGCAGCTAATTGTAGAGTTTCTTCTTTTAAAAAAGTTTCATAAGCTTTTTTAACTACCTCGGCTTGATCTTTGTGAATCGCTAAATACCCAGGCTTGCCTTTTATGAGTTCATACCCAAAAGGCACACACCCCCCATTGTAAAGACCACGTTTGGACCTAGCATTTAAGTTTAATGACACTCGCTCAGATATTTGACGACGTTCAAACTGTGCAATATTTGCTACCGAAAATAAAACCATTTCACCAGCAGCCGTAGTGGTATCAAAGTTCTCACGAAGAGACTGAAAACCACAACCACACTTTTGCATCATCTCCCAAATATCAGCAAAGTCTTTCATAGACCGTGAGATTCTTGAAAGCTCACTCACTAGAACTAAATCTATTTCTTTATTACGAATGGCTTTGAGTAATCTTTGAAGCTCAGGCCTATTGGTGTCTTTTCCAGACTTCGCACGATCAATATATGTCCCCACGATTTCACCAAAGTTAGACTCCATGTTTTTTAACCTCACATGGCCTTTAAGTCGCTCTTCTTGGTTTTTTATGGAGCCCTCTAAATTTAAAGCCTGCTCCTCTGTACTGACCCTGATGTATACCCCAATTTTAAATCCAGTATTTTTACCCATCTGTTCCCGTCCTTTCAGGCAATAATTTGCCCTGAGTAGTTTTAGTAAACTGCTCGGTACGAGTAGATAGATCTAATTTGGATTTATTATTTTGGAACTGGCAAAATACATCATAAATAAACTTAGCTGCATATTCAAGATTTAATTTGTGTTCATCACTATCTAATTTATGTGGTACTAATACTAAACTTGGATTCCAATTACTCTTCATAAACTACCCCAACATTTGTTTACTAGTCATGTGTCGCTCCTTATTTATGTCTTTGTATATATTTATTAGATTTAGGCCTGTATTACATAAGTCTATCACTGATTTACCTCTTCTCTTGTATCTACATAAGTCTTTGATCTATGGGGACTTTTCAAATAATTTAATAAATCAAAACTCACAACAGGTTGAAGGCTTGTTGTAGGCCCCTTGTGAAGAAGTTGTGATATAGATTTACCTTTAGCCCTGCCTAATTGAAACTTTGCTTGCCACCCTCTAGTTTTAAACTCCTCTAAGTTTAAAAAAGAATGGGGACCGATTTCATTATCGCCGTATTTCATAAACTGATTATGGATGCGCTTTATTAAACTTTCCTTAAGCATAATCCAAAACACATGATCCACTTTTTCAGCTCTATAAAAACCATCTATAAGTTCATAATCTGAATTTCGTTTGGCGCTCAGTTCAACCTCTAAGGCTATTTTAGTTATGCTTTCGCCATTTTGAATACACCAATAACCATCTGGCCTATGACCAAGTCTTGGAATCCATTCAGGCATTGCATCTTCATGCACACGCCTAAGGATTTGTTCTGTAATGAAAATCACATTGTCTGGTTTTTCAATTAAAAACTCACCTAAGTGAATAGCTGTAGCTAGGTAATCATGGATTAGGTTTTCAGATTTATAACCTTCTTCTTTTAAAGTCGGCAGGTCATCTTTAATAACTTCAAATCCCTTTTTATCTAAAGTCCAAAGGTGCATTTGACCTGTGCTATCAACAGAACACTTAATGAACTCACCAGCTTCTAGCTTTAATAATCTCCGGTATCCAGTTTCCACATTGGCATTCACATAAAACTTTTTGCATAAAGCCATTGTTGTGCAAACTTTCCATCTCCAGAGAAAGGAAAGGAGCGGGATGTCCCGCTCCTTTGATAATATTACATTTATTTTCTTTTTTCTTTTCACTCTAAGCCTCCATATCAAAGCTTTTTATGGATTTTTGCTTTGGCTTATCTCCACTTACTTTTTTCGTTTTGTACTTAGACAATCGACTTTTGGCATTGTCGATGGTTAGATAAGGCGTTTGCAGCTCTGTAATTTGACCACCCGCTTTCCATAACGCTCTACCAGGAATGTCAGAAAGGTGCGTGGCTCGACCACTATCAATCACTGTCATGCTTGAAACATTGTTGGGCATTTGAAAACAAATGATCCCAGTAAGGTTTGTTTTCACCTGAGGGTCAATAGCCTTAGCATCGGGCCTTTGAGTGGCCATGATAAGGTGAACGCCAACAGCACGGCCCTGCCTTGCAATTTGACTTATGGCTTTTCGGGCTATGGCAAGCTCTCCGGTTGTTGCATGATGACCACCTAAAAATATTTCAGCAGCTTCATCAACAACTACAAGCTTTCTTTTTAATTCTTCTTTACCAACCATAGATTTTAAATCCTCTAAATCTTTGGCACCGTTTTCTTTTAAAAGCTTCATCCTTCTTTCTAATTCCATTTGGACATCTTTTAATTCTTTAGTGGCCCTTTCAATACTAGGGATGACCTTCACTCTTTTTAGGTTTTCAAAAAGCTGAAATTCTAATCCACCTTTTAAATCAATAAGGCTAAACTCCATAGAGTTAGTGTTTTGGTAAAAACTTGTGATGAGTCCACGGATAAAAGTAGATTTGCCACTTCCCGTTTGGCCAGCCACTAATAGATGAGGCGTTTGCATTAGATCTGAAGCCACAGGCGTTGACCTTGTTTCTCCCACCAAAAACTGCAACTCATAGTCAGTGTTTGAGGAAAAGTTAACCTGAGATGGCATTGGCGATCTTGAATAAACAATATCTATTATTCCACCATTTCGGTCCTCTTGAAACTCATCCACATAAATACCAAGGCCACTTTCAATATATGGTTTAGCCTTATGGTATTGCTCCATAGGAAATGGGCCACGCTTAATGCGCATAAGGTAAATTCCATCACCTATGTATCTATCAAATAATGGCTTTGGCGTTTTACCGTTACGATCTTTCAATCCTGCTGTTGAAAAAATCGAGTCCATTTTATTTTCAAGCTTACGACGACGAAATACTTGACCCATGGCCCATACCCATAATGGGGAGCTTACAAAAAACCAACGATAAAAGCCGTATGTTTTTTGTGGATAATATTCTCCACCATCAAAGATGAGCCATAAATATTGATCCCAGCCATATTTAAAAAATACCACTGTGCCCAATACACTTAATATTATGTTTACAAAAGGCATTGTCTGATAGGTAATGCCTAAGACAATTTCTTTTGATATGAGGAAAATACTTCTCCCCACTGATTCAAAAAAGTTCCAAAGGGTGTCTTCCATTCCACCTAATTGTGAACTTTGGGTTTTACTATTTGTTCTATTTTGCATAGAAATTTACTCCTAAATATTGATAAAGGTATTGAGCCTTTTTGCAACAAAGGCAAAAAGATACAAAAAGGCCTAAAAAACCTTCGGTTTATAAATTAATTTTAGTTCTGTTTGGTTATTATTCTTGGATTTGTTTTTTTTAGATGTGTCGCGGTTCTAGATAATTTATTAGAGATTCCACTGACTGAAGCTAAAATTCATTCCTTAGTTACATTCTGGGTTTTTAGCAGTTTTTTTACTTTCTTAATCTGCGTATGGGGTTATTTTTGTAACCTTCTCTGGGACTTGTTTTACTTTGTTTTCTCTTGGCTTTTATCTGAATCGGATTTAGATGAGCTAAAGTGAGCCTGATCCAAACTTTGGAGCTCATGACCGATTTGGCTATAAAATGCACTATGCCTTCACCTTATACAGGATAAGGGGGGATTTTCTCTCTAAGCACCCAATATTGCTTAAAATATTAACAAATGACTTATTGCGTAAGATATGCTATTTAAATAAACGATGAGATCGGGGGCTAAAAAGACTATTAGCCCTTGTATTGCTAAGGGGCGATACGGGGGCAAACGAAGTGGCGGGCACAGATCTATTAAGGTAGATCAGAGATACTTAAAGCCCACGGGTTGCGAATGCGCCAAGCCTTGGATTATGTTTGGAGCAGAAGGTAACGAGCCCAAGTCCTGCCGGTATTACTTTGATTTTGAAAATAACAGGCTAATGCGTGGGGAAGGGCTTTCAAAAAATAGCACCACTCAAGACGCTGACACCTTACTCTCAGTAGCTCCTTGTAATGAAGTGTTTTTACACCCCACCTCAAAGGGTACAGAACTTCATAAAAGCCAGAATGAAACGAAATTTAGAGGTTGTTACCCCATAGAAGACAAGCTTTTAAATGAAGGGCTTATCAGGCATGAGCCCTTTGATAATTTGAGTTGTGATATTGATGAAAATTATGTTGATGATCCTGATGAAATTTTGGCTGTTGACCATATACTGACGACAGAAAAAGAGATGAGTAATTACCATATAAAATCCCATATCCACCACTACAAAAATCAAGAGGCGTATAGACTGGCGCAAACACCACAAAGTCAAAAATCATCACCTTGGGAACTGGGTATTCATTTACAAGAAAAACTCAATGAACTAGAGGATTACACTTACCTATTAACCAACAAACAAAAACAAGCTGTTACATATTTATATCTTGATAACGAGAAAGGCCTTTCCACAAAAGAAGTGGCAAAGAAATTAAAAATATCATTAGACTCACTCAAAGATCGGCTCAAAGGGGCTCTTGTTAGAATTTTAAAAGTAAACCCACATTTTAAGTTTCCAGAACGAAGGCGTAGTTCTGAGGATGCTAAAAACTGGGAGTTACGAGATAGTGAATTTGATGGATTTTATAGAAAATCAAACGCTAAACCAAGCCCCGTTAGAATGTTGGACCTTGATTCTCTTGAGCCTGTAGGCGATGAGATCAAGCCTGAGGACTTTAAAAAGCATAGTAGAACCTCCAAGAGACCTAAGAAAAAAGCTGATCCAGCTGCCATTAAGAGATGGCTTGATGAGGAGTTTTCAATGAAGAATAAGTTTTAGAGCATATTGAGTTTAAATGCTCAGGGATTTATTCAAGAAATATGCATATTTACGGTAATGCACAGGTATAATTTACAGGTTTTAAATTTTATCATTGGGTTTGTGACCGACAAATTTTTACAATACGGGCTAATGCCCTTGACTAAAAAAATAGCGCTGTATCATAGTGAGGTCGTAACTCGGGAGGTTAAATATGAAACTCTTTTTACTTAATTTAATAAGTTTAGTTTTTACTGCAAATCTTTGGGCTGGTGATGTGCTCAATCCAAAACAAATTGAGACGAGGGAATGGGTTTCCCAGAAGTATGAATTTTGGAACGAAAATAGGCAAGGGAGTGAAGTTGACCCAGGCGAGCAAAGAGTTGCTGTTAAACTCAAGTACATGGAAAAATATTTTGGATGCCCAGAAAGTGTTAGCAAGAAGCCACTTATCCTGTTACAGGAAATTGAGGAACCCTTCTTAGTACCTAGCCCAGGGGTAACAATTAGACGTGTATTAGTAGAGGTCAGCTATGGGCCTTCGGGTATGGTCCCTTGTGACAATAAATGGGTTCAAAGTGAAGCCGAAAGCGATTGGCTTGAAATAGATGAATCAACATATTTGGAAATTTTAGTCCCCAAAGGTTACCGTTTATTTGTAAAAAAACTCTAAGCTAAAACTTCCCTTTGAATTCAGTGCAACAACTGTACTGTAAATAGCTGTTCGAAAAATCTCGAACATTTTGTTCGAAATAAGTTTGCCATACCTCTGATTTAAGTTTACAAAGCTGTTAATGAAAGATTTAATCTGTTATGTAAAAGACACATTTTCTGAAAGAAAAAAGAGAAATTCCAATTACTCCTTAAGAGCTTTTGCAAAAAGTTTAGATATTCCGGTGTCAACAGTGTCTGAAATATTAAATAAAAAAAGACCCCTCTCTAAACAATTAAGGAAAAAGCTAGTCACAAAACTCGGACTTACAAAGGAGCAAGATAAGTTTTTTGTTGAACTTGAGAATCTTATGGAGCAAGAAAGTAAAATTCGCACAAGTGAAAATAATTATCATATTTTAGAGATTGATAAATTTAAAGTTGTATCTAGCTGGTACCATTACGCTATTCTGCAACTACTAAAAACTCTTGACTTCAAAAATGACGATAAATGGATGGCAGAACGACTTAATTTAACAGAGAAAGAGGTTGGCTTAGCTATTCAACGATTGATTCGCATTGGGTTACTTTCTCTAAATAAACAAAATCAATTAGAGGACAATTCTGATGGAAATACATCACACTTAAAAACAAGTTTTACAAACGAATATATGCGTAATTTTCAAATTGAGGCCTTAGAATTGGGGATAGAGGCTATAGAAAACGTGGATTTAGATTTTAGAGATAACACTACCATGACATTTGCAATAAACAAAAAGTCCATGGCCATTGCAAAAAAAGAAATAGCAAAATTTCGCAGAAAATTAACTAGAGTTTTGGAACTTCATTCACAAGCTGATGAGGTTTATCAACTTGCAATTTCACTGACACCATTAACAAATTTAAAAGGGAAAGAGGGATAATATTATGAAAAGAAAAAAAGGATTACAATTTTTAATATTTATTGGTTTATTTTTATCTCAATCTTTATTAGCTTACTATGGAAATGAAGGTGGTGGTGGCAGCAAGGCTAAAGTTAACTTTTTAATATCCTCTGAATTAGCTTTTAAAAATCTTAAGGCGATATCTAATAAGCCTGTCTTTGGAGGTTTGGACTTTATTTTATTAGAAAAATACCTTACTGCAGATCATATTGAAACCAGTATTTTTGAAGATAATATCGTAACTCTAACTTGGGGATATGCAAAGATTTGTCGTTTTGATCATAATAAAAAGAAATTAATGATTGCAAAGGATTGGTGGCAAGATAATTTTAGTTATAAAAAAGATTTTAAAGTGGCAGCTTCAATGTGCTTAATATTAACTCAATCTAAACCCTTACAACTTGGCTCTGTTCCAAAGCTTGTTAGCAGGGCTATAATTTTTAGTCCACATTATGAAGAGTACAGAAAAAGACTCATGAAGAATATTTACGAGCCGTTAGAAAGAATAGTGTTTCACAAAAGTAATTCTAAACTTTTTGAAGATTTGGATTTGGATTTACTTTTTTCTGTTTTAGAAGAGGGTATAAATATCTTCTTAACATCCGAAAACTTGAAAGATAAAGATGGGAATGATTCTGATGCTATTGTCGAAAATGGGGTATTAATTTTTAAGACTCAACAGATTCGGGGAATTTGGGAAAATATGATAATTAGTTTTAACAAGGAACAATCTCTCTCTGATGCAATTTTGGCATTTCATGAGTTACTACGACTAGCTCATTCTCGACTTGGAGGTGGTATCTTTGATGATAGTGATTATAGTCTTTCATTTCGACTTCAAGAGGCTAATTTCCAAATTGATTAAAATTTTAACCCCTCGATTTCCACGAAGGTTTTCATCGAAAAGTACAGGTGAAATGATTGGTAGTTAATGCACGGGCCACGAAAAAAATCGTGGCTATTAATCAAGAGCTAAAAACAAATATTAGTCCAATTTTTATAGATATCTATTTTTAATGGTGGCCGTAGCTCTGTTAGGCGTAAGTATGTTAATTCTGTAGCATCCTTAAGTGCCCATTTTTCTTCCCAAGTTAACATACCACAGGCTCTATGCTTAATTTGCTTTAACTTCTGCCAAGAGTCTATAATATCTTTGTTATTTTTGCTGATAATTCCAGAAATTATTTTTCCCACGTACTCACTGAATTCTAAAATAGGTCTAACCTCATTATTATTGTATATCATTTTTTTAAACGGTTGTTCAATTTCTTGAGTTAAGAATCTGCGTTTTGACAACGATAAATGTTCTCGAAGTGCTGTTGAAAAAATTAATGATAATAATGCAGATGAAGACTCTCGCCTTTTATGTGGCTTTCTATTTAAAGTAATTTTAGCAAGTACCTTTGTTGTCTCAAATAAACTGTCAAAAGATTGTAATTTTGAAGGTATATTCCAAGCTGAGCGAAGTGCAATAAACCCTCTTCCTTTAGAGCTCTGCATGATAGTTGTAAAGTCTCTTGAGTACTCTATGGAAGTCCAGTCCGCATTGGATGCTAGTAATTTACACGCTAATTGCTGAGAATTTATGTTTTGTGAGTTTGTAAAACAACAGCTATCAACTATATATGGAATATCAACGCCTTTGAAATGTGAATAACCAAGCCAATGTAGCATCTCATGGAAAAGTGTGCGCCTTAGCTCTTTGTGCCAAAATTTTTTTGTTTTATCTATTCTCATCGCCAGAACAGGTTCTTTAAACTCATCAAAGAAAGAGGCCGCCTGCATTCCCTTTGATAACTTTACTATTTTAGTTTTATACTCAACTTCGGAACTTGTTCCAATGTAAATTAGAGTCGGCTTGTCTTCACTCAAAATTCTAGACAATTTTCTTGAGTCTATTGGCCTATATTTTTTTAAACAAGAGAGTCCTTTTTTTGTAGCATTAAACCACTCTTTGTTAATTATAGGTAACATCTCATCATTACAGTTTACACAATTAACCGAAGGCTGCGAGAGCTTAAAGCTTGCACAGCTCACTATAAAAAGAAGAAATATAAATAGAATAATGTTTGGAACCGTTAGTTTGACCATTAATAATGTGATAAAGCTAGTTTGTCTATTTGTCATCAAACCAATATCTACGGGATGATGCTACTATCGTTCAGATTTAATTAAATTACACTTGAGTGGCTTAGAGTCAAAAATCAGGGCCTAAAAAGCTTGATTTCTGGAACGTCTGCTTAAAATTAAGTGCGATTTCCTACAAAGTCAGGTTTTGCACAGAAAACGTCAAAAAATGAAATTCTATACTTAGTTTTTAAACGTACTTTCTTTAATTCTTTCTATAAGCTTAACAAGTTTATTGCACGATTTAAATAATCCCTGCTCTATTGTAATTGAGTTTGTGGCAAATTTATATTTTTGAAAATTACTCAAGTTTTCCTCCAATACAAGTTCATCCATAACATGTAACCTATTTACTTTACACTTTTTCAAATTTGAGGTCACACTTACTTCTGCTTGAGCTAAGACTGTAAAACACATAGATAAAAATAAAACTATGTGTTTTATTATATTTATTTTCATGATTTTCTCCTTAAAATATTCTAAATCTACATTCATATTTATTATGAATGTAGATTTACTTTTTTTTAATTACTTTACTTGGACGTGCAATTAAGACCCTTGCTTTTATCACCTAAACGTTTTGTTTTTATATAGCCAAAACTCTTCTTTATGTTCGAGTGCAAGTTATCTGAGGAAATTAAACTAAGAATAATAACCTCATCTTTCCCATTATATTCGTGAAGCTTCATATATGGGTGTTCGATAAGGTTATATTTAGCTTTAAAGCTTTCAAAGGGGAATGAGGCCTTTTCCACATATACAGAATAGTTAAGCCCAAAATCATGGAGTATGAGCACACGTAAATCTCCATCTTGTTCGTAACATGTAATTACTTCCGCCTGTGCAATACTAATATATGATATTGCTAAAATGGTTATTAATATATTAATTATTATTTTCATTTTCACTCCTTATTATACATTTAAAGTTAATTGCTACTGCTGCACCTGAATTTAACCCAGCCCAGCAAGACCCACGGTGAAACCGAAGAGTTTCAGACTCACCAACCGCTTCAACCGCAAACCCAAGCCCACAAATTCTATTTGCGTTATTTAAGGCTATTGCATTAGCTGTTGTTACCACATCTGGAACATCACATCCAAGAGGACTAACAGAGACTCCATATGTTGTATAGATTGCATAGGGTGAATTGGCTGTGGCCGTTAAAGATCCACACACAATAGCCATTAAGATTAATTTTTTCATAAACTCTCCTTAAGTTGAATATACTTTTAGTTGAATATACTGTTGACGTATATTGAATAATAATTAATTATCCATAACCTATGGATATGAATCGATTACATTATTTTTGTACTGTTGTGAAGACAGGTTCTTTGGTCAAGGCGTCAGAGCTGCTAAATATCTCACAGCCCGCATTGTCGAAGGCAATTAAGGTGTTAGAAGGGGAGCTCAATGAAAAACTAATTATTCCCTCTGGACGCGGAATATCTATTACTGATAATGGGCAAAAAATTGCTTTACAAGCAGCCCCTCTTTTAGAAAAAATTAATAACCTTAAATCCTCCCATGAAAACCAGAGACAGAATAAGCAGCTTACTGTTGCTAGCTTTGAGGTTTTTTCTACGCATTTTCTTGGACGTGTTATATCAAAATCATTTCCTCAGCACAGTGTTAATGTTCTTGAACTTATCCCCGGGGCTATGGAGGAGGCTATAATAAATCGAGATGCTGATATTGGAATTACATACTTGCCAATACCTCACCCTGACCTAGATATTTTAGAGGTGAACTCTATCAAAATGGGAGTTTTTGGATTGAAAAAAGTATTTAATAATTTTGATTCAAAAGAATTACCATTTGTTATTCCCAACCAATTTGTTGAGGGCACCCCGTCAAAAGTAAAAGGTCTTGATGGTTGGCCTGACCACGTTTTTCCGAGAAATATTAAATACAAAGTAACATTGATGGAAACCGCTCTTGAGCTCTGCAGACAAGGCTCATGTGTGGGGTATTTTCCTAATTTTGTGATAAATCTCCATAATAAAAAAATAGTTCGTAAATATAAGCTTGATCAAATTCAATTTACAGGTATACCAAAATTCAATAGACAAATTGTCTATATGATCAAAAGAAAGTCAGACTTAGAGGCATCTAACTTTAAAAAAATCAGCAAAGCTATTCGCTTGATCGAAAACTAATGCCCAAAAGCAAATCGTGGTAGTTTTGACTGTGCCTTTCCGTAAAAACCCCAAAATCCTGATTAATTTCTATTGCTTTTCTGACTATTTTTGGCTGGCTTGGCCCATGAGCCTTGATAGCCTGTTAATGCTCGTGAAT
>JABJQG010000011.1 GCA_018663505.1 Pseudobdellovibrionaceae bacterium | reverse complement strand
ATCTAATATCTAATATCTAATATCTAATATCTAATATCTAATATCTAATATCTAATATCTAATATCTAATATCTAATATTAGATAGTTAGAAAAGCTCCAGTCTAAAGAAGGAGTAACTTGAATCCCATAGAATTCTTTATGAAAAATGAAATTGAGTAACGGAACAATCCAGTACATGTAGAATTTTACATTAGAAAAGTTGTTATCCAATTTATACTTTTACCATAGCTAATTGTGTTAGCTTCTTGGAAATTAAATTAACTGTTTTGGTCTAATTTTGTGAAAATTCATAAATAGACCATCGTCTTGTTAATTTTGTATCGAAACATACCATAAATTAGTTGGATTAATCTAATAGGGTTAGATATTGATTTCTATAACTAATTTAATTTAAAAATATTCTTAAACTGCCGAATAATCATTTCCTGAATAATCAGGTGTTTGATATTATAAATATAATGTGAGGAGATATGTATGAAAAAAATAATTATAGTGAGCGCAATGTTTTTATCAACATCTATATTTGCTTTTGATAAGGCTGCTTATACCAAAATTGCAAAAGAAACCGTTAAGGAAGCACTTAGTGGTAAGGTCTCAAACATTGATGCATTAATTAAAAAGCAAGAGACGCTAGTGAAATTAGGTATTGCTGGCTGTAAGAAGTATTTAAAAAGCCACAGTGACAGTAGAACTCCAGCTGCAGTTACAGAGAAGAAAGCTCTTGAACTTGTTATTGCTAATGCTGATAAAATGAAAAAATCAAGCTTAGAGAAGATTGAAGAGAATTGGCATGATGGCGGTGTGTTTAAGAAAAATGGTGTTAAAATAAATGAAATTGACCATATGGGTGAAGTCAACTCTCTAGCTGACACAGTAATTCATGCTGCCACTAGTTACCTGGCGTTAGTAGAATATAAAAAACAGCCCAATAAAGATCATTTAGACCAAGTAAAAGATGAGTTATCTGAGGTTCTTGAGCATATCAAACATATAAAATAGTTATTGCTAGGAATTATTTTGGAGAGAAGTGTATATGAAAAAGATTAAGAATTTTTTAGATGAAATGAAAGACAGGATATTTGTCCAACAGAGAAGCAAGAAATTTCGTGAAAAAATTGTTAAGAATGGTGGGTCTATCAAAGACACAGTTTCATACGGTTTAAATATGTGTTCTATTCCAGGAATTGTCATGGGGGTATCAGCACTAATAATGCTGGAGCTGATAGCTTATGGTTCTGGAGTTTATGTAAAAGAAAAAACAGCAGCCTTAGATAATATAAAGTCATTTGAGATATTGTTTGAGAGTCAATTGGATGACTTAAAATCCTATATTATTTTCTCAAAAGATTTAGAACTTTATAAAAATGAGTCTGAAGCTTTTGGAAGCAAAATTGACAAAAAATTATCAGTATTAAAGAAAGAGCTAAGTGAAGGTGAATTTAATTCCTTAAATGATAGCTATATTAAATATAAAAGCAAAATTAATGATGGATTTGATCTTCATGAAGAGGTTTCTGAGTATAAATTTATTTATGATAATATCCCTTTTGATTTAAAGAGTTTTTCATATTATTTAGACCAAAAATTTAGTGTATGGTTATCTACAATAGATGATGCGGTCAAGTACGACTCTAAAATAAATGCAAATTTAAACTATGAAAAATCTGAGGTTGAAGTTTGGCTATCTAAATGGAGTACTAAAGATAAAAAATTACAAAAATATCTTAAAAAAGCAAGGAAGTATAATAAAAAATCATATGTGTGGGCCACAAAGATTGATGAGCAGAGTACCGACGATAAAGTGTCCTATTTTCAAAGGGCAAAATCTAGGTTTTTTAATAAATACAGGAAAACTTTGACTAAAATAATCAATTATTCCAGCGTTAAAATTGATAAATTATCTCTAAAAGAAACAGCTTTGCTAAATGAGCTAAAACTAAGCACAGCCTTGATGGTTAAAGAAGCCTCCTCAATTAAAAGTTCTATTCATCATAGTGTTAAAAATGCAGAAAGCTTTGTTAATGTTTTTAAATATTTCACGAGAGTTATAATTTTTTTAGCATTATTGTTTAGTGTTTTTTCTTCATTATTTTTTTCTGCAAATATCCCAACTCTTATAACTACGCCTATGCAGAACTTCTTAGATGAAGTGCAGCTGACATCAAAAAATGTTTTAGATGCATCAAAGGTTTTGTCAGAGCAAGCATCACAAATATCTTCTGCAACAACTCAACAAGCTGCAAGTATTAATGAAACATCACGTATGTTAGATTCAATTAAAAACATGTCTGATAAAAACCATGAAAGTACATCAGAAACAGTAGGAAACATTGGTGATGCTGGTGATAAGGTAAGTAAGGGTGTTAAACTCACTGACGACCTCACTAAATCAATGGATGGTATATTGAAGAGTAACAAAGAGGTGGAGGGCTTAGTGGGTGTTATGGAGTCCATCTCTTCTAAGACTAAACTGATGGATGAAATAGTGTTCCAAACAAAACTATTATCCTTTAATGCTTCAGTTGAAGCTTCTCGTGCGGGTGATCAAGGTAAAGGTTTTGCTGTTGTAGCTGCTGAGGTAGGTGTATTGGCACAAAGTTCAGGTGCATCTAGCAAAGAAATATCTGATATTGTAAAAGGGAGTCTTAAAGTTGTTGAGGATCTATCACGGGAAAATAGTGAGAGAGTTAACTCGGGAAACAAATTAGTGGCTGAAACTGTTGGGTTACTTGAAACAATTAATGTGAATTTGACAGAGGTACAGAGCTCAGCAAATGAGGTTTTGGAGTCGTCATCTAGCCAAACTAAGGCAATAGAAGAGATTGATTTAGCTATTGACCAAATATCAAAAGCCATCGAAGAAAATTCCAACAGTATTTCCCAAACAGCACAAACAAGTCAGGCTTTAGAGGCTGAGGCCTTGAGTCTAGATAATAGGGTTAAGAGTTTTAAAGTAGCTTAGTATGAGTTTTTGTTGTTAATGCCCGAATGATAGTTAATTATATTATAAAAGTATTGTTTATTAAACTAATAACTAATAACTAATGATTATTTATAAGTATTTGTTGATACTAACTAATGCGATTGCTCTTAAGCTTTTAAATCCTATCCATCAAAGAAGAAATTATTTTTTATACTTAAGTTTTAGATTTATAAAATCGATACTATTCGTATGTTTTCTTTTTAACCTAAATTTGCATGTAATTATAAAATGTCTGGTAGTAATGGCCCAAGCTAAAAACTGGGCTCTGGTGCAAATTTGTGGGCCAATATTATATAAATATCAGTAGAGGCGAATGCGGCTGCTGAAGCATTCCCTTTATTCATAAAATTTTGCAGCCTTATTTACTCACAAATTGCTACGCAATTGGTCGAGTGTAAGAAAAGCAAAACTTGTTAATTTTATTAGACTCTTTAAAACACGAAGTGCCCTGAAAGGACGAGTGCAGGAGCACGAGTTTTAAAGGGTTAGAGCCTCGATGGCTCACTTTTCGCATGAAACACCTATCTCCAAAGTATCCACCTCTCCCACAAAAAGGACAAAGACCTTAAGAACTGTTTGGTATATGATTTTTGCCTTTGATTTATCTATGCATTGTTAAGAAGATGCTTTATTCCCTTAATCAGGGACAATGTAATATGCTTCAGATTGAGACGTGAATTGTCATCTGGAGTCAAAAGGTCCCCTCTGTAAATAGCTGTATATACTTAATAAAATCACATTCGTTTTTGATTGTAAAAAATATATACGTGTTGTTATGAATATGGGATTTTCTGTAAATTCTAAAAACACTAATAATCATTAAGAGTTAGGTAACTGTCTCAGAATGGCATGTATCTTGTTCTATAAATCCATAGAAATCCCCAATTTTAATACAAATAATGGGTTTTAGAAGGATTAATGATATGAGATACAAAATTCAAAAAGCATTTATTTGGGCGCTAATGTCGTTGTGGGGAGCTACTATTTATACTGGATGCTCTGATGTCAAGTTTCATGCAGTGCCAACACAAGCATGTATTGATCATAATGAAACTTATGGACCGGGAACATGTGTAACAACAAATGGTGTTGATCACTTTAGTTATACAAAGACATTTGGTGACATTGATATTTTATTTGTGATTGATAACTCGGGATCTATGTATGTAGAGCAGAGTTTGATGGCAGCTCGGATTCAAGGTTTTATTGGGTTTTTAGAAGAAGAGGGGTTTAACTATAATATAGCTATGACTACAACTGATATTTCAGAGACGGGAGATAGCACTAATGAGCTTCAGGATGGAAATTTTATTGAATTTACCAATGCTGAAGGCGTGAAGACAGGAACGAGTGTGTTAACACCTGAAACTGGGGATAATGTTGGTTATAGATCACAAATTTTTGAAAATACTATTAAGAGACAGGAAACTCTAGATTGTGAGCAGAGTAACTTTGCTGAAGACTCTTGCCCCTCATTTGATGAGAGAGGCATTTATGCAGCTAACCTTGTTTTGGACCGTGCAGACTCAAGCTTTTTTAGGCAAGGGGCACATTTAGCCATTGTATTTTTGTCTGATGAAGATGAGAGAGGTAAGGGAGTTGAGTCCACTTTTCAATCTTATGATAGTCCTGAAACTCTTGTTGGGAAAATTAATACACAATTGGGTGCTGCAAAGGGTGTAAGTTTTTATTCATTAATTATTAAACCTGGTGATAAAGAATGTAAAAAAGAACAAGATGAACAGCCTAATGAGTATGTGTACGGCGAATATGGTGTTCAGTACGCGCGACTTTCTGATGCTAAAGATAGCGAGTTACTAGCTTTAGGAAATGTTATAGGTGGATATACTGGTAATATTTGTGCAGATGATTACAAGACTCAGTTAGACATAATGGCTGAGCTTATTGGCAGTTACACATATATTGAGCCTTTAGTGTGTGACCCTCAAGAAATTAATGTTTCTGTTGGTGGAGAGGCTTTAACTTCAGACAGTTATCATGTTGAAGACGGTAACCTCGTAATTGACAGAAATATTACGCCTGGAGATGTTGTTGATCTAAAGGTTGATTGTTTGATTTAGGTAATAATCATTATTCGCCACTCCTCATTCCTATTGTTATAGTATGTTATGAGAGAAGTATTTAGAAAATAAAGCTTATGCTTAATAGAATGTTTTTGTAATTATAATTAGTTCCAGAACTGTAATTATTGCTATTTTTTTCTTTATGATGCAAGTGCCTAATGGAGAACTTCATCTTCATTAAATCTCATATTTATTAAATTAAAAATAAATTAGTAAAAGCATTTTTTATTTTTATAGAGTTCAGAGATTCAGTGATGAGTCTGCTCGATATCTTGAGTTTTAGGCTTCGGATTTTATGTAAAGTGTAATTATTGGTGATTTTTTTCTTTACCAAAGACTAAGTTGTAGCATGTGTTCTTACGTTCAAGATATTTTTTTTCAAAGTGCGTTCTAGGGTTAAATGAAAAGGGTGAAGCCTTGGACTCTAGAAGATTAAGCTGCCATTGTTCTTGGAACCCAGAGCTAGCTTCATTAGCATAATTTTCAATATTGGTAGCCAAAGTGAGCTTTCCGTTAATTTTGAGAGTGGCTAGTATATTTTTCATGGCAGGCATATTTACCCACCTTTGATTTTTATCTTTTTCTTTAGGATTAGGATTAGGATAGAGAATGAATATATCCTTAATACAATTTTCTAGAATATAATGTGGAATGAATAGCATAGCGTCGGACTGAATGGGAAGAATATTTTCAAGACTGTGGTTTTTAACTCTTTGTTTTAGTTTGGATGCTCTTTCGTGAGTTTGCTCTATGGCAATGAGTCTTTCGGAGCAGTTGTCTTTTGCCCATTGAATGGCATGGAGTCCTGCACCGGCTCCTATTTCAAGGCAAAGAGGGGTTTTCTCTGATTCGGACACCCACTTGTTGACCTTGTCTATTTCCAATGAGGTTAGGTTAGGCTTGGGGGCTTGTTGCCGGTTAAAACTCCTAATCTTAATATTCATAAATAGAGTATATTGAAGTTAAATGTACTTGAATATGATAATTTTTTTATTTTGTAAAAAATGAATGGTAAAATTTGGGTTCAACCGTTAATTTGATGTTGATTTAATTGAGTTAGGGGCAGGTTAAAGTGGTTTATCTTTGGGTTCACTCAAGTGTTGTTTAATTGAGTTTCCTTGAGTGCTTTGAGTATGATTTCCTTTAAGTGAGTATAAGGTGAATCAGATAATGAGATTTGCAACTTATTTACCTTGATTTCATGTTCAAATGAATTTGTTTTTATTTAGGATTTAGGATTTAGGATTTAGGATTTAGGATTTAGGATTTAGGATTTAGGATTTAGGATTTAGGATTTAGGATTTAGGATTTAGGATTTAGGATTTAGGATTGAGGATTGAGGATTGAGGATTGAGGATTGAGGATTGAGTAAAGTAGAATTTAAATTAAAAAAAGACTACGAAAGGTATGAGGTTCTTCTATCGACGCGTATATGTGATCTTGATATTCACCTCAATAAAACACCATACTTTAAGTGGCTTAGACAGTTCAAGAGCGAGCTGAGGGCAAGAGATTTGTTTGAAAATCCACAGTTTTGGGTTTCAGATGAGTGGTTTTCTCCAGAGGGAAGCTTTGGTGTGGCCATACCATTTTATTTACTCGATAAACGCCTTCAGAGGCTTGAAAAGAAAATAATGGGTGATATTGAGGGCGAAACGGAGATTGGCTTTAAACAGCTTCTAAGGCACGAAACTGGCCATGCCTTTGATCATGGTTATGGGCTCATGAGAAAAAAGATGAGTGTGCGTTTATTTGGGTCTGACAAAAAAGTATATCCACAATACTATAAGCCAAGGTTAGAGCAAGGTCAGTATTTTGTGAAACATCTTGAGGGAGGATACGCTCAGGCACACCCATCTGAGGACTTTGCTGAAACATTTGCAGAATGGCTTAAGGGGGAGAGATATTGGGAAAAAAAATATTTTGGTTTGCCGGCTCTTCTGAAACTTAGACATTTGGACACAATTATGGAAAATCTCATAACTGAAGAGCGAAGGCCATTTAAGAAGTCGGGATTCGTCTGTGATGATTACATGGATAATCAAATGACCTTAGGTCGATATTACGAAAATAAATTGGTGAGAAAGCAGAAATATGAGGGACATGGTCGTATATTAATGTAAAACTGAAGCTATGAAGATTCTAGTGCTCCTTCATAGTGATTTAGTTCCTCCAGACAACTTTTCTTCAAAAAAAGAATGGGAACAGTCTGACTGTAAAACAGAGTATGATGTTATTAAAGGGCTGAAAAGCTTAGGGCATCAACTCATTATATTAGGTATTGATACAGATCTAAAGCCCCTCAGGGATGCCGTTAAATTAGAAAAACCTAAACTGGTTTTTAACCTTTTGGAAGAGTTTGATGGAGAAGGCGTTTTTGATCAAAATGTGGTGAGTTATTTGGAACTGTTGCGGGTTCCATATACGGGTTGTAACCCCCGTGGGTTAATTTTAGGTAGAGATAAGGCATTGTCAAAAAAGATTTTAAAATATCACCGTATAAAAACACCAGAATTTCATATTTTTGAATATTCAAAAAAAATTAAAAAAGAAAAACAAATTAAATTAGGTAAAAATGTTCATTACCCCTTATTTGTAAAGTTACTCTATGAAGAAGCTTCACTGGGGATTACTCAGGACTCTATTGTGAAGGATGAGGAAGCACTGAAGGAGCGAATTATGTTTTTTTTTAACAAGTACCAATCTGATGTTATTGCAGAATCATATATCGATGGCAGGGAGTTTTATGTAGGAATATTAGGTAATAAAAAGTTGACTGCGCTTCCTGTGTGGGAACTTCATTTTGATAATATATCAGATGCGACACCAAAAATTGCTACAGAAAAAGTAAAGTGGGATTTTAATTATAGAAAAAAATTTGGAATAAGCACTGGGGCAGCAAAAAAACTGTCAGAAACGGATGTCACTTGGTTGCATAAAGTGACAAAGAGGTCTTATCGAGCCCTTGGGTTGAGTGGTTATGCTCGTATGGATTTTCGAATGTGCAGAACTACAGGTGAATTTTTTTTAATTGAAGCGAACCCTAATCCAGATATTGGGTACCAAGAAGATTTAGCTGCATCTGCTGAGCTATTTGGGATTGATTACACGGCTTTACTCAAGAGAATAATTAGTCTAGCTATTGCCTGAATAAAACTATTCGTCAGGACTAAATGCTGTTTTCTAAATAAAAAATGAAATACCCACTAAGAACATAGTTTCGTTTTCTCCAAATAATTTTATATCATACTCAGTACCACTCGCCGCTAACACTCCATTTTCAGTTGAAAAGCCGGTGTTCAAGATAATGTTCTTCTTTAATAAGTAATTTATACCGACAGATGATCGAGTGAAATCTTTACTAATCTTATTGTAACTAATGGATCTAATATAACTAAATGAAGCAGAGGCTGAAAATTTTTTGGTAAACCTGTACTTTGCTGATGTTGAGGAAGTGTAAGAGTGCGGGGAGTAAACTTCATTACCTTGGGCTTCAAATTCATAGAGTGAAAATCTATACCCTAAAGTTTGTGAAATCATCCATTTTTTAATCTTAGCAGTCAGACCTAAATTTGTGCCTACAGCACCTTTAAACTTTCTTTTAAATGAAATAGTCGAGTTTGGAAGTGCTCCTGATACGCCCCAATTAAGAGATAATGATTTATGCTTATTAAAATAGTTTTTTAAAACTAATGAGTTAAACCCTAACTGGGTATCAGTTGTAGAGTAGTTTCTATCAAATTGATCAGTATGGGTAAACTGCATTATTAAACCTGTTTTTATAAAAGAGGACGTTTGTTTATTGAATTGATATGATAGTTCCGTATTTAGGTTACCAAAGCGATAAGGTTCTTCGGCCACATTAATGTTCGAAAAATTTGTAAAACTTGAAGAGACAGATAGCTGTGCACGAGAAATAGGAGCTAACGCAGTAGAAATTAAAATTAAAGTGATGTATTGATATAAATTGATACTAATTTCTCCTTGTAAGTAGTTTAACTCAGGAGATGCATTAATTAGACCAAGAATTTAAACCGATGAAGTTAATTTGCACCGTGATACTAGGTACATACAAGCTGTACTTGGTAGTTCCACAGCTAGTGACGTTATTTGTTGTACAGTAGAATTTTGGGTTGTTAAAAATATGGTTATTAGCTTATTTATGGGAAACTTAATGTAAGCTATACAGTCAAATAGCTTAACATTTGAATCTTCTGATTTTGCAGAACGTGACATGAAGCTCTACTCTATTAGTCCAAAGTCTTCCGAAGCAAGGCCTCTGTGGTTCATTTTTACAATATAGGGGTACATATCTCCGTTGAAACTTGAAAAATCACCACTTATATATATGCTTTTTCGGTTGGGAGAAACAGCTATATCGCTTGGTGCTTTATCAAAACCTTGACCATTTTTATTGAAATTAGAATCTAAGGTTCCGTTAGATTTCAGCATTGCAATTTTGTTTACAGGGTCTCCATTGTAACTAGTAAACTTTCCAACAAGAATAATTTTACCGTCAAGAACTTTTATTTTAGTCACTTCATCATCAAAACCTGCTCCTGAGTTAGATGTAAAATGGCTATCTAAATTTCCATTTTTATCAAGTTTTGCAATATAGCCAGTTAGTGATTGGTCGAAACTTGTGAAATTTCCAACAACCAGGATGCTGTCATCATTTAGAATAGCAAAATCTTTTACTGTTCTATTAAATAATCCAATTCTAACATTACTTGCAAATGTTGTATCAATGCTGTTGTCAGAATTAAGTCTAATAAGAAAGTCTTGTGAGAAATCTCCTGCAAGAAGAACTTTGCCATCCGATTGAACACCCGTTTTATGAACGGCATGATCCAGCACATCACTTAGAGGTGGTGGGTTATTTATACCAATGACACTTAGAGTGGCAAAAACTGCAACTGTAAATATAAATAGAATTTTTTTCATTGATTTCTCCATTTTAGATTTGATGACATTTTGCAAATGCTACCTCAAACTTTGTTTATTTTTAATTATCTTTTTTTGCCTCTTTTATGTTTTTTATCTTCCTTGTCTTCACGATCTTCTTTATGTTTTTTATCTTCCCTGTCTTCACGATCTTCTTTATGTTTTTTATCTTCCTTGTCTTCACGATCTTCTTTATGTTTTTTATCTTCCTTGTCTTCACGATCCTCTTTATGTTTTTTATCTTCCCTGTCTTCACGATCTTCTTTATGTTTTTTATCTTCCCTGTCTTCACGATCTTCTTTATGTTTTTTATCTTCCTTGTCTTCTCGATCTTTTTTATGTTTTTTATCTTCCTTGTCTTCTCGATCTTTTTTATGTTTTTTATCTTCCCTGTCTGAGGCAATGTCTCTATCTAAAGTACCCTCAACTTCAGGTTTTTCATCAGCAACCACAGGTTCTTGCTCCTCAACTTCAGGTTTTTCATCAGCAACCACAGGTTCTTGCTCCTCAACTTCAGGTTTTTCATCAGCAACCACAGGTT
>JABJQG010000020.1 GCA_018663505.1 Pseudobdellovibrionaceae bacterium | reverse complement strand
TCTTTCCGTCCGTGGGAGATCGGGCCTAAAGGCGGCCCGAACCCACCAATTCCCCCACGTCGTGTGGGGGAATCTATAAAAAAACAAACTCATAGTGAGCAGAAATATTTAGTTATTTATAGATTCTTCAACACGATGTTGAAGAATTGCGGGTTTCAGGGGCGGCTAGCCCCTGATCTCCCATGGATGGAAAACCATCTACTTTGCACTAAAGTTACAAATCTACCCAACCCTTAAACCCATACATAAGAATGAGATAGTGGATCCAAACCTAACTAGGCCCCTTTGGAAAGAGGCGCATTTAGGTAGTATTTACAAAACCATATAATTTGAGTTTATTAAATGGGTCATGTGTTAGTTTCAGATCACAAAATGAAAAACTGAACACACAAGGGGTCCCACAGATGAAGATAATAAATATTATAATTTCTACTATTTTAATTTCACTAACATCATCAACGATAATGGCAGAAGCTATACCTTTAGATAATATAAATTTAAAACTTCAAGAAGGAACTTTAGTTATTTTTCATGATGCACAAATTGATGCTAACCATGCCTTTATTTTAGCTGAAAAATTAGCTTCTGGAAACATATCCTTCCATTCTTGTTATACTACTTTTACAATTGCTGATGGTACGTATACTTGTATTAAAAATGGTGATGAGGTTTCAGCTGAAGAATTGGAAACTATGCATAAGGTTATTGAAGCCAAGATTGGCAGCGAATTTACGCAAAAATCAGTTTTGTCTGGAACGGCTATTCCTGTGGCTGGGGCTGCACTCTGTGCTTTGGCAAAAAAATGCAAAGTCATTGCTAAACATGTAAGCTTAAAACTAAAACAGTTAGCTAACAAATATGAAAGTGCTCAGAAAGCTCAGAAGGCGGGTAAAGAATTAGGTCTTGTGGATTCTGTATATGTTAAAGTAATGCAGTTTATAGGATTAAATGGCAAGTCTTTGACAGCAGTAGGAAGTGTTACCGGGGCGGCAACAGGGGGTATAGTTGGTGAAACATTTAATGGCAATAAAATGCCCTATGGATTAGATAATGACGCCACAAAAAAGACATTAAAAAATGCCAAAGAGGTATTAATAAAACAGTTGGCAAAAGAAGAATCTCAAGTTTTATTTATGCAAGTAAATGATATTTTTGCTACCAATGATTCTTTGACTGAGCTTATGATTAATAAAGATTTAATTTTGCAGCACGAAGCTCTGTTAGTGGATTCTGCTGAGTAATAACTTGAATCATCTACTTAAAAATATGCAATTCCATTTTTTCATGGCACCACTTATTAGGCTTATAAAGTCACTTTTACCCATGGTGCCCTTTGTGCTTTGCACTGCCATGCATGCAACCAGTATGTTTGATTATAGTAATGTAAATAGTTATATAATATCTTTGCCAACATCATCAGGTGGGCGTGCATTCAAAGTTTGCAATACAAATTCTTCAGGAAATGAGACATGCGTATCCTACCCTCAAATGAAATGGGAAAAGTATGGTTTTAATGGGGCCTCACAACAATGGGCTAATTACTTTAATCGTTGTGGAAATTTTGATGATCAAAATATGTTGGCAGCTATAGGTCAAAGTGCTGGCATTACTATTGGAGTTTGGAGTTATGGTTTTTTTAAAGCCATCATAGCTGGGCTTAGTTTCCAATTTGCTATATCGGACCCAATGGCTCCATACCCTGAAACAAATATTTATGATATTGATGCTATTGCCAGTGGGTTTCAGTTTGTTATGGATAAGAATGAAGATCAAAGCCTTAAACAGGCTGCTTACCAAGTTGACGCCATTGCTAAAAAATTTTTATTTCTACTTCAGCCTAAGGATTCACAAATAGTAGTTCCGCCACAAACCATTGATCTCATGAGTAATGTATTGCAATTTTGTAGTTGGCAATTTGATGAATACCTAAAGTTGAAAATTCAATATAGATGCATGAGTGGCTGCCATAACTTTGACCTAAATAAGTAGGACCTATTGCTTAATTTATAACTTCAATTTGGCGTTTTTCTTTAAGGGCTTTGCCAAAACTGACTTCATTATTTTGCAACACACTAAAACTTCCATTTATGGATTCTTTTCCATCTTGAAAAACCCAACTCACCTCAGCTTGAATATTTGTTTCAATTTTTAAATACACGAGTGGAACAGTATGTTTTTTAAAGCTTTTCACCAAGCCTGGCTTTCCATTGATTAAAATTTTAAGTGTACAACTATCAATACATTGCTCTTTTGGAAACACAGGGATTGTACCCCCTTTAGAATGGAGAAAAACTTGATTGGCAGAAGGGAAAGGGGCCCCTAGAGTAAGTGCACTATGCTTTTTAGCTTTCTCAACAGCCATTCCTTTTGGTAGAGCTGGTGGGGGGGGATCGGCTTGAGGTTTCTTTGAGGCAGGTTCTCTAGCTTCTTTACCATCTGGATTGGAGCTTTTCTTTGAAGTTTGCATTCCAGTTTTATTAGAAACAAATGCCTTTTTATTTTTTAAATTAACTTCATGTCCACGAAATTTCACATTAATATTTTTTTCAAAGCCAATGACTTCCATACCTAAACCAGGTTTGTAAAAAACTGAAAATTGTGATTCCTTTTCTCCGTTAATAGTGACAGCATCATCCTCAGCTTGAATCTGTATTTCCTCTGCCGCTTCTAAAGCTCCGGAAATCCCTCCTTTTTCTATTTTTACATCTATTTTTCCATCAAGCTCTCTAAGTACAACTAAACTTTGCTCACCAATGATGAGTCGTGAGCCCTTTAAAAACTTAACCATAACCTGAGAACCTTCGCCAGAAAAAATGGAATCCCCACTTCCTATGATATCCCCTTCTTTTAATATATTAAATCCATAGCTCATGGGAATTCTTCTTCGAATACTGTTGGTTGAAGAAACCACCACAGCGATTTTGTCATCTGGGTGTACTTGAGCTCCACGAAATATATTGTCATAGGATACGAGTATTGTGATAGATGAAAACAAAATTACAAAAGAAAAAATTATAAAAATTCTCTCCAGTGTACTACAATTTGTCCAAAGCTTAGTCATATTTATTTTCTACCGCCATTCCTATATACTTCTTCGGATTTTATTGAGTTTTATTGAGCAAATATGACTCATCTAAAGTCTTGAATATGAAATTTGAATCTTACGGTAGCTTCCAGCTTCATTTGCATCTTATTAGTTACTGGGCATAGGTCTATGTTGCTAAGTGGGTTTGTGGCGGGGGAAAGTATAATAAATTAATAATATGTACCTCGTGTTGCATCAAAATTTGATACCTGTGTAAAACTCGAGTATCAAAAATGCATGGACAAAAGTAATAACAAAACAAACGGCTTACGTATTGCCATGTTTTTGATTGGCATTGCGATATTATTTTTCGGAGTTCTTGGTCTTCGAGACAGGTTTTCAAAAAGTAAATCGAACACAATTATTGTTGAGGAACTAGACTAAAGATGTTTAGATTCCCCTAGGTTTGTCCGATATGCCTGTGGTATGGGTGCAAAAATTCAAATTTCTTTACGATATAAGTTATTGGTTCTTCTGGCGGCCCTTCCCATTTCATTTTTAGCTATCTATTTAGTTATGGCTATCAACCTTTTTTACGAGGATAAGAAGGCATATATTTTTGATTCCTCAGTGTTTAATGCTAGGGCTTTATCTAGTCAGGTAAAGCTAGAACTCAGTTCCTATAACAAAATTGCAAAACCAATATTAGAATCTATTAATTATGCTAATCTAAAACTAAGCTCACGGTCTAAAAGCTTTTTTAATGCACAAACAAGCATTGAGCATTTAATCATTTATAAAAAAGCGGCAAGGTCTGAGTTTTACTCGATCACTGATCATCTTATGACTAGCGGACGAGAGGTTATAAGCCCCAAGTTAGATCCTAATGGGCTAATTACAATGCAGAAAATTGCTGTATCAAAAGGGATTATTATAAGTGACTATAAAGTTAAAACCAGATTTTTTTTAATCATGCAGAGTCATAATCCTGTGAAGAGTGCAAATCACTTTATTTCCTTATCTATTTATAGATCGCCAGAGATTTTTGAGGCTTTTGCAACCCCGACCATGTTTAAAAGTTACCTTATAAGTAAAAGTCGATTTTTTTCCATGAAACCTAAATTTATAAGGACTCATGGGGACAAAATCAAAATTGAAGCATTTAATTTTTTTAATCCAATTTTGAATCAGCTAGTTCCAGAAGGAACGGCTGAGGTAAATACAAAAGATGGGCATCCTGCCTTAATCTCCTTTTCCAACGTGGGCGTGGGGGATTTAATGGTGGCATCTGTTGTTGACAAGGCGGCTGCATTTGCTGCGGTGGATAGTTTAGTGTTTAAGTCTCTGTTGTTTTTTATAGCCATTGTTTGCATTGCTTTTTTGATAAGTGTAGTGCTTTCAAGGGGGCTCACTGACACAATAGGTGAACTATTAAAAGCTACTGAAAAAATTAGTAAAGGGGATTTTAAAATTGAACTAGATGTGAGTTCTAGAGATGAGTTTGGTGAGCTAGGACGGCGATTTGTTGCTATGGCTCAAGAAGTTTCGAATCTGTTAAAGACCACTGCAGATCAGGCTCGAATGGAAAATGAGTTAGAAATGGTAAGAGTTGTTCAAGAAAACCTGTTTCCCGAGCAAACTATGGAAATAGGCCCCTTAAAAATTGTGAGTCACTTTGAACCTGCTAGTGAATGTGGTGGAGACTGGTTTCATTATTGTATCATTGATGAAAAGATTTATTTATGGATTGGTGATGTTACGGGACATGGTGCTTCAGCAGCACTGATTACAGGTGCAGCAAGGTCTGCGGCAGCCATTATAGAGGCTTCCAGTGGTATGTCTCCTAGTGATGCCTTAGAGGTTATGAATCATGCCTTAAATTCTACGGCCCATGGATCAATTTTAATGACCTTCTTTTTGGCTGCCATAGACCCTAATACTGGTTCTGTTCAATATGCAAATGCTTCTCATGAGTTTCCATATGTTATTCCCGCAAAAAAAGGACTAAAGAAAAAGGACTTGGTGCCACTATGTGATGTGGCTTTAGGTAAGAGATTAGGAGAGGCTCCAGGATCCACTTATAAAGAAGGGACGTATCAATTGCAGGAGGGGGATTCAATATTTTTCTTTACTGACGGTATCATTGATTTACAGAACTCAGAAGGAAAAGAGTTTGGAGAAAGAAGCATGATTAAGGCCATTCTTGAGTCGGCACAAAAAAGCCCTCATATTGCAGGAAAAGTAGATAAATACAAAAAAACACTAGACTCATACCGTGAAAACACACCACTTGTAGATGATATCACGCTCTTCTGGGTTCAATATAAATAAAAATGTTGTAATCAACATCAGATATTATAGAATTTTACTAGGTGTGTATTTATGGCTAAGAAAGTTTTCTCGTTGAAGTATAAAATGATATTGGTTGTTCTATTGGTTTCAGTAGGTGGACTGAGTGCGTATGCTTTTGTAACGCTGAATACTTTTTTAAATGACAAAAAAAAATACCTGTATGATTCCTCCGAGATTGTTGTAAGAACTTTAGCTACCCAAGTACGATGGGAAATTGACGCAATTAAAAATATTTTGAAACCGGTTGAGGAATCACTGGATCAGAATAAATTTCGATTTACAGCTGCTTCCAGTGATTTTTTTCTAAAACAAGAACGCCTTGAACATATTTATATTTATCTTCCAACAACGGGTGAGTCTTTTCAAGAAATGGATCATCTGTATTTGCCAAATAGAACTGTTAGAAGCTTCTCCCCTGGTGGCGAAGTTATTGAAGCCCTTTTAATGCAAGCTATGGATAAAGGTTTTGCCGTACAGGAGGTGAAATCTAACAAACGGTTTTTTGTGTTAGTGAATAAACACAAATCAAAAACGATTAAAAGAGACTATTTGACACTTTCGGTGTTTCAATCGGTTGCACTTTATGAAAGTTTTGTAACTCCCACAACGTATAAAAACTTCCTTTTAAGCAAAAGTAAATTTTTATCAATGGGTCCAAAATATAGATTAAATAAGTCAGACCAGTTTGAAATCGGTAATATGAACTTTTTTGACCCTATCTTAGCAAACAGACTTCCAACAGGTATTGCTGAAATTAGCAATTTTTCTGGTGAGCAAATGTTGGTATCATTTGCAAAAGTGGGAATTTCTGATCTTTTGGTAGTAGCTGTAGCTGAAAAGAATAAGGTGATGGGAATTGTAAAAGAAATAAAGTACAAGTCGATTTTATTTCTTATTTCAATGCTCAGTTTTTCTATTTTTATTGGGGTTCTTTCAACAAATGGAATTGTGAATTCATTAAAAAAACTGAGTGGTAAGGTGAATTTAATGAAAGCGGGGAACTATGGAAAATCATTGCCCATAAATTCAAGTGATGAAGTTGCTGAGCTCACTGAAGCTGTTAATGAGCTTGAAAATAAATTGAAATAAATTATTCAGATATACATAAGGATGTTAATGTTTAAAAAGTCATTTTTTCGAAGGAAATATATTGTAAATCCCCAACTGCAATTTATGCTCCTAACTTATATGTTTTTTTTTGCAGTTTCAATTACAGTAATTATGCTTGTAGCTCATTTTCTTAGTTATGAAACCACAATAGCTGAAATTCGGGAATTTGGTTTTGATGAAAATGGCGTTTTTTTTAATTTTCTTGATGGTCAATATGATCGCCTTAGAAATATAACCTTGGTGGCTTTGTTTATATCTTCAGCTGTTTTGTACACTGGTGGAATCGTTTTATCACACCGTATTGCTGGCCCAATGGTTCGGTTTAAATCTGAACTTAACAAGCTTGGGGAAACTGGCGAGTTTCGTGAGTTGAAGTTCCGAGAAAAAGATTACTTTTCTGAAGTAGCCGTAGCCTTTAATGATGCTATGAAAAAAATGCAAGAGCGAAATGATGAGAAGAAAAGAGATTAAGTAGTTTTGTATCTGTAAGTTTTAGATTAATTCATCACTTCCACAGGTGATTTTTTATCAAAAGCTTTTTGAAAATTTTCTTGATTATTGATTAATATTTCAAATTCACCAGTGATATCATCGCCACCATCATTGAAAGTCCATACAACTTTTGCTGTGGTTTTGGGTTTAACCTTTAAATACATAACGGGTATCATATCTCTTTGAAATGCTTTTTGTAAGGTTTGTTGCCCATTTAGGGAAACACTTAGCGTACAAGCCCCTTTGCATAGTGCTTTAGGATATACGGGTATTGTGCCTCCTGTTTTGTGAAGAAAAATATGATTAGACTTTGGATATGGGGCTTTATTAACTAATCCGGTTTTCTTTTTTTTGGGAGTATCTAGGGAAACCTCATTAGCTGTAGCTAAATTTTTAACTGGAGTAGAGCTCGTCTTTTTATTGGATTGAAGGCCTTTGCCTGGAGATATAGAGGCTTTTTCATTTTTTAGAGTTATTTTTTTTCCTTTATGTTCCACTTGTAAGTCTTTACTAAAGCTACCTATTTCTAGGTTGCCATTTTTAATTTGAGAAATGGAAAACTGTGTATCTTTATTTCCATTTAAAGTAATGACTTCATTGTCAGTAGATACATCGAGCATATCCCCCTCTTCAAAGGTGCCCGAAAAACTGCCCTTATCAATTTTTAAATCCGGTTGGCCATCCACTTGGCGGAAAGAAATGGTGCTTTCTTTGCCAATGACAACTCGCGGGCCATTAATAAATTTCACTAGAATTTCAGATTCATCTCCAGAAAATAGGTTGTCTCCGTTGGTAATGGGGTCATTTACTTTCAATTGTTTGTATTCAAATGCGTCTGGTGATTTTATTAGACTATCTTTGGAAACACTTTCAACTCGAGCGATAATTTTTTTGCTTGAGGATCGATTGAAAAGTCTGTCATAGTCGGCAACTGCAAAAATGGCGGCAGCAAATATAATTAGGGATAGGGTTATTAAAAATTTATCAGTTTTTTTCATCTAGTTGTAATAATACTTTAGGTTTTACTGGTTTATCAAGTCTTAAAAGAAGTTGTGAAGCTAACAATTTTATTTGATAATTATTTTTAAAGTGACATGTGTTGTTATGCTTAGCATACTAAACAAAAGTTGAGGGAGGGGTTATGAATTTAATGTCCATTATTGCATTTGTTATGGCATTTACTGTTTTTGGAGTAGGTGTATTCACATCAACAAATAATCCCATGGCCTTTATAGATTATCATGCTGGTTTGATTGTATTTGGTGGGACAATCGCCGTTACAGCAATTTCTTTTCAGTTTGATAAGGTTTTATTGATGATACATGTCTTTTTTACTCGTGTTGTAAGAGGACAAAAAATTAAATTTACTGAAATTATAAAGCAATTAATGGTGTTAGCTGAGGCTTATCGTACTAATGACCCCAATTTAAAATCCTTAGTGGACAAGACTGATGACCATTTCATTAAAGAAACCATGGGTATTTTAATGGATGATTTTTTAGATGAAAAAGAGCTAGAACATATTTTACAGTTACGAGCAAAGACAATGAATTATCGCTATATGGAAGATGCAAAAAAGTTTAAAGCTATTGGCAAATTTCCTCCCGCAATGGGCTTAATGGGTGCGGTGCTTGGAATGATTGCGCTACTTCAGACCCTTGGACAACCAGGGGCCGAAGAAAATATTGGTCCGGCTATGGCTGTTGCCCTTGTTGCTACATTATATGGTATTGCTTTATCTAATTTAATCATTTTACCCATTGCTGAAAACCTTATGGATGGGGCTAGGGAAGTTCAAGCTAAGAATCTTATGGTTGTAGAAGGAATAAAGCTAATTTCTAAGAAAAAAAATAATATACTTGTTGCTGAAGAACTTAACTCATATTTACTGCCTAAAGAACGATTGGATAGAAAGAATATAGAAGGAGCAAAAGCATAATGGATGATTCTGGGCACGAAGAAGAGCATGGTGATGATGAGCTATGGCTAATTTCATATGCTGATTTAATGACTCTTCTTTTTGGTTTCTTTGTGCTTCTTTATGTTTTTGCCTCTGCAAAATCTGGCGACGCGGAGAAGGTTCGTGAAGGTTTAGCCAAGTCTTTTGGTGGGAGCTATGTACCTCCATACGAAGAGTTGGCTGATGAGCTAGCAAAACAAGTTGAGGATCATCCGATAATGAAAATGGTGGATGTACAGCAACCAAAAGATGGGATGGAGATTACTTTTAGAAGTAATCTTTTGTTTAAAAGTGGTAGTGCAACCCTTCGGTCTGATGTTAAAAAAACTATGGTTATGATGGCACGTTTGATTTCAAAAAATGTAGATAAAGCTGAAATATTTATAGCAGGGCACACTGATGATGCTCCTATTAGTACCCGAAGATTCCCGTCAAATTGGGAGTTGTCTGGAGCCCGATCGGCCAGTGTTGTGAGAGAGTTTATTTCCACGGGCTATGATCCTAAAATGATGGTGTCAGTTGGATATGCGGATTCACGGCCAGCTTACCCGAATAGAGATAAAAGAAATATTCCAATTCGAGAAAATAGAGAAAAAAATCGAAGAGTTGTAATTAAAGTAGTTTCTCCAGGTATTGTTAATCAAGCAAAAAGTACTACAAAGCCAGATGGTCGAAGGCTCCCACCTTCAAATCGCAAATAACCTCGAAAGCTACCCCGAGACTACAATTTGGATAATCAATCTAAATGTCGCCCTTAATAGCATTTATAAGTTGTTCTTCGCTTATTATGCCGGTAAGCACTGAGCCACCTACGATTACAGTTGGGGACTTTGTAGTTCCAATTTTATGTGAGTATTTAAGTTGTTTCTCTACATCAACTTTAAAGGAGTGAGAAAGCATACAGTTTTTAAAGTTATCAAATTTTACCCCCGTTTCTTTTGCGGTATTCATTATAAAATCTTCCGAGATAGGTTCCATATTACTTGAAAGTTTTTTGCTAAACATCCAAAAGGATTCATAACTTTGCTGGTTTAAGCACATTGAGGCTTCGGCAACCATCTGTTGGCGCCAATCGGCGTTTTGAAAAAATTGTATAAACCCAAAACTGATTTCCTCATTATAATTATTTTGCAGGTTTTTTAATGTCAATAAAAGCTTTTGGCATCCGTTACAGCTTAAGCTTCCAATGATTATTAGAGTGGGCCGAACTTCTTTTATGTCACTAGGGTAGTTAGTGATTATTTTATTGCGGTTCATAGGAAAAATATAGTTAGGAGGATAAAAAAAGATATCAGCCACGGCATTTGGGAAGCTTGAGGCTATAATTGTATCAACAGAGTTTGATGTATTTAAATTAGATTGCGATACCGTGTTTTTAACCAACTCACCAATGCTTATATTTTTTTCTTTAGCTAATTTAAGTAATAATTGCCTGGTATAAAGGCCCTTAATGACTTTAAGTCTCTGGTTAAATTGTTGTGTTTTGATTTCTGAATACTTCATTTGATTCATAGGTAGATTTTGACGGAGATATTTTTTTTCATTGATTATCACAATGTGTCCAAAAGGGCGTTCAACTGAAAAATTGAGATCAAAAGCATATTTTACAGCATCAAAAAAATATTTTTTTGATGGTTTGGCAGCCATGATGATCACTAGAGGTTTTTTTTGAGTAGGGGGAAGTGATTTAATTATTTTTGATGAAGCTTCAATTAGCATATTTAATTCTTGTAACGCTAACTCATGTAGAATGGGAGATTTCTCTATAAGTTCCACATGAGAATAGCTTATATTTAGAAATCTAGTGGCAATATCTGTACGTTCTAAAGCTTTAGATTGAAAACTAATTGCACCTAGTCGGTAGTTTTCATCAATATCTACCAATGGAGTTATGAGGCTTCTTCGATAAGCGATAATACTAAATGCCAAAACAACAATTAAGACAATTAGGGCAAATATTTTTTTCAAGAAATTCTCCTAGAGTTTATTATGAAGCGGTTGGCAGATGCTTGTCATAATTATAATAGAAAAAAGAAGCATGTGCCAGATGAACTTATTTTCAATAATAATATGAGCTCAATAGGACTATAGAATAGTTATATTTAGACCTATGTGTGGATTACTTTTCAAGTATTCAGATAGTTACAGTTATCTAGGGCAATATCCGAAATGGTATATGAGGATAATATATGATTAAAATTGTCACAGCAGCTATGTTGTTATTGAGCTTACTAGCTTGTACATCAGCTTCTTTAACTGTTAATTCTGTGCCTGAGAAGGCCAGGGTATTGATTCGTCCAGTGGGTGGGGGAGAGCTTATTGAGATGGGCTTAACACCAACTGTTGTTAGTAATGAGAAGTTAAAATCTGCTGGAGCGGACTCGGGACCTATAATTGTGGAAGTGCATAAAGATGATTTCCTCACTGAAAGTATTTTAATTACAGAATCCTCAGCAACAGACATGAAATTGGATTTTGCCTTACAATTAGTAGACGACCAACAAGGCCAAGGTCCTGGGAAAGGCCTGGAGAGTTCTCAAAGTTTAAACCAAGCCATTGACCGCCTTTTTGAGGTAAGAAAGTTTATTGCTTTGGAAAGTTATAATGAAGCATTGAACCGGCTTAATTTTATAGAACAAAAGTGGCCATATCTTTCTGCGGTTTATGAACTTAGAGCTGGCATATTCTTTTTACAAAAAAAATACAAAGATGCATTAGCCGCTTACTCATTAGCCCAAAAATACAATCCAAATTCTGTTCCTATTGCCCAGATGCAAAAAACCTTGGAAGATCAACTCGGTATTGATGGAAGAGCGTTGGCAAAAAAATATGAAAGAGGGCGATTACCGGCGAGCAAGTTAATTTCAAAAAAGAAAAAGAAAAAGAAAAAATCTAAAAAGCAACGTTCGAAAAAACGTCGCAAATCAAAGCGTAAAAGGAAGAAATAGTGGGGATGAAGTCTTATCTTATTACTCTATTTTTATTTCTTTTCTCAGTGCAAATCTTGGCTGAAGAAGGTGGCGCTTATACTATACCATTAGAGTGGCAAAAAGTTGAACTTCAAAAAGAAATTGAGGAAAAACTAAATCATGGGATACAGTCCTTTGCACCTCCTGGCAAATTTCTGGTGAATATTGAAATTGGACTAAAAGCATCAAAGCGTATGAATGTTGGAAACTCAAGTAAGACAAGTAAAAAAAGCTTTCCCTTAGAAAAGCTGGGTTTGAATAGAAATAGTAAAGCCTTTAAAAAGGCAATTGCTTCTGGTAATAATAATATTTTCTCTCGAATAAATAGAGTGGATGTGAGAATTCTTATTGACCCAAAAATTGGTCGAGTTCAAGAAACACAAATTAAATCATTTGTTTCACAAACTGTACTGTCATATACCGGGAAAAAAGCATTTCTGAAAATTAATAAATCTCCTATGTTAACTGTAGGCGAAACTATGCAAGAAAAAATAGAAGTTGCAAAGTTAAATATTGAGGGTGTCAAGCTTGTTGCTGATGCCATATTAAAAAGTAATGATAAAATTGCCCAAGCAATTGCAGCAACCCAAGGGGTAGAGTTAAAAAATTTAGATGGAGAAAAAAAAGAAATTCTTTTACCTAAAACTTGGCAAGAATGGGTGGTGAATTTTAAATTACCTTTAGGAATTGTAATTGCCACAATTTTACTTCTTTTGGGCATCAGTGGATTTAAAACATTTGAAGGTCAAAAAGTAGCACTTATGGCAGCGGCCAATGCACAGCAGGCTCAAGCGGCGCAAGCTTCACAAGAAAGTGGAGCTATACAAGAAGTGATAGAGCCAGAGGAATCATCATCACCTGTGGATATAAATGCAATGGCTTCCAGTGGATCTGACGGGGACACTGGGATTAATCAGTTTCGCAAAATGGCTGAACAATACCCAGAGACAGCTATGTACCTTATGAAAATATGGCTGAATATGAATACGCAAGAATCTCAAGGGGCTTTGGCTGCAATAACAAAGAGGATTCCTGTTGAAGCTTTAATGCCAGTTATTGGCGGACTTGAAGACGGTTTAAAACTAAAGTTAAAAAAAGCATCTTCTCAAACAGTAGGTTTTGATGATATTCAAAAGGCCGATACTTTTATCATTGATCAATTGGTGGATACATTTTTAGTGGATACTATCGCATTGCCTGATGAATTAAAAGAAACTATTGCCGATGCAACTGTGGAAGAGTTTGTAGAGTGTATTCGTCAGGATGATACATATGGATCAGGATTTGTTAATGTGTTGCAGACGGCTCAATTGGGAAGATTGTTTTCTTTATTATCAGAAGAAGAAGTGACAAAATTACTTGAAGACAGTTTGAATTTTAATGCCGACAGTGTTCAATATATGCAAGAAAACTTACCATCAAGCCTAGAGCAAGTTCGGTTAAGTAAGCAAAAATTAAGAGTGCCAATTATTGATAAATCCATTGATTTAATTCGCCAATTAGGAGCTGAGAGAGAGCACCAGGTCTTTAGCTTACTTGTAGCATCAGGAGACCATGAGCAAATTAGAGAGGCTACGAAAAAATATTTTCCAGCACAGCTTATCACTAAATTTCCTAAAGATCAGATAAAATCTCTATTAAGTCGTCTTTCAACTAAGGATCGTGCTCATTTAATATTTTCCAGATCTAATGAAGAGCAAAAGCTTTTTATGAGTGCTATTGGTGAAACAGGAAGATTACGAGAGATTATAGACTCTGAACTTGATGAAATTAAATCCAATGATAAAATAAAAAAGCAAATACAAAAAAATAAAAGTCAAATTTGGAACAAATTTATTGTAAGTGCCCGAATGACAATAAAAAAAGACACAGCAGTTTCTGATGCAGCGGAAGTTGTTTTAAGTAAATGGCTTAAGGACAATGGCGTTGCTGACATAGAGGAAGCCGGTGAGTATGCAGCAGCTTAGTGTTATAATATTTGTAGCATTATTTTTATTTCAGTATGAAAATGTTTTTGCCTTAGATAAGGGGAGCCGATACCAAGTTCACACGCGTATGGGTTTATTTAGCGGTAGCTACGCCGGATCAGGTGTGGAAACAAGAGCTTGGTCCGTTCCAACAACAATAGATATAGAAATGGAAATATTTCAGAGCAGAGTCAAATCATACACTTTGCGTGCTGTAATGGCCATGGAGCTTGATACCAATAGAGTGAACTATACATATGCAGGAATAGGGCAATCAAATTATATTGCCTCCAGAGGAAGAAAAGATTTTCGTACCGAAAAACGGGTGCAATTTAAAAACACACCTAAATTAAGATACTACTGGGGCTGGAATGTTGGGGTTGCTCAAGTCTTGGTAATTGATTTTGGTTTAGTCCTTGGAACATACAGTACCGTGTTAGATATGTCTGGAAATGCTGGAGCTATATATCAAGTGGGTGAGAACCTAGGTATAGAAGCCCGTGCAGGACTTGGCTTAGGCTATGGTTTTTCCACAGTGACTGTTACAGGGACCACTACGCGTATGTTGGTAGGGCTTACTTATTTTTACTAGGGTATGCTTGTTTGTGACGGCTCATATTCGATCTGAAATATTTAAAATAGAATGTTGATATTACCAAGCAATACAAAATAACTATGGGTTACATTCACCTCAATAGCTTTGGATTATATTGATATCTTGTGCCATTCACATAAGATGACCAGGTCTCGAAATTTTGAGTGCTACTTGCGGTAGAACATCAAAAATAACTCTAATCCTCAGAAGCAGGTTCTGTCACTGAGACACATATAGTTGACTCCATTCTTTTAAAAATTGGATTATAAACAATAGTAACACTAGGTGCTGAAGCCTTTAAGTTATATTTTTTAATTACGCTGTTTAATTCACTTTTAGCACGAATGGACGTGCTCTCTGAACTATTATAATGAGCAGCTAGTTTAGGGGCGGCATTTGCAGTACGGCACATCACACGGTCAAAGGCTGCAAAAGCGGGAGTAGTAGTAAGGATGAGTAAGCTTATAAGTGTTTTTTTCATAATGATTCTCCTATCACATTGTTTTTGTATAACATCCGGCATCCCTCGGAGATTATTCTCTATTTGAGTGCTGAAAATACTCAGTAATGCGGCAACGATATCATGAAACTTTTAAAAATGTGAAAAAATGTGATGAATTGAAAAGAAGTAAAAAAATTCCAAATCCTAAAGAGCTTTGTTACGAACTCTAATACTATTTTTAAAGAACCACGCAGTGATGGGAGCGCTAGATGTTATCAAAAAGTACACCATAGAACTAAACCTTCGGTTTTCGTGAAATAAATTCACACTCATCCATCACAGTATCAGTTTAACCTTTACCCCTGTTATGCCCCGAGCAAAGCACTTGAAGATTATTTGGATTAGCTTTACCGCCATGTCTCACTGGTTTGATATGGTCAATTTGTAAATAGTGAGTCTCCTCACAACCTTTGTGTTGGCATTGATACTTTGCCTTTTTGAGAATATTATTTCTTAGTTTTACGGATATATAACGTGGGTTTTTAGACTTTGAAATTTTGTAATCTGTTTTAGTATATTTTTTGAGTTCTTGATCCACTAGATTCATAAATAAAGATTCTAAATTGTGTTTATGAAATTTTAAAGATTTAAGCTGATGGAGTTTTTTGTGCTCTTCATGTGTAAGTTCCATCTTTAGAAGCACCTTGTTCTGGAAAAACTGTTGTTTCACTTTAATGGGAGGAGCCATGGGGGCTAAGATTTTTTTAGCTTCACGGAATGTTTTGTTTTCTATGGTCTCTAATATTTCTCGCTTTTTATTTACAGGTTGATTTTTTATGGCTTTATAGGCTAGGGAAATATTACTATGAGTTAAGGTACCTATATCCAATTTTTCTTTTATTTCAGGAAGTTCAAAGCTGAGTCGTAGGCAGCTTTGTCTTTGATAAGCCATGGTTTCAGAATAACCTAAGCCTCGGACTAGGTAATCAAATAAAGAGGAATAACCCAATTTTAAATACAAACGTTGTTCTTCCATGATCTGTAGTTTTTCTAAAATTAAAGATGATAATTGTTTTTCTTTTTCTCTGAGAGCTAATAATTCATTGTGTATTTTCATTTTCTTTTACCTCGTGAAATTTATTTAAAATATATATAACATGGGTTTTAAAAATGGATTTTTTGTTGTCAGAAGGTCTTGTCATGGCGGTTAAATAAAAGGACAGCTTGCGGGACTATGTTAACAAATAAAGTGAGAGATCCAGCTTTGAACAGCTTTTACATTTGTTTTGCAGCCAAACTAGTGATCTCAATGTATGAAACAAAACTTAGGGAAAAACCTGTCAATAGTATTTTTGTATATTATTTTTTTACGCAGTGTTTAGTGAGCGCTCGGGAAATATTTTGTTTCTTGGTTTTTTTGTGGGGAGCAGAGAGATTTTGGAGTTAAGTGCTTTAAACGAAAAGTGAACCATCCTGGCTCTAACTCTTTAAATACTGAATTTTTAGGGCTAAAACCTGTAGGAGATGGGCTCTGGAATGCTTATTTCCACTTTTATCCAATAGGTAACTCGATGAAAAGAATAAGACATTTAAACGGCAGAAGGTGTTACCTATGTGCTTGACTATACACCCTTTCAGGGCACTTCGTGTTTAAAAGAGTCTAATAAAATTGACAAGTTTTGTTTTTGTTACACTCGACCAGTTGCGCAGTAACTTGTGAGTAAATAAGGCTGAAAAAATTTATGAATAAAGTAAATGTTTCAGCAGCCGCATTCGCTTGTACTGATATTTATGTGATATTGGCCCACAAATTTGCATCAGAGCCCACTGTGTTTGTTTTTTTGTGGGAGACGTGAATACTTGGAGTTAGGCTCTTCAGAAGAAAAGTGAGCCATCCTGGCTCTAACTCTTTAAAACTCGTGCTCCTGCACTCGCCCTTTCAGGGCACTTCGTGTTTTAAAGAGTCTAATAAAATTAACAAGTTTTGTTTTTGTTACACTCGACCAGTTGCGCAGCAACTTGTGAGTAAATAAGGCTGAAAAAATTTATGAATAAAGGGGGTGTTTCAGCAGCCGCATTCGCCTTTACTGATATTTATATAATATTGATCCATAAATTTACACCAGATCCCACTGTGTTTGTGAGAAGATATTTTATATGTGTGAAGTTACTGAGGGGCAACCAGTTATCAAGCTTTTTAAATGCGAACTGCAGAAACGTATATACACAACTAGAATAAAGGAGCTTATGCAGGATTACCTTGAGAAGGGTAAGTGAGCCTTTAAATATCAATACATACGAATATGGTTGTTGAGTATAATTGTAAGTACCAATGTGCGCAGGTTAGAGATTTGCCTTAATTGAGTTTACAAGTTTCTTTTTACTGATACTTCCTGTGAGAACCTTTGTACCCAAGATCACTGTAGGGGAAATTTTTATACCTAAATCTAAAGCGTATTTTTTTTGTTTATTTACATCTTTTTTATATGTTTGAGTCACAAAACACTTATTAAAATTGTCGTAGTTTACGCCAGTAGATTTTGCCGTTGCCATGATGGATGCTTCTGTTAAATTATCTTTAGTTTTTGCTATTTTTTTAAAGAAATCCCAAAAGGCATCATGGCTTTGAAGATTTAAGCAAAAAGAGGCTTCAGCAGCTAATTGATTTCTCCAATCATTGTCAGAAAAATTATTTACAAATCCAATTCGGATTTTATTCTTATAGAGCTTTCTTAATTCGTCTAAGTGATCAGCGAGCTCTCCACAACTATTACAAGTTAGGTTAGTAAAGACCATATATGTTGGAAGAGAAGATGTTCCATTTTGTGACTCTATGATGGCTTTATTTGCAAAAAGTGGAACTTGAAAAGACGGCGGGTTAAAAAAAATATGACCTACCTCATTGGCGTGGTTTGCTGTGATATAGCTTTCAATAGCTGTTTTGGTTTTTTGTTCTTTTATAATATTTCGCAGTCTGTTTTTAAAATTTGGGTTTTTGTCTTTGAGGTCAATACCTTTGGAAGACGCAAAATGATTAATTTCATCGTCACTGATTTGTAATGGTTTTTTTAAGATATTTTTATTGATAAAACCTTGGATAGTTGTGTTATTTGTTTTTGAAATTTTTAATAATAAAGTTTTAGTATAAATATCAGAAAGAATTCTTAGCCTTTCTTCAAAAATATCAGTACCTACTTGCGAATAACGTACTTGATTAAGAGCAAGCTCTTTTCGACCATATCTTGTATCATTAATTTTAATTAAAGCATTTTTTGGACGTTCTTCTGAGAAGCTTAATTGGAATTCCATTTCTTCAAAATTAATATTAGAAACCACCTCAGGTTTGTTCATGTAGAAAATGACGTTGGGTTTTTTAGACGTTTTAGTGATAGCATTCACTTTATGTTTCACTGCTGCAGTAAGAAGTTCATATTTAGTAAGCATTAAATCTTGGAGGAACTGAGATTTAGAATTTAATTCTGAGTAAGTCACATCTTGTTTGGAAATTCTAGCAGCAAGACCCAATTTTTCTAAAGGTTTTAATTTATAGACAAAGGCTCCACTATAAAATGTATTGGGTGACGCCTTTTGTACTAATTTTTTAGACTTATCCAGCTTAAGAAAAGCAAAAATGCAAAGGGTAACCACAACCACTAAAGCGATAATTTTTTTCATATGTATCTCCTACAGTATAATTCTAGGGGATACGGTTAATGCTTTCAACAAAAAAAGGATTTGAAAACCTGGATCTTACTAGGTGAAAGCAGTGCTTTAATTTAAGGAGTACTTAATTCAATAGCTGCAGGTGGAGACACTTGAGCGTTTGTTGTGGTAGTATAGTCAAATCTACCAATTCCGGAGCTTGAACCAGTGATTCCAACAGAGCATACTCCGGCATTACAACTACAAGGAGATGTAATTGAGGCATATGCAATATTATTTACACTACAAGAGTCTGGGGTTCCCGAAGTGGATAAAGTCACATTAGTTTCTGTGCCAATAATAAGAGCTTGTGCAGCAGGTGGCTCTGAGACTCTGATATTGTCTATATCGTAGCTTGCAGTCATAGCCGTATTTCCTAAAGTAGAGCCTGCAAATATTTGACCTATGGCTAGTGTGGCTCCGCCACCAGTAAGAGTACCAGACTGGACAGAATTACCGTTTATCACAATTTCCCAAACCTCTGAATCAATATCCCATTTTAAGTTTATACGGTATATTTGAGAAGTCTGAACGCTACCAGTGCTTGGCCATTTATATTGGTTAGACGAACCGTCATGGTAAACAGTGAAAGAGAAGCGGTTTGCCCCACCATCGTTAATTACATCTAAACTATATGCTGTGGATGAACCGGCGGCATTTGTTAACTCAAAAACTGAAATTGAAGAAGTGACGGGTGTTGGGAGAGTATTGAAGGCCACATCAAAGCTGGTCCAACTGTGATTTTTACTAGCAGCATAACTGAGACTATTATAAGAGGTGTCATCCGCAGCAGTGTTAGCTGTTGATACTCTTAATGATTCTGAGCCCCAAATACTTGGAGTGTTGTTGGTCACATAATTTGTATCATCTACTGCATATGCGTTGTCTGCTGTCACAGTGCTTGTGCCCCAAGATTCCACAGTACCTACACCTTCAAATGTTTCACCTAAGTAATAGGATGCTGGGTTTACAAAAGAGTTGTAACTGGCATAGCTAAGTTGAGGATTTGAATTTTCCAGTTTCCATATTCCATTAAAGTTCCAAGCAGAAAAACTGGAAACTAATGCCATATTGGTGGATGTTAATCCAGACTCTGAGCCCGCTGATGTTGCCTGACTGGAGGTTGTTGTATTCCAGTAAGCATTTGTTTCTGTTCCTGCAGTTTTTGACCCAATTAATCCACCAAGATTTGTAGTTCCTGAAACATTCCCTGTGGAATGAACTCGAGTTAATGTGGCATTTTGTGATCCTGCAAAACCACCAATCATATCTGTTCCACTTACACTTGCAGAAGAGTATGAGTCAGAGATGGAACCACTGCTAGAAAGCCCCACAAAACCACCCACCTTATTGATTCCAGTAATTGTAGAGGTGCTTACATAAGATTGAGAAATTGTAGCTGAGTTTGAGCCAATAAATCCACCAATATTATCTGATCCAGCTCCGCCAGTGACATTAATATCAGCCCATGATTTTGTAATTGTTCCAGCCGAGGCTTCACCAACGGCACCACCAACAAAATCAGTTCCGTTGATTCCAGTTCCGCTGACCTTAGAGTATGAAAGGCTGCCGCCGGTCATTGAACCTATGATACCACCAACGTAGTCTAAACCCGTAAAACTTGAGTTTGATATATTGATGTTTTTAATTACACCAGAGCTTTGACCAAATAAACCCACATCACTTATGGTGTTGTTATTAAAACTGATATTATTAATATTAAAGTTTTTACCATTATAAGAACCCGTAAATGGGTTGGTGTTATCTCCAACAGGGTCATAACTAACACCACTAAAATTTAAACTGTTTCTTTGCTCGAAGTTGCTTCCAAGGTAAAGTACATTATCCATATTTAAGAACTGTGCCGGTGTACAAATGGTATAAGGATCTCCGCCAGTTCCGGTTCCACCAGCAAATGGGGTGTTACCTAAAAGAGTTGAGCAATAATCACTTGCCTCTAGGAAGCCTGTTATACCATGAGAAGTTTGTTGCGCAGAGATACCATTATTATAATCTACAAGTATGGTATCTTCTTGAACACCAGCAGAGGTAGGTAGGAATGTAACAATGAATGTACAAGAGCTACTTGCATTCAAAGTGGAGGTACATGTCCCGCCATTTCCAGGAAAACCACCGCCATCTTTAAAATCGTAGGGGGCTGCTAACCCAGAACCAGTAATTCCTGTTGCTTGTGTTCCACCGGTATTGTTAATTGTAAAAATATGGTCAGTGGCTTCATTATAAATACGAGTCCCATAATTATATGGGCTAGCTCCAGAAACCGTCAATGTGGCCGGTGTGACCCCTAAACCCGTGAAGCTTCTAGTTGTATTTTGAGCACTGATGCCGTCTCCATAATTTACAGTCATGGTTAAGTTGTGTGTTCCGCCAGAGGTAGGAACAAATGCTACATCAATAGTACAAGACCCACTTGTTGCGGCAATGGTAGCACCACAATTCCCACCTGTGCCAGGGAAGCTTCCACCATTATATTGGTAAGGAGCTGATAAAGAGGGCTCAGCTAATGTTGCCACTGTGCCGCCGCTATTACTAAAAGTAATAATTTGATTGGATTGTGCACCCACTGTTGTTGAACCATAATCAATAGAGTCAGTTCCCGATATTGCTAAAAGAGCAGGGGATACAGAAGTTCCAGTGATGGCCACTGAAGTTTGTTGAGCAATGACTCCGTCATTGTAGTCTACGATAATAGTGTCAGGGCTTGTGGCTACAGATGTGGGTGAGTAAGTAACTACAATAGTACATGTTCCCGAAGCAGCCACAGGAGCTATTCCACAATTTCCTCCTGTACCAGGGTAGGTTCCATCTTTCCAGTTGTATGGAAGAGCCAAGCCTAAGCCATCTGCAACAGCCGTAGCTGGTGCATCTCCATTATTAGTAATGGTAAAAGTTTTGTCTGTTGCGGATCCGTTTATTTGTGTGCCATAGTCATAAGAAGGGCCATCTGAAATTGTTAATAAAGCGGGCTCTAAACCTGTGCCTGATATATTTCTTGTTGCTTGTTGAGAGGCTGTTCCATCATTAAAATCCAGTACGATTTGATCATTACTTAGGATGGCTACAGTTGGATCGTAGGTGACTACAATAGTACAAGTAGACTCTGCAATAGTAAGGTCTGTGTCACATGTTCCCGCAGTTCCAGGGTAGGTGCCATCCTTCCAAGTAAATGGGGCAGCTAGACCGGAACCAGCTAAGCTAGTGGCATCATCTCCACCTGAATTTGTAACTGTGAATGTGTGGTCTGTAGAGACTCCCAAGGTTTGGTTACCAAAATTATAAGTAGCACCATCAGAAATGGTGAGGACAGCAGGATTTACGCCTGTTCCAGAAACAGCGCGTGTTGCAGCGACTTCGGTCACTCCATTATCATAGTTAACAATGATAGTATCATTACTGGTTGTTACAATTGTGGGTGAATAAGTAACCACAATGCTACATGTTCCCAATGGAGCTAGTGTGAGTCCACAGTCTCCATCGGTTCCAGGGTAGGTACCATTTTTCCAGTCAAAAGGAACAGATAATCCAAAACCATCACCCATTGTTGTACCTAAAACATCCCCGTTGTTTGTAAGTGTAAATGTTTTTTCTACAACTGTAGATGTAGCGACGCTACCGAAGTCAAAAGTAGCTCCATCAGAAATTGATATGCTAGCTGGTGCTGATGCCGTACCTTGTAAGCCACGAGTGACTTGTTGAGCACTAACGCCGTCATTATAATCCACTGTAATCGTATTAGAGTGAGAGCCATCGGCAGTAGGTGAGTAAGTGACAACTATAGTACATGTAGCGTTACCACCAGCAAGAGATGTGTTGCAATCTCCTCCAGCACCTGGATATGCTCCTCCACCTTTCCAAGAAAAAGGAGCAGCTAAAGTGAGACCGTCAGAAATACTGGAGGCTGTTCCAGTACCAATATTAGTAATAATAAAAGTGTGATCTGTGATTGAGTTTGTAGCAACGGCTCCATAATCAAATGGTTCCGACTCGGAAATAGTCAGCACACCTAAGCTAACACCCTGGCCTAAAATATCTCTGGTAGTTACAACTGTACTCGTTCCGTTGTGATAATTAACAGAGATGATATCGGACTGAGGTCCTGCCGCAGTAGGTGAGTATGTTACAACTATGGTACATGTACCCAAGGGAACAACTGGACCGGTTCCACAATCACCACCAGTGCCTGGGAAGGTGCCATTTTTCCAAGTAAATGGTGCAGCTAAGCCCAAGTCATCAGCAATGCTTGTGGCATTAACACCACCATTATTTGTTAAGACAAAGGATTTATCTTTTGTTGTGAGTGTGACTACGTCACCATAATCATAATTCGGGTTTTCAGAAATATCTAACACGGCAGGATTAGCAGCAACACCTTGAACAGCACGACTGGCCACTTGAGCAGAATTCCCATCATTGTAATCAATTAAGATGGTGTCGTTATGTGTGCCATTGGCTGTTGGATTATACGTAACAACTACAGTACATGTTGAGTTTCCTCCGTTTAATGTAGCACCGCAATCGCCGCCAGTTCCTGGGAAGAGACCATCTTTCCAGTCATAAGGGGCTGTTAGTCCAATGCCATCGGTAATAGCTGAAGCTTGTGATGCACCGTTATTTGTTAATGTAAACGCATGGTCATTACTTGTGTTAGCGGCCACTAATCCATAATTGTAAGTGGCGGCATCTGAAATGCTAATATTAGCTAAGCTAACACCTGATCCAGTAACGGCTCTTGTTGTTGTTTGAGCTGTTAAACTATTGTTGTAATCAATTAAAATAGAATCATTATGAACCGCAACTGTTGTTGGAGTATAGGTAACAGTAACAGTACAGGTACTAGTTGAAGTGAGACTTGTTCCGCAATCTCCACTTGTTCCAGGGAATGTTCCACCCTCCCAAGTATAGGGGGCTCCTAATCCAAGGCCGTCAGCAATTCCAGAGGCAGTAAGACCACCGTTATTTGTTACAGTAAATGTTTTATTCACAGGAACGTTCACTGTGTTTGAACTATAATCAAATGTGGCACCATCAGAAATATCAAGTACTGCCACTAGAATTGATGTGCCCTCTATGGCTCGTGTTGTTTGTTGAGAGCTAACTCCATCATTGTAGTCAACAACAATGGTATCGCTTTTAAATCCACCAGAAATAGGGTTTAGTGTGACCTCAATAGTACAAGTGGAGCTTGACCCATTAAGGCTTGCACCGCAATCTCCACCGGAACCAGGGTAAGAGCCACCAGTAAAATCATAAGGAGCCAGGAGGCCAGATACTGATAAGCCTGTTGCTGGAACGCCACCCACATTGGTTAAAGTAAAGATTTTATTTGTAGATGAATCTAATGCCACATTTCCATAGTCATAGGGGTTGCCTTCTGAAATAGTAACAGAAGCAGGGTCAACAGCAATGCCTTGTATTAGGTGCGAAGCTGTTTGAGAGCCATTACCATCGTTATAGTCAATCAATACACTATCCGAATCTGTGTTATTAACTGTTGGGTTGTAAGTAACAACAAGAGTACAGGAAGCCGAAGCAGAAATGGTTGTGCTGCAATCTCCACCAGTGCCTGGGTAAGAGCCACCTTTATAATTATATGGCAGCGCTAAACCTGAGCCATCAGCGACACTTGTGGCATCCAGCCCACCACTATTGGTTACAGTAAACGATAGTTCTGAAGTAGAGTTTCGTGCCACTGTCCCGTAGTCGTTTGTACTTACATTTGTAATATTTAATACGGCGGCATCAAGGCCAACTCCTGTAAGAGCACGTGAAGATGTTTGTCCGCCATTACCATCATCGTAATCAATGAGAACAGTATCATTATGGGTGGCAGCCGTTGCTGGTGTATACGTTACAATGATTGTACAGGAGGCACCACCGTTGAGAACTCCAACACATGTGCCACCAGTACCTGGATAGCCTCCACTTTTAAAACTATAAGGTGCGGATAATCCTGTGCCATCAGTCATACTTGTTGCTTGTGCGTCCCCATCATTGGTCACAGTAAATGTGAAATCATTGTTAGTTCCTAATAATTGACTACCATAGTTGTGAGTGGGACCGTTGCTAATATTTAGTAATGCTGGGCTCTCACCTTGGCCAGTTATTGGGCGAGTGGTAGTTTGAGAGGCTAGTCCATCAAAGTAATTTAAGGAAACTGTACTGTTATGTATTCCAACTGAGGTTGGTGTATAAGAAATTCTAAGTGAACAGGTGCCTCCGGGAGCAATGTGACTTCCTGCAGGAGTATCCAAGGGACCATTACCACAATTGGAAGCCGTTCCAGGAAATGTTCCGCCTTCCCAAACAAATGGCGATGTTATGGTACTGCTATCTACTATTGTTGTGTAATCAACTATGGAACCACCAGTGTTGGTCACTGTAAAATCATGAGTAATAGTACCATTGCCAGAAATGATACCGCCAAAATCATAAGTGGTTGGACCATCAGAAATTTCAAGCACAGCAGTGGTAGCGCTTCCAGTTCCTTGAATGATGATACTGCTTTGCTGAGGTATAGCACCATCGTTATACTCAAGAGTATATGTGTCTGAATGTGCGCCCACTGTGGTAGGGGAGTAGACCACATACATGTTACAGGTTCCACCTTGCGCTAAAGATGTGGAGCAATTACCACCTGTGCCGGGATAAGTTCCGCCGAGGAAAGTAAACGGGGCTATGATGTTATTTGTAATATTAATACCAGTGGCTACTGTTCCTCCTGAATTTGTAAGTTGAAGGATGTATTGGTAAGTGCCAGTAGTTACTCTTGCACCGTAGTCATGTACAGCTCCATCAACAAAATCCAGTACAGCAGAATCGGCACCTGTTCCACGAACTTGTCTGAGTACAGAATTACTTACAGCACCATCGTGAAAATCAATACTTAAGTTATCAGTAAACAACCCTGTTCCAGTTGGAGTAAATGTTACTACAACTGTGCAATTATTAGAGGGTGTTAATACGGTTGTACAACTGCCACCAATACCTGGGAAGGCACCGCCTTTAAAAGTAAAAGGTGCAGCAAGGCCAGTACCATCTAAAGAGGTGGCGTTTACTCCCCCATTATTGGTCACAGTAAAAGCATAATCTGTATCTGTGCTTAAAATCTTAGATCCATAATAGTATGACGGACTATTTGATACTTCAATATAAGCAAGACTGGAAGCTGAAGCTAGGAGATCAGTTGTGACCTGATCCGAAGTTGAACCATTGTTATAATCAATGGTAATAGTATCAGAATGAGCTCCTGAGGTGGTTGGTGAATATTCAATTTCAATCTGGCAACTATTTCCTTGTAATATATCTGTGCCACAGTTTCCGCCAGTTCCTGGGTAACTTCCACCAGTCCAGGCAAATGGGGCAGTAAGAACAGCGCCACTCACTGTGCTGGCATCGGCTCCACCAGCATTAGATATGGTGAATGAAGTAACAGTGATTGTATTTGTACCACGTACTCCGAAATCATGAGGGTCTAAACCTGATAAAAGAAGTACAGCAGCATCAGTGGCTGTGGCAGTAAAATTCACAGTTGCAGCTTGTCCGGCAGCACCATCGTTGTATGTGATACTCATAGTACCAGCATCAGCTCCTGCAGCTGTGGGAGTATAACTTGCTACCACAACACATGACAGAGTTGGAGCTAAAGTGGCTCCACAAGTACCGCCATTCCCAGGGTATGTTCCGCCTTTAAAACGAAAAGGAGTCACTAAGCCGGAGCCAGCCATGTTGTCAGCATCTACTCCGCCATTATTTGTGAGAGTAATATTTGTTTCCACAGTATTGCCAACAACCACTAGCCCAAAATCGTGAGAAGTAGGAGTGGCTTGCAGAAGAGCTGCCGGGTTAGCAAAACCCTGAACACCAACTTGAAGATTAACAGTTAATGCTGTTGGAGTGGTATTATGGGTACCATTTTCATAGTCTAAACGTAAGGTAGAAAGTTGACTGCCAGTACTTGTGGGGTCCCAACTGACAACTACAGTACAAGTAGAAGAGCCGCCGGCTAATGTTGCTCCACAGTCGCCACCAGTTCCTGGGTAAGTTCCATCTTGAAAAGAAAATTCATTTAAAAAAGCAGTGGCAGCAATATTAGTGGCATCGGCGTCGCCATCATTTGTAATTTCGTAAGTCATATTTGTACTAGAACCAACAGCACGTGTGCCCCAGTTAAAAGAATCTGTATTTACTACAGCTATAGACAAACTAGCAGGGGTTATACCTTCACCATCTACCGTCCTCTGGGAGCTTACAGAGGCTTGACCGTTGTTGTAAACAATATCAATGTCATCAGAAACTGTACCGGTACCATTTGGTGAAAATCGGACAACAATGGTACACGATGCAGAGGGAGCAAGTGTAACAGCACAAGTTCCACCTGTGCCAGGGTATCCACCGCCAGAATAAGTGAAAGGAGCCAATAATCCTTGTCCATTCATAGATGTTGCAGGAACATCACCAGTGTTTGTTAAAGTGAAAGTGAAATCTACATTGGCACCAACGGCTTCTTGTCCATAATCATAAGACGGACCATCAGACACAGAAATTATAGCTAAGTTAGCTCCATCTCCAGACACATCGCGAGTGGCTGACTTTGGAGTTGGTGTACCGTCATTAAAACCAATTTGAATGGTGTCCGCATATGCGCCGGTACTGCCTGGAGCAAAAGAAACCACAATACTACATTGTGCACTGGCCGCCAGTGTGGCAGTACAGTCGCCTCCAGTACCTGGGAAGGTACCATCTTTCCAATCAAAGGGAGCAGATAGCCCTGAACCTGAGAAACTTGTTGCTGCAACACCACCGGTATTATCAATTGTAAAGGTATGCTCTAGGGGAACACCGGCCCCTGTTATTCCATAATCATAGGGATCGGTTTCTGAAATTGTAAGGCTTGCTGGGTTTGTACCAATACCTTGTACATCTCGAGTTGTTTGTTTTGGCGAAACGCCATCATTATAATCTATAACAATAGAGTCACTATGAGGGGCAACTGATGTTGGATTGTATGTAACAATAATTGTACATGTTCCACCACCGCCCACTAAAGTGGCTCCGCAATTTCCACCGGTGCCAGGGTAGCTTCCATCTTTAAAACTAAATGGAGCAACCAATCCAGAACCAGTGATGCTACTTGCATTTAAATCCCCAGCATTTGTAAGAGTTAAACTATAATCATTGAAGGATGTGGTCGCAAAGGTGCCATAATCATATATTGGTCCATCTGAAATAGTGATAACGCCAGCCGAGGCTCCAATTCCAGTAACTGCTCGAAGAGATGTTTGTGTAGTGACTCCGTCATCATAATCAATTTCAATATTATCATTAAATGTTCCAGCGGAACCAGGTGCGAAGGTGACAATTATCGTACAGGAAACTGTTGGAGCCAGTGATAAGCCACATGTTCCGCCAGTACCAGGGTAAGAACTATCTTTGTATTCGTAAGGGGCAACTAAGCCAACTCCATCCATTGCTGTGGCTTGAGAAGAACCATCATTGGTCACTGTAAATGTATATTCATTGGTGGAACCAATTGGTTGGGAAGCAAAATCATATGTGACTCCATCAGAAATATTTAACAGGGCTGGGGAGTTGGAAACAGCAGTAAAACCTACTGAAGATTGTTGAGCTGCCGCCCCATCATTATAATCTAAATCTAAAGTACTTGTAAGAGTTCCTGTCGTTGTTGGAGAAAAAGTTATAACAATAGTACAAGAATCTGAAGAGGCAAGACCCGCTCCACAAGTCCCAGTAGTTCCAGGGTAAGCGCCACCCTCATAATTATAGGGAGCAATCAGTCCGGAACCCACAATAAAAGTTGCTGGTACACCACCAGTATTGGTGACATTTACTGTGGCGTTAGTCATACTGTTTACAGTGAGGGTGCCATAGTCATAAGTGGGAGCTTCAGTAATAGCAAGAGTGGCGGCAGGTGCCCCAATGCCTTCAATGTTACGATTTGCAACAGCTGCTGCGGCCCCATTATTATAGTTAATCGTAAATGTATCACTAGCTAAACCAAGAGCTGTTGGGGCGTACTCCACAACTACACTACAACTAGTTAAAGCATTTAGTGAAGCACTACAGTCACCACCAACCCCTGGAAATGCTCCCCCTTTATATTTAAAAGGTAAGCTTAAGGCAGCGCCTGAAATAGTGGTTGCAGTGGTTGAGCCTGTGTTATCGATAGTGAATGAATGTTCTGAAACGGAATTTACAGCTTTAGTACCATAGTTAAAAATACTGGCATTAGAAATCTGAATAAATGCTCCAGTAATACCTTCTCCTGTAGCATTTCGTGTGACTTGTTTCGCGGATACTCCATCATTGTAATCAATGATAACTTGGTCATTGTGTACAGCCAATGTGTCTGGAGTATAGGTGATTATAATGGTACAAGTTGTACTAACAGCTAAAGTAGCTCCGCATGTTCCTGTTGTTCCAGGGTAAGCGCCATCTTTAAAACTAAATTGGTCTGCTAAACCAGAACCTGCAACCCCAGAGGCTTCAAAGCCTCCCGTGTTTTCAAGGGTGAGAGTGGCTTCACTTATTGACCCTTGAGCTTTTTGAGAAAAATCATAAATAGGACTGTGAGAAAGAGTGAGCAGTGCTGCGGTAACTCCATTACCTTGAACAACTCTTGTGGAATTTACTAGGATAGCTCCGTTGTTATAACTGATATCAATGGTATCTGTTGATGGACCTGTAACAGTAGGACTAAAAGTAACAACTGTTGTACAAGTTCCAGAAGCGGCGAGTGATGTAGTACAATTACCTCCAGTACCTGGAAAAGAGCCCCCTTTATATGTCCAAGGTGCAGCTAAGCCACCACCAGCAATGGCACTTGCAGTTATTGGCCCGGTGTTAGTGATAGTAAATGTATAATCTGAAGATCCCGCAGAGGGAACATCTCCATAGTCGTAGGGATCAATTTCAGTTATTGTTAATATAGCAGTAGATGTCCCCGTACCTTGAATGTCACGGGAAGAAGTTTGAGCCGCAGCCCCATCATTGTAGTCAATATTAAAAGTGTCAGGATGTAGAACCCCAGTAGATGGAGTATAAGTAATGACAACGCTACAGTTACTGCCATTATTTAATGTTAATGCACAATCGCCACCAGTTCCGGGATAAGTTCCCCCTTTAAATTCAAAGGGGGCCGCTAAACCATAACCTGCCATGGATGTGGATTGAACTCCACCAGAGTTACTTAAAGTAAAAGTATAATCTGTGGAAGAAGCGATCGCGTGTAAACCATAGTCATAAGGGTCAGTTTCTGAAATATCTATAACTGCAGGAGCTGTGGCAGTACCTTGTACCCCTCGGTTTGCCTGTTGTGAGCTTGTACCGTTGTGATAATCCAACAGTATAGTATCTGAATCTGATCCACCAATAATTGGACTATAACTCACAATGATTGTACATTGAGCTCCATTATTTAAAGTGGCTCCACAACTGCCACCTGTACCAGGGTAAGTGCCATCTTTATAGTTAAATGGAACGGCTAAACCACCACCGTCAGTTAATAGGGTTGCTGCCACTCCACCAGTATTATCCACTGTGAAAGTATGATCTGCCGTACCACCAGTTGCGATGGTTCCATAATCATAAGTGGCGCTGTCTGAAATCACTAACAACGCCGCTGTTGCCCCAGTGCCTGTTACACCCACTGAAGATGTTTGAGGAGAAGCTCCATTATGATAGTTGATATCCAAAGTGTCGTTATGAATTGCTGCACCTGTTGGGCTATAGGTAACCACAACAGTACAAGTTCCTAAAGAAGCCAGTGTTGCTCCACAATCACCACCTGTGCCAGGATAAGTACTTCCTTTAAAAGTAAATGGGGCAATCAATCCTGTACCACCTAAAGCAGTGATGCCCACTCCACCAGTGTTTGTAATAGTGAAGATGTAGTCCGTGCTAGAAGCTATAGATTTTGTTCCATAGTCAAAAGTAGGAGTGTCAGAGATTGTGATTAAACCAAGATTTGAACCTGTACCTTGAATATCACGAGTCGTCACTTGGGCTGTGGCACCATCGTCATAATTAATTTCAATAGCATCTGGATGAAAACCAGTTCCTGTTGGGTTATAGGTGACCACAATGGTACAGCTTCCAGCGGCAGAAAGCGAGGCCGCACAGTCTCCCCCTGTGCCGGGGTAAACTCCATCTTTCCAATTAAATGGTACAGCTAGGCCTGCGGCATCAGCCATAGATGTGGCTGTTGCACCCCCATTATTTGAGACAGTAAAAGTGTAATCCGAAGAGGAATTAACAGCTACAGTACCATAATCATAAGTGGCACCGTCGGATATATTAAGTAGTGCAGCACTCACACCAGAACCTTGAATGTCACGTGTACTTTGCTGTGCAACTAATCCGTCATTGTAATCAAGAGCAATAGTGTCAGTGTGCGCACCTACTAATGTTGGAGTGTAAGTCACAATAATGGTACAAGTGGCACCAATTCCTAAGCCAGCTCCACAAGTGCCGCCGGTACCAGGGTAAGTTCCATCTTTCCAGTTGAAGGGTGCTGCCAAACCTGCAGCATCGGCAATACTTGATGCGGATAATCCGCCATCATTACTAACTATAAATGTATAATCGGTATTAGATGTTAATGATTGAATGCCATAATCAAAAGGGTCAGTTTCTGAAATATTTAAAATAGCCGCGGCAGCACCTTCACCGGCAACATCTCTTAAGGCCGATTGAGCACTCACTCCGTTGAAGTAGTCAATGACAACAGTATCTGAGTATGGGCCACCCACAGTAGGAATAAATGTGATAACAATAGTACAAGTTCCTGGAGAGACTGTGCCGGTACATGTACCACCAGTACCTGGGTATGTGCCATCTTTGTATGTAAATGGTGCCGCTAATCCTGTACCACTAACACTGGTTGCATCAGTATTTCCAGCATTTGTAATAGTAAATGTAAAATCATTCACAGAACTTAATGGCTGAGTACCAAAATCAAGACTAGGACCATTAGAAATACTTAAGTTGGCAGCACTAGTAACATTAGATGTAAAGCCGATATTTTTTTGCTGGGCAATGACTCCGTCATTATAATCCAATAGGAGAGTGTCAGTAAGTGTGCCAGGGTTAGTTGGATTAAAATTGACCACAATAGTACAGGCCGTTGAAGTATTTAAGCTTGCACCACACGTTCCCTCTGTACCTGGGTAAGTGCCACCTTTAAATGTATATGGGGCCGCAAGGCCAGATCCAGAAAGGGAGGTGGCTGCTACGCCGCCATTATTTGTTAAGTTTATAGTGGCATCTACTGAGGAGCCAACAGTAAGTGTTCCGAAATCATATATAGGCGCTTCGGTAATTGTGATATTAGCGGGGTTTGCACCGTTACCTTGTATGTCTCGTATTGTATTTGTGCTTATGGCTCCATCATTATAATTTAACTGAATGGTGTCAGACTGCGGGCCAGTTAATGTGGGAGCAAAAGTGACAACTATGGAACACTGTGCTCCACTTGCTAAGCTCACTCCACAACCGCCGCCAATACCTGGATAAGTGCCACCTTTAAAAGTATAAGGTGCAGCGAGAACTCCAGCGTCGGCAATACTCGTTGCTTGCACTCCGCCAGTATTATCCACGGTGAAAGTATGGTCTAAAATACCTGAAGTTGGCACTGTGCCATAATCAAATGTTGTGGCATCTGAAATAACAAGTTGTGCAGCAATGGCTCCTGTACCTTGAATATCTCTAGATACAACTTGGGCAGAATCTCCATCATTAAAATTAATATCCAGTTGGTCAGAAGAAAGCACTGCCGTTGTTGGTGAATATGTGACAACAACGGTACAGGTTCCTAAGGAGGCTAAAGAAACCCCACAGTCACCACCAGTTCCAGGGAATGTTCCATCTTTAAAAGTAAAAGGAGCACTTAATCCCGAACCTGAAATTACAGTAGCGCCTACGCCACCCGTATTTGTAATGGTAAAAATTTGATCGGTATTAGAGGCAATAGCTTGTGTGCCATAATCAAAAATAGCGCCATTAGATACTGTTAAGAAAGCAAGGTTCGCTCCAGTACCAGCCACAGCACGAGAAGTTGTTTGTGCAGAAGCACCATCATGATAATTAATATCAAGGGTATCATTAGAAAGTACCGCAGCAATTGGAGAGTAAGTTATTACAATGGAACAGTTGGATGAAGCTGATAAAATGACTCCACATGTTCCTGCTGTTCCAGGATAAGTTCCCCCTTTAAAAGCAAAGGGTGCGGCTAAGCTTCCTGCGTCAGCCATAGATGTGGCATCAGCTCCACCACCGTTAGTTAAAGTTAATGTAAATTCAGAAACGGAACCTATACCTTTTGATCCAAAATCATAAGTAGGTCCGTTGGAAACTGTTATGTTGGCTGGCGTAACACCAGTACCTTGTAAATCTCGTGTGGATTGTTGTGCAGATAACCCATCATTGTAATTAATAACAATAGAATCAGGCACAGTTCCAATACCCACAGGTGAAAAGGTAACAATAACTGTGCAAAAAGCAGCTGGTGCTAGCCCTGCGCCACAATCACCACCAGTACCTGGGAAGGTGCCACCTTTCCAATTAAATGGAATAGCTAATCCACCGGCATCGGCAATACTTGAAGCAGAAAGATCTCCTATGTTTGTAATAGTAAATGAGTGATCCGTATTAGATCCAATAGCTTTTGTTCCATAATCATAAGGATTAGTTTCAGAGATGGAAAGTACGGCAGCACTTGCGCCGGTACCAGAAATATCACGAGTGGCCAGCTGAACTGCGGCTCCATCATTATAATTAATCTCAATGCTGTCAGCAGATAAAACTGCAGATGATGGAGAATATGTGACAATAATAGTACAAGAACCAGATGCGGTAATCGTGCCTGTGCAAGTGCCTCCAGTACCTGGGTAAGTTCCATCTTTAAAAGCAAATGGAGCTAATAAACCTGAGCCTGTTACACTAGTTGCATTGGAAGCTCCGGTGTTGGATACAGTGAGAGTGTAGTCAATCACTGAACCTAATGCATATGTTCCAAAATCATAGTCAGGGGAGTCAGAAATTGAAAGAATAGCAGGGTTACTCACTATAGAAGTAAAGCCTAATGTAGACTGTTGAGCAGCGGCCCCATTATTAAAGTCAATATTTAAAGTATCGGTTAATGTACCAGTGATAATTGGAGCAAAAGTGACCACAATGGTACATGAAGCTGATGCCGCTAACCCCGTTGTGCAATCTCCACCAGTCCCAGGATAAGATCCATCTTTGTAAGTGTAAGGAGCAGCTAATCCACTTGCAACTATAGAATTTGCGGTAATGCCACCATTATTGGTTAAATGAATTGTTGCATCGTTGGAGCTATTTGCCGGAACCGTTCCATAATTAAAAATAGGAGCTTCAGTAATATCTATAGTTGCAGGGAGGGCTCCAACACCTTCCATAGCTCTGTCAGAAGTAGCAGCACCAGAACCATTATCATAATTTATAGTGAGTGTATCTGTATGACTGCCAACTCCCACTGGAGAATAAGTAACAACAATTGTGCACTGTAAGCTTGAGTTTAATGTGCCAGCACAGTCCCCACCAGTTCCAGGAAAAGCTCCACCTTTATAAACAAAGGGTGGAGTAAGAGCTGCACCTGATATGGATGTGGCTGCGGCTCCACCGGTATTATCAACGGTAAATATATGTTCAGAAACAGAACCTATTGCTTGTGTTCCAAAATTGTAAGTAGCTGCATCTGAGATACTTAAAGATGCACCTAAAATACCTGTTCCAGTTACATCTCTCGTCACTTGCTGGGCAGTGATTCCATCATTGTAATCCACAAGAACAGTATCATTATGAACAGCTACTGTTGAAGGTTGATAATTCACAACAATGGTACAAGAAGCAGTGGCGGCTAGTGTAGCTCCACAATTGCCGCCAGTACCAGGGAAGCCACCATCTTTAAAACTATAAGGTGCAGCTAATCCGGAGCCAGAAATACTGGAGGCTTGGAAGCCACCATTATTTGTAATAGTCAGTGTGCCATCAGTACTTGAGCTAGTAGCTCGACTTGCAAAATCATAAGTAGGTCCATCTGAAATTGCTAATGTAGCCGGGGTAACACCAGTGCCCTGCACGCCGCGAAGTGCATTGTCAGTAACGGATCCATTATTGTAACTGATGTCAATAACATCAGATTGTAAGCCCGTTGCAGTGGGTGAGTAGGTCACCACAACATCACAAGTTCCAGAGGCGGCAAGTGATGCACCGCAAGTCCCACCCGTACCAGGAAAAGTTCCACCTTTCCAATTAAAAGGAACCGCTAAACCAACTCCGTCAGCAATAGAAGTAGCTGTAACAGCGCCTGTATTAGTAACTACAAAAGTATATTCAGCGGATCCACCAGATGGAACATCGCCATAATCATAAGTGGCGGCATCAGAAATTTCTAAGAAAGCAGAAGAGGCTCCTGTTCCTTGAATATTTCTAGTACTGATTTGAGCTGCTGCTCCATCATCATAATTAATATTGAATGTGTCAGTGTGCAAGGCTGCAGTTGATGGAGTATAAGTAACAATGACCGTACAATTAGATCCATTATTTAGAGTCAGACCACATGTTGCCCCTGTACCAGGGTAAGCTCCATCTTTAAAATTAAAAGGAGCAGCTAATCCGGTGCCTGAAATTGTGGTGGCTGTAACTCCACCAGTATTAGAAAGTGTAAAAGAATACTCGGTTGTAGAACCTAGTGCACGAGAGCCGAAGTCATAAGGGTTAGTTTCTGAAATAGAAATAGAGGCAGGGCTCGTGGCCACCCCTTGTACAGCACGGTTAGAACTTGCTGTGACAGCGGTACCATCATTATAATCCAATTGAACACTGTCGCTATGAGAACCCGTTAAGGTTGGTGCATAAGTCACAACAACTGTGCATTGAGCTCCATTATTTAAACTAGCACCACAGGAGCCACCGGTTCCAGGATAGGATCCGTCTTTAAAAGTAAATGGAGCCGCTAATCCTAAACCAACTAAGCTTGAGGCTGGAGTTCCACCAATATTGTCTACTGTAAATGTGTAATCTAAAGATGAGTTCACAGCCAGAACTCCAAAATCATATGTAGCACCGTCAGAAATAGTAAGTAATGCTGGGTCGGCACCAGAACCTGTTATGTTTCTAGAAGCTTGTTGTACAACGCTGCCATCATCATAATCTATAGTTAAAGTATCATTGTGTATGCCTGCAGCAGAAGGGGAGTAGGCAACTACAACAGTACAGCTTCCAGAAGCGGTCAGTGAAACGCCACAATCGCCACCAGTGCCAGGGTATGTTCCATCTTTAAAGGTAAATGGGGCCACTAACCCAGAACCAATCATACTTGTTGCGCTAACTCCGCCAGAATTTGTCACAGTAAAATTATGATCCGAAGTGGATGCTGTGGCATTAGTTCCAAAATCAAAAGTAGGACCATGTGAGACAGTTAAAAATGCTAAGTTGGATCCCGTACCTTGGACGGCGCGAGTACTTTGCTGAGCACCAACACCATCGTCATAATCAATTTCAATAATATCGTTTGATATTACAGCAGCTGTAGGTGAGTAAGTCACAACTACAGTACAGCTTCCAGAAGCCGCCAGTGTAACGCCACAATTTCCACCAGTACCTGGGTAAGCCCCACCTTTAAATGCAAAGGGAGCGGCTAAGCTTGCTGGGTCTGTCATTGTTGTAGCAGGTATTCCACCGGAATTAGAAATAGTAAAAGTATATTCAGAGACAGAACCGATTCCGTTAATTGCAAAGTCATATGTAGCACCATCCGAAATAGCTAATAAGGCAGGAGTTGCGCCTAAACCTTGAATGTCACGAGTGGCCTGTGTGGTACCTAAACCATTATTATAATCAATTAAAATGGTGTCGCCATGAGGGCCAATAACTGTTGGCGAATAAGAAACTACAATAGTACAAGATGCAGAAGCTGATAAACCAGAACTACAATCACCACCTGTTCCTGGGAATGTTCCATCTTTCCAATCAAATGGAGCGGCTAAACCACTGCCATCAGCAATGCTTGAAGCTGGTAGCCCACCATTATTAGTTACAGTAAAAGTATGGTCTAAAGTTGAAGTGGTAGCTCTTGTTCCATAGTCGTAAGGATCTGTTTCAGAAATTTGAAGTAGAGCTGCGTTTTGTCCAGTTCCTTGAATAGCCCGGGAAGTTGTTTGAGCAGCAAAACCATCATCGTAATTAATATCAATGATGTCATTGGATACAACAGCAGCTATAGGAGAGTAGGTGACTACAATGGTGCAGTTACTTAAAGCGTTAAGAGTGGCTCCACATGACCCACCAGTACCAGGGTAACTTCCGTCTTTAAAATCAAAAGGTGCGAGTAAACCAGTGCCAGTTATTGAATTGGCATTACTGCCACCAGTATTTGAAACTGTATAAGTAAAATCATTATTTGAGCCCATAGGCTGAGTGCCATAATCATAAGTTGGGCCATTAGAGATTCCCAATATTGCCGGTGTTATACCTTGACCGGTAATGTCCCGAGTGGTTTGTGCAACGGCGGCACCATCATTGTAATCTACAACTATATTATCATTAAAAGTTCCTGTTATGGTTGGAGTAAATGTAACCACAATAGTACAGGTTGCAGAAACAGAAATTGAAGTTCCGCAATCGCCACCAGTACCAGGGTAAGATCCATCTTTAAAATCATAAGGGGCTGCTAAGCCAGAAACAGCTAAGCTGGTTGCAGGTACGCCACCAGAATGCGTTAATGTAAATGTATGATCAACAGAACCATTAACAGTCATAGAGCCAAAATCAAAAGTCGCTGCGTCTGAAATGGCAATAACCGCAGGTGCTGCACCTGTCCCTTGAATATCACGGTCAGCAGTGGTCATTCCTGATCCATCATCATAATTTAATGATAAAGTATCAGTATGAATGCCTGTTCCTACAGGCGTATAAGTTACAAAAACAGTACACTGTGTACTTGCGTTAAGAGAAGCCGCACAAGTTCCACCAGCTCCAGGATAGGTTCCACCCTTGTAAGCAAATGGTGCTACTAATGCCACACCAGACATAGACGTAGCTTGCGAAGACCCTGTGTTATCAATAGTAAAGGTATGTTCAGAAACTGAAGTTATTGCTTTTGTCCCATAATCATATGAGGCCGCATCAGAAATAATTAATGCAGCACCGGCAACACCAACTCCAGCAACATTTCTAGTTTCTTGTTGCACAATCACACCGTCATTATAATCAATGAGAACGGCGTCATTGTGAGTGGCTAGAGTTGATGGCTGATAGTTAACTACAACAGTGCATGAAGCCGTAGCCGCAAGAGAGGCACCACAATCTCCACCTGTTCCGGGGTAACCGCCACCTTTAAAACTATATGGAGCGGCTAAGCCAGAACCTGCCATTCCAGTGGCTTGAAATCCACCATTGTTTGTAATTGTAAGTGTTCCGTCAGTAGAAGAACCCACAGGTTTTGAGGCAAAGTCATATAAAGGACCATTTGAAATTGCTAATACAGCAGGATCAACGCCTGTACCTTGAACATTACGAAGGGCATTGTTGGCAGAAGCGCCATCAAAGTAACTAATGTCAATAATATCAGAATTTAATCCAGTACCCGTTGGAGAATAGTTAATCACAATGTCGCAAGTTCCAGAAGCAGCTAAAGAAACACCACAAGTTCCGCCAGTACCAGGGTAGGTTCCGCCTTTAAATGTGTAGGGTGCCGCTAATCCGCCGCCGTCGGCAATGGATGAAGCAGAAACAGAACCGTTATTGGTAACTACAAAAGTATGTTCTCCTGTGGCGCCCGCAGGTACATCACCGAAGTCGTAAGTAGCTGCATCAGAAATATCAAGAGTTGCTGCCGCTGTTCCTGTTCCTTGAATATCTCTGGAACTTATTTGAGCGATGACACCGTTGTTATAATTGATATCAAAAGTATCAGCATGCAGAGCTGCTGTTGAAGGTGTATATGTAATCATGACCGTACAATTGGCACCATTGTTAAGAGTTCCGCCGCAAGTTCCACCAGTCCCAGGAAAGCTTCCGTCTTTCCAATTAAATGGTGCAGCTAAGCCAGTACCAGAAATTGTTGTTGCAGGAATTCCACCTGTATTTGATAGGGTAAATGAATGTTCAGAAGTGGATCCTAATGCATTGGATCCAAAGTCATAAGGATCTGTTTCAGAGATTGTGATGACAGCCGGAGTGGTGGCTGTACCTTGAAGACCTCTTTGTGAATTAACATTCCCAGTTCCGTTGTTGAAATTTATTTGAACGGTATCTGTGTGAGAACCCGTGATAACAGGAGCATAGGTAACAACAATCGTACACTGCGCTCCATTGTTCAAGCTGGCTCCACAGTTACCACCAGTACCAGGGTAAGTGCCATCTTTAAAACTAAATGGAGCAGCTAGCACTCCGGCATCAGACATAGAAGTGGCAGAAACGCCACCAGTGTTGTCTACTGTAAATAAATGATCACTTGTGGCACCACTTGCAATGACGCCAAAATCAAAAGTAGCTGCATCAGAAATTTCAAGTGTAGCAACATTTGCTCCAGTACCAGTAACAGCACCAGTAGTTAACTGTGTGATACTGCCGTCATTATAATTAATGTTAATAGTATCAGTGTGAACTCCAGTGGCTGTGGGTGAATAAGTAATTACAACTGTGCAACTGGCAGTAGAAGCTAAGCTTGCACCACAATCCCCACCGGTTCCTGGGTATCCTCCACCTTTGAAAGTGTAAGGAACAGCGAGTCCCGCACCAGAAACGGAAGATGCCGAAACACCACCAGTATTGGTAATAGTAAAGCTATGATCAATGTTTGCGCCTATGGCTTGAGTGCCGTAATCAAATGTTGGGCCATCAGACAGTGTTAAAAAAGCTAAGTTGGCACCAGTACCCACCACGGCACGATTTGCTTGTTGAACTCCAGTACCATCGTTGTAGTTAATATCAATAACATCATTGTGAACACCAGTGGCTGAAGGGGCATAAGTGACAACAACGGAACAAGTTCCAGATGCTGAAAGTGTAACGCCACAATCTCCACCAGTTCCAGGATATGTTCCCCCTTTAAAAGTATAAGGAGCCAGTAAGCCCGCAGCATCAGCCATTGCTGTGGCAGCAACGCCACCACTGTTTGAAAGAGTAAAAGAGAAATCGGTAAAAGACCCAACGCCTCTAACTCCGTAATCATACGTAGGACCATCAGAAATCGTAATTGTAGCTGGGTCGGCCCCGGCACCTTGAATATCACGAGTAGACTGTTGTGCTGAAACGCTATTGTTGAAATCCACAATCAGTGAATCAAGTTGGGCACCATTGATTGTTGGAGTAAAAGTGACCACAATGTCACAGGTAGCCGAAGGTGCTAGCGAAGCCGCACAAGTTCCACCCGTTCCAGGGTAAGTTCCCCCTTTAAAATCATAAGGTGCTGCAAGTCCTGTTACCACAATGGATGTTGCTGAGCTTTGTCCTGAATTGGTTAAAACAAAAGTATGCTCTACTGTTGAAGTTGTAGCTATGTTGCCAAAATCATAAAGAGGGGAATCCGAAATATCTATAACAGCGGCGCTTAAGCCAGTACCCTGTACATCTCTCATTGATGCCTGAGTTGTAACACCATCATTATAATCAATTTGAACAGTATCAGTATCTAAACCTAAAGTTGTAGGAGTATATGTAACTACTATTGTACAGTTACCAGCCGGTACTAAAGCAGTACTACAAGTTCCTGCAGTACCAGGATAAGTACCCCCCTTGTAAATAAAAGGAGCCACAAGTCCACCACCGGCCATTGAATTTGCGTTAGTTCCGCCAGTGTTGTTTACAGTAAATGTAAATTCAGCTGTTGTTCCCACAGCCAAGCTACCAAAGTCATAAGTGGCTCCATCTGAAATTGTGAGAACGGCAGCAGAAGAACTCACGCCAGTGACTCCCACGGAATTTAATTGAGCGGCCACACCATCATTATAATCAATATTTAATGTATCGTTATGAGTTCCTGTGGAGGAAGGTGAGTAGGAAACAATAATAGTACAACTGGCTCCAGAATTTAAACTGCCACCGCAGTTACCGCCGGTTCCAGGATACACTCCATCTTTATAATCATAAGGAGCAGCAAGGCCCGAGGCAATCAGTGAACTGGCTAAAACACCACCGGTATTGTTTAATGTAAATATATGGTCAGCGCTTCCGCCAACAGATAGTGTTCCGTAATCATAAGTTGGAGTGTCAGAGATAGTAATATTTGCAGTGGTGGCACCTGCACCTTGAATGTCTCGAGTGGCATTGTCAGAGATAAGTCCATTATTATAATCAATAATTATTGTATCACTATGAGGGCCAGCAATTGTTGGCGAGTATGTAACCACAATAGAACAAGTAGCAGAGGCTGTTAAACCAGCACCACAATCTCCGCCAGTGCCAGGAAAAGTTCCCCCTTTCCAATGAAAAGGGGCAGCTAGACCTAATCCATCAGCAATAGCAGAGGCTGAAATTCCACCGGTATTAGTAATAGTAAATGAATGATCCGTATTGGATGTTAATGCTTGAGATCCAAAGTCAAAAATAGCTCCATCTGAAATATCTAGAAATGCGGCATTGGCCCCAACTCCTGTCATATCACGAGTGGCTTGTTGGGCAGCCACTCCATCATTATAATCAAAAGTTAAAGTTTCGTTGTGAGTGGCCACAGTAGTTGGAGAATAAGTCACTACTACGGAACAGTTAGCTCCATCAGCTAGAGTGGCCCCACAATTGCCACCAGTTCCAGGATATGCGCCACCTTTAAAGTCATAGGGAGCAGTGAGCGCCACCCCACTTATGGCTGTGGCAGGAACGCCTCCAGTGTTATTAATAGTAAAGATATGATCTACATTAGATCCCATGGCTTGTGTGCCGTAATCATAAGTAAGTCCATCAGAAACAGTAAGTAGTGCCTCTGAAGCTCCATTACCTTGGATGGTGATTTGTGTATTGGTTGGCCCAGTACCATCATCATAATCCATTTGGAAAGAGTCACTATGAGCGCCTGTAGCCGTTGGATTATAAGTAATCACAACTAAACAATTGGCAGCACCGGCAAGGGTAGCACCACAATCGCCGCCAGTTCCAGGATAAATACCACCTTTATAACTAAACGGGGGTGTAAGTGCCAGACCGTTAATCGCAGTAGCAGTGACGGCACCTGTGTTATTAATAGTGAAAGATTGATCTGTACTGGAAGTAAGAGCCTTGGTGCCATAATCAAAAATAGGACCATCAGAAATAGCGAGTACAGCTGAGGCATCGGCAATACCCTGAACGTCACGGGTTGCATTTGTAGTACTCATGCCATCAGAATATTGAATATCTATTGTATCGGTATGAGTGCCAGCTAAGGTAGGATTATAAGTTACAACAATGGCACAAGAGGCTGATGCGGCTAGTGCCCCACCACAAGTTCCACCTGTTCCTGGATAACCGCCGCCTTTATAATTAAAAGGTGCAGCTAAGCCCAACAAATCGGTAATGCTAGTTGCAGAAAGTCCACCAGAGTTATTAATACTAAAAGTATGATCTACGCTGGAGTTAACAGCTTGAGTACCATAGTCATAAGAAGGACCATCAGAAATTATTAATAATGCTGGGTTGGCACCAGTACCAGTAAGATCTCTGGTTGCTATTTGTGGAGCCGAACCATCATTAAAAGAAACTTGTAAAGTTTCATTTTGAATGCCTGTTACTGAGGGCGTAAATGTGATCACAATATTACAAGAAGCCGCAGGGACTAAAGTGGCTGCGCAGTCACCACCGGTACCCGGATAAGATCCGCCTTTATAATTATAGGGAGCTGCTAATGCTATTCCATTAATTCCGGTGGCGTCCACACCACCAGTATTATTCATACTAAAAGTGTGATCTGTTTGTGAGGTGATAGCTTGAGTTCCAAAGTCAAAAGTAGGAGCATCAGATATTAATAGTGTGGCAGAAGTAGCACCTGTACCTTGAATATCTCGAGTTGCAATCTGCGCCGAAGCCCCATTATCATAATCAATTTGAATACTGTCTGTTTGTAAACCTGTGGATGTTGGCGAATAGGTGACTATTATATTACAGTTAGAGCCGGCTGTTAAAGTCACTCCACAGTTACCACCTGTACCAGGATAAGTGCCCCCCTTAAATGAGAAAGGTGCAGCTAGGCCAGAACCAACAATAGAAGTAGCATCTAATCCTCCGGAATTATCTAAAATAAAGGTTTGCTCATTTACAGAACTTAGAGCTTGGGTTCCAAAATTAAAAGTGGGTCCCTCAGAAATATTAATAACCGCTTGATCTGTGCCTGTGCCTTGAATATTTCGAGCAGTCTGTTGAGCTGTAGCCCCATCATTATAGTCTAAAATAATTTGGTCTGTATGCAATCCATTAGCCGTTGGAGAATAAGTAATAACTAAAGTACAATTTGTGGCATTGACTAAGCCAGCTCCACAGTTTCCACCAGTACCTGGATAAGAACCCCCTTTAAATGCAAAAGGTGCGGCCAGACCTGATTCGCTAATACCCGATGCGCTAACGCCTCCAATATTAGTCACTGTAAAAATAAAATCCGTATTTGTACCGGTAGCTTGTGTTCCATAATTATAAAGTGGAGCATTGGAAATTTCTAAGCTGGCAGCAGATACACCAGCGCCAGTAATATCCCTTAAGGCATTTTTAACTTGCGATCCATCATTATAATCAATTTGAATAGTATCAAAATTTGATCCAGAAACTGTTGGAGTATAAGTAACTACAATACTGCAGTTAGCAGCTGGAGCTAAGGAAACACCACAGTTCCCACCGGTACCAGGGTAAGATCCTCCTTTATAACCAAAGGGAGCTAAAAGGCCGCCTGCATCAGCAACTGCAGATGCGGTTCCTGTTCCAGAGTTAGTTATTGTAAAAGTAAAGTCTGTACTAGAGCCCACAGGTTGTGTTCCAAAACTATATAGTGGGCTCTGTGAAATACTTAAAAAACCTAAATCAGCGCCCATACCTTGAACGTTGCGAGAAGCTGTATCAGCACTAGCACCATTATCATAAGTTATGGTTACTGTTCCTGGATGTAAAACAGCTGTACTAGGCGCATAAGTGACTACGACGGTACAACTAGCAGCATTGTTAAGAGTGGATCCACAAGACCCACCAGTGCCCGGATAGAGTCCATCTTTAAAACTGTATGGAGCTAAAATAGTTCCACCAGCAACAGTTGTTGCAGGACTATTTCCATTGTTGGTCACAGTGAACACATGTTCAGACACTGAACTTATAGCCTGTGTACCGAAATCATAAATTGGGCTGTCAGAAAGCTCTAATAAAGCAGGGGTGGAAGCAATACCACTTATTGATCGTTCCGAATTATCGCCAGCGGCCCCATTAAAATAAGAAAGACGAATGGTATCCACAAGAACACCAGCGGCGATAGGGTTAAACTGTACAACAATATTGCAAGTAGCTCCAGGTGTAATGGTTGTTCCACAATCACCACCAGTGCCTGGGAAGCTGCCACCCATATAAGAAAAATCTGCAGTAAAAGCATTTGGAGTGACAGAGGAGACGTCAAGAGTTCCTGTGTTTTCCACAACAAAAGTGTGGCTAACATTGCCACCCACGGATATGGTACCAAAATCATAAATAGGGTCTTCAGAAATAACTAATTTACCAAGATTGGCACCTGTGCCTTGTAGAGAACGAGTAGCCACACGATTCACATCGCCGTCTTTGTAATTCACCTCAAAAGAACCAGTTTTAAATCCAACTGACGTTGGCGAAAAACCCACGTTAATTAAACAAGTGGCTCCCGCTGCCAGAGAGGATGTACAGGTGCCACCGGTTCCTGGAAAAGTACCGTCAATAAAGTGAAATGGCAGGTCATCCACCTGTCCAAGAATACTTATTGCAGAAACATTTCCTGTATTACTTAGGGCAAATGCATAGGCTCTGGTTGAGCCAATGGCTTCAGTCTCATAGTTATAGGTGGGACCATCAGAAATTATTAAGAGTTGCTCTGGGTAAGTGTTAAGTTCAAATGCAACTTTAAAACTTTCGTCAGAGGTTTGAGCAAAAATAACAAAGCTTTTATTTAGCTCGCCAGGGGCGATAATATTGGTTGCAATACTTCCCGTGGAATCTGTTATTCCTGTGGGAGATAAAATGGATACACCACTGGTGCCATCAGTAATAAACTCAATGGCAACACCCTGAATAGGTCTTCCCAGGGGATCTACGGCTTTAACAATAATTGGATTTTCAAATTTTTGACCAGGATCTACGAACTGCTTATTTCCTGCAGCTGAAATTAAAGTAACACCTAGGCTTCCATTGCTATTAGCAATTTCATCATTACCGGCCCCGCTACAAGAAGCGATGAGCAACAGCATAAGGCTTAGAAATACAGCTCTCACTGTCTTTGCCAAGTTTAAATTAAAAAGAATAATTTTATTTAATCCCATTAATTCCCTTAAACGTTCCACATTATCAATTAAAGTTTCAAATCACGGTGATATTGAGGTGTTAAATCAAGTTGTGTCGTCTTTAGGCTTATCGGATGAATAGAAAAATAGTAAAGGCTTTAGTGCATTAATAAACACTGTTGGGGACTTGTAGAATTCATGTGTGGACATAAGGCTAAGATCAAGGAAAACAATAGGTTACTAACATTAAAATATGAGTTTAGAATAATTTCTTTATTTAGTTTTTTTGGTTCATTATTACTTTGGTTAAAGCAGCCGGGGATTCTCAAAATCATCCAAATTTTTTTTAAAATCTCAAAACAAGAAATTTATGGGTCAGCCATATGAAATACTTTACTCTACAGCCCAGATAAAGTTATTTTTGCCTCTACTCTAATGAATCTACAGAGGAGCCTGCTCCTGATGTATTTACTTTATTTATAATCAATACAACTGTGTAAATACTATCTTACTTGTTAAAAAAGCTGCATTTTCAAGCCATTAAGTACATTATGCTTATGTAATACAAAAAATTTAAAATTTTTAGTTTAAAAGAATGAGATGAAAAAGTTAGTCATATTAATTTTAATATTTTCCAATGTGTTTCTATATGGGAACGAGAAAAGTCCTGAAGAATCAAAATATTTATATGCACAGTTTTATTTTGTACAGTTTTTGCTAGCCCAAGCAAAAGACAGTGTTAAAAACTCCATAGGAACACAACATTTACATTTTAGAGAGAAGTCAGAAAACCATTATCAAATTTTATTGATGCAGAGTGAAAACTATAAGGTACTCACCCACATTGACATACGCTACCTGCCCAACAAAATGGACTATGTAATATTACTTCCATGGGGGCGACGCTTTTTTGTACGTGAGTTATTACATCAAATTTTTGAATACAATAGACTCTCGCAATACATTGAGAGCTCAACCACATTCACTCGCGATAGGGTAAGCTTTACGGGCGAACATAATTTATATTATATCAATGAAGAATTAAGAAAAATTCATTTTTTTCAAATTCACGGTGATCATTTTCAGGGGCCTATTAAACAAAACCACAAAGCATTTTTTAAAGAAGAGTATGGTCTGCAGTTACAAAAAATTAACGCTCAATTTTCGTGGTTATTAGAAAATTATATTTTTAATCATGTGGAAGATCACTTTATTTATAAAGGTTTACGTGGCAAAAAAATTCCCACTCAGTGGTTTAGCGATTATCCGGGTGTAGATGAAGAAGTTAAAGTAGAGCAGCAAAAATATATTCAAAGGATTCTTCAGCTAAAACAAGTGACTCATAAAGAAAAATTACTACGCTGGAGTAGTTATAACCTTATAACTTTGTCTCTACTTGCAGTTTATACCTATGATGTCATGTATAGTCCAGTGAGCCTAAGCCAAATGGTGACTACATACATCCCTTTGCAGTCGGAAACACTGAAAGAGTTAGGTGTTCTCAGTTTTTTATTAGGTCTTCAAGCAGAGGCTTTCTTTAAATTAAAAAAATGGAGTAACATATACCTAACTTATAAGAACAAACAGAATCCAAAGCCTAGAACTGAACTTAATATCTATGAAGCCAAAGTAACATGTCAGTCATTGTTCTATTAAACACTAGCCTGCGATTTAATAACATCCTTTAACATCTGAAAAACTTGTAATTTTAAACATAGGCGAAAGTTGACCTGTGGTTTGTCCTTCTACAAGAATATGATAGTCTTCCTGAAAGTTCCGAAAGCTAAAAAAATAGATCACATCATCATCATATTTTTTTTTAGAAAAATGAAAGAGCTCCACATCGTTATTTAAAATAAGTCGCGGACAGTTTTTAGTCAATTCAATTTCCACAAGCTGTTTAAGTCGTGGTGGAATTTTCGTATCATCACTGGGCCAAACAACCCTAGCACTCAAATTAAAAAATACTAATACTAATACAATTGAAATTAAAGTTCTCATCCCGCCTCCCAGTGGTTACTCAAGGTGCCAGCTCACTTATGGGACTCACTGCGTCTCATAAGTGAGCTGGCACCTTTTCTATATATTTATATTATATATTACTAGGAATTGAAAGGGACCTGTTGTTAGGAGGTGCCTTTAAACTCAATTTATTTGCAGGTGGTTTAGTCCCTTAATATCAGTACTTTATAGATCTTCTGAAAACGATCTTTAACACCTAAAATCGGCCTAAATATTTGGGTATATAGTTTAAGCTCAAATAGAAGAATTTGAATAAGTTTAATGAGCAATATAATATTTTAAAAATATTAATTATAATGAAGTTCTATTGGGTTTTTTTCAATTTTGCATAATTACTCCAAGTTCTTGTTGAACTACCTGAAATTATTATGCCACCATTTTCAATTTGTTTAATAGTTTGGGTAACCACCTTGCTCGACCTACCATCTTCACTCATTTCACTAGCTAAAGTGTATGTATATACTATGGCTTTTTTTGCCATTACACATTTACCAGTCCCAATCTTTTCATTCTCATCTCCAACCTTGCTGATAACGTCAATGGCCCGCTGGTTTTTATGATTATTTTTTAAAGTAATCATTACAGGAACATTTACTCCGTTTTTGTTAAATGAAGTCATAATCACATCTTCTGTTGCTCCACCATATACTTGAACACCATCATAGTTTTGTGTTTGAAATATAGCTCCTGCAAAAGATGTACTGACTGTAAATACGAGCGATAATACTAAAATAATTTTTATCATACTTTCTCCTGAGCTACTATTCTCATGTTTTATGGTATGTGGATAATCTGGTATCGTCCGGAATCCCTCGGAGATCATTCTCCATTTAGGTACCGAATGCCTAGGTGCCAGCTCACTTAAATGCCTAGGTGCCAGCTCACTTATGGGACTCACTGCGTCCCAAAAGTGAGCTGGCACCTTTTGTTTGTTTTTGCACTATGTTACTTGTGTCAGATCAAAAAGGTGGGTGGGAAAATGAAATCAGCAATACTAATCATAATTACTTTATATGCAGCCTCGGTTTTTGCAGCCGATGTCTGTGTTATCCAAGAGGCAGATGAGCAATTCACAGTACAATGTACAGTGCAACAAGATTCAGTTGAAACTTACAGTGGATTTGGCGTTGAGTACTTGGGAAGAGAAAAAGCCAAGCAGATTAAAGTGTTACTTGAAAAAGGTTATTCATTGAAAAGTGAGAATGTTTTCTTAAAAGACTAAAAAAGACAAGCTAGGAATGGACACACTTACGGGACTCACTGCGTCCCCGTAAGCTGGCACCTTGGCATATTTAATGCATGATATTGCTCATGATGCAAAACTACAGTATTAACTCTAATTTATTGAAGGAGGTTAAGGCCCTTGTGATTTCCTTTTGTAAATTATGTATAGCATTGACATTTTCAGTCACATGCTTAGCAGGTACATCAAAAAATAAATGTATAAGAGCGTTTGCAGCACTATCTCAACCTAGCCCTCAGATACTGGGTACGGGTTCTATGGGTAGGGTGTACAAGATTTTAAATCTTGCCACTTCAAATTTTGAGACTCATAAAATATATATTTCAAATAAGGGATGGCGTGAGTACAACAAGTTGACGACATTTGAGATTGCTACAGTTGAAGGTAATATTTTAGAGCAGTTAAATTTAATAATGAGAAAACTAAAGCTGAAGACAAATACACCAAGAGTACTTAGGACTAATCCTGAAAATAACTTAGGTTTAACAGACAACTTGGGTCAAAAAGCAGCGACATTAGTTAGTGAATATATTGAAGCAAGGCCATATCTTGATTTCATAGAGGACACTCGAGTCTCAAGTGAAAAAAAAAGTATTATAAATTTACAGCTCATCAAAGAAATGAAAGCACTAGCAAAAGAAATTAACGGAGATTTAATGATTCATGATGACCCTGGGTACCCCTTTACGCTGGATCATTCTAGATTTAAAGTAAAGGGAAAAACATTTGAAATCTCTATAGAACCAGAAGGGTTAATAGTAACAAAGGATCTAGAAGTATATATTATAGATCCAATATAAAAATGCACAGGTCCCGTTGCTATTAAAGCAAAGGGTAGGTAAGTGCACACTTAGCCTTAATAGTCCATATTTTTTAGAAAAAAACTAGTGTTTGAATAATAACTATAAAGTTAGAGATCAAAGGAGTTCCTGTTTAAAAAAAACTCCTCTGTGAATAATTTTTACTCTAGGCCCTCATCTAGTAAGTCTTTCGAAATACAAGAGAAACCATGCCCTTCTAGTTCAGAATGAGTAGAGGCTATACCTATTTCGCGTACACCTTCTTTACTTATAAACATTGAAATGGGTTCTGTGCCATCAATAACGGAGTTAGTGGTGTACCTATAAATACCAAAGCCTGCAGGTGATGCTGATTTATCTAATTCATGAGGTTTTACTTTGTAAGGAACAGTGAGTTGAGTTTTATCAAAAACCCACATGCCAGCTAAGGCCTCAAATTGTAGCACAAGAAACCCGTCATTATTGCTATAGGCATAAAAACTGTGGTAGCCAGAAACCTTATCATTATTAGAAATACAGTACCAATAGTCAGACGGAATGCCTTCACCTGTAGGTTTTAGTTCTGTTCTGGCAAAACCGTGTGCCACTGCTTTGCGAATTCGTCTTGAAGAACTTATGTAATTCCACCTTGATCTTCGATATATAGTTTCATGAACGAGTAGGACTGCTTTTTCAGTATTTGAAAGCTTCTCCCATAACTTTTTACTCACGATAAAGTTAGTTTGTGGTGTATCTAAACCAATTTGTACAAAAGAACACCCCTCTGGTGGGCCTAGAGGGCTATCATGATCCTCAATGGGTTTAGGTCTTGCTCCACCTCCAAGTAACCTCATGTTAGAGTAAATATCGTTCAAGGTGTAAAAATTATCCCTATCACGTCCGAACCTTGTGGTCCTGTTTTTAGTTAAATGATTTAATGCATTTTGAGCTTGTTGAATGGGCGAAGTGATGTGATCTTCAGCATACTCCAAACCCCAAAGATTTTTAGCTTCAAAGCTATCCAATGTTTCTACGGACTGGATTTGACCATTTTCCCCTAAGCAAAGTACACCTTTGCCTCCTCCACTGCTCTCACCGGCAAAACTCTTTACGCTTGATAATAATAATACTATTAATATAACTTTCATTTTTTCCCCTTCGTTAAAATGATTTAATGTAATTCTTGGCAGATGTATAGCTGCCAGACAAATTAATTATAATTAATTATTGATATAATTTATTCCTTATAGTTATAATAGTAGTTATGAAAACTATATTTTTATATTCTAACTATGTGAATTACCTAAGAGATTTGATACTAGCTCAGCCCAACAAAGGCCGAGGGTTACAAAGTGCGTTAGCAAATGAAATTGGATGCCAGCAGGCCTATTTGTCTAAAATACTCGCAAAAAATGCTGACCTAAGTTTTGACCAAGCCTATGGGGTTTGTGCGTATTTTATACTTAATGATTTAGAAACAGACTATTTTGTTAATTTAGTTTTATTACAGCGTGCAGGTACCACTAATACCAAAAAATATTTAAAAAATAAACTTAAGGAAATTACAAATAAAAGCCAAGTGCTGAGCCAAAGGATCAAAGAAGGTTATGAATTAAACCCAAAAGCTCAATTGATCTACTACAGTAACTGGCTTTATGCTGCTACACATATTTTGACTTCAATTAAAGAGTATGCAACAGCAGAAGCTATCGCTAATAAGTTGGCGGCACCTATTTCTAAAGTGAAAGAGTGTCTTATTTTTTTAGAAAAAAATAATTTGATTATTAAAAAAAATGGAAGCTATGACGTTGGCCAAGCCAGAATTCATTTAGCAAATGAGAACCCTTTAATTGTGAGCCATCATCGTAATTGGCGTTTGAAAGCGCTAGACCACCTTACTTCTTCGCCTGAAAATCTTCATTATTCATCTGTTGTAACTTTTTCGAAATCAGACAGCCATAAAGTGAAAGAGATCCTCATTCAAGCCATAGAAGATGTCCGTAAAATTGCTGCTACTGCAAAGGACGAGGCGATCTATTCCTATGGCGTAGATTTTTTTGAACTTTAGAACTCCAAAACTCCAAGGTGCCAGCTTACTTATGGGACTCACTGCGTCCCATAAGTAAGCTGGCACCCAGAGAACATCATTGCCTAACAATGTATTCAGGATCATCCAATGGAAGTTAAAAAAAACTCAATTTCTTTCTGGCTCTTTAGACGAATGAATTTTAAGTGTTTAAATGGTGGGTTTGTCATTTGCTCCTCATATCTTTTGTTGTAACGACCATATTGATTTATAGCCCATAGAATTACAGACTTCTTTGACATAAATGTTTGCTTAAAACTTTCATAACAATCTGTGCCTTCCCATAGTTCTCCACGATGAAAAATTAATCTTTTAATGCTTCTCGTGGTTACTCGCCAAATTGTTTTTAAATAAGGAGTGTCAATCCAAACTACAGTTGTAGTTCTCGGCCACTTAACGGAATTTGTTCTCGTGTAGTTACCATCTAATACCCATTTTTGGCCATCCACAACTCTCTGAATTCTAGCAAACAGTTCTTCATCAGTGGGCTCTGACCAATTTTTTCCCCAATAAATAGAATCCATTTCAATAAATTTAGAATCCAAAATTTTTGCTAAACGCTTTGCAAATGTAGACTTTCCACTACCACTACACCCAATAATATTCACTCGGGATAAATCAAGTTTAGACATCTGAAGTTTCCAGACTCATGGGATAACTAGTTACTGGGTAACCACCTATTTCTAAAGTTTTCTTTGGTTCAGTGTCTATAAACCCAAAGCTTTTATAGAATTCATGTGCGGTTATTGAAGAAAAAAGACGGATGACGCTAACTTTTGATATTTTAGCCTTTTCGAGCATCATTTCCATTAATATTTTACCAAATCCTTGTCCAAGAACAGTGGGAGTTAAGTAAAGCCCATGGATATGACTATGTTTGTTGTCTTCATTTTCATAGATTCGCATAAAAGCATAACCTTCGATGACTCCATTTTTTTGAAGAATCCAAACATGATGTTCTTTAATGGGCTCAATCCATCTATCGCCCAGTTCTCGGTTGCCCCAGCCCTTGATTTCCTCAGGACCATGATCCTTAACACATACTTCTCTGATGGAACGCATATGTGCATCATGTATTCCTGCCTCATCTCCTGGTTTTGCTACTCTTATAATTGGTTGAGCTTTTAAATTCACAATTGAACACCCCCTAAAACATTATGAATTACCTCATTTTCTTGATCAACATTCAAGTACTCAGTGGAATATTTATTATTGAAAATTAAAGCTGTGTGGGATAGTTTACTGAATAGGAGGGCGGGAATGAATACAATAAGTAAGATCAAAATAAGGTCGGCTCATATTTCCAAGGCAAAGTACTTAACTGAATTAGCATTACGGTCTAAATCAATTTGGGGGTATGATAATACTTAGTGCATTGGTGATATTCAATCTCGTATCAAGCCCGATTTATTTCTACCACATATGGAGTTTATACTTCCGGTGATTAACAAATGATAAAATTATCACATTTTTTAAATTTTAATTGTATACGAACACAAGACTTGACAGTTTATTCTTCAGCTGTCATTTTTTATGGACACATCTAAACGGGAGGTCACTATGAGTTATTTAAATACACAGATTGTGATCTCTTATTCTGACCTTAATTAATCGGCATTATAAGAATCACCAAAATAATTTAATGACTATTAAGGGAGATTCTATTGAATTCACTAAAAAATTTTAAAGAAAGTACATATTTGTCGCAAGTGAGAAGACTGCGGCGTTTGGCTGTTGAAGTATTAAAGCATTATCCAATCAAAAAATACGAACTCAAGTTTATAAATCATGGAGAAAATGCCACTTTTAAAATAGTTACAAATAAGCAAAGTTACCTTTTGCGTATTCACCGACATGATTACCATACTAAAAAAGCTATTTTAGAAGAATTAAGGTGGCTAAACTCTTTGTCAAAAAACACTGATATTCCAATACAGAAACCTTTGATATCTAATTCAGGGGAACTACTTACCAAAGTATATATACCTGAAGTAGGGCAAAGTCGTTACTGTGATGTACTACTTTGGCAAGAGGGACAGATTAAATATAAAAAACAGCCTCAAAATTTTTTTGATATAGGTGTGTTAACCGCCAAACTTCAAAAAAATACCATTACATCAATACATAGAAAATATTGGGATGCCAAAGGATTACTTGGTGAATATCCAACATTTGGTTCTCTATCTGCCATAAAAAAAGAGTTTCCGAAAGAGTATAAAGTTTTAGAGCCTATTAGAAAGAAGATTTATTTAAAGTTGAAAAAATATGAGCTAGATAACCCAAAAAAGCTTTCTGTAATTCATGCTGATTTACATTTTGGTAATATGCTTTGGCACAAGGGGATAATACACCCCATCGATTTTGATGACTGTGGGTACGGTTTTCAAATGTATGATTTAGCTGTTATTCTCAATGCATCCACAATGTATTTTTCACGCATAGGAGATGTGGCTGCGGCTCAAGCAAAGGACGCGCTTCTAATGGGTTATAACACTCATCTTGATTTAAGTAATCAAGATTTAGATATTCTTCCTGATCTGGTCTTATCACGAGATATTTGCATGATTGGCTGGCTCTACCAAAGAAGAGATAATCCAATGTTGTTAGAGCACCTAAGGAAGGAACTCCCTAATAAAATTAAGCGTATAAAAATGAATGTTTAGTTTATCTAGGTAGCTAGGTGCCAGCTCACTTATGGGACTCACTGCGTCCCATAGTACACTTAGGTGCGGACACACTTTTGAGACACGCGGCACCTCAGAAGTGTGTCCGTACCTTTTCGATGAAAACCTTCGTGGAAAACAAGTGGTTTAGTTCAGGTTTATAAACGTTCTAAAAGCCTTAAATTTAAAGGCAAGCAGTCATTTTTAGTAACGTAAACTTCCCAAATGCTATTGCCTTCTATCGTAACTTTAAAGGATAACTCTCTTTCCTTGGAATATAGCATGCTGTTTCCCAAAAACTCTGAACCTGTTTTGTGTACAAGACCTACAGAAACAATTGATTTTGCATAGCTTTCAGCTTTTTCACCACATTCAGGGAAATACTGAGAGGCATTCGATGTAATAGAAAACAAAATAAAAACTAAAGAAAAAATGATTCTCATACAGACTCCTATTCACTGTTTTAAGCATTATAGCAAAGTTTAAATACTCTAGGTGGGGAAATTTACTAAAATTGAAAAAAATACCTAAGTGTAAAAAGCTTGAACAAAACCCAATAGCATTTTATGCGACTGGAGATAGACTCTAAATCGTATAGTATATAGACGATTCCAATTACGAATACGAATTTGTACTTGTACGGAAAATAAATTTTAGATAAACAGGTTTTTATTTTTAGGCTCTGAGAAACTGATACTTGAGAGATTACTGTAGCTAGGTGCCAGCTTACTTATGGGACTCACTGCGTCCCATAAGTAAGCTGGCACCTAAGCTTTAAGTAAGCTGGCACCTAAGCTTACTGGGCAGGCTCAAGGACGTTCACTGCAGAATTCAGTTTTCTCCATTTCCGCACATTCCCAGTCTATACACCTATTGGGATTGTCCGCATCATAAACATCACAATATATTCTACAGAAGCTAAACCTTAGCTGAAAATTATATTCACCCTTTGGTAATGCTATGCTGTAAAATTCTTCACCTACAGGGAGCTTCAGATCTACAATCTCTTTTTTATCTTTAGGGCTCTGTACTAGCTTCATCTTTTTTTTAAAAAGTTCTCCTAAATCAGACTCGTTTAAAGTGGAATATCGAATTTCATATATACTTTGATTACTTATATCTTGAACGGAGTTAACCATACAATTAAGTCTGAAAGAACTCTCGTTTTCATTAGCTAGGGCAACATTTGTTAGAAGTATAAAAAATAAAAGTATTTTTTTCATTATCTCTTCTCCAAGTCTGTTTTAATTTCTTTAATATAAGATTCCACATTTAAAGCTGCAGATTCTAGAGACTGCCTCCAATGCTCAATGTTTCTTTCGTCTTTTGGTTTAGAAGAAATCTTTGAAAAAAACTTTATAGATTTGTTATAAAATTCAGAATATGATGACTTAATGTTTGCTTGGTCTTTGTTCTCGATCAAAGCTTCTTCGTAAGCCTTAAGAAACTTTGGGAGATACTCAGTATGGAGTTCAGGTAAGGTGGTTAATTCTTTTTGGAGATATTGTGCTCGAGCTAACATTTTTTTATAACTAGACCTTTCTTCAGAAAACCATGAGGATTCGTCTATACCTGTTTGTGCCTTAGTTATAGTGTATTGGGCTTCCCCCAGTAGATCTCGAAATATTTTATCCAAACCATAAATTACTCGTGACTCAGGTGACCAAAAATTGTCAATGGGTTTGTTGCAGTTTTCATATTTAGAAAACTCTAGGATCATTTTCTTTTTTTTGTGCGCAGCACGAAAAATAGGATCTATACCAAAATCATAATAATCAAAGTCCCCAGCAAGAAAATTACTATATTTTGACTCCATATCAATAATATGATCCAGAAGCTTAAATGCCATTGTTTTGCTCTTATCTGTAATGCGACATGTGGGGTATATAAAAGCTAAGCTTTTCATTTTAGATTGGAACTCTTCATCAATGATACGGCTGACATCAAAACTCACATTTAACATTAAGCTTTTTTCTGAATCACGGGGATATTCATCGGAGTAATGAGATCTCAAGACGCCTAGAAACCACCTATTATAATCATAATCTGGCTCTTTTTGAGTTATTGTGAGTATATCTATATAAGCTAACTTTATTTCGTCATAAGTTGTATGACCAGGGTTTTCAGCAATATTTTTATTTAAGTAATCCCAAATATAATCAATATATTTATCTTTGATCCCCATAGCTTCTCTGTGAAATTGATAAAAAGCGAACCTATCAGACATTGTCTTCTTTTGTGGGATTATCGGCATATTTATTGAGTAACTAATACCAAAGCTGCCATTTGAATAGGCTGAATTAATGTTTAGTAAGAAAACAATAAACATAATAATTAAAAAATTAAACTGTTTCATATTACTCCTTCAAATAATTGACTTAAAAAAACAAATGCAGATAAAAAATTAATATCTGTTACTTCTAGTTATGATAACGGCGTCTTCAAAAGTTCCTTTTGTTCTAAACCAAACATGTGAGGGGACATCTACAGACGTTAAGTTAGTATTTATGAATGCCCATCTTCCTATTATTGATAATGCGGCACTATCAGAAAATATCACCGAGCTAAGATGAATATTGTCACAAAACGCACATTCTCCAATATACATCACATATTCTGAAATGATGACAGAGTTAAGCCCTTTAGCTATAAACGCAGAATCTTAAATAATACTAACTTTTTTCCCATCTATTTCTGAAGGAATAACAAGGTCTGGAAAACAATTCGTATTATTAAACCCATTTTTCTTAAAGCCTCTAATTCTAACTTCATCGTTCCATACATAATAGTCAAAGCAACTTTTTGGGCTTGATATTACCTGCATTTTGTAGTCAGTGTCGGCATAGGCAAAGATATTAACTAATGTTATTAGACTGACAACAATCTTAATCATATAATTTTCCTTGATTTAAATTAATTTGACATATTCTAACACGAGTTGATTCTAATTTGGGTTAATTGAAAAGTTTTTATAAATTTATTGCGGGCAAGTTTGCCAACGTGTATTTTCTACATGCTCGACAGCCCAAAATGCAAAAGTGCCAGCTCACTTTTGGGACTCACTGCATCCCATAAATAAGTTGGAACTTAGATTTTAATATAAATTTTTATTTTGATGGGATAATGGTTATCACTAAAAAATAAATTTAGTTTTTTTTACGTTCTATAGTTAATATACCTAAATCAGAAAACTGATGGCTAAAATCAGTTAGCCCTGTGTCAGAAATACTTTTATTATCTGTGTTAACAATTTTTTTAGGAATAAAAGGGTCTTTTACAATTTTAATATCAAAAATGCCATCATAAATCGCCTCAGTTAAAATCTTAATTCCCTTTGCATATTCATTAGTAACCCCATGAATATTTAATATATCACCTGCCTTCATGGCAACATAAAAATAATCTGAAAACATAGATTCGTCTAATTTTGAATAATTATCCTCATGGTGATCAGACTTTTTTTCAAGGGGCCTAAGCTTTGATATATGAATTGAACCAATGTCATCTTTGTCAATTCTCTCGATAGAAAGATCGAGGACAATTGGTGTGATCTGTGAAATATGAATGGACTTCTGTTTTGGAAAACTGATTTCATGAACCTTTCTTGAACCTAATTTTTTTATAATGAGTAAATTATTTTCAAATGAAGAAATTGTATCTTTTTGTTCAATTAAATCTAATTCTCTCAAAACGTATTTTGCGGTTTCAGGACTAGCATCAAATCGAGCTTCTCCTCCAGGTTTTAATATTCTAAGGACATCGTAAACGACTTCCATTACAGAATTATTATTTATGTTATTAAAAAGTCTATGACTTAGAACTATATCAATAGAATTACTTTCAATGGGCATTGATCTGGCATCTCCACGAATTAGGTAATTTCTATAATTTTGGACAAATTCAAACATTTGAATACCTATATGATTATTAACGTAATCCTTACCATTGTACCATAAGTCTAATGCTTTAGCATTGACACCGTAACTTAGCATTGTTGGCAATAGGCCACTAACCCCTTCAGCTATGGAAAGAACTTTTAAGTCATTGGAAGCCCACTCAGTAAGTTCTTCTGTTTTTAATTTCAGATTTTGTGCTACAGTATAGGTATTGTATTCGTATTTTCCTGTAACAGCGACATTGTTTACTGTAACCCCTCCATCACCAAATTCAGAGATTTTAAGTCCAGAAAAAAGTATCTTACAACTTAAAGAAGAATGTGCTTTATATGGTAATGCTTGTAAAAAAACTATAAATAGCAGAAGGACCCATCTAATTTTTTTAGAATTGGGTATTATTGTCATTAAATTCATCTCATTTTACTCAATTTGTTTAAAACCATACATTTTAATATGCAAGGCAAAGGCCATAAACATTGTTTCTAGACCTGCTATTTTCAAATAAAATTAATGGATTAATCAATTAATTTGTTAAGCCAATAATTGTCACCAAACTGTCTAGAAATTACCCTTTTAGAGGAGCATTAGGGGTAATTCAAGAACTCAACCAAATCACTGAATTTCGTAGTAAGTGTGAGGTCCAGCCAGTATAACAAGTTGAGAGTCTTCCCGGGTGAAGCAAAGGTGACAGGCAGAGTTCCAGGGTTACACCTTATCTTCATTTGCATGGCCCTTAGTCGTGTTTCCTGTTGCCTATTTTGTTTTAAAAAAAAGTCACCGAAATAGAGCTTATGTTCTTAAGGAAATACCTACTCTCTTTAGTTTTTTTAGTTTTTAGTTATTCAATTTTTGCGGATGACAGTTTAGCTCTAATGCATGTTCTTGATAATTACCCAATTGAAAAAATTAATGTGCCAGAAATGAAAAGACAAATTGATGTGGAAATTGAAAAATTGAAAGCCAAAGGCGGCAAACAGTCCGAAGAGAGATATTCTCTTTTTAAAAATTTAAAGGAGAGGATCAATTTTTCAGAAAAATTGTATAACAAATTTATGATATGCACAAGAAAAGAGCTTAAAAGTTTCGCTTCTACCCTTAGCAAAATGGGTTCTTATAATAGTTGTGAGCTGCATAAACGAAACCTCAGGAACAATCAAGTTGAAATAGATACTATAAAGTTTGAATTTTCTGAAGAATTATCAAGTCCAGCAGAAGACGCAATAAATCTTGAAAAAATTAACTTACAAAGTTTAGATGCAGTTACTTCTGAGAATGCAAATGATATTAGTTCACTAAGTGCTGTTTTAGAGGAATATGAGTTTTTAAAATATAATAAGTGTGAAGATCGACCTTTTATGAAATACAAATATTCCGAAAAAAAAGATACTTACTTTGAGTTTTCGTGTGAGAAAAAAGAAGGGTACTTTTACCAGGGAAGTGAATATGATAATTTTTCTGATCTGCATGTAGATTTTGAAAGTAGATATGAAAGGATAGCCAAGTTTGCGAACCAATTGGAGAATTTAAAATTAAAGGCCCTTAATAAAAAATTGAAAGTTAAACTTAAATTATTGGGTGATGGAAAGTTATTAAGTTGTTACCCTCGATGCAAAGCATATGCTGACTATAGCCCTGCTACTCAAAAGGTTAGATCTTATCTTGTAGTAGATGGAAAAGATGTAAGTAATAAGATTGGAAACTCTCGTCATCTTTCCAAGCTTATCCTTAAGGAGTTAGGAGATTCTCCTTATAATATTGCGCTTGAGTTTTTATTAGAAGATGAAAAAAAGAAAAAAGTAATTAAGAGGGTTAAGGTCCAAGGCTCCATAGGTACTCAAGAACATAGTTATGATCAGTATGCCCCAGAATATGGTGCCCACAGATATGAAGAACTCTTACAGAAAAGACTAAAAGGACTAAAAAGTGCATTGAATTACTCTAGTGAGCAGGCACAGCAATCCTTTGATAAGGTTAATGAAGTCCTTTCTTTAAATGAAAATGCTAATAAAAAACGAAACCCAAGGAACACTCGAAAAAAAAACCTTCAAAGGATGGAGCTGGACTACCTGCCGACTTCAATAGAAGGTCAGATAGACGACTCATTAAAACGTTTAGTGGAAAATTTTAAATACTATCCCAACGAAAGTATTGCTGCAATTATCATAAATCCAGCATTAAGTGACAAACTTTGTGAATACTTAGACCGAGTCTCTGATAAAAAATCTAGTGATGAATTAAGAAATATTCTTTCAGACAGTGCTGGAGCCTTAATTGCCATAGCATCGCTTCTTCCACAGGTTAAATGGGGCAAACTGGGGTTTAGTACATTAAGTAATGGCTTGAAGATTATTCGGCCCATTGAGACTGCTAAAAAAATAAAACCTATTAGTGGGCAACGCCTGATGGAAGCAATGGGAGTGAAAGCTAAAAGTTTTAGTCTAGCTGCTGTAAAAGCGGCCAAGGATCCTGTGAGTAAATTTAAAGATGGTAGCCTATTTAAAAAAGTTTCAGGTAAGGATAAACTTAGTTTAGGTTTAATCACAACAGGGACAGCCATTACTGCAAATAACTATAACAAAAATAATGAAAATAATGAATCTCAATTGGCTGCAGATAGTGTAGCAATGTATTCAGGTGTGGGAGTTACCGTGGGTACAGATAAAATTTTGTCTTACGGTAATTCAGTGAAAACAGCAGAGGCTGAAGACGAAAATTTTATTATTGATTTATTAAGTACTCCCAGTAAATTCTATAGTCTCTACAGATCAAGTAAGCCTTTTCAGACGGCAGAAAATGAACCGCCTTCAGAAAGTGAAAGGCTATTTAAACAAGCAGTAAAAAATAACCTCCCAACATGTAAGAAAAACTTTAGTTTACTTCCTGTGTATCAACAGAAAATCTGTCAAAGTGGACTGTTAAAAGAAAATTAACAACAGTCTAGTCATCAATAGAAGTGGTACTCCTACGCTCATAGAAGAGCTTACTGGGTTTTGTGCATATCAGTTTAGCTGAGCTATTAAATAGATACAGGATAAAAAGTAGGGGACTACAAGCAGGACTTCATAGTCAAAATATCTTCGACCCAAGAAAAATCACCAGAAAAAAGATAAAACGAACTTTTTACGCAGACACAATCAAGGTCAATTCGTGTTAACTTTATTCCAAATATTGGTAATGAATACTTTAAAGCCTTTATAAATTGGACGGATAGAATGAACTATAAATTTAACCTAATCTTTTTTTACTCCTTCTTTCTCTTTTTACAAAATGCAACAGCCTATGATAGATCATATCAAAATTTTGTTATAGGACCCTTGGTGGGCCGAGGGCATTCTAGCCGCACTTTGAATGGGAGAGATTTACTTATATCTTTAGGAGCAGATAGTCCTGATAAATTCATAGATCCCAGTCTCAGAGATTTTTTTATTACAGGGAAGCATTCAGCACATACATACGCACATAGTCCACATCAAAATGGTTATGTATTTTCTGATCATTTCTTTCTTTTAAACCTTTACTATGACTTAAATTATTTTTATAGAAAAAGAAACTTAAACAAGAACTATCAAAGTATTTCTGATGAACTCATAAATAAACTTTTAAATAAATTCATATCATATAATAAACCCTACAATTCAGCTAATGATGCCGTGGATTTTAATTCTGTATATTGGGAGTTATTCAAACCAGTGAAAAACAACCATGAGGCGTTAGCTTCCATAAGGGCATATAGTATGGATCCAATTATTGAAGGCCTTCCCCTTAAAAATATCTGCCCTCTAACTCGAAAAGCCAGAGAATCCTTTAAAAAATTCTTTATACCATTCACTGAAATAAGACAGAGTCATTTGAGCTGGATGTATGATGATCTCGAAAAAAGCTTGCATGATATTCTAACACTTAAAGAGATTAATAAGGTTTTGTTAGGACTAAGGAAAATGTTTATTTATAGACGTGGACTTTGCTTCACTTCTTCTAATGGCGAAGAAATAAATTGTAAAATAAATAATGGGTATGATTATGAAAGCCTGGGTCCATATATGCATGAACCTGAGTACAAAACCTTTTGGGAAATTATTGAAAAAGTAAGATATACACCTGTCAGTGAGAAGTCGATCGCATTTATAGAAATGATAAGCACCTTAAATGCCGCTGAACGTAAAAGGCTTCGAGTTGAATCAGTGGTCGAAAAACAGTCTTGTGACGGTTCTTCGATTGAATTTAATGATAGAAAGCTTGTACTTGCATACTGGGAAGGAGCGCGGAGTCTTAGGGGTCTTGGGGGCTGGCTTGAAGAATATAGCAGTCTTTTGGGCATGGATAAGCTGGCAGAGAATGTAAATAATATCGAACTATTACTAGAAGCTCACAACAACAATTTAGCGGGGATCAAACTAGCTATTGAGGGTGGGGCAAATATTTTGGCTGTTGGCAATAGCAATAGATCTGTGCTTAATATAATGTCAGCCAAAGGAAATTTACAAGCTATAAGATATCTATTGAGCTTACCTCAGAGGAAGATGCTTCTAAAACATTTCGGATTTAGTTCGTTAAATGAGGCTTCTAAAAATGGACATCAGCAAATAAAAAAAGAAATCTCTGATGTGTTAGATGATTTGCTCGATTAAGTAACTATGAATTTTTGAGCAATATTAATTGTGGAAAATCCTTGATTCATAGCCACGATTTTTTTCGTGGCCTGTGCTTTACGGACCGATCACTTTCTCTTAGTTCATCGGTCCAAGATTAGGTTGATACCAAGTCATTTGAGTTACAAGCTTTTAATTCTAAAATTCACGAGTATATTTCTTTACAATTTCTACGTCGTCATCAAACGAATCTGAGTTCTCTTGTGTTAAATGGAAAACTTCTATAGTACTTAAATTAGTATCTCTGAATGCCCGATTGCTAATCACTTTAAGTTGACCAGAAAGAGTCAACTTAGATAGTTGAGGATTATTTAAAAAAGCACCATAGCCAATAAAAATGACACTGCTCGGTATTACCAAGTCTTTGATGTTGTTTTGAGAGCATGCATAACCTTCAATTAAAGTTATAGTATTAGGTAGTTTCAAAGATGTAAGCCCTAATTCATTAAGTGCTTTATACCCGATAGTGGTAACTCTTTTACCATTAATATGAGAAGGTATTGAAACATCCTTTGTGCATTCATCACCCCTCCATTGAAAATAAGCAGTAATAATAATATCGTTTTCGAGTTCAGCAAATTGAAAACACTCAGTAGGGGTGGTCGGTGAGCTTGCGTTGCTAAGATCGACCTGCTCAAGAGATATTAGGCTAGAAAAGGCGCCAGGCTCAATATGTTCAGTACTGCCAGGTACCTCCCCAAATGATATCAGTGAGGTCAAAAGTGTTAATCCAAAAATAATTTCTTTCATAAAATATCCTTTTCATTTTGTTCATATTTTCTAAATATTTATTCAAGAGTAGAAAATTTTAATCACGCTCTTAAAATGTAATATATCATAAGAGTAGATGAAAACAAAAATTGATCTACAATAAACTATGGGCAAGTTTGCCCACCTATATTTTTTTCACAGTCGGAAAACAAATGATAAATAAACAGGTTGAAGGAAAGGTACTGACACACTTCTGAGACCCACCGTGTCTCAGAAGTGTGTCAGTACCTTTCTTCTCTGTGATTCAAAACATTGATTTTCAGGTATCTAAATTTACTAGTTTAGAAAAAGTCCACCGATTTATTAGAAAGATTTAGCATTCAAAATTTAACTATAAACCTGAATGAATCCTGGACAGTGTCTCAGCAGAGGGGCGCAGGTCAAACTACTTGATTGATAGCCACGATTTTTTTCATGGCCTGTGCATTAGCTACCAATCATTTCAACTGTGCTTTTCGATGAAAACCTTCGTGGAAAACAAGGGTTATGATTACAAATGTTAGGCAGTATACAACCCTTAAATAATCGTTTTATTAATTTCATCTTCTAATAATTTTGACAAAATCATCAAATGAATCAAACCCTTGCTCATTGATCGAAGTGTTAGCTGGAATTTCAACTGTTCTTAAATAATTATATGAAAAAGCCCTTTCCGCAATAGAGGTTACACTATCTGGAATTACAATTGATCTTAATTTATTTGAAAGAAATGTAGCTCTTCTAATTTTTGTGATCCCCACAGGTATTACAATTGAAACTAGGTCATTATAAGCAAAAGCACTTCCTCCAAGGTATGTTAGGCTATCAGGGAGATTTATGGTGATAAGATTATTTTTTAGAAATGCTTGATGTTTAATCGATCTAACACTATCAGGAAGATAAACATAAGTTAATTTATTGTAGCTAAATGCATCTCTTTCAATATTCGTAACTCCATACGGTAATACCAACGTACCTAACATATTATCAGTAAATGCTTCCCACCCAATAACTTTTACATTACCTGGAATATCGATTGAGGTTAGTCTGTTGCGAGCAAAGGTACCATACTCAATTTCAGTTAAGCCCACTCCAATCTTAACAGACTCCAGATTATTTCTATTAAATGCCTCTTCACCGATTTTCGTCACGCTGTCTGGAATTTCAACTGTTTTTAGCTTATTACTAGCAAATGCCCATGACTTAATTACCTTGATGCTTTCTGGGATTAATATTGAGGTCAGCTCTTGTCGACTAAAAGCAGACTCCCCAATGCTTACAACTTCTCTCCCGCTCGCCTCACGTGGTATTACAACATCCTTTGAGCATGACGTGTCATAATGTGTGATCTCTAAACCATTTCCAAGCATGTTAAACTGAAAGCACTTTCCAGGTGTTACTTTTATATGTGCCTGGACATTTAACGTAAAACTTAATAATGCTGTGATTGTAAATATTTTTTTTATCATATTTCCCCCTTGGTTTGAGGATGAAAGAACAAATTATATTCTCAACGTCAAATAGATTTAAAAAAATCTATGGGCAATCCTGCCCGCAGTTAATTTTTCAATTTAAAACCCAATGATAAATAAACAGGTTGGAACAGAAAGCCTGCGCTTTTCGGTGATTTTGAACTACATAAGGAAATTCTTGCATAACCTATACTGTGTTAGTGAGAAAATAAGATTTCCATAATATTTGATCTCAAACACCAGTTTTAAAACACAGAAAACTTAAAATATCTCGATCTCAGTACCTTAAAATAAAATTTTGGATATTTGAGATTGGGTTGTTGACGTGAAAAATAAATACGTTGGCAAAGTTGCCCGCAATATTTACTCTCATGGTATTGTTAAAAATAAAATTCTGTGATTGTATGCATCCTTGAATCTTATAGTTATTGCTTTACTAGGGGAAACGGTATGAAGTTTTTTATTATTTTGATACTAATCTATTCAACATTTTCATGGGCCAGTAACTCAGATCTTTCTCAGATAAGATGTCAAGATCCTACTTTCGTTTCAACTAATTTTAAAATAAGCGTTTATTCAAAAGGGTGTTCTTGGTTACCAAAAGGTAATCATCGATTTAGACCTGTTTACTGTGATAAAAATGAACCTCGCGAACTAGTGCTAGAAAAAGGACTTATTAGTCTTAGAGGTAAACAGTACTCCGGTGGACTTGGAGTAGAAATAAATTATGAAGGAGATTTTTCTTCAGCAAATAGTGAACGCTTGAAGTTTAAAGACATCTATCGATTAGTAGCATATATGAACTCTGATTTAAGCCCTCATCATGCCCGTTTTGATGCCACCCCTTCCTATTGGCTTGAGTTTGATTCAATTGAGTATACATGGTTACCTAACTATTTTCCCTACACCGAAGACTTGAATGTTCGACCTGTTTTTGACCCAGACTTAAATTTGTTAATTTGGAGCAGCGATTTTGGACAGACTTTAAAAAATACAGCATCTATGATTTTTTATAAAGCGGACTCGAATAAAGAGTTAAAGCAGTTTGATTTTGAATTCACACCTGTTTCATGGGATTTTCACCCTGGAAGATATTGTCGTGACCCTTTCAATTTTGACTGCAATCCAAAAGTTTGTCATTGATAGATACTTTAGTAATATGCAAAATTTTATAAAAAATATCTGAAGATTAATTGTTACCTCGTTAATCAGACATAACGAATAGAACTATGTCTATTGGAGTGCGCCCCGTTGATTAGATTTTTATGGAACTTTTAAATTATAGTGAGTTTAACTACATTTTGATTTTCTCGTAAAATTAATAATTTTTAGAAAGAAATATCGTTAATCAAGGCCGTGGTCATAAAGGACTCTTTGTCACTAAAACAGTATAGGTTGTTCAGAGCCAAGTCTAAGCTGCTAAAACATACCTTAAAGCACAGGGTTGATGTGAAAAATTAATCAGTGTATTGGGGTTTTTAATCATTAATTATAACTATCATAGTAATAAAGATTACTTATTATATTTATATCTACTCTTGGGAGACAGTATAAAAAATAATAAAGGAGTTACCATGTTTAAATTAATGCAAGCTTTGATAATATTAACATCTATAAATTTACACGCAATTGATCTTATCGTTGGTTCATCAGGAGAAAATATGAGTATACCATGTGGAGACAATGAACATGTTAAATCAGCGATACTTATTGCTATAAAAGACGCTGAAAGTAAGTGTAAATCAGAAGTAGAGCAAGTCTCTGAGTGGAATACTTCTAATCGCTGTGTAGGTACATACAGTCATATTGAAGTGTCCGCTGCCTTTAGATGTCTAGGCACAGATGATAAATAAATAGTGGCTTGAATAAAATGAGTTAACGCTTAATTTTCAAGGGACTACATTGGAAAAATTCTTAATGATTTTTTGTGCCATTATAACTACGGAGTATGATAGTGTTCTAGAAACGAAATAAGGTTATCATGTTGGCAGAAATAAATTGTATATTCAATAAAGCTAAGGGGTTAGTATGATTATTTTTTTAAAGTTTAATATTTTTTTATCTTTATTTCTTTTCACTTTTTCTAGTACAGCAGAAGTTATTCATAGCCTTAAAGGGAAAGTTGTTCGTTCATTAAGCCTTGATTATCAAAGTACAAATAAAATTTTAGTTGGAAACAAGGGGGCCGCCGTTGGCTCAGCATTTGTTTATGAAAGTAGAAATTTTGGGAAAACTTGGAAAGTCCTGAACAGTGGTAAACCACTGTCACCCCAAGCCACCGACGTTCAATCCGTAGCATATACTCCTAAATTAATTCTTGCAGGCACGTGGAAGCATGGCTTATTTCTATCAATGGATAATGGAAATAGTTTTAAGAAATCAAAGACAATTTCTTCTTCTGATATAAGGGATATAAAAATTGTGGAAAGTTCTCCTTTAGAAGTGTATCTTGCCACATCAGATAGTGGACTATTTAAAAGCATTGATGGTGGTTTAAATTGGAAAAAGTTAAAGGTACCCAATGAATTTTTTTGGTCATTAAATGTGCTGGCAAGTGGTCAGGTGATAACAGCTTCATCTTTGGATGGTAGAGTTTACCTATCTAAAGACTCTGGAAACACATGGAACTCCATTATTGAAATTGAGTCTCCATTTTTTGCCGAAGTAAATCCATTAAACATAAATGAAGTAGTTGTTGTCTCAGAGAAAAAAGGAGTTTTACGTTCTACCAATAAAGAAGAAGAGTGGGAAGAACTTAAATTCCCTGGAATTTCAAAATCTTTTTCATCGGCTTCGTATCTAAGTTCAGGTGAATTAATCTTAGGAACTTGGGATAATGGTCTTATAAATTTGAATTTAGCAACAGGTGTATACAAACATAGTTTAGCTCAAATACCTGTGGTTCATGTTAAGACAAAAAGTAATTTACTAGTTATTGGAACTTGGGGGTCAGGTCTTTTTGTTGTGAAGTAAGCTAGGCCTCTTATTTTTTTAATCAGTAAAATAAATTTATAAAAGGTTCTTTAGTTAGACTCTCAAATGTAGGATCATTAGAATCTAAAACTCCTGGTTTTGAAGGCCAACAAAGTTTTTCAATTTGAAACTGCTTATTTTTGGGAACAATAACAGTCTCAACTAATGGCTTTCGGGTCGTAACTTTCAATTGGCATAATGTATTATCATAGTATGAATGAGTGTAAGTAAGAAGGTGCTCACTGGTACGAATTTGGTTCTTAGTTCCATATTTGATGGGTCTAATACCTGCAAAAAAGTAATAAACAGATGAGGGGTCAACTTGAAGGTTCTCACTTACATAATTTTTAAGAGTTTGATGTTTTAAAATATCACCAGCTGTATCCAAAGCGTTCTCTGTTGCAAAAACATAAGTTGGGTATACTCCAAAAATTAAGGTTAATAATACTATAATATTTTTCAAATATATCTCCTAAGAAATTTAATTTTTACTATAATATCAAATTTATATAAAACTTTCTTGTTTATATGGACATCTTGTAAAATATCTTGAGTTGTAAAAATAATGTACATTATAACAAATGATTTCTTAATATTTGATCACGAACGCTAGCTTTAAAATATCGGAAAGATTGGATATCAGCGTTTCAGAACCGAAAATCAAAATTAGCTGATTAGTGTTTTAAATCTATCAATTGTAAAAAATTCCAAGTGAACGTGCCTTTCCTACATTTTAAACTTGGAGTCTACTTCTGGAAGATCATCAAGAATTATTTTTGATATAGAAGAGAGAATCCTAAGTTTTAAAAATCTTTTCATAAATAATTTCCACACTATATAAAAATAACTCAACCTCAGTTGAATTATTGATGTTTACCCTAATCCAGTTTAAAGTTAGGTTTACTTATGCATTTTTGAAAACCCAGCAGGGTAGTTTTCTAACCATTCCTCTCTAGTAAACCAGTATGTTATTTATCAATTGTTAAATGAATGTGGGCAAGTTTGCCCATAGTTTATTTTAATGTTATTTGACTCTGCAGATTACAGACGGATAGTGTTTATGTGATAAAAACTAAGAGGGGGAACTATGAAAACAATAGTTATATTATTTCTGTTAATGCAAACTTCAGCAGCATTTGCATCTTATAATTGTAAATTGAAGGTAAAAAACAACCGTGTGAACTTGGACTCTGATTTTGTTTTTGACGGTAATAATACTATTAATACAACCCTCGGTGATTTCAGATTTAGAATTTTTAAAGCCACACAATCAACAGGTGAGGAGACTTATACTATATCAATAAGTCACTCATATGGTGCATCTACAACTATTTTTACACCAGGTTCAAAATTGGTTGCTCATGCAATAAATAGCGGTGAGCCAGGTGCTATTGTTCAAGCGGTTTGCCGGAAACTATAACTATTATTTAGCTTTATGAGCACTCATTGCAAACCCCACCCAGCCCACAATAAACGCAAGTCCACCCAAAGGTGTAATCATACCAAGTTTAGGCAAATGTAAAATGGCAATGGCGTAAAGGCTGCCAGAAAATAAGAGTATTCCTGCAATAAAAGCATAGCCAGGCCACTTAGGCCCTTTATTAAAAATACCGAGCAAGACAAGAGCTAAGGCGTGGAAAAAATGGTAGTCAGAGCCTGTGGAGAAAATTCCTAACTCATATGCTGTGAGAGAAGCCTTTAGAGCATGGGCACCAAAAGCACCGATAATCACAGCTAAGGCAGCAAGCCCTGCACCAATGGATATAAAGCTTTTCATGGAAACTCCTTTAAATGTTACTTATTTAACAATCAGCCAGAGTTAGATTCAAGATGGCTCAATGTATAGTTGAAACACTGAGCTCCAAATGACAAGCAAGTGTAAGGATCTGAGAGAGCGCTAAAAAAACACTCTTTCAAAGTAAAAAATTTTTAAAGTCCATACTGAAAAGTAGCCATTACCACATCAGTGATCATTCCTTTAAAGTCACTGGCTAACCAACCGTGAAAAGTGGACCGTTCCATGCCAAAGGCAATGTCTTTTGAATACTGAAACTTTACACCCATATTAAACTGAGGGCCTAAAGCTGTTTCTTTATTGCTCCCGGAGTCTGCCATAAGTATTCCAAACCCAGGTTTTACATAAAAGTCCCAGCTTCTTTTAAAAATATGCATCCCAACGTACCCACCAATGGCTGTAAGACCAGCGGCTCCAGCAGTATCGTCTTTAGGTTGGATATGCAGAATGGCTCCGAGGCTATAAGTACGATTTACATTTCTTTCAAATTCGCCAGCTATAGCAAGGCCACCACGAGAAAAACCAAGTTTTCCATAAACGGAATCCTTATGAGACTGGCTGGCTGACTCAGCAAATACAGCGGCTTGGGCAATGTTTAAACTTAGGGCACTAACTACAACGAGGAGTAGTTTTTTCATGGAGATCTCCTTTTTTAAGTCTCAGATTTGGAAAATATTTTAACAATTACTTTTGCAAATACTCTACTTACTTTTCAAGTCCATGTCAGCGTACTTTTATAAATCCGCTGTGTCATTTACCTAGACCATGGTCAGCATTACAACTCAACCATTAACTCCCACAGCAGGAATGCCGTTATGTAAGGCATAAATAAGGGAGACCCGTTATGCTAAATAAAATAAGAATCACATTGTTCACATTTTTTGCTTTATCTCTAACGTTGGCTTTTGCGCCAAATACAATAGCACAGGAGCAGATTATTTTTGAAACTCTTCTTGCTGACTCTAACGTTAAAGAAACAGAGTACTCTGATGATGAAGATGACGACTATGCAGAAGATGATGCTGATGATGACGATATGTATGCGGATGTGGAAGAGGACGATGAAGAGGATCCTGTAGATGAAGAAGAAGAGGAGCAGGTGGCAGAAAATGAAGAAAAAGCTTCTGCACCAGTTGTTGCTAAAAAAGAAGTACTGCCTCCACAGCCAAAAGTTGCTCCGCCAGTTGTGAAAGCTAAAGCACCTTTAGTGGTTAAGCAAGCTAAGCCGGTGGTAAAAAGAAATGTGGCTCAGGCAAAAAAGAAAAAATATAAAGGAAAATTTCGTCGATTATCCAGAGACTGCAACATGAGATCTATTGCAAGTGTTGACGGCAGTAAAGTGGGTATAGCTAAAAAGAAAAAGAAGCTATGGACACAACAAATCGATGAGAGATGGATTGAAGTTCAAAGAAAAGCAGGTCCCGCTTACATAAGAAAGACCTGTTTCTAGAGTGTAACAGAAAAAGGCAACATTTGCCTTTTTCAAAATCAATTATCTTTTTAAACCAGAAGAGGCTGTTCTAATCACGCTACGAGTAGATGCAAAGGATTTAAGCTCTACTTGAACTCGTCCATGTAAAGATCTAATAATTTGACAGAAATAACCTTTTTCTGTGGGTAATGTTACATAGAACCCTTCATACTTACCAGGATCGGCCGTGACTAGTAGTCTGTCATTCACTGTGACTTGGCCAATAACCTGACCACATACCTCATGGGCTTGATCCTGGGTTGTTGCTGGATTAATCCTCACAAAGCTTAGAATTTTTAAGTCCCTTGCTTGTGCTGTGTTTGCGATGGCAAGTAATATTGCTGCTGATATTAAGAATTTCATAAGTCCCCCTTTTAAAATTCAAATTACGGTATGTGTTAAGTGCTATTTCATTGATCATTGCACAAAGTGTTTTTAAAAAGCAAGGGGTGAAGATTTTTAATAGAAAGGGAATGGGTGTTTTATGTTAAACATGGCTATGATTGTTAAAGTTGTTACATTTTGGATGCTCATTGTGCCCATGCTAATGCAGGCCGAACCCGTAAAATACGAATTAAATGGCGGTTTTAGGACATTCCCCATAGGTGGAGTGGTTTCTGCTAAGGGCGAAAAAAAATACATCATATGGGGAGATCAGGGGGCAGAGGCGCAACCCAATTTCAAGCATGGTTTTGTGGCACCTTCAGCCACTTTTTACACAGCCGGAACTTTTAATGCTTTAAAAGCAGAGGTGGCTCTTTTTCCCATTTCATTTATTGGGATCAAACTGGGTAAAGCCACCTCGTTTAACAATAAAGAGTACTCAGCTTATGATTGTGAAACTTATCACTGTATAGGCGGTGTGGATAAAAATTTTATAGAATTTCATGGGGCCTATAAGTATAAATCTGTTTTTTATAAACTAAAATTGGTCCGCCATAGTGTCTCTCAGAGAGACGAATTTCAATCCGACTTTATGGATTCCTCCACAGGTCTTGTGTTAAAACATAGTGGTGATAAAATTCACATCGACCAGCATCTTGCGGGCTATTTTATTAATGATAAGTGGGTTGTAAGTGCTTTACATATTAAAGCAACGGCAATTGAGGTGAGAAATCATTCCGAGCAAAACACCATTAATTTCACTTGGAAAAAAGATAAGAACTGGCAGCACAACATGGCTTTTGGTGGCTACGTTTCTAGTATCTTAGATGGGAAATCTACATTTTTATACCAAGGCACCTACAGGTATTAAAAGTGTTTTTTAAATTAAAAAGGAGTTGTTATGATTTGGTTTAAAAAAATGAGCCTACCAGAAGTAAATGCTTTTAACTCAAAGTGTATGCTTAAGTATTTGGATATAGTTTTCACAGAAATCACCGATCATAGCATAACAGCAACCATGCCTGTGTGCGAAAAAACACATCAACCTTACGGTTATTTACATGGCGGAGCCAGTGTAGTGCTAGCAGAAAGCATTGGCAGTGTGGCGGCTAACCTTACAGTGGATATGGATAAGTACGCCGCTTTTGGTATCGAAGTGAACGCCAATCATATAAAGGCTGTGCGCTCAGGATCTGTACGAGGTGTGGGCCGACCAATACATCGAGGTGTAACCACCCAAGTCTGGGGCATGGAAATTTTTGATGATTCAGATAATTTAATTTGCGTCTCTCGGCTTACGGTGGCTATTCGTAAGAAATAATTAGATCCCATGCTTTTTAATCCATAGCTTTTGATATAATGGATTTTAATTGAGATATAGAAAATGGTTTCTCTAAAAATAATGAACCTTTAATTTCTTTTATGCGCTCTAAGTTGGCTTTATCATTATAAGCGCTAATGAAAATTATTTTCACTTGCGCTTTGTTACTAGCATTCAGCTTATGGGCCAAGTGTATTCCATCTATGTGCTCCTCACCGATTGCAATATCGATGAGGGCCAACGCTGGATTAAATTGAGTAAAAAGTTTTTCAGCTTCGCTGGCTATATTTGCAATTAGTACTTGAGTATAACCCATTTCTTCCAACATAAGTTGTGTGCCTGAGGCGATTAAGGCATTGTCCTCAATGATTAATACTATGTCATCTGCTTTCATGCCTTGAACCTCATTTGAAAATCGCAACTATGTTTGAGGTTTAAAGTATGCTTGGCCTGAAGTTGTTGGCTCAGTAAACTGATAAGCTTTAACCCAAGGTGAGAGGGGTTGTCAGAGGTGGCGTGGTCCTGACTTCCTGGACCATTATCAGTATAAGATACTAGAATTTCCTTATCTTTATTATCTATAGTCAGTTGGATCTGTAAACCATTATTGAGTGGAAAAATATGTTTTAACGAGTTGGTAATGAGCTCGTTAATTATGAGCCCACAAGCAATAACTCTATCTAAATCTAACAATAAGTTCTTGTTGAGCTGAGTTAAATTAATATTGTTTTGGTCAAAATCAAAAAGGCTCGAGGCATGCTCCATAAGCTCATTAATAAATTGATATAGGTTAACAGAGGATGTGTTTTCTTTGTCATATAGCTGTTTGTGGACCATAGCAATAGTTAACAACCGAGATTGCAACCCTTTAAAAATGTCTTGGACTTCTTGGCTTTGAGAATTATTTGTTTGCATAGCGATGAGTGAAATTATAGTTTGCAAATTATTTTTTACTCGATGGTGTACCTCACGAAGGAGTATGTTTTTCTCATTAAGTTGGCTTTGTATTTTTTCTTCGAAGGACTTATTAATTGTAATATCGGAGATGGTGCCAATCATATCCAGAGCTTGTCCGTTTAGGTCTCTAGTAACGCTCCCTTTTTCATGAAGCCAATGCACGCTATTGTCATCCCAGATAACACGATGCTTTATGTCATAATCTAGATTTTTTTCAATACAGTTTTGGATTGCGGATTCAACAAGACTCCGGTCCTCAGGGTGTACCGCCTTAATGAAGTTAGGGTAAGTGGCTTCAGGGGTGGATTTTTGGTAACCAAGAAGTGACGTAATTCTTTCTGACCAGAACCTCTCACCCGTTTCAATTTTCCATACCCAGGTGCCAACATTAGCAAAGCTTTGACTTAGTCGATAGTGTTCTTTTTCAATATTTATTTTATTTTGAATGAGTGCTTTTTCAGCAAGGTACGATACGATAATGAGTCCAGATAAAGAGGTAACTATTAAAAAGAGGTGCGCCAATAAAGTATTAATATAGGGGGTGCTAAAGTGAAAAGGGCCATGGCCATGTATGGTGCCAAATAGGGCTGAGAAGGAAATAATAAATGTAATCACGGCGACCTGGCGATAGCTGTATTTAAAGCTGGCCCAAATTAGCATGATAAAGGGGAGGTATGCTAGAGGGTAATTGGGGTAACTAGCGGAAAATACATATCTAAAAAATACGAAGTCACAAATAACAAGTAATATGAAGTAGTACAGGAAATTAGTGTACCTTTGCGCAATTTGCCTTAAAAAAGTAATAATGTTTTTTTTCACAGACTTTTTTAATGTAAAAGGATTATGCCAAACAAGTAAAAGTGGAGTGAGAATGAGAGCCCCTGAAAAGTAGGATAAACTGGAGAGAGTAGCCCACTTTAGTGAAAGAAATAAGTTAAAGGAATCTGCGCTTTCAAATAATGATTTTGATAGGCTTAAAATAAAAGGTGTCAATGAGGCACCTAGTGCACTAAATATAAAAAATTGCACATCCTTTGGGTAAGTAAAAATAGAATGCGACTTAGAGGTGTATTTTGAAAGAATAAGGCTGCCAACTAAGCCATAGGTTGTTATTGATGAGGCTTCAATAAAGGCTGAAAGCACATTGCCGTTTAGGAAAAAGCTGTGACTCGCGGTAATGCTTATGAAAATTGTTGCAAAGTAACGATAGCCGTACAAATAAAATAAGTAGAAGCTGAACCCCGAGGCTAACCCGAAGTGGGCTATGGACTCTATATTGGTGTTGACACCACCAGTAAGATTATTATGTAATGTATCGTACAAAATATAGATAGCAGCTACACCAATATGATTCAATTTATGGTTGAGTGGTAGGGTCATAAATGTCCAATGTTTGCTTTATGCTATATTGAACAAATAAACTGGGCAACAGTTAAGACAAGTGATTGTAATGGTTAATAGAAGAAATCAATGGATTTTACGGTTTGTGCTAACGATCATAGCAGTGAGTGTGTTATTTGCAATATTGCGTGTAGTGTTCTTATCTGTTTTTACCATTACAGATCCTATTTCTCTTACAGTATTAGATTTGATTAAAAATATCCTGATGGTGATTGTCGTGGTGCTTTTTTATGCCAACAGGGTGATCCGCCCACTGACCTACGCACTAGAAGGTTCCTCAGAAAATTTAAGGAATTTTTTAAAAGAAAGATCTATGCATAGGAGCCTTTTTGAAATTGAGTTACGGCTTTTAGAGCAATTAGCTCTATTTGAAGAAGAATTAAGGATTAAGAATATTCAGGTTTTAGAAAAGGCCAAATTTAACAAAATGCTGATCTCAAGTTCGCCGTTCTCTTACATTGTTATGGATAAGAAATTTAATATTCAAGAGGTTTATAACCCAAAGGAAATGGCCGCCTCCCAAAAGGAATTAATGGGACAGAGCTTTCTGGATATATTTCCTAAAGACTACTTGGTGAAATTAAAAAGAGAACTAGGAAAAATCATAGTGGGCGGGCGAGGGAATCTGGATATCAGCCGTGATGAGAAGCACTTTAATGTAGTTTGCTTAGAGCTAGATAAAGACAGGATATTGGGCGTTGTAAGTGATAGCACAGAAAAAGATGCTCTTTTAAGGGAGATTGTTCATAGGGTAAAAAATAACTTTCAAATGACAATAAGTCTGCTTTCCCTAGAGCAGAGAACCTATGCTGACGAGCGAATCTCCGGGGCTTTGGATCAAATAAAAAATCGACTTCAAAGTTTTAGCACTGTAAATAACTTTTTGTATAAGTATAATGAGTCTGACAAAGTATACTTTGCACAACTGGTGCAAGTTCTATTTTCTAGTTACAGCTTCGCCATAAAGAAGAATCTGTATTTCCACACTGAACAGGCAACTGCACTTAGCTTTGATTCGGCTTTTTGGTTGGGACTTATTGTGAACGAGTTGCTGACTAACACAGGTAAGGCTAGAGTTTCACTGGATGACATAACTATTGCTCCAACATTATTTTTTGGTGAAGCTAAGGGTAGTTTCAAAATATTATATTTTGATTCAGGCGATTATTATAAAAAAATACCCAAAATATGTATGCCTCATGGTAAGACACAGGGGATGGGACTTAAGCTCATTGACTTATTCTCCCAAAGGCTTAAGGCGAAATATGAAAATATTGATGCACAAATGGTTACGAAAGTGACTCACTCGTTAAATATTCCTTATGATAAATTTGCTTTAGCTGAAGACCAAAGGGCAGTAATGTTGACAATTCCATGTTGAATAATATTTATATTGTTCTTATTATTGAAAAGTTGTTACTTTGTAATCATAAATACATACAAGAGCTCACTAAGTAATTTAAAAAAGGGACTTTATGAATGTACTATTAGTGGAAGATGACCCTATCGTATTAGAAAACTATTATGAACTGATAAACGAGTCATTTGACTCTATAAAGGTTGATAAATTTTTAGATTACCAAACGGCATCTGATGCTATACAGAGAGAGTCCTATGACTTAGCCATTTTAGATATTTTTTTAGGATGTGCTTCCAGTGGAATAGATCTTGCCCGTGAGATAAAGCAAAAATCAGACTCTAAGGTTGTATTCCTTACAGCTTACGATGATCAACAAACCTTTGATAGTGCACTAAAAACTGGGCCAGATTTTTACTTAACAAAACCTGTACAAGATAATCAGTTTGTATCTACATTAAAGTACTTCTTAAAATCAAAAAGCATGTATGAGGAGTTTAAAAAAACAAATCTAACAGATCAAACTATTCAGTACAATTTTATTCCAGCGGTGGATTTCTATAGAAGCGCAATTGATCTCACATGCCTGGTCAGTGTAACCGATGAGAAAGGACTAATTTTAAGTGCTAATTCAAAGTTCTGTAATGTATCTCAGTATACTGAAGCTGAACTTTTAGGTAAAGATCATCGTATAGTGAATTCAGGTGAACATGATCAGGAATTTTTTAAGAACATGTGGAAGACCTTGAAAAACAAAAATATCTGGGCTGGCGAGATCAAAAATAAGAAGAAAGACGGTTCTTTTTATTGGGTGTTTTCTACCATAATACCAATTCTTGGTAACAATGGTGAGATTATAAAATATTTTTCAATTCGACAAGATGTTACAGAAAATAAGTGGATAGAGGACTCCTATAAAAATTTGTATGCATTAAAAGTTGAAGAACTAGCAAAGACCCAAGAGAAAACAATTCATATGTCTAAAATGTTAGCTCTTAACTCATTGTCCTCAGCTTTAGCTCACGATGTGAAGGGTCCACTAGCTTCTTTAGTTTTATTTATGGATGCATTTAAAAATGTGGGAAGCATGAATCAAGATAAATTTGATGTTATTTGTAAAAAAACAAAAACACGCCTTAGGGATGTTTTGAAAATTTTGGATAGTGTCTATTCTACCATGAAATCTGGAACTGAGGGGGATTGCACAGAGTTTGATATTTGTATTACTGTTAATGACATTATTGAAATAATAAAAAAGAACCTTTCCTACCGTAATATTAATATATTTCTGAATGAAAGCTTACGGGGCAAATATGTAAAAGAATTTGCAATTAGTAAAGAAAACCTAGAGTACATCATTTTAAATTTAGTGAAGAACTCAGTGGATGCTGTGGAGAAATTACAGCCTGAGCAAGGAACTATTGAAATTCACCTTTGTGATAATGAATGGGGTAAGTTTAATATTGTTGTTTCGGATAATGGCTGTGGCATTAAAGATGAAGATATAGAAAAAATATTTGATATCATGTATTCACAATCTGAGGGCACAGGCTTTGGATTGGCAATGGTGGAACAAATTGTTAAAAAATCAGGTGGTAAAATAGAAGTTTCATCAGAAGTGAATAAAGGGTCAGAAATTAATATTTCCTTACCCTATAACAAGGGAGAAGTTGAAAATGAACCAGAATGATGAATTGTTAGATGAGGAGATGTTAAATGAGTTTAAGCTCGATGCTACGGATTTGTTAGAGCAAGCCGAGGCAATGCTAATTTCTATTGAAAAGAAGAACACCACTTTTAACAATGAATATCAAAAATTATTTAACTGCTTTCACTCTCTTAAGGGCTCTTTAGGAATGTTTAATTTTGAAAAAGAGAGTCATTACATTCATCAAATGGAAGAAGCGCTCAATTCTTTGGACACTAAAGAGGATATGCCGGCTGCCTATGTTGATTACTTTCTTAAAGGTGTGACGAGTCTACAAGGTAGTTTAAATAATGGTGTCGAGCTAATTCCTCTTGTTGTACCAAACAGCTTTGAAAGCGAGAAAAATACAAATAAAATTGAGCGCGATTATGCTTGTAAGCTTCTTGTTGTTGATGATGATAGTGTACTTGGTGAGGCTTTCCAAACCTATTATAGTGATGACAAATATCATGTACAAGTGGCAGGAACAGTTAAAGAAGGCCTAGAACTAATCAGAAACAACTTAGATCTGCATACTATTTTTTGTGACTTTCATTTGCCAGATGAGCAAGGAACATTAGTGCTGGATACCTTGTCTAGCTTGAAAATTACAATTCCCGTTATCATGATGTCCAATGCTGCTGAAAGATCAGATCTGATTAGTTTTATAAATAAAAATGCATTTTATTTTGTAGAAAAATCACATGGTTTTGCTGAGTTTGATAAAGCTTTGAGGCGAGCCCTTAAAGATCGGGTTAAAAAACTGGTATATGAAAGTCGATTAAAGAAAACATATTAGTAGTGTTGTTATTACATTGAGCCTGACATGAAACGCGATTTAGATACTAGTTCAAAAGTCTTTTTGTTTGCTCAATAGCGGCTTTAATATTTAATACCCCAGCTCCTGAAAAATTAGAATCCACTGATATTTTACTGGCTGTAGATGTAAGGATATTTTTTATTTCTGACGGAGTAACTGTGTGATCAATGGATTTTATAAGAGCAATAGCGCCAGTAACAAAGGGTGTTGAAAAGGAGGTGCCATCCTCAAGTTCATAGTTAACCGTTTTTGTAACTAATTGGGCATAAGCCTCTTGGTTGTTCGTTATACTCGCAAGAATTCTCTCCCCAGACTGTCTAGAGATCATTATGACGGGGATTTGAACATCATATGGCTTCTCGTAGTTAAGTCGACCTAATGTGATTTGATTGTCATTCAGATTATCATACACAATTAAGGCAGAGGCTCCGTGGTTTGATACCACCTCTGCCATTTCCTTAAAATGAAATGTTCCTCTTGCAATGAGTGCAATCTTTCCAGAAAGATTTTCTGTAATATTATGTATATCATTGACCCAAGCAATAGCTGCATCCACAGGAGTATGATTTCTAGCAGAACCCTCCATTCTAAGGTTAGGGGTTTGTGTTATATCATTGCCCACTTTTATTTCCAGATGAGACACTCTACCGGTGCCTTTAGGAGCCGCAGAAAGTATTTGCTCTCCAGGAGCCAGTAAAGTCAGTAGCTCACCATTTTGTGAAAATGCTGAGGGTTGGAAATCTGAAGCAACAGATCCCACGGCGATTGTTTCTTTATAATTGGCAGGGTAGGAAAGCTCTCCATTTTGATAAAACGTAGATTCAGCATCGTTACCCGCGGCTGCAACCACAGTGACACCTTTATTATAAAGTCTTTTGTAAACAATATCACCGGAGCGTGTGGGAAGGTCCCAACCCAAGGACATATTAATAATTTCTACATTATTTTCAAGACCCCAATTAATAGCGTAGGTCACAGAACTCAAAGAGCAATCCTCTTTAATACAGGCTCTAGCAATATACAGTTTTACTTTTGGAGCTATGCCTTTTATATAGGAGGACTGGCCTGCAATGATACCTGCAACCTGAGTCCCATGGCCATCATGATCAAAATATTCATAAGGTGCATTTTTACTATTTTCATCTTCCACAAAATCTTTACCAATGATTTCACTGTGTTTAAACGCCTCAGAATTTTTATCAATGCCAGAATCAATGATTAAAATTTTTATATTTTTTCCTTGAGGCGCTGTAGGGCTAGTGGGAGCATTCACCATTTCACGGGCCCAACCACTGGGGTTAGAAGTAGTTTTTAAAGGTTTATCTTTTCTAGGGTCATGAGGGTGTAGTTCAGGACTGTACTTGTCCATGGAAGTATTTGTAGATGAAGTTTGTTGCGCTTTAATATTTGGAAATGTATTTAAAATATTTGCATTCCTGTGGAGCTGACTGAGCTCTGCGCCAGGGGTGGGTGCGATGAGCAACATTCCAAGTTCTTTGTAAGTATATAAAATAGTGCAAGAAGAGCAATCAAGAAGTTTTTCCACTTGAGATTTATTTAAATTTTTGAGGTCAACACCCTCATTGAGGATAATAAAAAGTTCAAAAGTTTCAGCTAATTGAGACTCAGTTGATTCAGTATATTTAGATGAATTCGAGCCAATAAAAAGACTCAAAAAAAATATTGAATATATAACAACTAAATGTTTCCCCATGGATCCGCCCCCGCTCCTAAGGAGAACCTAGGGGCAAAAAGGTGGGGAATCAACCATAGATCACTGTTCAAGAACAGCTTACAGTCAGTATAGGCTGAGCTTATATGGAAAATTAGCTGTCATTTTATTTAGACGGGTTATCTATAATTTTTTAGGTCAGGATCACCATGTTTATGATCTTTTCGATATTTCTTATTATGTCGTGTATCATTTGCACTTCTATCTTGAGAATTTTTCGCATGTCGTACTAAATGTTTCGATTCTCTCGTATGTCTGTCAAACTTGACTTGACGAGTGGTTTGTTTCACAAAAATAGCATTGAGTTCATTATAGTATGGAGTAAAATTAGCTTTAAGTTTTTTAAGAATATTCTTGTTAATACGCCCATTACCAGTAAAGTAAGGGGCTATTTCCATATTTATTTGATTTGTACGAAAGTAGTGATTGAGATCTTTGTAGAATTGAATTTTAAACAGCAGTAGAGCACTTGTGTTTCTATCCAGCACATCCCCTTTTTCAACAAAAAAAACATCAATAAGAGTTTGTTTTTTATTGGGTAAGGATTCCACTAAGGGGATAAATAAGTGGGTAAGTTTGTCTTTATGGTTTAAGTTGGATGACTGCATAAAGTCTTCATAATGTTTCTTGCCGATAATATTTTCTAAGGTGCTGTTTGCATTGACTATATGGTTTGACTTTAGAGCAATTTGTAGGCTGGATAGAGTTCTTTTCCACATTAAAAGAGTGTTACTGTAGGACTCCAGTAGCATTTCTTCATTTTTTAATTTAAGATAATCAGTTTCTAGCTCCTTCAGTCTGGTTTGTAACAGGTTTGTTAGATACTTTGTGATGGCAATGTTGTTGGTAAGCTCACGAGGGATATTTGATTTAAATGCTCGAAGCACTTGAACTTGAGACGTAAGTTCAACCAAAAGTTTGTGGACTTTTTCTTTTGTATCAAAGTTATCTGTGGCATTCTTCCTGTACATGGGAAGGGCCTTTTTTAAATCTTTAAATGCATTATCATATTGTCCAGGCTGTTCAGTTATACTCCTGGTTGGCGAGAAAAAATTGTAACAAGCCTTCTGGGCAAATGTTTGCTGTGAGAATATTAAACATGCACTTAAGCAAATCAGGTAAAGGGAAATTTTAAGCCTATGGCTAGATAGCATTCTCATCATTTTGTACAACTCCGGTTTGTTGTAGTTATTATCAAGCCACATCATAATACCATTTTTGTGATCATATAAATGAAGAAAGTATGTTTATGTAATATTGAAAAATCTTGTCTAAAAGTTAGGCGTAAACATTACAGTTTCGTAATGTAGATGAGTTGAGTATAGCCTCTTAGAGTCAGAAGGGGAGGCAAGAAAACTTTAAAATAAAAGAACACATTTGTTTATGTTTAATAAAGGACGTTCACGAGGAAGAGTGTTGAAAATTTCATTTTTTTTATTTGCTAGATTTCTAAGTCTCTGCTTTGGGTCCTCAATGAACACAGCATCAATAAAAGTAAGAAGACTGTTTAATTTTATCCACGAATGATAAGGCAACTTGTTTTTAAATTTTAGAATATGTTTATTTTTATATTTTTCATAGCGTTTGTTCAAGACTTCAAGATCGTTATTTACCCCCCAATAATTGTAAAACTTTGAATCTAGATCAGAGAATATAATGAGCCAGGTTTTAGCTAAGCTAAAATAATCGGCAGAAATATCTGGCGGCAAATTTTTTCTCACAATATTTTCTTCGCTACTTTCATGAAGTAATTCTGGAGGGGCAAAAAATGTAGATGTATTTATTTTAGTCTCTTTGCTGCCTATACGCTGAATGGAACCATAGTCTGATAAGTATATCTGTTGTAAAAATTGTTCGTAAACTAAAAAGTTGGCTGGCTTAATGTCAAGGTGGAGGAAACCATAGGTATGTAAAGTTTCAACGGTCAGTACGGACTGTTTAAACAATCTATATAGAGTATCAATTTTGAGTTCCAGCTCCTTAACGCCTTGATTTTTTTTAAGTTTTAGATTACTTAGGTTTTTGTTTTTCAGTCGATCTCTAAAACTAGAATTAGCCAATGGAGAAAGTTCTAGCAGGCTATTTTTTTCTAATTTAAGGGCGATAATCTTTTGTAAACCAATTATTGGCCGAGGGTCATTGTCCATACTTTGTTTCAGTTTTTTCAGATTAGTGTATTTTTGTGCGAGTCTAATGCGCCTATTTTTACGGAAGTATGTGGTGTACCGGCCATAGTGGTCGGTTGTATAATGGTATTCTTTTAATACGAATTCTACCCCTGTCTTGTTGTTGATAACTCTAAAAACCTGACCCTCACCGGTCTCGGCAAGAAGTTCTACCACAGAGTAGGCCTCGCCCCCAAGATCAACACTATGGCCAGTGTGTAACTTTGCTTGAGCTGTAAAGCTAAATAGATTTACCAATATTAAAAGAAGGATGACAATTTTTGTAGTACAATACCTAGAAATTAGACACAGAAGTACAATAAAAGAAGTGAGGGGGTCTCGTGTTATTGCCATATACGTACATAGAGCAAAATCTAAGCCTAAAATCACAAAATTTCACCTATAAGAATCATTACAAAAAATCACATACCATTGTAAATAGTGCTCTCTATTGTGGTATTATTGCTTGGGCTGGGGAGTGTTGGTACTTCAATGAAGTTATGATGCACACAGGACTTGAGAAGATTATTTTCGTATTATTCATCGTTGGTTCAAGTGCTGTTTTAAGAGCTCAAACCTGCGGGGAATTCTTTTCAGTAAAATCTTTTGTTGTGGACCTAGTTACCACTGATTCTTTAGAGGGAAAAGCCTTGATGAAAAAGGCAATTATATTTGCAAAAAAAATGCACGAAGGCCAAGTTCGCAAATTTGACAAAATGCCTTATGTCACTCATCCAGTGAGGGTGGCCAAGAAGATGAAAACTATAACGAATGATGCCGAACTCATTGCGGCTTCCTATCTTCATGATATTATTGAAGACACATCAGCCAACTTTAAACAGCTAAAATACCTTTTTGGTTTGCGTATAGCTAATATTGTAAATGATTTATCTTCAGATAAAACACAAAGTAAAAAAATAGGTAAAGCAAAGTACTTGGGTCAAAAATTGTTAAAGATCCCTCTAAGCTCCTTGCTAGTGAAGTTGGCCGATCGGTGGGATAATACCTCAGATTTTGCAAGGGCTGATCCTGAGTTTATCGCCAACTATCGTGCAGAAACAAACTATATTTTATCAGTAGTGGGTCGTCGCAAAGACCTGGAAGAAACTCACATTAGTTTAATAAGAGATATCTACACAGCCATGCATAACGGCGAGCAAGCCAGTACCTCACCATAAAAGGTGCCAGGCATCTTTTGCGGATGCAATATGTCAAAAACTCTTTTATTTCCTAAGCTTAACACCGCCGTATCCGCAGTGGTGAAGGGCTTCTTTGAAGAATAAAAAATTAAATTTAGCTTAATTAAACATGCACAATTTTAAGGCTGTTTTTAGAATTATTTCAAGAGCTGCTGATTATAGGTTTATGTGCGCCAGTCACACGTAGTGAAAATACAAGGATCAGTAATTTATATTGTATCTTTATAAATATCCCTTATATTATTGAGGAAATATAAATGAATGGAACATAAGAAGGAGTTAAATATGAAATTATTAATGATTATTCTAATGGCGTTAGGGTTATCTTCAACAGTACTTGCAAAAGGTGATGCGGCAAAAGGTAAAGCTAAATCAGCTACTTGTATGGCTTGTCATGGATTAAAAGGTATTTCTGCTCAGGCAATCTATCCAAACCTTGCAGGACAAAAAGAAGCTTATATGGTAAAGCAACTTAAAGATTTTAAATCTGGCAAACGTAAAGACCCTCTAATGTCAGCAATGGCTAAGCCTTTATCAGATGCTGATATGGCTAACGTTTCTGCTTACTACGCAAAAATGAAATAAATCGCTATTACCTTCAGTGAATGAAGGGCTTAGATAAATAGAGAAAAGGGCTTGTTTTCAGGCCCTTTTTTTGTTTTTATATGACGAAAAATAACTAAGGATAAGCTTTGAGCCAAGAACAAGTTTTAAAATCCGACCACACCCATGTGGCCTTGTCTTTTCGACAACAATTAGAAATGATTCATAACCTCACAAAAATGCCTCTTGTATATTTTGTTGTTCTAAGTGGTGTGGCAGGTTTTGGTTATGGTTTTCCTCAAGGGAACAGTTTTCATGTGGCTCAATTCTCGTTCACGATATTTGGTTTGATGCTTTTATCTATGGGCAGTTTTGCTTTAAATCAAATTCAGGAAGTTCCTATGGATTTAAAGATGCCAAGGACGCAAAAAAGACCCTTACCTTTAGGGGTTATTTCCATGCAAAAGGCATTGACTCTGTCCCTCTCTTTTTTGCTGATTGGTCTTTATTTACTGTATATTGTGTCTCCATTAGCAGCGCTCATTGGTTTAGTTACGGCTGTTTTTTACAATGTAATATACACATATATTTTAAAGCCAAACTGGGCTTTTGCAGCTGTTCCTGGGGCTATTCCGGGGGCGTTGCCAGCAATTACTGCTTTTGTGGCAGCTGGCGGTTTTGTTTTCTCCATGGAGAGTCTTTATTTATTTAGCTTAATTTTTCTCTGGCAAATGCCCCATTACTGGAGTTTGGCCATTCGTTATAAAGAGGATTATGCCCAGGGGGGAGTCCCTGTGTTACCAGTGACCCATGGCAATCAAATGACCTTACTTTACATGTTGAAGTATTATTTAGCTTATGTGTTTTTAGTTATGCTTTCTCCAGTTTTTGTTCATATAGACTTGGTATTTTTAGGCATAATTGTACCTGTGTTTGCCCTTGTGACCTATCATTTCTATAATTTTTATAAAATCCAAACTCCTCAAACATGGCGCCCATTTTTTCATTGGATTAACCATAGTCTTCTGATCTTTGTGGCAATACCTGTTATAGACAAATGGTTATTTTAGTTTGTGATTTAATATTATATAGTTATAATGTTGATGGTGCTCTATTCTTAAATGTTAAATCTTAATAAAAAGGTCTCTAATGAAAAAAGTAAAATTAACTTTAGTGTTTATGATTGTAATTTTCAGTGTGGCTTGTACTTCTAAAAGTAGTGATGGTGTCAAAAATCCTGTACAAATCAAAAAGAAAGCCTCGCCCGCAGTTACAAAAAATGAGAATGGTGAAAAATCAAAAGCCACCGCACCAATAATTATTGATGTACGTACAATGGGAGAATGGAATTCTGGTCATGTAAAAGGGGCCTTACATATTCCTCTTTCTCAAGTTTCGGCTCGTTTGGGCGAGATTAAAGATAAATACCTTGCCGGAGACTTTTCAAAAAAAGTGATAGTCTATTGCGCTGTTGGAGCAAGGGCTAGCCGAGCTCGTAGAATTCTGCAAGGAGCTGGTTTTACCAATGTGGAAAACGGTGGTGGTTTTAGCGATATGACCCGAACACATGAGGCCGAGTATTAATCTACGCATTGGCTTTTTCGGGCCTTGCTGATTTTAAAATCATCAAAAATGGGAAGCCATTTAGATGGTCTGTAGAGTGTAGATTGAGATAAAGCTCATAACTACATAATAACACATATAAATGCTGAATAACGTCGCCATGCAAAGGCAAATTGAAAACAGGTTAAAACTTGCGAAAAAAATTCCTGTACTCACTTTTTCTTGGTAATTGCATAAAGATTTTGATAGAAATATTTATCAAAATTATTAACATATATTTAACATATTAATTTATTTAACAAGGTGGCCAGTGTGTGTAAATACTCCATGATAGAAGAATCATTAAAGTTAGGTTTAGGTAAACTCTCAAAAGATGGGGCGTTAATGGTAGATACGGGTGTTTTTACAGGTCGAGCTGCTAAGTTTAGATATGTGGTTCAGCGTCCAGAAGTGGCTGAAACTGTGGATTGGGGCAAGGTAAACCAACCTATTGATTATGGTTTTTCGCAAAAGTTCTTTGCCGCTTTAGAGAAAAATATTGAGGACAACAAGAACTACTCCATGTCTGGTTATGTGGGTTGCTTCCCTATCACTGTAAAGTCAAAATCACCTCATCATATATTATTTGCTCAAAATATGTTTCGTGATGCTGTGATTGATGAGATTTCCAAAGAAATTCAAATTGATAAGTCTATCGAAGTGTTTCACTGTCCTTATGACTCTGTATCAGATTTAGGTTTAGATTTTTCACAAGAAACCTTAATTGTTTTAGACCTTGTGGATAAAAAAATTGGTATTTGTGGCACAGCTTATGCTGGCGAAATTAAAAAAGGTGCATTTAGTGTTTGTAATTACTTAATGCCAGAAGTGGGAATTTTTCCTATGCACTCCTCAGCCAACAGTCAGCCTGATGGTACAGAATCTTGCGTGCTATTTGGTCTTTCAGGTACTGGAAAAACCACATTGTCTGCAGATAAAACCAGATCTATTATTGGTGACGATGAAATTATTTGGTCCAAGCGTGGTCTTTCTAATCTAGAGGGAGGCTGTTACGCTAAGCTTATCGATTTATGTGAAGAAAGTGAACCTGAGATTTATGGAGCAACTAATAGATTTGGCGCTATGTTAGAAAACGTTGTCTATGATTCTGATAAAAGAACAGTTGATTTTTGTGACTCTACAAAAACAGAAAACACACGTGGGTCCTATGATATTACAGCCCTTGAAAATGTTTTTGACCAATCAAAAGAATCTAGTCAGCCCAAAACAATTGTGTTTTTAACTGCCGACGCTTTTGGTGCTTTACCAGCTGTGTCTAAGTTAGATTTTAACCAAGCTCAGTATCATTTTATGTCAGGTTATACGGCTAAGGTTGCCGGTACAGAACTAGGTGTTACAGAACCAACAGCCACTTTTAGTGCCTGTTTTGGTGCTCCATTTATGCCCAGGCACCCATCGGAGTATGCACAGCTTCTTGCAGAAAAAGCGGCAGAAAATAACGCCACAGTTTGGTTGTTAAATACCGGCTGGGTTGGTGGATATGCTGGTGGAAAAAGATTTCCAATTCAAGTGAGTCGACAAATTTTATCCATGATACAAAACGGTGAACTGGAAAAGCAACCTATGCAAGATCATCCCGTTTTTGGTTTTCAAGTTCCCACAACCTGTCCTGGTGTAGATCCAAAGTGGTTAGCTATGCCCACAGGTGAAGTTGTGAATGAGTTAGCAAATAAATTTATTGCAAATTTTCAAAGTATGGCCTCTGTAGTAAGCCCTGAAGTCCTTGAGAATGGGGGGCCAAGAAGAGTAAAAATGGTTTCAGCACAAAGCTCTTCACCCCAGGCTACATTATAGCAACCTACTTTTTTCACAAGTAGGTTAAACTCGTCGTCTGATGACTGCTAGTATTAATGACGAACATTCTGATTAAAATTATGAATAACGTAACAGCTTTGCTGCTCTCTCCTGTGTAGAGCGATTTTGATACGAATCATTTTGAAACAGTGAAAACTATTTCAAAATGATTTTTTAGTATTGATTTAGGCGACTCGGTGATTGCCTTTATATAAGCCATGTTTTATGCGTATTGGTTTCGAAATGTACGTCAGCGTATTAGCTCATATATAAATACTATTAAAGCCCCCTGGACTAAAGGCCGATAGGTTTAATAATAAAGGTGGAGCGTATAATGAAAAATGTATTTTATATTTTACTTTCAGTGTCTTTAGTTGGGCTATTAGGTTGTTCTCGCACAGTAGGCGAAAGAACCACTCTAAAATTTCGATTGCCCACAGCACAAATTTCTTCAAATACTTCCATCGTGGCAGCTCAAGCGGCTACAAGTTGGAACGATGCTTTGGACCCAACGAGATTATCAGAAATCAATTGTTATGCGGTTTTTGTAGGAGGACCAGAGGCGGAGATGAATCACAGCTCTTGCTCAGCTGAGCACGGCACAACTAAACAAGAAATGATGCGTTTTGGACCTAATGTAGGGTTTATACCTGCTGGGGGGGAAGTGGCAATTGATGTACCGGCAGGAGATGATAGAACCATTTATTTAGTTGGATTACAGGCACAAAACGGAGGCTGCAGTAGTTTTGTAGATGGAAATTTAGATTTTGCTAACCTTTCTTTCCCGCATATTTTAGCAGAGAAAAAGATCAATCTTTTTCCAGGGGAAATAGTTGTGGCAATGACTCCAGCTTTAGATAGCACAAAGAAATTTAATAAGTGCGATATGTTTAATGTGGGAGATGGTGGGAATGATAATGATGTCTCTCAGCCTTTAGCTTCAATGTTTGGTGATGGCCGTGATGGGGATTTTTCCATTGCTGTAAATTCAAACTTAACATTAGGCACTCATGGTTATGCTGATGCAGCAAATATTGGTTTTACTATGGTAGGGACATCTGTAAGTAATCCATCATCAAAGACCTTCTCATCTCAGTTTAAAGTAATGAATATTAATAGTACAGGGGACACGGTTCAATTAGCCGCAGCCTCCACTGCCGATCATTTTGAGGCCGGTGATGAGGTATTTTGGCATGTAGTGGCTGGATACAATACGGGAGGAGGGCCTGACTCTGACAATACTTGCGGTGGTAGACTTTACCGTGGAAGTCATGGCTTCTCAAAAATATCTAGTGTTTCAAATGGGGGGATGGATATTTCTTTGGACGCCCCAATAGGAGACCCTTCTTTTGCTGTGTCATATAATAACACGGCAATTTCTGATGCAGATAACTTTTCTGGGTCAGCAAACACCTGGTGTAAAATTCAGATGATGCGTGTGCCAAACTTTAATAAAATTAATGTGACGGGTGGTACGTTGACTATAGATGTAAATGCTTTTGATTTTTCTGGAGGTTCTGAGGTTGGTGGAGTTATTGTTATGCGTATCAAAGAGCTTAACCTAGCTGGTGGTGATATAATATTTGACGCGTCCTCTAAAGGCTTTGAGGGTATCCTTGGTCAAGGAACCGGTTTTCAAGGGTTGGGTACTACTAGCAATTCAGCCAATAATAGTAGTGGTGGTGGAGCAAGTGCGCTTGGAGCTGGCGGAGGTGGAAATGCAAACCTTGGCGGCACCGGATCAGGTGGTAACCCTGTGGCAGTTGGTGGGATAGCCATTGATTATTGTAACAACGGTCCTTGTTTAATTATGACAGATCAAAAAGCCGTTATGGGTGGAGCAGGAGGTTCCGATGGCGGTTTTTCTGGAGGAAGTGGTGGTGGAATAATTATTCTTCATATTGGACGAATTACAGGCACAGGAAGCGTGAGTATCAAAGCACTAGGTGGTGATGTAATTTCTGGGGTGTCTGGTGGTGGAGCCGGAGGTAGCGTGCATCTAACATTACTAGAAAAAGACGCAGGCACACCCTCTATCAATGTTGATGTTTCCGGTGGAGGAGGAGGGACTAGTACTGATTTTGGGGGTGGAGGTAGCGGAGGAGTCGCCGAAATTTCTTATTGTGGAAATAGTCTAGCATCAGCTGATTTTGTGGTGGACACTTTTTATGGTCTCGCTGGAGGGGGAGCCGCTACTGACGGTGGGTTAGGTTATATGCAGGACGCTGCTCATACTAGTATTTGTGACGAAGCTTTGGTGGTGCAGTAAATAGTAAAATAGGTAAGGATATACTTTGGTATCCACAACACAATACTGGTTATAGTGTTGTGGTTGTAGAAAAATCTTCGTATCTTATTTTTTTCATGCAAACCACATTAAGTTTTTGTAATTCACTTTTTTCTGTTGTTAAGTATTTCCATTGTTGGTGGAATTCATTGCTCGTTCATTAAACAATTTTTGAATTTTCTGCACATTGCTAATGGCAACACCACGCATTAATGACTTATCTCAGTCGTAGACAGAATTAAAGTTTCCTTTTACATTCAGGAACATCGGAGGTTCGTGTATGACGGCTAAGGCAAAGTTAGTGTTGCTTACTTTATTTATATCTATTGTTCTTCAATTGGTTCTCTCTCAAAACTTAATGGCAAAATCAAAAGGTGAGGCTTTGTTTAAGCTTTGTACGCAGTGCCATGGCATGCAAGGTGAAGGGGCTTATAAACTAAAAGCTCCAGCCATTGCAGGTATGGAAAAATGGTATATTGTTCGCCAATTAAAAAATTTTAAAAATGGTGTGCGGGGTATGCATACAAAAGATATTGCTGGTTTAAGAATGCGCCCAATGGCTAAAACCCTAAGATACAAAGGTGATGTGGACAAGGTAGCTACTTATGTTTCCTCCTTGCCTAAAACAAAAAATATCAAACATATGATTACGGCGGGTAACCCTGAAGCTGGTCAGGGAAGCTATGCAATGTGCATGGCTTGTCATGGTGTAAATGGTGAAGGCAATAAAGCTATGAATGCTCCAGCTTTAGCTAACCTCAGTGACTGGTATATTAAACAACAGTTACAAAATTTTAAACATCAAGTCAGGGCGGCAAATCCTGCCAAAGATCCTATTGGGGCAACTATGGCCCCTATGGCTATGACTCTTGCGGATGATGCTGCCATTGATAATGTCATTTCATATATTAAAACTCTTAAAAAATAACATATTTAAATAAGGATAGAGATTCATGAAAGAAGATATGGACGAAGCAACAAAGGTGTCCCGCAAATTATTTTATCTAACCGTAATTGGCGTTGTTTTGTACTCGCTAGCCGCTTACATTTTTGTGATTCGATAACAATTAATAATAAAGGAAATCTAAAGTGAATTTTTTAATCGAACAAGCTTCAAGTTTTGCAGCTGACATTGACGGCTTAATTATTATAATTGCCGTTCTCGCTGGTTTTTGGTTTTTTGTAGCCGAATTTGTCCTCTTTTACTTTATTTTTAAATATTCACGTAAAAACCAAGCCCAATCAGAGTATATCACTGGGGAAGAGCCTGAGTTAGTTAAGTGGGTACATTGGCCCCACATTGCCGTTTTAGTTTGCGATATTGTGATTATCTTTTTTGCCGTAAAAGTTTGGTATAATGTGAAACAGGATTTTCCTCAACCAGACGAGACCATAAGAGTTGTAGGTTACCAATGGTCATGGAAGTTTGTACACCCGGGAGCAGACAAACAATTAGGAACAGAAGATGACATTGAAATGATTGATGAGCTGCATTTAAAGGTAAACACAACTTATCACTTTAAATTAGAATCTGAGGATGTAATGCATAGTTTTTCTATTCCTGTGTTTCGTTTAAAGCAAGATGCTGTTCCTGGACGGGTTATTACAGGTTGGTTTAAACCTATTAAGACAGGGCAGTATGATATTCAGTGCGCAGAAATGTGTGGCATAGGTCATGGTATTATGGGTTCTCAACTATATGTAGAAAGCGAAGAGGATCATAATAAATGGATTCAATCTGTAAATGGACAAGGGGAAACACTAAGCCAAGTGCAGTAAATTTGGGTTCCTATTGGTACCTATGAAATTCATTGCTTATACATAGTTAAGAAATGAATCCACAAAATGAGATGAAAGTATTTAGTTAAGAGTGTTTAAAAAATTAAAGAAGGAAGTTAGATTTTATGAGTAACGATCACGATCATCACGAACAAAGTATTTGGGAAAAATATATTTTTTCCGTGGACCATAAAGTAATTGGCATGCAGTACCTATTTACTGGAATGTTAATGGCTTTAATTGGTGGATTTTTTGTATATGTATTTCGTATGCAATTGGCCTTTCCTGGAGCAGAAGTTTTGGGCTGGGGTATAGTGAACTCTGCAGAATACAATGCTTTAGTTACTAACCATGGTTCAATTATGATTTTCTGGGTGGCCATGCCCGTTCTAATTGCAGCCTTTGGGAACTTCTTGATTCCGCTAATGATTGGTTGTGATGATATGGTTTTTCCACGACTTAACAGATTGTCTTACCAGATCTTCTTGATTTCTGCGTTAGTATTAATCGCATCCTTCTTTGTTCAGGGTGGCGGATTTGGTGGAGCATGGACGGCATATCCTCCCTTGTCAGCCAATGCGAACTATAACTTAACCCCATGGGGATCTATCTTGTGGTTAGTGGCAGTTGCTTTAGAGTTTGTAGCCTTTTTAATGGGTGGAATTAATTTTATCACAACTTTAATGAACTCGCGCGCACCTGGTATGAAGATGTACGACATTCCAATAGTTGTATGGATGATTGTTTTAGCTTCAATTTTATTTATGGCATCAGTGGGGCCGTTAATAGCTGGGGCTATAATGCTTTTATTAGATCAAACCATGAGCATCGGTTTCTTTGATCCGGCAAAGGGTGGCGACCCGGTTTTGTGGCAGCATTTATTTTGGTTCTTTGGTCACCCAGAAGTATATGTGGTTCTTCTGCCAGCAATGGGCATCGTTGCTGAGGTTATGACTACATTTTCTCGTAAAAAATTATTTGCTTATAAAACTGTTTTAAATACAGCTATAGCAACGGGTATTTTGAGTTTCTTTGTATGGGCCCATCATCAGTTTGTATCTGGTATAGATCCTAGAATGGCTAATATTTTTACTGTAACCACAGTAATTATTTCTATTCCCATAGCTGAAATGTGTTTTGTATACATTGCTACTTTGTATAAAGGGTCCATTGAGTTCACCACAGCCATGTTATTTGCATTAGCTTTTTTGGTTGAGTTTTTACTAGGTGGGGTTACTGGTATATTTTTAGGGGCAAGTGGATCTGATATATATTTCCACGACACATACTTTGTATTAGCACATTTTCATTATACATTTGTTCCCATAGCCATTATTTCTGTGTTTGCAGCTATCTACTATTGGTACCCAAAAATGTTTGGGCGCTTAATGAATGAAACCTTAGGTAAAATACACTTCTGGGGAACAGTAATTTCTTTTAATATAATTTTTATCCCATTATTTATATTAGGGGCCTCTGGGCAACATCGTCGGATTTATAACTATGAAAACTTTCCTCAGTTAGCCACAGACGGAATGCAGAACTTGCGAGTGGTTGCTACTATGGGCTTAATAGCAATGCTTGTTTCCCAAATACCTTTTCTCTACAACTTTGTAACCAGTTGGAAAAAAGGAAAAATCGCGGGAAATAACCCATGGAAAGCTAATACTTTGGAATGGGTGGCAACATCACCAGCTCCACACGGAAACTTTAAGGAACTTCCCACATGTTATCGTGGGCCTTATGAATATGGAAAAATGGAAGGCCGTAAAGATGATTATTGGCCACAAAACGAAGAGTCTTAATTAAGTTTTAAAAGGAGATAAAAGCGGTGGGTATAGTTCAACCAATAGCAACAAGAAGAAGTGCCACAGGCATTCTAACAGGAAAGCTAGCCGTATGGTGGCTTATAGGATCTGAGATTGTCATTTTCGGCGGTCTTTTAGCCAGTTATATTATGATGAGATTACTACATGGTGATTGGGCCAATGAAGCCGAACATACAAATGTAGTCATTGGTGCTACCAACACTTTTGTTCTTTTAACATCTAGTTTGTTTGTGGTCTTATCGCATTATTGGGCAGAAAAAGGGGACCGAGATAAAGCATTTAAATATATGTGGCTAACAATACTAGGTGGTGCCTTATTTTTGTGTTTTAAATCTTACGAATGGACTCATGAAATAGCTCAAGGTTATACAATTAGTAAAAGTTTGTTTTGGTCCTTCTATTATGTGGCAGCCGGCATTCATGGGCTTCATATTATTGGTGGGGTGGTGATTATGGCCTTCATTTCATTTGACCTTAAAAAGGGTAAAAATATGCATAGAGCAGAGCTTATTGGGCTTTATTGGCACTTTGTTGATATTGTTTGGATTTTTCTATTTCCACTATTATATATTGCAAAATAACGTTTTAAATAAGGATATTATAAATGAGCGCAGGATCTTCACCTAAAAAATATGTAAAAGTTTGGTTCTTATTATTGGTTCTATTTGCAATTTCAGTTATTGGACCCGCCTTTGAAATTCGTTGGTTAACCCTCATTACAGCTTTTGGAATTGCTGGTGTGAAGGCATTTGTGGTGGCTAAAGAATTTATGCACTTAAATGTTGAAAAGAAAATAGTAAGCTATATGTTAGGCTCAATGTTTCTTGCCTGTGTTCTATTCTACTTCGGAGTTGCCGGAGATGTAATGAACTCTAAGGGGCAGCATTGGGAAAAGAAAGTTTATAAAGTTGAAAAAACAAAGGCTTCGCACTAATACCACATCTTGATTAACAATTAGCGGAGGCATTTAAAAGAGGTAATAATGGAAAATGTACTCGGTTCACAAATAACTCGTAGAAAACCAATCATACCAAGTAATATATTTGCTATGATGATCTTTGTTATCACAGAAGTGATGTTCTTTATCGGCCTGATTAGCTCATTTTTAGTCATCAGAAAAGATAGAGGGGGCTGGGAGCTTCCAAACAACATCACCTTACCAGTGGCCATGACAGGGGTGAATACTTTTATTTTGCTTCTAAGCGGAGTGTTCTTATTTTTAGCGGCAAAAAAGTATTCAAAGACGGATGTTTCCACAAGTTCAAAATTAGTATTAGTGTCCAGTTTATTGGGCCTCACTTTTGTAGCTATTCAAGGTTATGAATGGGTAAGTTTAATGAGTTATGGATTGACTGTTAAATCAGGTATTTTTAGCGCTCTATTTTTTCTTATTATTGGCTCTCACGGTGCTCATGCCCTAATTGGTGCTTTTGTGTTGTTATATGGATATGTTAATTTAAAAAAAGGGCATTTAGGTATAAACGGTATCTATATATTGCAAATATTTTGGTTTTTCATTGTTGGTGTATGGCCTCTGTTGTATGGTTTGGTTTATTTTAGCTAAACATTGAAGCAGTTTTTGCTGTGATCAATAAAAGGACAGTATTATTATGAATTTAAAAACTATATTTATTCTTACTTTTTTAACCTTACCTCAATCTTTGCTTGCTTGCGCAGTATGTGGTTTTGGGGAAGATGGAAGTCGTATGGTTTATATGGCAACGACCATACTAATGACGCTTGTTCCATTAGCTATGCTAGCTGGTGTGGGTATTTTTGTAAGAAAAAAAATCAAGCAACTCAATGATGCTGATGCTAGCAGTACAAACACTCAAGAATAAATAGTGAAAACAAACCTGTATTTACAGATGAACTCCTCCAGATTAATAGTTGCAACTCTGATTTTATCAGTCATTGGTTTTATAATTTTTCAACTGATTGATGAACAGAAACTAAATTATTACAACGTGAACTCTAACCTCCAATTAGTTCGACTACATGAAGACTTCGCTAAAAACAAAAAGGTACAGGCAAGTTTACTTATAAATAATAGTAAAATTAAGTTTATTAATTTTTGGGCATCGTGGTGCGGTGTGTGTGCAACAGAGCGTGCAGTTCTTGTGGAGCTATGGAGGGCACTGCCTAAAAACAAAGTTGAGTTTCTTTCTGTGGCAACATCCGATACAGAGGCTGATTTAAAATCATCAGGTAAAGTTAAGGATAATATTTACCCACTTTATTTTGATTTTACAGAAGGGTTACAGAGAAGTATGAGTGTTTCAGCATTACCACAAAGCTTTTTGTTAGGTGTAGATAACTCTGTTTTACTTCATATAAAGGGTCCCGTGAACAGTGTGAAGCTTAAAACAATACTTGATATGATAAATCAATGATTATATCTTCACTCCATAGGAGGTTGTATGCCTATTTTTACTCTTATTTTTAATGCTTTTAGCTTAGTATTTTTACTTTTTGGATATTGGGCCATTCGAAATAAAAAAGTGACCTTGCATAAGTTTTGTATGTTCCTAGCTCTGTTTATGTCCATAGTATTAGTTACTCTATTTGTAGAACACCGATACAGTCATGGGTTTGCCATTGTAAAAAGTGATATGCGGGAACATTTTGGTTTATGGCTAAAACCTTTCTTCATATTTTTAATTCTTCATATACTTGCAGCTATGAGTTCGGCAATACTTAGTGTTCCTTCGGTTTACTGGGGGGTAACTCAACAATTGGCAAAACATAGAAAATTAGCTAAGGTCACTCTTGCTATCTGGATTTTTTCTTCTATTTCAGGAATGGCCTTGTTTTTTATGATGCCACAGTTGTAAATGGGAATTGAAATAGTCCTCGGGTGATTTGAAATAAAATTCAGGCTTTTGGCTTGGCTGAATAAAAAATTATTCTTAATCGAAAATTACACATATTTTCAAGATATTTTTTTAACAATATTAAAAATATCTAAATAGGAATTTTGTATTTTATAAAAACGTTTTCCTAAAATATTTTTGGTGCTGGCGTTTATTTCTTGGAACTCTTTTGATGTGAAAACCTTATCTTCCAGAGAAGCAATGTATAGGGTTTGGTCCAACAGAAGCACTGGGTTTGCATTTGTGGGATCCACTTTTCTGAGTTCCTTAGCTTCTGTTTCTAAACGCTTTGAAACTCCGGCAGCTTCAGATGTAATGGTTGTTTTTTTAAGTTTCTTAGGGCCTTGTACTCCAAGAAAGCCTACCCCTGATGCCATTCCGATATCATATTTTAGATCCACATCAAAGTCATATCGGACTTCTAGAAAGATTTCTCCCGCAAGGGCTTTAGCAAATAGTAAGGATTCATTAACAATTTTTTGGTCGTACTCCTTGGATTCGCTATAAAATACTATAAAGAGTTCGTCAGCCGTCCAATTAGGGAAGTATTGGCCATCGGGTGATATTTCATCAAGTTTAGCGAAAACTTTATCATAAAACTCTTCAGTAACTTTTGTGATATACTCGGGAGGATACTGTTCTAGGATTTGTTGATAATTTCGCCAGTCTGAGCATAAACACACCACGAACCTATTTTTACCTTCGAAAGCACCCTCTATGTCTGGGCTATTATGTGTAATCATGTATTTTGCAATTCGTTTTGGAACAATGGCTTTTAAGCTAAGGTATCTATTTTCTAAAGTTTTAACAAACTCAGCTCTAAAGTAAGTGGACATAAATATGCTAACAAAAATAGTAATAAGATATATGATTTTAAAATTAACATGTTCTATGGAATAAAAAGATAAAAGTCCTGTGATTGTACAAAATATTGAGAAATATATCTGTGTTCTTCTGAGTCTATATGCTAAAAAAGTTGTAAAGGCGGTTATAAGTAGCAGACCGGTAAAGTAAGAGAAAAAAGCATTGTGCTTCAAGTAAAATGAAAAAATAAGGTAATCTGTAATTAAGATCACACCTGTTGTCATTAGTGAAATAGTAGTGGCTATATATTTTTGATTATCATTTTTTAATTTATTTAACAAAAAAAATACACTGACACTGTTAATAGATAATAAAACAATGGAAACGGCTCTAATTATAAGAAATGGTCTAGGGTTATCTAATGCAAATAAGTCAAAAAAAATCAAAAGAGTCATAACCGCAATTGGAAAGATGGAATAACTTTTCGCATACCTACTTTGGTTGTGCAAAACCCAATCCTTATAGATTTGATTTCTTATTGTATTTGTATTAAATATTTTATTTTTCATACCTTTGACTGGTCGGGAAATTGAGAACAATTATACAGTAGTTTCCGATATTTACCCATTTTGATACAATTAATATCAAACGAATATCTTAATGCAGAATTCTCATTAACTAAGACTAAATTAGTGTCAAAACTATACACAGTTCCTTATGAATTTAGTTAAGTCTTATTACTAACATTCATCTAGGACTTAGCTATTTGCTTGAAAATGTGAAATGTCTTTCCGAGTATAAACATAAGATGAACCTTTGTTTATAAGCTGTATTTTGATGTTTAAAATCACTAATAAACATTTTTTGAAAAGAGTAAGTATTGTCAGAACATATAGTGGAAATTTTAAATATGAACGAAGTGAGTGAAAACGGAGAATCCCAGTTGATCAGTAATATTGACGGTATAGGGCTTGAACCCGGTTTGCTAGAGGTTCAAGTTGATACCATAAGTCAACCCACAGAGTTTTCTCAAGAGATTCCAAACACTTTTAAGAATAGATTTATTGAGCAAACTGATAAACCGTGCAAAAGTTTATTATTAGAAAGTGAGTTTACTGATGTCCACTCACAGATGATTAAAGATATTAGTTTTGAACTCACAGCAGGTCTTACTTGTGATAAAGAAAAAGTAAAGGTCATATTTAATTGGACAAAAAATAAAATTAAATATCAAGTTGGTTTAAATAAGGATAATGCCTCGCGTACTATAGTTAAAGGTTTCGGTTCTTGTTTAAATAAAGCAAATGTTTTAGTTTCCCTTTTAAGAAGTTCTGGCTTTAATTCGGGATTTTCTGTCATGCGGGTAAAAACCAAGGAGTATTTTGGACCTTTAGGATTTAAGAGATTCTATCACCTTGTAAGCGATGAATCTAATCATGTGTATGCTCAGGTTTTTTTAAATGGTAAATGGATCAAATTAGATGCCACAGATGATTTAGAGCTCAGCTTGAGCACTATGCACTTAGAGCAACAGGGCGAGCCTGTGGTTTTTGACGGTGTTAATCATGCGTGTTTAAACTTAGATAAGGATCATATTGTAAAAGACAATGGGGATATTAAACAGAACTTAGATTTTGTTTTTAACAAAAGGCAAAAAGTCCCTACATTTGTCATTAATATTTTTAATATTTGTATGAGTTATGTTAGGCTTAACGGAAAGTATTGTAAAAACGTGGATGAGATTGAAAAACTTTGCTTTAATTATTTAAAACAAAACCACCCCTCAGAGTTTGCAATGCTTCAGATGATGGAAAACGAAAAATTAAACCAAGTTGTTAACCGAGTTTATTCAGTTTCACGTTTATTTAAGCTTAAGGGATTGAAATTATGACATGGGATTTTACCCCACCTAAAAAATCAAATCTTTCAGATCATGATGTTTTTAGTTTATCAAATCATTTAGAAGGTAAAAATATTGCCTTAATGATTTGTGGTGGTGTAGCCTCCATGAAGGCTCCACTTTTAGCAAGAGAACTACGTAGACATGGCGCTAAAATTACAATCTATGCATCTAGCGAAGCCCTAAAATATGCGGCTGCGGATAGTCTAGAGTGGAGTTCAGATAGACCAATTATCACAGGGTTAACACCTCGGGCAGAGCATCTCAACTCTAAAGAGACCTTTGATTTATTTTTAATTGCCCCTGCTACCTATAACACTATTAATAAAATTGCTTCAGGCACTGCTGACAGTTTAATTCCCACAACTATGGCTGCTGTCATAGGGAATGTTGAGCGTGGAAATGTTCAAGCACTCATTGCTCCAACAATGCATGGGGATATGCATAATTCTATTTTAACAGAAAATATGAAGAAATTAAGTCAATTAGGGGTTCAGTTTATTAAACCACGTCAGGATTTTGGTAAAAATAATTTACCAAATATTGATACTATTGTTTCTGAATGTATTAGAGTTTTAAGCCAATCTAAATTAAAAGGTAAAAGTATATTTGTTACAGGCGGTAACACACCCGTGGCCATTGATTCCATTAGAAGAATTACAAATATTTTTACAGGAAAACTGGGTATGGAGCTGTCTAAGGAGCTGCACTTAAGAGGAGCAAATGTTCATTACTTACTGAGTGGTTCAAAAATTCAAGTACCCACTTATTTAAATGTAAATCGAGTGAGTAGCTACGAGGATTATAAAGACTATTGTGTGAACTGGGTTAAAAATCATAACCCAGAATTCTCTATATTGTCAGCAGCAGTGGCTGATTATCAGCCTAAGGTAGTTTTAGAAGGTAAAACCAAGAGTCAGGGTGAGTTGAGATCAATTGACCTCATAAGTACCGATAAAGTTGTGGATTTAATTTATGACTGCTCACCTCATTCAAAGATAGTTAGCTTTAAATACGAAGAAAATCTCTCACACACAGAGCTTATGGATATTGCTCAGCAGAGGATTCAGAAAGGTCATCATGCGGTGGTAGCTAATCGAGGTGAGGACAAAGGGCCTGAGGGACAACAGGTGGCCTATTTTGTGTGGGCTAAGGGCCAAGTAAAGGCCACTGGTAAATCAAAAATTGCAGAAATGATCTGTGACCACTTAGAAAAAGAGATCTAAAGACCAATATAGAGATCAATTTTCCTTATATATATGTAAAAATTTCAATACACTGACGCCTTACCGTTTCAGCTGTCTACGGCATCAGTGGATGTTTTTAGAAAAACCCCTATAATTGAGCATGTAACCCGCCGAAGCTAAGGTACTGGTTCACAGGCCGACTTGGGGATCCCCAAACTCTTATAAGCTTCAACAACCCCTTCAAATAATCCTATCTGAAAATAAGCCCTGAGGGGCTTTTTCTGTTTTTAATAGAATGGATCCGTTTACAGCTTAGTCTTTATTTACTTTATCTTAGGGTAAACACCAAAGTGTGGGTGGTTCTTGGCTATTTGCTCTCCAATTTCAGTAGCGATCTCTTCGAAATTAGGCAAGTTGGCTTGTAAATAAAGCCATTTGCCAAGTACAGGGTGAGGAATTAATTCTGGATAAGATTTAATTATAGAACTGTGATGCTCTTTATCAGTGGGTAACATGACCCCGTCCCAGATATCATAGTCAAAAGTTTTATTTTTAAACTGTCGATCCCCTGGTTTCTCAGTTAACACGAACACAAGCTTATCATGAACATATGCAGCCAGTCCGCCAAACATCCTTTTAGTATAGAATGATGGTAAATCCAAGATAGGGTTAAAAACCCAAATTAAGTGAAATACTTTTGAAGATTTAAGGTTTTTTTTAGTTTTCTTCTTAACCTTAGGGCTCATATTAAATCTCTTAAAGTTAATTAATAGTTACTGGATTTCTAATGATAAATTTTTTAAATATGCTTCCATAACCCCAGCTCTGCGCTGCCCTTCTTTTTTAGCAGAATCAGTTTTTAATGTACCCACAGTTTTAAAGAGTTTGTTGTAAAAATGGTCCACTGTAAAAGTTTTATCATCAGCTAATCGGGATTGGCAAAAAGGATCTGCTTGCGAATAAAAACTTCTTTTTAACAAACCAGCAGTGGCAAAACATCGAGCTATGCCTATAGCCCCAACTCCATCTAAACGATCAGCATCCTGGATGATTTCGGCTTCTACGGATTCAGTAGGGATGTTTGCTGAAAAACTATGAGCAGAAATAGTATGAGCAATTTGATTGAAGTATTGTTTTGGATAATTAATGTGCGACAAATATTCAATAGCCGCATCAGCTGACAATCTGGAAGCTTGTGATCGGCGAGGGTCATCTTTTGGTACAATAACTAAATCGTGTAGCCAAGCTGAGGGGAGTACAACTTCTAATTGGGCGTTTTCTAAGGAGCAAAATTTTTTCGCCATTTTGACAACCCTAAAAAAATGCAAGAAGTCATGGGCTGGGTCTTCTCCTTTTGTCACTTGTTTCATCTTTTTGATAAATATTTCTTCCCAATAATCAAAATCCAAGTGTTTCCCCTTATTTTATAGATTTGAATAAAGCTATCATTGTTGTTTAAATTTTTAAATACATTATGTGTTAAGCATTTAATTAACATGTTTTGATTGTTGTGATTTTACTATATGTGTGGGCGAGTTTGGTCGAGTATTGATAAATAGGAGAACAGCTAAAAATGTGATTACAAATAGGCATTTAAGCCAATAGGCATAACTAAAAAAAAAAATTAAATTTAGCAATATAATTATGAGTGTTAAGGAAGCAATTATTTTTGATGGTTTATCAATAATGCCATATTTATCCCAAGCTTTAATTTTTTCACCGAAGTATTTTAAATTTGTGATCCATTTATAAAATCGAGGCGAGCCTTTTGAGAAAAAAAATGAAGCAAGTAGTATAAATGGTGTGGTAGGAAGAATAGGTAAAAAAACCCCTACTAACCCAAGGAGAAATGAAAGACACCCGAGTATATTAAAAATTTGTGTTTTCACGATCATCATATCAAATAATTATAATCTACTCTCTCTTTTAAACTAAATGTAATTTTAATAAGTTCAGACTTAAGACAAAAGGCTGAACCATGATTACAGATTGTTAGTAAGGACTTTACTTTTATGTCAAGGGCCTGGTCTTTTGTTTAGACCAAACACGTCTCATTCTCATCTCAAGTTCACGTTTATATCTACGTACAGCCTCAAAGGGAGTGGCAAAAAAAAGGAACTTTATCATAGCAAGCCAACGTTGCTCCGTATATATCCATACTGGGTAATCTGCGTTTCGTTTTGTTCCGTGCCATATTAAACGTGATAAGGGCAACATTTGAATTTTCAATATTTTAAGGTTATTGGTTCCACCAATTATATATTTTTTACCTGCGAAAAATGCATCCATCATTGAATGTAGATAAAAGTAAAAGTTGTCATGTTTCGAAAATTTTTCCATGCGCCAAATACAGGTAATCTCACTAAAGTTGCCAACATTGTTTTGGATAAAGGGTAAGCGGGCTAGCTCTTCTTTGGGAATAAGTTTTAAGTACCTAAGCTCTTGAGACGAATTAATTATGTATCCAGCAACTAAACTATGATTACCACGTCTATAGATGCCATAAGTCTTGGCATTTTTAAGGTAAGTTGTGTCAATTTTTACACCACCAATACTATGAAATCTATGGGCAAACTCTAAGAGCTCATTTTCAGATGAGATTTGTTTTTTATAAATGCTGAAATATTTTTTCCAATATGATAGCAACATAAATATTTGAGGAGTATAACATTGATAATGTTTATAGTTTTTAAATGCTTTGAGCAGTCCCTTTTCTTCATACCTCATTGAAACTTTGTAGATAAAATAGAGGGCTATAGTGAGAATTAATAAATAAATGGAGCCAATGGCTAGGAAACTTCCAAACATAAAAATGAGATTCCCAGTATATATGGGGTGCCGTACTTGGCCATAGAGCCCCGTGGTCACCAGATCTTTTGGTACATATGCTTTACTGCAAGGACTGAAGCTTTGTCCAAGTTGTTGTTTAGCGAAAAAGAAGATCATTGCGCCAGCAGCAGAAATGGCACAACCCATAAGAGATACAGCAGTATTTTTATGTACTAGAGTGAGTATTTCATAATCAGTAAATGTATAAATGGACAATATAGTAAAAACAAAGAGGCCAATAATAGAGCTGAAATTTTTTAATATTTTTAGATCATCGTTTTGTTGTATTTTACCCTCTTTGCTATACCCACCTTTATAACCAAAGATATATAAGGAAATGAGTGCAATGTAGAAACTAAAAATTATTGGTTTTAAATATATCATCTGAGCTCCCTGGCTTTGAGATAATCTACCATACGTAGGGTCTTGCTAGTTATAAGAATATAGATTTTGAAAATGTGTGTAGCATCAAAGTAATTATTTCAATAATAATAAATATTGTGCTAGATTTACTAGATTAGTGACATTGATTTTCATTTTTATTTGGGGGAATTATGCAAAAATATCAAGATTTAGAAATGATAACAGAGAGTATAATTCAAAAAGTGGGAAAAAATATAACCCTGGCCACACCTTTGGGTGCCGGAAAAGCGAATTCTATAATTAATTCAATATATGCAAGGGCTAAAGTTGATAAAGAGATAGAATTAACTATTTTGACGGCCCTCACTTTACAAAAGCCTATTGGTAAAAGTGACCTTGAAAAAAAATTCTTAGAACCATTTGTTGATCGTGTTTTTGGTAACTATCCCAACTTAGATTACGATACAGACAGACAGAACCATAGCTTGCCAGGAAACATTAAAGTTATAGAATTCTATTTTGCCCCGGGAAAACTAAAAACAGTTTCTAGTGCTCAACAATGTTATTTGTCATCAAACTACACTCATGTGGCTCGAGATATTATAAGCAGAGGTGTTAACGTTATTTGTCAGCAAGTTAGCAAGGGAGAAGTTAATGGTGACGAGGTATTTAGCCTCAGCTGTAACCCTGATATCACAGTGGATATAGTGGAAGAACTTCGCGAGCAGAATAAAAATATAATGGTAGTGGCACAGGTTAATCAAGAGTTACCATTTATGTATGGGGAATCTATTGTTGCACCAGAATTTTTTGATGCTGCACTAGACAATAGAAGTTTTGATTTTAGAATTTTTGGTTTGCCTAAAATGTCGGTGAGTGACGCTGATTATATGATTGGTCTTTATGCATCTACTTTAGTAAAAGATGATGGTGAAATTCAAATAGGCATTGGTTCTTTGGGTGATGCTTTGGTGTACGCCTTATGTTTGCGAGAAAATGATAATTTAGAGTATAGGAAAATACTTGAGGCAGTTAATATTACAGGGGATAAATACCCCATTATTTCAAACTACGGAAGCTTTGAAAGATTTAAAGTAGGGTTGTTTGCGGCCACCGAAATGTTTGTAGACAGCTTCGTTCACCTTTTTACTTCAAATATTTTGAAGAAAAAAGTCTATGACTCTGTAATATTACAGCGTTTATTGAATAAAAATGTCATTTCAGAAATTGTTGATAAAAATATGCTACAACGTTTGTATGAACATAAGGCTATTGGCTTTAACCTCAGCAAGGAAGATTTTGAATTCTTAAAAGAATTTGGAATCTTTAATAAATCAGTGCAGTGGTCTGATGGTCTTTTGAAAATGGAGTCAGGTGAAAAAATAAAAGCACAGGTGGATGAACTACCACAAGAGGTGTTAGGTGAGAGGCTTCGCAATGGAGCTGTAGCACATGCAGGTTTTTTTGTTGGTGAACAAAAATTTTATCAATTTCTCAAGGATTTACCTATTGAGCAAAGAAAATTGATTCGCATGAAGAGGATTTCACAAATTAATCATCTCTATGGTCATGAGACCATAGATCGCCTGCAAAGAAAGAATGGCCGTTTTATTAATACTTGTATGAAGGTCACTCTTAATGGCAGTGTGAGCTCTGATGCTTTAGATGACGGCACACAAATAAGTGGTGTAGGTGGGCAATATAATTTTGTTGCCATGGCACATGAATTACCTGACGCTAGGTCTATTTTGCAGTTACGCAGTATTAGGATAAACAACAAAGGACAAAACGAGTCCAATATAGTTTTTAATTATGGTCATTGTACCATTCCAAAACATTTGAGAGACGTAGTAATTACGGAGTATGGCATAGCAGATTTAAGGGCTAAAACCGATGAAGAGGTAGCCGTTGCATTAATTAAGGTAGCGGACTCTCGGTTCCAAAAGAGCCTCCTTACAGAGGCTAAGAACCATAATAAGGTTGGAATCAATTATGTGCTCCCCAGTGAGTTTTGTAACAATTATCCACAGAGCTATAAAACTGTGCTAGGCAGATATAAAGAGCATAACCAATTTCAAGCTTTTCCTTTTGGTACTGACTTTACTTCCGAAGAAATTAAATTAGGCAAAGCTTTGAAATACTTAAAATCCCAATTGGGTAATAGAGCAAAGACGGTGAAATTATTAATGAGTTTGTTTCTTGTAGGCAAGCCCTCTGCAGGTCATTTGCCGCTTCTTAAAAGAATGAACCTTCATAATCCATCTAATTTAAAGGAAAAGGTGTATGCAAAGCTTGTCTTAAGAGCCCTGTGCCTTTGTTAACTCTAGATTCTCTTTAAATTTAATTACAAGTTCTATGTTTCTATTTTAAATGATTAGATCGTTCTTCTATGTTCTCAAGGATAGAGGATAATAAATTACGTTTTGCAATGTAGTTAGGTTCATTAATTTTGTTAAGAAAATCAATGCCCTTATGATTTTTAAAATTGACTGTGTAGGTGGAATTCTCTGTATACATAGCTAAATAATTAATAACAAAGGCCTCCCCAAATTCTTCAAGGGTAGAGAAATTTGCTGAATACAGTGTTGTAAATGAGGATGCTATTAAAAAATCATAGAGTTCATAAACTTCTTTTTGGGTCCAGGTTACATTTTTGTTACAATTCTCATAATAACAGACTTTGTCTAGCAGTGTATGATCGGATTTTGGGGTTCTTACATAGACGCCAACTCCTTGAGGTTTAACTAAAAATTTGCTCCAGGATACAGCGCTAAAGCTATTTTTTAGTGTAACACAATCCACATCAGAAAATTGAATCTCTTTTTTATTTAGTGATCGTGTTACTGCATGTAAAACGGGGTAGATAGCCACTGATTCAATTTTTGGAGTTGCACATTGTAACTGGTTGACTCCAAATAGGTGATCTACAATATGACCAAGTTCATGTATTGTAATATAAAATAAGCCGGGATATTTAGACGGTAATTCAATTAAATACTGAGGAGGGTCTGCAATGGAATTTCCAAAAACAGTGACCTCTTTTGAATTTAAAATTTTACTAATATTATCTTTAAGTACATATGCTTTTGTTGATATAATTAAATCAAAAAATATTTGACCAGTCTTTAACCTTTTTATTTTAACATCGGCATTAGATTTTAGCGTGTCAGAGAGTTGAATTTTTCTAATAAAGCCAAAGACCCACTCTAACTCAGGCACTTCGTTCATAACTGTTGTCATGGTGCTTGAAAATTCTTCTAAATTTACACAAGATTCATTGGTACATGTTTCAAAAACTGGTTTAGCAAAAGAGAGTGAAGGCCAAATGATAAGGGAAACTGTCATTATTTTTATAAAATTCCTTCGGCGTATTTCAAATAGCATGTTGGTCCTTTAGTTTTAATATTAGAAAAATGTAATTTTAAATCAAATAATAACTAATGATATTAAGCATTTCAAAGATATTGGAAGAGTAATTAGGAATGTGAAAATTATCATTACCGAATTGTAATATATTCTGTGTAATTTTGAATAATACACGGTGTGATCAGAGTAAAATCTTCGACCTCCTCCAAGCCCCTACATTCAACACCTAGCTTTTAATCGAGTTATAACTTGAATTTAGAGCCTGGCACTATGGCTGGCTGGCTTGATTTACCTTTAAAATTATTAGAGAAATACCGAGAAGTCTTTAACTTAGAGATGCACCATGATGAAGACGGCAAAACAATCAGTTCATATACAAATTTTCTATAAAGAGAAGATGGTTTGTAATGAAGCTTTCTCAAAATTTCCCATTACATTGGGCAGTGATAGACTGTGTGATATTTGTTTAAGTGAATACTCTTGGGTATCAGCTCAACATGCTAGTATTCTGCCCATAGGTTCACAGCTGTGTATTGTGGATACACAAAGTGAATCAGGGATCCTTCTTAATGGCAATCAGGTATTTAACTTGCCTTTAAAGGATGTTTGTACTGTTCACATTGGTGAACTCAAAATAATTATTAAAGTTATGCAAAGTGAGCCAAAGCAAGAGCCAGATGTGCATGACTCAGAATTTAGTGAAGCGAAAAAATCATTCAATGAGTCGGACTCAATTGATCCACAAAGAACACTAGATGAAGTTACAGTCTTAGATGATAACTATACCATTGATGAAACACCACCACCTTTAAACACGGGAAGTCATCCGTCAGCTGAAGCAGATCCTGTGATAGAGCATGTAATTTCTTATGAGCAATATGAAAAGAACGAAGATGAGAAACACAATAAAGGGTTAGAGGGGCGACCTAAGGCATCATCTTCAGTGAGTGAAAGGAAAAAATCACCTCCGGTACAGAGACCCCATGGCTTTCAACAGCAGGGGCAGTTTGTGCAGAGAGTGCCTTTGGACAAACATGCTCTGGAAGGGCGTTTGCTCTGGAGAGGGGTTATATTAGATACTCAAGTCTTTAGAAAGGGTGATGTGCTGAGTATAAGCTCTCATCCCGAACATGGTTTTTATGTACCAAGTTTAAAAAGAACCATGGAACTCGCTCAGTTTGATGGAAGGTCTACCCGATGTCATTTGCCAATGCGCTCTCGCGGGCAAGTAACAGATCTTGATAATAACGTTGTTAGTGAGATACAGAGTGTCTCAGAAATAAACCACAAAAAAAAACTAGCAATACTGAGGCTAAAATATAACCAAGCCTGTTCTATTTTTATTGATGAAAACATTCAGTTAGAATTACGCCATATAGAAGCACCTAAACCATTTTCACAAATTAAATTTTTAATTCCAGAGAAGCTTTTTAAGAAAACACTGCAAGGCTCAGGAATACTTCATATTTTATTTTTACTTATTGCTTTAGTTTTTGCGCCAACTCTTGATGTGCCCAAAGTAAAAAATCTACCTCCAAGGGTGGCGAAACTTTTGATTCCGAAAAAGAAAAAAATAGAAGTAAAGCCTAAAGTAGTAAAACCTCCTGAAATTAAAAAAGTTGTAAAAAAGAAACCACTGAAAAGAAAAAAACTTAAAGCAGTTAAACGTAAGAAAGTTGTACGTAAAAAGTTAAAATACAAACCTAAAAAAATAGTTGTTCGTAAAAGTAAACGCATGAAAAAAATTAATAAATGGCCTTTTACAGTGAAAACTAAAACTGTTGCTAGTCGACCATTTAGAGGTAAGGTATCGAACAAAAAGTCAGTTAAAAATGTTGGAGCATTAGCAGCCCTGGGGGCTTTAGGGAAAGCTACCCCGAACCCTTCAAATAAGGCTGTATCAATAAATATTAACAAAAATGCAGGTGGGATGCCTGGTAAGATGAAAGCAAATTCCGTTTTAGGAGCTATAAAAGCAAAGGGTGGGAAACTAGTTGCTGGCGGAGGATCGGGGAGTCTTAAAACTTTTGGTAAAGGTTATGGTACTGGTAAGGGCTATGGTGTTCAAGGTATTAAGGGGCGCGCCGGTGGTCGAGGCGAAGGTGTGGCGGCCACAGTTGTGGGAACCCCTACTTTAATGAAAATATCCAGAAGAGAGGGCCTTTCACAGAAGCAAGTGATGACTGTGGTTAGAAAAAATGTTGGTAAAATATCTTCCTGTTATGAGCGTGCGCTTTTAAATAACCCAAGTTTAGGAGGTCGGATTGAGTACGAATGGAAAATTAAACCTTCGGGTAAGGTTTCCTGGGCAAAAGTTAAAAAGTCTAGTGTACAAAGATCTGATGAACTTAATAATTGTGTATTAAAAGTGTTTAAGCGTATGCGTTTTCCCAAAGCCAAAAATGGCGAAGCAACTCAGCCTAATATTGGCTTCCCCTTTGGACGTTTTTAGAGAATCTACGGATCTCTACGTGCTTTTGTGCATAGCCTAAAGTCTAAAACTTGCTTTTGTAGTTAAACCTTCATGGCGTAGTGCTAAAATCAATCCCATAGACGAACTATAAAGTGAGGGTTCTATGGGTGATTTATTACAGGCATATAATGACGGTGGTTTTTTTATGCACACAATTTTAGCTAGTTCGTTGGTGGGAATAGCCATAACGGTGGAACGATTTATAGTTCTGTTGGCCGCGGCAAATATTAACAAAAATGAAGTCTTAAAAAGAATTAATCATTATATTCTTAAAGGTCGATTAGATGAGGCTATTTCTGCCGCATCTCAAACACGTGCACCACTTGCTAGAATTATAAGAGCTGGTCTTGTGGCTGTAAAAAATCAAGGAGAGTCAGAAGAAGTTCAAACCGCTATGGATGCCGTGGCATTGAGGGAAGTTCCCCGTCTTGAAAAACGAATTGGACTACTTGCAACACTTTCGAATATTGCTACTCTACTTGGCTTATTAGGAACTGTTACTGGTCTTATTGGGGCATTTGCTGCGGTTGCAAATGTGGCACCAGCCGAAAAAGCAACAATGTTATCAAACTCTATTGCTATGGCCATGAATACAACTGCATTTGGGCTTGTGGTTGCCATTCCATTATTAGGTTTTTTTGGTTATTTAAATAACCTAGCACAGGGAATTATTGATGATATGCACGAGTCAGCGGTGGCCACACTAAATTTTATTTTATCAAATAAAGGTAAGTTCTAAGTATATGGCAAAAAAAAAGGTTAATGTAGAGCTGAATATGACACCCTTTATAGGCTTGTTTGCCCTTTTAGTGGTGATGCTCCTTTTGACTGCTGTTTGGAATAATATTAGTGCACTATCAACAAACACCTCTGCTTCCACGGCATCGGACGAAGCTTCGCCACCACCAAAAAACCAAGTTAACCTTACCGTTACTATTTTAACTAAAGGTGTTGAAATGGCAGAGAACACAAAAGGGAATGTTATTCCTCATTTATCTGGTGAAGTGAATAAAGCTTCTTTTATCACTGCACTTCAGGTTTGGAGATCCAAGTATCCAAAAAGAAAAGATCTTGTTTTAAATACAGAAAACGGAGTGACATATAAAATGTTAATCACTGTCTTTGACACATTAGTGGGTGAAGGATGGCATGATGTTGGAGTGAGTACACAGTAATGACAGGTGAAGTGAGTAGTTCTACCAAGAGAGTCATTAGGCCACCGGGTTATCATATCGAGCCCAAGTATGACCTAAAGCACTTTCGAAAAAAGATGGATGAGTCATCAGAACGTGACTACGATGTGGTTTTACCTTTGACCTCAATGATTGATATGTTTTCGATGCTTGTGATTTTTTTACTATTAAATTTTTCAGCAACAGGCGAAGCGTATTTTGTAAACAAAGATATTAAGCTGCCAGAAGCCTTAAATGCTCGGCCTATAGAGAGCATGCCCTTAATTTCCATATCAAAAACATCAGTGAGTTTAGATTCAGAAGTGGTTGGTAGTAACCCGGTGATTATTGGACTCAATGATCGTCAAATGCCTGCCTTAGTGGCTTCTTTAACAAAGCTAAAGGCTTTAATTAAAAATCAAGAAGATGCTGGGTTGCCAGTAAAAAAAGGGATAAATCTACAAGCTGATCAAAATACTGATGTGGTTTATATCAAACGAGTAATGAATATATTAATCTCCACGGGTTTTAGTAGTATCAATTTTGCTGTACGCGAGACACCGCCGCCACCTCAGGCCGATGAGTAGTGATGTAACTTAAGCCAACTGATGTATGTGAAACCGTCAGCTCCCCTCTATAGCTATAATACGACAGAATCACTTGGTGTTAATTATGCTTAAGAATAAATTTTTCTTCAGACGAATCAAAGACCAGGATTTTCACTTATAAAATCCGAGAACTTTTTGACGTTACCAATTTTTCCGAGGGGGTTGCCCCCTTTTTTTAAGGAAACAAAAGAGGTACCTAAATTAAGGAGGTCAGGTTACGAGCGTCCACGAAGCTCTGCGTAAAAAATACTTTATTAAGATTCTATTTGACAGGGTTTCAAGTGATATTTTTAGACTTTAAGTGAGTTGATATATTTATATTAAAACCTCATTAAAACTCTCAAGAGTCCTCTCTCTTAAAACTTTTTACATGAAATACTAAAGGACTTGTCTTGTAATTTAAAATTCTCTATAGGGGCATTTAAGAGTAAATATTTGAATCTTAAAACCCATGTTATGTTATTTGAAATTAAATATTAGGGGAACCTTAACATGAAACTACATAATGAGCTTTTAACTCTCAGAGAAAATGAAAAACAGCTGACCTCTGCAATTTTAGAGAAATTGCAGATTATGGGGGGACAGCGTTTGTATTTAAAATTGGGTTATTCCTCATTGTTTGATTATCTTGTAAGAGGGTTAGATTATTCAGAAACCATGGCCTATCAAAGACAAAGCTGTTTGAGACTGAGTAAAGAGCTTCCTGAAATTAAAGAAAAGTTAGATGAGGGAAAGCTCACTCATAGCAATATTTCTTTAGCTTATAAAGTTATAAAAAATAAATCTCCAGAGAAAAAACGAGAAGTGCTTAAATCCATTGAAAACAAAAGCTTTCGAGAGGCTAAGAAAATCCTCGCCCCAATGGCCCCGCCAGTTAAAGTAAAGCAACAGGTTTACCAAGACAAGGTCATACTAAAAGTAGAATTGAGCCATGAAGAGCATAAAAAGCTGAATCAACTTAAAGCCTTAAAATCCCATAAACATAACTTAGAGTCCCTTTTTATGAGTCTTGTAGAACAAGAACTTAAAGCATACTCTAAAGTAGATTATAAGAAATCAAAATCCAAAAACCCTCGTTATATATCTTTAAAGCTCAGAAATAGTTTACTCAAAAAAGCAAACTACAGGTGTCAATATCCGGGCTGTGAAGAAGTTGGTCAAGTGACTAGCGAATACACATTTTGAATGATAATTTTCTGCCTTAAAAATTTAGATGTTTCAATAGCTTTCAGTCCGCTATTAAACTTAACTAAAGCCCTGGTTTAAAAATAGAATTTGGTAGTTTGTGCTCAGTTAACTTGTCCAGTCACAAAACCTAGCTTTAACGACCTTGATGAAAAAAATATAAGTCCAGTTAGCCTTCACGCTGTAACGTTGAATTGGCTTAATTTTTTTTACAATTTACGACCAAGTAAAAGCTATATTTTAAAAATATAAGATCAAAAATGAACCGTTATAGTTAAGAGAGTGTATTATTTATAACTATATCTAGGGTATGGCTTTTCTAATTCCTCCATAATTTCTTTTCTAAAATTTGTTCGAAATTTTACATGGTTTTTAAGTAGATTTTGTTGGCGCTTGATCATTTGAATGCGATTATCACCTAACAGCTCACCTTTAACGTCTAAATCCTGAAGGTCCATTTTAGATTGTGCAAAAATAGACATAGACGAAAAAATAACTGTAATTGAAGAAATTAAAATTAACAATTTCATAAAAGTTCCCTTTGTTAAAAAATCCACGATAAAGAAAGTATTAGCTCTCCAGAAAGTACTATGGGGCTAGCATTAATTATGGCACTAGCACGCGCTTCTGGAATTATATATAGATTCTCTTTCCATTTATAGTCCCATCCCATACCAACTGAACCAATAATATAAGTAGGAAGATCCCCATTGTAGGTTAAAGATGCACCATCAGTTAGGTTAACTCCTATTGAATTGACCTTGGCGATTTCTAAGCCAGCGCCTTTCCAGAAAAAAGAGGATTTATCTTTATAGAATTTTAAAAAACTCCCAACAGATATCATGTTTTGATGGATTTCCACCATATTTCGCCCACCATCGGGGATCATTTCTGCGTTACCTTCAAGCTCTGAACCCCTCTTTTTTAAGGAGAACTGAAGTAATCCCCAGCTGCTCACAGGCATTTGATAATCTATGCCTAAGAAATAATTATACCCACTCCGGGATCCAATGGTGGCAGCATCAAACCCAACTATATCAAAATCACTTTCGCTTTGTAGCTCAAAAACTATATTTGTGCTTACAGAAATACTTTTGTTTGTTCTAAAAGTATTATATTCTTCATGATTTCTTTCTTCTATGGAAGATAGGATGATATCTTTATTTTGAACAAATCCGCCTTGACGTTTTCCACGATAAGTCACAAGAACTTTACGCCAGCTGCCATAAAGTTTTGGAGAAATAACAACACGGTCACCTCGTATTAATGTACTTATAAGTTTTGATTTTGTAGTTGCTTGTTTATAAACCTTAATCTCTCCACGTACAATTAAATCCAGTACAGCCCATGTTTTAAGGGGGAGAAGAGTGACAACACAGATAAGGTAAAATAATTTTATTAATTTCATTTTTTCTTTTTAGCTTTGTATTTTTTCTTTTTTAATCGTTTAACTCTTTTTCTTTTCTGTTTTTTACTAGCAATTTGACGTCGCTTTTTCCTTAATTTATTTTTTTTAAATTTTCTTTTTTTATTTGTTTTGGTAAGTTTACGCTGTTTTTTCTTCTTTTTTAATTTATTTAAAACAGAAAATTTTTTTACTTTAATAGGGTCCTTTTGAAAGGAAATCTGAGTGGTACCGTTATATTCATCATAGATTTGTGGTGCAATTGGAAGCTCATCATCAAAAACTTTTGAAGGAGATACCTGTGCATGTGTATTTAAGCAAAAAAAAGCCAAATATATTAATGTAATTAAATATTTAAACATAATATCTCTATCGGTTTAATTTTTAATAAAATCACAAACCAAGTGACAACTTAACCTAAAGTTTAGGGGGGAAATTGGTCTGCGTCATAAAAAAAACCAGGTCAAAGCCTGGTTTTCTAATTTACTTTGTTCAATTAAATTAGCCAGCTGGAGGAGTGACTCCACCGCCACCACCACCGCCACCTGCACAACGACGACCAATAGCTTCTTCACAATAGAACTTACCATTTTGAATTTCAATAGTTTCAGAGTTGTTTCCATCTAAGGAAAGTTCTGGGCATGACCATTCGCCATAATAGTGTATTGTTTGACTCAGTTGACCAGGGCCAGTGGCACAAGGCTCTTGACCAAAGGCACGGATCATAGTCATGGATATGGCACAATTTGCAATGGCACTAGAACCAGAAACACTAAAAACTTCCTGGCTTAGGCCGTCAGATTCACCAGCAATAGTAAATCTAGCTTGATCGATATCCGGTTCGTTATTTTCACCATGAGTAAAGTATTGAGTGATTCCGTTAGGCCCACCACCATTGTCTGTTACCCATGAGCTAATGGCATCTTCACGCTGTGTAGGTAACAAGGTAGTGTTGGCTGGGAAGGTTACTGTGGAGCCATAGACAGGGTCAACATCGGCGATATCAACAATGTGCAAGGACATTCCTCCACTAGCTGATGAAGAGTCACGGTACCTTTTAGATGTGCTAATTTGTAAATTGGATCTAGTGCCATTGCGCCTAAGTTGACATCTGTGCACTGTTGGATAGTCAGCATCAAGTTGATCTGTAGCTAAGTAATCACCAGTACGTCTTTTAATATTTAAAGCTCGTACATTCTCTGAGTCACTATTGTCAAATCCAGTAGGCGTTACATCTCCTTGAAGATAATGGTAGTCCAGCATTTGTGCTAGGTCATCGCCCTCTAGAGTGTGACTTGTTGGTAGTGCTCTGGTTACTGAAAACTGAGCTTGTTGAAGGCAGGAATTTCTAACTCTGAGTTTAAAAGTGCGGTCTCTGCTCGAGTCAGATTCGCTAATGTTCATGTTACGAGTCGACATATTTACATAGATATCGTTTAATGTTGCGTCAGGAGTCCAGATGTTTTTTGATCCTAAGCCTCTGCGTCCAGAATAAAAAGGATCGAAAGTGTCATCACCATTAAAATCCCAAGCAAAATAAAGTTCGGGACCATTGGTGCTTCCACCATTATCGATTTGATCAGTTAAAGCTGTAAAGTTAAATAAGCCAACAGCGCTTCCTTCTACCACCTCAATAGCAGCATCGATGGCAGCCTGACTTCCGTCTCCAATTGAGGGCGGGTTAACTGTTTCGTGGCACTCAATTGCTAGAGTAAAATCTTTTATTGTGGTTTCACCTTCTGGATCTGTTATTCTAATGGCCATGGGACGAAATCCAGCTTGAAGGCTTTCGCTTGAGAGGCTGAATGAAGCAGCACTTTGTGTTATAAATTGAGGGTTGTTTGCATCATAGTTGCTATCAATTTCAAAGGTTAATGCCCCTACTTCAGATTCATCGGATGTCTCACCGCAATCTACATAAATACTAGTGGCATCATTAAAAAGACTGGTGCTGAATGTATTATCTCCAGAGATAGTAGAGACATTATGGAATATACTAGAATTAGTAGAACTAGATAGAAGGCAGTCTACCTTTGGACTATAATTCACAACTCCAGTATCAAGACCATTACTTAGATCATTTGAGTTTATAATGGCTTTATTTGATGTGGAGTCTCCACAGTTTTGAAAAGGCATTAAGATGACTAGGGATACTAGCGCCACAAATAAGCTCTTTAATATGTTTTGATTTTTTAAATTTTTCATAGACCCTCTTTTTATATTGGAGATATTCAGTGTTTATAAGAGCAAGTACCATACCACCTGAGAACTGTTCTGATGTTAGCTAAGCGGTTATGATTTATACACTGTCTACAAAATCTTTTACGTTCTATATTGAGACAGTGTTATTTTTTACAACTTTTTAAGGTTCATCTAAATTAATAATTTCTAACTGTGTTCTTGTTAAATTATTCTTTTTAATAGGGATAATTGCTTCGTGTATAACTAAGCGGTCAACTATCACATTAATTTGTTGAAGCTCACGGATCTCTTGAGACTCTGTACCGCCAACTTCCAAGCGACTCTCCATTAGATATATTCTGATAGCGTTGCCGTTTGTTACAGGCATTATGGGAACATTGTCTATATTAATAGTGTAGCAAGGTAGGCTGTTCTCATCAAGATAGGTCTCCACGTTATATTTTAATGAAATTTTATCTATGTAAAGATCATTTGTGTTTTTAAGAGGTGTGTTTTTTTTAATTTCATCAAGGTTACTTAAATTATCTTGGTCAATGTCTAAACGAGAATCCGTAGGATCAGTAGGATTTAACCCATTCCTGACTTCTAGACCATCGGGGATTCCATCTTGATCAGAGTCAGGATCTAAGTAGTTTGTACTGAGAACATTTTCTTCGCAGTCAGTTAGGCCATCAAGGTCAGTATCGTTCAGGCCAGACTCACAAAAGCTGAGACGAAACTGGTTATCACGATCAAGGCCAAGACTTATGTTGATTAAATCTGAGTAGTTGTCGCCATTGGCATCAGGAGAGCCTACATGTATGCGGTAGTTTTCTCGGGTATCCACATTTAATTCAAATTCATCGCTTAACCCGTCTCTATCAAAGTCAGGAATAAAGTGATCCTTGTTTATTTGTGCGGAAGAGTTGTATACAAAAATTTCTTGGAACACAAAGGCTCCTTGGGGGCAGTAATTATTTAATTTTAAAGATATTGTTTTCTGTGGTTCAGGGGGCAGAACTAATTCTGGATAAGAGCAATTCTGAAAAAAAAAGAATGTGGTTCCAGTAACTAAAACTAAAATGATCTTTAAAAGTTTTATCATGAGTATCTACCTTAAAGTTACTGGAAATCTTCTTCTGTAAAACTCACGGCTCCATCAGAAAGTGATTTCACAGCTCTTCTCATCACGCGTCGTTCAGCAAGAGTTTTAGTGTTTTCCATTATGTACGCTCGAATGTTGTCTGTTTTGGTGTCATAAGCCATTTCTGAGATAGAGATGTTAAAACAGTCGCGTTCGACACTCAAGCTGGCTACTTCAGAGTGATATTTTAAAATTTTCATGCCATTAATACTAGAATTATGTGCTCTAAGGGGAGTATTCATTTTTAGCTCTTCATAATCACTAAAACCATCGTTGTCTGGGTCTAAGTATGCTGCATTAGAGACTTCTGTGAGGCTGATTTGATTAATAAAGGCAAGGTGGTCAGGAATATAGTCAGAATTGGAATCAGGGTTTTGTTCGTCGCTATTTAGAATACGCTCTTCACAGTTGTTGAGCCAATCATTATCGAGGTCATTAAAGCTATAAGTTTCAGGGTCATCAAAGGTTCCACAGTTTGAATAGGGAATTCCGCTAAAGGAGCAATCTGCATTTCTACAAGGACTGGTGTTGCCAGAACTACGGTATTCAACGCCATCACCAACCCCGTTACTGTCGGTATCATATGCTTGGGGGTTAGACCCCAGTTGAGCCTCTAGGCTGTCGGACAGGCCGTCTGCATCAGAGTCTCGTAAAAGTTCGTTGCCTTCCCAAACGGTATTAGCATTCGTGACCCAAAACTCTTTTAAATCAAAGCGAGAAATTCTAAGAGGTAAGGCAAACCTAGAGAAATCAATGTTTTCGCCATATCCGAATTCTAAAAAACTACCACGGCCATATCCTGCCATACCCGTGAGGCGCTCTGCGGCCTCGCTATTTCGGTAACTCGTGTTTTCAAATACAGAATAGTAGTAAGCCGTGTTTATTTGCACGCCATCAATATACATTTCGTTACCTTCTCTTAAGTCTAAGATATTTACGATTTGTGAATTAATAGCATCTTGATCTTGGAAAAGGATGGAGCTGGAGTCATCAGGATCAGAGATAATGGGGACACCATCACTAACAAAAAACACCACATAGTTTGAGCTTACAATGTCTGTTATATCTAGCTCAGGATTGTTATCAATTCGATCTCGTTCAGCTTGTACGTCAGAAAGAATCATTTGGTTAACAGAGGTAAAGGCATTTATGTAATTAGTCCAACCATCATCTTGGTTGGGTGTATCATTGTGTTCATCTATGATATCAGATAAAAACTGAGATCTGTTGTTGGTGAATGGGAGGTCTTCTGAAGAGCCAGTTTCAAATGAGACCATACTCCAGTAAAGATATTCTTCTTCATCACTGTTAAAACCTCTAATAAATGATTCAAGAGCTGTAAAACGTCGATGTCCTAAGGGGTCAGATTCAGCATTAGGAATAATTGCGCCATATGTCCCATCAGGTAGTAAGGGTCTGTAAGTATGGTTACTTCCTGACCTGTCCACAACAAAAATAAATTTTAAATTACTTTTAATGGCATTTGAGGGAGATGTGCAAAAACCTAAGTTAGATTGTAAACTATAGTAATTTTTTTTTAGAGTCAGCTTGGGCTGGCTACAATTTTGGAAAGCTACTAAAACAATAAGGCTTAAGCTTAATGTTAAAACGAGATTTTTAATTTTTTTAAACAAAGCTGACCTCATTAGTGGGATGCGAGATTGGTAGGAGGCGTTTGTGTTTTATAACGATCCATACCATAGTAGTGTATTAGTGTAGCATTATTTAACATATATAATAATTTAAACCTATGTAATGACTTATTTTGATACAAAGTCTTGTGAAAGAAAAGTTGTTGTTTGTGTTTTATACCAGTGACATCATTCGCTTAGTAAAATCATGATAAATGTCAGATAGATAAATGTTGGTCCAGGGAAACTGGACCTTGGTAGGAAGTTGTATATATCTACTAAGAAAGTAAAATAGTAGAGGTCTATAGACAACAGTTAAAAGATATACATAATTTGTGGAGCCAGCATTGAAAAACAATATAGTTATTTTTATCCTTATGACAATTATTTTAATTCCATTTTATATTAATGCAAAACCACCATCAAAATTTTATGAGTTGCCAAAGGTGGTAGCAGTGCAAAATCGCCCTTATTACTCTTCACGTGATCTTAGTTTTAGTGTTGGGTGGTTGCCATCTGATGCTTTCAATAAAGGAATTACCTTTGGAACATCTTACACTCATCATTACAAAGATTATTTAGCTTGGGAAATTATTAATGTAAATTACTCAATAAACTCTGAAACAAGTTTGAAAAAAGAAATGGAAAATTTAAATATTGATATCACTAATGAAGGCTTTGACGGAGCACTAGATTATATTCAGGCTTATGCTACTACAAGTTTTATTTATACTCCTTTTTATAATAAAAGTTTACTTTTTAATGACAAAATTATTCATGGAAATACAAGCTTTGTTATTGGTGGTGGACTGGCTAGCTTTAAGAGTACGGGATCCAGGTTGCTTCTGTCTGGGGGATTAATACTAAGGTTTTTTACCAAAAAAAACAGGTCATGGAAATTTGATTTCAGAAACAATATTTATTATGAGAAAACATTAGGAGCTGTTTATGCTCTTTCATTGTCAGTGGCTTATTCTTTTGAGCTGGGTGATAACCCAGTTAATAAGCATTAAAGGTTTAGTTTAAATGAAGTTAATAACAAATACATTTTTATTCTTTGGTATAATTGCTTTCAGCCAATTGTATGCCGCTAATAATAAGACAGCTAAGCCAAATATTGGTAAATCGGTAGAACTAACAGAGTCATTTAAAAAGAAAATTCGCCCACAATACGAATACTCTCCTGTAATACCGGAGTTTTGGCAGCAGGTGGAAAAAAGTATTTTAGAAAAAAAATTTGATAAGCTGATTGAAATATCACAAAAGCAATTAAACAACTACGGACACTCTACTCCCGAAGGTCAAGAAGCACTTCTAGCTCAAGCCATTAGTTTTTACCACCAAAATATTATTTATGCTTCATTTCGTCAGCTTCTAATGATTGCACAAAATCAAATGGGGTCTTCTGTAGGCAGTCATGCCATATATTATTTAGGAGAAATAGTTAAAAATTTTGATTATGATAAAAAAGCACTATTTGATTTTGTAGATTTGATGGAAATGGATAATCTTCATTATGATATACAAAGCTTCATAAGTTATTTTAAAAGTATTAATTTATTGAAATATGGACATAAACATTGGGCAAAAAAACACTTGTTACTTATAGATGAGGATTCACATTGGGATTATTACAGAAAATATATGTCCTCATTAGCCTTGATAGGTAAAAATAAGGTATCTTTGGCGTTGGCGAAATTAGATGAGCTGACAACTAAGGAAAATCTACATCCAAAACTAAAAAGTAAAGTGTATCTTCAGATAGCAAGGTTGCAATTTGAAAATGGAGAGTTTGTTTTGTCATCAAAGGCATATAGGCAAGTGGTGAACTTAGGGGTGAGGCAAAAAGGTAGAGTTTTATTAGAAAGAGCTTGGAGCTTATATTATCAAAAAGAATACTCGAAATCCTTGGGACTATTACACGCATTAAAGGCCCCCTTTTTTAAATACTCTAGAAGTCCTGAGGCTTATATATTAAGGATGTTGATATTTAAAGATCTTTGTCACTATACAGCCAGCAAAAAAACAGCCATAGAGTACCGAAAAAAATACAAAAAAAGCATAAGAAATATTCGCAGACGTAGTGATTTAAAAAAAGACTCAACAATTTTCAGTATGGCAGCAATGAATCTTAATATTCAAATGACAGTAAACTTAATTTCAAAATTAAGAGAAGAGATTAAAATTATTAAAAATAAAGGTCTTAAAAAATATTCTTTTTCTAAACAATTGATTCAAGCTTATAAAAGGAAAGACGCACAGTTACAAATGCAAGTGGATTACAAGTTAGATGATAAAGTCCGAGAAGCTGCTTTAAGTATCCTTGATAGTGGCAATCAGGTTCATTTTTTAGAATACTCAGCCTCATTAGATGCAGTGAAAGTTAGCTCACAAGATGGGGCCGTTGATTTTAAACACGAAGCCGTAACTAAATATAAGTTTGATAAGATATTTTGGCCAGTAAACACAGAATTCTGGTTTGATGAACTTGAAGATTACACAGTGAACATATCCAGTCAGTGTTTTAAGGAAACAGATTTGAAACAACTAAAAATTGAGGAAAACTTTAAGTGATATGAACAATATTAAATCTAAAAAATTACATTTTATTTTGCTGATGATTTGTTCATTTTTATTTTCTGTACATCTTCGTGCACAGATTACAGGTCAGATGACTATTGAGAAAATGCGTTTTAATATACTTAAACTTGATAAAGGGATCGACTCTACAAAAGGCAAAATAAAAAACATCAGGGATGCGCAGTTTTTGCCTGATTTATACCTAGCTTTGGCAGAGCTTTATGTGACAAAAAGTAAATTTATGTATGCATTGAAAATTGCAGAAAACAAAGATGCTCCAGTAGAAGAATTAGATTTTACATTTGAAAAGAGACTAAAAGTTAATGCTATTGAGACTTATGACTTACTGGTGGATAAATTTCCAAATTTTAAAGGCAGAGATAAAGCTATTTTTTTTAAAGCTCACGAACAACGTGAACTTGGTTTGCTTAATGAAATGGTAATTACCTATAATACCTTAACAAAAGAATATCCAAATAGTCCGTTCTGGGCTGAGAGCCAAATAGTTATTGGTAACTACTATTTTGAAGATAAAAAAAATGTAGACTTTGCTAAAGAGATTTATTCAAAAATTTTAAAAAAACCACTTTCTGCTTTTACTCCTCTGGCCCATTATAAAATAGGCTGGTGCAATATAAATCATGGTAAGTTTAAAAGAGCTTTTAAGTCTTTCGAAAAGGTACTCTTGCAATTTAAGAAAGTTAATCTTACAGAGCTACCAGAAAATTTAAGAAAAACAGACGTAAGACAAGATGCACTTTTAGCAATGATTTGGCCTTATTCAGAACTCTCAGAAAAAGATCTAAAGAAGTTAGGTAAAGTTAAATCACGCCCCATCATATATTTTAAAGCTTTATCACCAAATAAAATTAGCTATCAGAAGGTGTTAAAAAAATTAGCTAGAAGATTAATAGTTAAAAATAAGAAAGTTCAAGCTACAAAAGTATACTTTGAGCTATTAAGGCAAACCTCAGATCTTGAAGCACGAATGGACATTATTGAACGCCTTTATGTGAGTATGAAAAATTCATTAAAACCATGGCCAGTAAGAGGTTTTGTTCAAGAGATAGTTAAAACTTTACCAGAGATCAAATATTCCACAGATTTAAAAAAAGCACGCATTAAAAAAGCATTTTTTGATTATGAGATATATGCACGCGATATTGCCACAAGACAGGATCTACGTGCAAGGCGCATGAAAGTTGCTAGTCAATACCAATGGGCGATTAAAGATTATAAAAGTTATTTATGGGCATTTCATAAAGGTAAATATAGAAAAAAAATAATAATTAATTTAGCAAATTTATATTTTAAAGCCGGTCAGTTTGTTAAGGCAGCTATGATTTATGAGAAAATAGCCAAAAAAGATAAATCTTATTTAAGAACAAGTATCCAATCATATATTGCTTCTCTTAAAGATCCGGAGAAGTTAAACCCTTTGGAATTAGCGGAAGCTCGATACGGCTTTAGAGCTACGGCTAAGAATTTTATAAAAAATAATAAAGGTCACAAATCAATAGCCAGTATACGCTTTAGTTTGGGACAAAGTTACTATGATGAAAGAAGATTTGATTTAACAGTAAGGGCTTTAAACAGTTATATTAAATATCATTCTGCAGATAAAAATGTACCCACAGCAGCTAATCTAATACTGGATTCCTATCATCAAAAAGAGGATTATAAAGGAATTATTCGCGAAGGGAAGAAGATTTTAGCAAACAAGAGGCTTCGTTTTCCCAGGTTGAAGTCTCAAGTGAGGCAAATTATTCAACAAGCGGAGTTAAAACTTGTGCATAATCAGGCCGGTGGATTTTCATCTAAAGATTATGCCGGAAGTCTTTTAAAAATGGCCAGTAAATACAAAGGAACATCTTTGGGTGACAAGGCTTTGTATGAAGCCTTTCTGGCATTTAAACGTAATAAGGATAAACGAGCCTATGAGACAGGAACAACTTTGGTTCTTAAACACAAAAAGTCAAAGTATGCTCTGGGTGTAATTACTGATATGGGGCAGATGGCTTTGAATTCAGCAGATTTTAAGAGAGCGGCTTTGTATTTCGAACTATTCCATGAGCGATATCCAAGAAAAAAAGAATCAAAAGACCTTTTGAGAAGCGCTGCCCAGATGAGATCTTTGATGGGTGACTATAAAGTAGCATCTAAAGATTATCTGAAGTTAAAAAACTACACGGAGGCTGCTAGGATGGACTTCCAGGGAGGGTACTGGACAAGCCTTGTGAGGTCATCACACCGTGCCAGCGGGATATGGAGTAAGTACTGGAAAGGACTCGCTCAGTATAGAATGCGAGGATTACGTTTTGCTAAACAATCACTAACTGCTGCCACAAAATACTCTGGTTCAGATCCAGAGCAGAGAGAGGCAGCAGCCCACGCCTTGTACTTGTTATCCATGGATAGACTTGAACAGTATAAAAAGATTCAAATAAAACTTGGGCAAGAGGCACAAGCTGTTAATGATAAAGCAGGTGGGCTGAAGTCATTGGAATCCAAATTAAACCAGGTGATTAAGTTTGGTAATGGACGTTGGACTATAGCGGCACTTTACGGTTTAGGTCAGTCTTATAAAGAATTTTCGGATTTTTTAATAAAAGCACCAATACCAAAAGGGCTGAGTAAATCTGATAGAAAAGTTTATAAATCTGCTATAGCTAAACAGGCTAAAACTTACTCAAAAACTGCAAACAATTACTTTAAACAATGTATATCATCTGCCGAAAAACATACAGTTTTCACTCGTTTTGTTAAGGGCTGTTTATCCAAAGGGAGTCTAAAGATTAATGAAGAAGATGAAACCACTGTAATATCTAGGTCTCAAGATAAAAAACCACCCAAGGCAGAAAAAATTAGACGAAGACTATTAGAGGAAAACCGAAATTTAAAACTATTAAACCAATTATCACTTATATTCTTGAAAAATAAAGATTACTCAATGGCTGAAATGATTCAAAAAAGAATTTTGGAAATTTCGCCAGGGAACTCTCAAGCTCTAGCTAAAGTTGGTGTGATTAAGCTATATAAAAATGAAATTCAACAGGCATACACTTGGTTCAAGAAATCTTTGGATTCAGAGCAAATGCAGCCTTTAGCACTATATGGGTTAAAGGGACTGTATACAAAGTTTCGTTTTTCCTCACGTTTAAGATCAATAAAACCTAAGCTTCGAGGTATTCGAAAGCCTAAAAGCTTTGCCCATCCATATATGTAAACCACCGTGTGAGACTTTAATGGTGACTATGGTCAGACTTCGCTTCAGCTCTTTGTATTGGAATTGTTGTTGAATAATTGTTTCCCTTAGAGTCAGTAAGCTGAATGGTCACTTTATTGCCTTTTGCTAATTGTTTTGAGAGTTGAATGAGCATAATGTGTTTTCCACCAGGTTTCATGCTTATGGTGGCATGAGCAGGTATTTTAAGGTCTTTAAGCTTTACCATTCTCATCATACCCTTCTCATTGAGGTGGGTATGAAATTCAGTATATTTTGCGTATGAGCTGGAAGCCTTAGTTAATGTTACGTCCTCAGCGGAGTGGTTCATAATGGTGAGGTAAGCAGAGCCCATTGTAGCGCCTTTTTCGGAAGGATTTGCGTGTCCAGAAATCATGAGGCCGGCCCATAAGTTAGTTGTAAAAAAAATTGTACTAGAAAATAAGATTATTTTTATTAAAAACATGAATTCTCCTTAGAGGTCAGTGAGTACTTTAGTTATAGATGCTCATTTATTATAGCTTCCAGATCCTTAGCAGTTTCGGGTACGAATGAGGTGATGTAGTTGCCGTAACGGTTAATTAAGTAGAGGCGATTACTGTGCACAACAGAGTAACTAAAAGTAGATCCTTCCAGCTTTTGGAAGAAATAGTTGCTTTTATATAGGTTGACCACGGTATCCACCTCTTTTTTGTTCCCAGTAACACCAATAAAGCTGGGGTGAATATTATTTGCATATTCGTGAACGAGCTCAGGTTTGTCTGACTTATGATCAACACTTATGAATACGGTTTGTATCTGTTGTGATTTTTCAGTTCCAAGGTTGTTCAATGTTGTTTTGATTTTATGTAAGGTGGTCGGGCAAATATCTGGGCACCTCATGTAGCCAAAATAGAGAATGGCCAACTTTCCCTTAGCATCCTCAAGAGACCAACTTTTCCCTTTGCTTTGTAAAGTAAAGGGGCCACCAATCTGGGGCTTATTTAAATAAGGCAGGAGCCACAAAATAAGTGGAGTCATAATAATGAGTATAATAAGGGGTATAAGCTGTTTTTTCATAGTTTAGGGTTTTATAATGTATTTAGGCTTAAAGTTCTCTGATAAATCTTCCTTACCGCACTGCATTCTCTGTGTGCATTTACTAAAGCATAGATGAATATGAATAAAATAACAATTCGGGGGAATTCATGAAATCATTGATAATAGTAATCTTAGGGCTATTAATAGTTGGTTGTAAGGGTGTTGAGGGCAAGCTTAAAGTGGCTCAGCCATTTCAGGTGGTTAATAAACGTGGAAAAATAGAATCCATTAATGTTGGTAATTACAAAGTTCATGTAAAAACAAAAAAACGCTACTTAAAGATGACTATAGTAGATAGCTATGATCGGTCAGATGTTGTGAAGTTTAAACTTGTTGATAGCAACAAGATCCCAAGAAGAAATGGTGAATTTATACTAAGCTCTGAAGAAACCGGCCAGCCTGTGGACTTACTCGGTGCAATTAACACCACAGAGCAATGGTCTAGAGAAAAATCTAAAATGGAAAGTTGTGAGTACATGGAAAGGGAACACCAGTGTTATGGCGGAAGATACGGACCTCGCTGCACATGGGTAGATGTTCGCAAACGGGGCTGGCAATCAGTAACTTACCGAGTGAAATCATCAGAAAGACGAATCATACTGGATATCACAGAACCTAACGATTCAGAAGTTAAAGCTAATTTCTACGCTGAGAACCACTGGCAAGAAAAAATCTACAGCTACAAAGCCATTTGCCGCTAGGGTGACTGCCACCCAAGTCAGAGCCTCCGCGTTATCAAAAAAGGTGCCAGGTTCTTCATTTAGGTCACAGTGCTGCCCAGATTATTATTCAACTGTTCAGTTAAATTCTAGTCTTCTCACGCCTATCCAGACGTGAATACTAAAATTTAGCTAATAGATTAAGTTTAAAATTCAATACTTGTGGTTTTGTCATTTTCATATTATGGGCAGTGAATTGTTATTGAGTATTCTGATCACCGGAAGGATAACCCTTCTTTGGATTGCCAGCATCGAGGCCTTCACCTTTTTTTACATCAAAGTTTTTACAGTAGGAGGCTGATTCGGCAATCAACAAAGAGTTCTCCTTAAGCCATTCCTTATGCCTCTTACGTTCTTCAACAATATGTAGCGCTTTTGAATTCCGGCGAATGGGGTGATTTAATTTTGAGGCATTGCCTGAAAACAGATCTAACTCTAGTGACCCCTCAGTCATATTAAAGCTGGGTATGAATTGCAAAACAGAGCCAAAATTTTTCACTTTCTTAATCCTTCCTTCCGGGTCAAACTTTACAGAAATATTTCTTTGCAATTCACCTTTTTTTCCTTTTAATGAAAAACTATTTCTCGAACATTTAAGGCTCCATTTATTTTTAAACTCTAAATTTACAACATGTTTTTTATAATCACTGCAGGAGCTCTTTTTCTGAAGTAAGCTATATAATACTTGGTAGTCATCACTATTATTTAAATCTAATAAATAGAATTTATCTTTAAAGCTATGAATACTACAGTCTGTATTAAAATTCATATATGAATTCAAATGTTGATCTTCAGGGTCAATTCCCTTTGCAAAACAAGAGCCTTTGTCATAGGTAAAGCTGGCCAATGCAAAAACATCATTACCTGTATCTGCAGCAAAGACTCCCGGAGCAAGAATTCCTCCAAAAGATGCTATTGCTACTTTTTTTCCAACATAATCTCCTAAGTGTGTAACTGCACGAAATATTTTTTTCCCAAGACTTCTTTTGTTTACAGGATTTTTTACAAACTTATTTACCTCATCTAAATCTTGTGCATTATTTAGTTCCCTTATCTGTGAGGCTAAATGAGCTTTTTCATTTTCAAGGAGCTTAATACTCGCAGGTAATTTACTATGTATATTTAATTTTTTTTTTGATTTTAAAATTAAATTTTTAAGGTGACTCACATTTTTTTTATGAGCCTCTGAAATTGCTTGGCTCAGTTGTTTTAATTCTTCAGGAGTTAAGGACGCCTTATCCAATAGCTTAGCTGTTTCCGAATCTAAAAATTTTTTAATTCTTGTTACTTGCTCTTCATTCTTTAAATCAAGATCATTTATTTGACCAAGCGCATCTGATTGCCCTTTTAAATTCATTTTTAAATTTTCAATATCAATGGATTGTGCCCTCAATTTCCTTGCTTTCTCAAGCTGATTTCCCACTAGCTGTTGTTTTCTCTTAAATTGTTTAGTTATTTGTTCTTTAAGTTGTCGAGCTAGGTCTTTTTTAGCTACACAGCCTTTCGCCCACGCTTTTTCACCAATTAAAAATTGTAATAAAAATGACTTTTGAAGAAATGCTGATTTATCTCTTGAACAAAACTGAGGACGCTTGCCATCTCTTTGGGTGATACTATGTGTGGCCTTTACTGCTGTATTAGCAGCTAAAGCACCAGCTATGTACTCTGCCCCACCTAATCCTAGATTTAAACTACAGTCAGAGGGTCCATCAGAAAGTTTGCAGATTTTTTGCTGCTGTAATCTATAGAAATCTGCTCTTATTTTAGCTTCTGAAGACGTACATGTATTTGCACTATAGGATTGTACTGCACTGGTCATTATTAAAACAATAAAAATGCTTTTTTTATAACTCACAACCAGCCTTCAGAAGTTTGGCAAACTCTCTGTGTTGAATATAAATTCTTCCATTTTTTATGATACTCTTTACCCACACATTGCCCTAATTTTTTAGATAACTTGAGAGCTCTTTTTAAATGTGGCTTAATATATTTCGACCTAAGAGGGAGGTGCCTCCAGCACTCTATCAAACCAATACCGATTGTTTTTTGACATTTATTTTTGTTTACTGCGTAACATTTTATGTAAAAAGATTTTTTTTCGCATAAACTTTCTTTTAAATAATATTCTACAGATTGCCTCCAAAGGTTCGTAGGCATTTTTTTTCCATACTCTAAAAATCTTTGTTTTTTTTCACTTCCTAGACACAGGGAGGACGCGAAAGTAAGGAGAAAAATTAGAATATAAGTGTTACCTCTGCAAAGCCTCATGATTTAATTTTAATACACAAAGCCTATTCTGCAAAGTTTGGATGGTTTATTTTTGATTGATACATGTAAAAGTCCAGTCTAGACCACATAATGGACCATAACAGACAACCAATATTGCAAAATAAACGCAAGAGTTTTTACGTTTTCGCCTTTGAAAGTGCCTCTACGCGGCCACCCAAATTGTTTAATGTTAAATCAAAGTGCTGAATAACCTTTAGGTTTTGAGAATTTACCTTAGATTAATATACGAATGTCTAGATATCCTTCGTATAGTCACTAAAGAGAGTTAGTTATGGAGAATAACAGTTATTATGAACAAGTATTGGATTTTCTTACTTATGAAAAAGGCAGGCTGAAATTGTCAAAAAAAACAAAACTAGATAAAAACAAGTTCAATAACAAGAAAAACATGAGTAAAAAAAAATGGGGACTAAAAACGGGATTCATATTTGGAATCATGTTTATTGCCTTAACATTTTTAGCCGTTAATTTTGTTTACCAAATTTATCGAAATCCAGCAGAAGTGGTAGGTATTTTTAATTTAGGTCAGCCAAAAACGTTGAAGCAAACATGGGGCAACTATAAAGATGATTTTCGTGAACATGCCACCACGATAATACCACCTGTTTACCTGGCCGCTTTAGCCCAAACGGAAAGTGCTGGAAACCCATTTGTAACTCAGTCATGGAAGGTGAAGTTCAGTGGGGGATGGAAAGGTTTGTTTTCTCCTGTAAGTAGTGCTGTGGGTTTATTCCAACTTACAAGAGGGACTTTTCAGCGTATGAGCCAGTATTGTGTTAAAAATGGTCGGTCAGTAAAAGATGGTCCGTGGCACAAATGGCAAAGTTGTTGGTTTAACCAGTTTTACTCTCGACTGATTCCATCTCATTCTATAGAGATGACTTCAGCTTTTTTACACGCCCAGGTGCTTCGTTTAACCGGTAATAAGCCCATGTCCCCAAGAAGGCTTAAACGATTAGCTTCAATCATTCACCTTTGTGGAGATAATAAGGCCAAGCAATATTTACGTTCTGGTTTTCGTCATTTAAAAAGATGTGGCTCTCATAGCGTAAAAAACTATGTTTTAAAAGTTGAGAGAATGGAAAACCGCCTTGTAAGATCCTTGTAGGTTCTCAATTATTTCTTTAAATCTTCTTTCTGTGTTTAAAATAACTTGAAAGAGATGGATAGATTCTAATTAATGCTTTTATTGATGGAATATGTCTACATCATTAAATATATTGAGTATTAAGAGTGACGAAGCCTTTGCAAATAGGTATGTTTCCTTAGAAGCTAATGATGTTTTCTAACAGAGGATTTTACTAACATGGCAATATTGAAACTCAAAATTCAAGGTATGAATTGTGCCGGCTGTGCCTCTAAAATTGAAACAAAAATCGCGGCATTGCATACAGTAAGTTCCTCGTCGGTTAATTTTGCCACAGAAATGGGTAAATTTGAGCTTGTTAGTAATAAGAAATCTGCCAAAGACCAAGTTAAAGCAAAACTTAAAGAGCTTGGTTATCAATACTCAGAAGACCGTCATGCTCAATCCAAAGTGGCGTCTCCTTATGAAAATTTAAGGCTATTTTATATCTCCATGAGTTTAACTATAGGTTTGTTTGCATTATCCATGTGGCCACTTATGGGTTGGCCAAATGTAAAAACAAATTGGCTTTTACAACTTTTATTGGCGGCTCCCATTTGGGGTTATATCGGTTTACACTTTCAGAAATCAGTATATAATTTTATAAAAACTGGAAATTCTGACATGAACACACTCATTGGAGTGGGGACTTCTGCGGCATTTTTATATAGTGCATTTATAACAGTATTTCAACAGACGTCTATTCATCTAGGGTTAACCCAGCAGGTTTATTTTGAAGCCGTGGGCTTTATTGTATCCTTTGTCTATTTAGGTAAATACTTTGAGGAACGGGCAAAAAAGAAGACAAAGTCAGCTTTAAATGCCCTTTTTCAATTGAATGTGAAAAGAGCTCTTCTAGTAGTAGGTGGGGACACTCAAAGCATTGCCATTGAAGAGGTTAAACAGGGGGATACTTTAAGAGTAAAACCTGGTGAAAAAGTTCCCGTGGATGGTGTGATAGTTAAAGGTGAGTCTACTATTGATGAATCCATGATCTCTGGTGAGTCTATGCCTAAACACAAATTGAAATCACATAAAGTTTTCTCTGGAACTATTAATGGTGAAGGCGCCATTGATATCCAAGCCACTAAGGTAGGTGAAGGCACCTTATTATCTCAAATTGTTAATTACGTGGAGGAGGCTCAGTCTGCTAAACCAGAAATTCAAAGGTATGCCGATAAAATCAGTGCTATTTTTACTCCAGTTATTTTAATATTGAGTGTTTGCACTTTTTTAATTTGGTTTTTACTGGGCCCTGAACCTATTTGGGGGAACGCTCTTTCAAACTTTATCGCGGTATTAGTTATTGCTTGCCCTTGTGCTTTAGGATTAGCAACACCCACGGCTGTGGTGGTGGCCACAGGTAAGGCATCCTTAAGAGGTTTACTGATTTCTGGCGGAGATGTGTTAGAAAATGCCACCGACATTAACGCCATTGTATTTGATAAGACGGGGACTATAACTGAAGGGCGCTCCACAGTGGTAGAATATAAATGTACGGATGAAAATATAGAAAGTCAGGAACTGTTAAATGATATTGCTTCCATCGAGCAGTACTCAGAGCACCCTCTGTCGAGAGCTGTGGTTCAGTATGCTAAGGCAAGTGGGGCGGTTAGTTTTACAGAACCTCAAGATTTTAAAATTATCCAAGGTCAAGGGGTGCAAGCAAATTTGAATACAGATCGTTACCTTATGGGTAACTTGAGGCTTATGAAGGAGAATAGTATTTCACTTGATAGAGCCCAATTATTAGATCCCTTAGCCACTCCAATCTTCGTTGCAAAAAATGGAATACTGGTTGGGTACTTACTTGTAACAGATCCCATTAAGGCCAGTTCAAAAAGTGTTATTGAGCAATTACAAAAACAAAACATTAAAACTTGGATGATCACGGGTGATCATAAATCCATAGCGGAGCATGTTGGAAATCAGCTAGGAATTGATCATGTCTTCTCAGGTGCACTACCCTTGGATAAAGCTAACTATATTCAAGATATACAAAATAAAGGTTATAAGGTGGCCATGGTAGGGGACGGTGTTAATGATGCTCCAGCTTTAGCCAAAGCTGACCTATCTATAGCTATGGGTACAGGGTCGGATGTTGCTATGAATGCCTCTGATGTAACCTTAGTACATGGTGATTTAGCTAAGGCTTTGGATTTTTTAAACCTCTCTCAGGGCACTATGAGGATTATAAAACAAAATTTATTCTTGTCTCTGATCTACAATATTTCACTAATTCCAGTGGCTGCTGGCGCCTTATATTTGTTTGGAGGCCCCTTGCTTCCTCCAGCGTTGGCCAGTGCAGCCATGGCTTTAAGCAGCGTATCTGTGGTAACAAATAGCTTAAGAATTCGTAAGTTAATTGATTAACGGAGCTCATATACAAATGATCACTATTTGAGCATTATTTTGGTAAAAAATTACCATATGATAAAAAAAAAGAATGCTTTTTATAATTTCTATGTTAAATCTTTATGAGTTAACACTATTTTTGTGTTAAGTAAGCAATAACAAAAGTAAAAAAGAGGTTAAAATGAGTAAAGGTACAGTTAAATTTTTTAACGGAAGTAAAGGTTTTGGTTTTATTACACCAGAAAGTGGAGATGATTTATTTTTCCATATTTCTGAAATCCAAGGCAACGAGCCACAAGATGGCGATAAAGTTGAATTTGAAGTTGGCGAAGGCAGAAAAGGCCCTTGTGCAATGAATGTAAAAGTTGTTCACTAACTTTCGTATTATATTTAAAATTATGACTTTAAAGGCTGAAATCAATGATTTCAGCCTTTTTTTTATACAAATGTGGCTAACCCAAATTTGATGAGATCTATTAAGATATAATGTTAGGTATTATAGATAATAAAGAATGCTATTTATAAAATTTGTGTTACATATTTATATATTAACACTGTTTTTGTGTTAAGTAAGCAATAACAAAAGTAAAAAAGAGGTTTAAAAATGAGTAAAGGTACAGTTAAATTTTTTAACGGAAGCAAAGGTTTTGGTTTTATTACACCAGAAAGTGGAGACGATTTATTTTTCCATATTTCTGAAATCCAAGGCAACGAGCCACAAGATGGCGATAAAGTTGAATTTGAAGTTGGCGAAGGCAAAAAAGGCCCTTGTGCAATGAATGTAAAAGTTGTTCACTAAACTTTCGTATTATATTTAAATTTAAAACTTTAAAGGCTGAAATCATTGATTTCAGCCTTTTTTATTTGGACCCTTTAACTCTTCTGATAGCTAACCAGCGTGGCAACCAATACCAGTGTTGAAGGATTCAATGCTAGGGACAGTGACATCTTTGTGGTACTTTTCTTCAATGTCTGAAAGCTCACTTTGAACGCTATGGAACCCGGGCATCATGACTTCATCACCGTCTTTTGTTTGTACATCAATTTGCTCGGCTATTTGATATAAAATCCCATTTTCCTTATCTATATGAGCATTGAGAAGTGTAATAAAATTGAGGATATTTAAATTTAAAGCTTCTGTGTCCATTGTCTCCAAGGCTTGCTCGGCTAGACTCATATAGTTTCTACCAAGGTTGTGCTCATGTAACATAACTCCAATGGGACCCATCTGCAGTTGTGGACGGTGCTTAAGCATCCAGGCAAAATAGATGTCCTCTTCTTTTGCATGGTGGAGTTTGTCGGCATATAGCCTTACAAATTGAATGAATTCAGAATATTGAATGGCGTTAATTTTGTTTCCCTCTTCAATCAAGTTCTTCATACTGCGCATATTTTCTTTAATAATAATGTGTTCTTTGATAAGTATTTCTGTTGCTTTCATAGTTTTCCTTGGATAGATGCAGAGACATATCTATTACTATAATCGCTGAATTTCAACAACTGGGTTTTAAGATTGTTTATACATTAACTTTCGTATTGTATTTTGTTGCTTTTGGAACGAGTTGTGCAATTTAATAAACAAGATTTGATTATTTATTGATTATATTAGGATATTTTAATATTACGATGTGTTTTTTGTGCCCAAATTTGTCTTTTGACTAAGTGGTAAACAGCTTAGTTTGGGTAAGAATTTATATTTAAATTGTACAGGAGAAATCTATGTTAAAAATTTTGGTTATTTGTGTGTCATTGTTACTAAGCCAATGGGTGTACGCTGTAACTCTTGAAAATAAGTGTATTGGCTTTTTTTCAGTGAGAGTAAAGGCGGATAAGCCAAGCGTACCACTTAGTAATAACATAAGTTTAAAGCCCTCTGAAGACATGAAGAAAGCAAAGGAACTTCCTTTGGGGGTTCCATATGCCAGTGTCATATATAAATATGCTAAAAAAGTTGTTGAAAGCAAGCCAGTAGAGGTTGAAGTGGAAAGTGTTAGTAATTTCTTGCAGGGAAAGCGAGCTGGAGAAGCTAATGTGCAAACGGTAGTGAAGGTAAAACCACAACAGAGCCAAATAGGGGCTGGAAACTTTCTTTCGTCCAAGCATGCTGAAGAGCAACGAATTTCTAAAGAGCAGGCTTCTGGGAATGTGAAAGCTCCTCTCAGTAAACAGATTGAAGATAAAGATATTGAAGGGAATCGTCACCCACTAAAAGAAGTTTCTGACAATGATGTCATAGGAAATATTAAAAGTTCCGAAAAAATGAAAATTGCTGATGTTGATGGGAATACAGTTGTAAATAAAGATCAAGTAAAACCAAGAGGTACTATTACGCTTGGTACAAAAAAGTCTATAGCCAAAAAAGCTGTTGAAGATAAGCCATTAGCACCAAAGAGAGACTTTATGTCTTATCGTAAAAATATTGACGAGTTGTTAAAATCCAAGACTATCAGTAGAGCAGTGTTTGGTGAGCTTGAGTCGCTGATAGAGTCCTTGTTGCGAGATTATGAGTATATGTCCACCTCCGCATATACCGCTTGGCGAATTGGCGATATGAATTTAAAAATAGGCCGAGAAACCACTGCGATGAGTGCTTATAAGGAAGCTCTAGTGCTGCATAATGCAAATATTGCTAAAGCCGTGCAAAGAGGCAAACCCATCAAACAAATTCATTTGTTTGATGAAGTTGGAATCAGGGTATCTATGGCAAATTACCACATAGAGGCTTGGAAGATTATTGAAGCTGGAGATATTAGCACTGCTGTGAATAAAAGACATTGGCGTAGTCTAATCAAAAAAAATATGGGATATAAAATCTCAAGAGAGGACTTTTTAGAAAAGGCATTAAGTGAGTTTGATGGCATCGTAGTAGACCGCTCAATGCATGAAATTCAGAATATTGATTTATTTGTGATGCTAAGTAAAATTGATGTTTTTATGGAGTTCGGCGAATTAGGCAAAGCAGTAGGCTTGGCTCAAGAAATTATTCAAATATATAAAGAACTTGGCATTGATGTTGTGGGAAAGAAGCTCACTCTGCAAGCTAAATCTAATATTCGACGCGTATTTCATGAAACTGTTTCACAGCCCAACCCATTCTGGAGACATCGAATTTTCCGTTACGCTCATTTTAAGTTCATTGAAGCTGCCATTGAAATTGGAGATATAAAAATGGCTAAAAAAGCTATAGATGCATTAGAGAAATTACTTGCAGATAAGGTGATTTGGACCAATGCCAGTGATGAAGCAAAGTTGTTAAGTTTTCGTACAGAGCTGAGTGGAGTGGAGTAGAGCTCCAATCCATAGCTCTTGCAGATAGCTCAGTTAAGTAATTTAAAGTGAAGTAGCTAAATCTAAAATTTTAAGTAATTTTGCCTATTGCGCATACAGTCGCTAGAGTTTACATCGTACCTTTTTATTGGGATTTTCAGTAAAATATTCGCTGAAACTCTTACAAAGGTTGAATATAGTTTGGCATCTTCAGAGCAAGCAGCTGGTCATCGTTTAAGTTGGGTTATTGCCGCAGGGATCGTTGGGGCAGATATTGGAACTTCTGTCTTTTATGGGACAGGGATTTTATTTCCCATAGTTGGTTACCTTGCTCCTGTCTTTGTTTTAACTACCTGTTTAATGATGTGGTTGTTTAAGGCCACTTACCAAGAAGGGCTGGCCATGAGCCCCTATAATGGTGGTGCTTACTCTATGATTCTTCGTAGCTTAGGGCGTCGGGTGGCCGTATTTGCTGGGGCATTAACCTTTGTGTCCTACTTAGCAACAGCAGCTGTGAGTTCTCTTTCTGGGGCCAAGTACCTAGGCTCGCTATCGGCCTCAAGTATGTCTGCATCTAATGTTGTGCTTTTATCTTTTATACCCATAGTTTTATTTGGACTGCTTAATACAAAGGGCATTAAAGAGCCAGCAAAGTTAGTGACAGCTATTGCGGGATTTCACTTTTTTCTTCTTATGATTATGGTGGTTTGGGGTTTTGGATTTTTGATCTTTAACATTTCAGAAATTGATTTTTCCAAATTAAATAATTTAAACCCTATGGGCGGAGAGTTGTCCTGGCCGTTAATTCTATATGGTTTTTCAGCAGCATTTTTAGGAATTACTGGTTTTGAATCCGCAGCTCAGATTGTTGAAGAACTAGAGACACCCACATTGGTCACTGTTAGTAAACTCTATAAGGCTGTTGTGATTTTGGTTTCTTTAACAGCTCCATTTATTTCTTTTTTATGCTTAATTTTACTTACCCAAGATCAAGTTGTAAATAATTTGGAAACCCTACTATCCTTACTAGCTTCTAAATTAGGCGGAAAGTTTTTATTAACTGTGATTGTAACAGACGCCACCTTGACCTTATTTGCTGCAACAAACACAGCATTTGTGGGTTTCATTGGTTTGGCCACAACCATGGCCAAACAAGGGAATTTACCGTCACCGCTTTTGTTTCGTGTGGCTCATAAATACCCAAACATCCAAGGTTACCCTATGATTGCTCTTCCTTTTATGGTTGTGGCGATGATGATGTCAGCCTTTGTTGCTGGCGAGGTGGAGATAGTAGCAAAAGTTTACGAAATTGCGTTTTTAGGTGTAATGGTTAGTTTTTGTGCCGGTGTGGTGCTTATGCGTAATCGCTCCATACGTAAAGGCACGCCCAGTGAGTTCCTCACTAAATACGTATTTGAAATTCAAGGACGTGTAATTCCTGTTATTCCTCTTGTTTCGGGACTTATACTTGGTTTAGCTACATTGACTGTTTTTTCTCATGCAAAACCAGATGTATTATTGATGTTAGAAACTCTATTGGGAATAACTCTTCTTGGTATGGCTTATTACCGTTGGGGCGTATTGGAAACTCGCTTGGAGTCGCGACATGATCTTAGGTTAGGTTTAGGTAAGTTTTCAAAGGTTATGGACCTGCCATCAGATCTGCCCACTTATGTTTTATGTGCCGGTGGTACAGGGGCTCGCCAGCTTATTGCAAAGACCATAAAGTCTGTTTGTAGAAAAAAGAAGAATGGTCCTTTTGAGCTAGTGGTGTTTCACGCAGAAGAAGGCAAGGACCCAGAGGGTTTCTTTTTTGAACTGTTACAGAGAGTTATTTCTCAGCAAATCGCCCCGAGCTTCACAGATAAAGATTTAATCTTAACTGTTAAGATTATGCCAGGCTCCCTAGAAGAGGGTTTGCATACTATGAAGCGAACAGTAAATATTGCATCACTAATTTTTGGTAGTGGTCGAAATAAAGAAGCCACACAAAAAGTGGCCGACCAAATTCGTGATGAGCTAGAACTTGATGTTCTTTTGGTTTAAAGTTGGGGCTCAATATTTCAAAGGAACTGTAGAGAAATATTGAGTAAATCTGACTCTCTAATTCACACAAGAAACCTATACTTGACTTACTAAACTATTTATATTATATTTTCGTAATATAGTCAGGAGTTGTACATATGGATTCTCAAAATTTATTTTTAGCCTTGTTTGGTGCAATTGTTTGTTTCACTATTTACAAGTCCTTTCAAAGGAAAAAGGTGATGAAAATGTTAAGGCAGGTAGATTTAAAAGCCGCTCAAATTATTGATGTTAGGTCTAAATCAGAGTTTTCTAGTGGTAGTTTTCCAGGGAGTATTAATATTCCTCTCGAGGCGCTTCAATCGAGTTTTAAAAAACTAAATATAAACAAGCAAATTCTCGTTTGTTGTGCATCTGGCGCTCGTAGCTCCATGGCAAAAAGAATACTCCACAAAGGTGGGGCGAAAGATGTTCACAATATTGGGGCCTGGCATACGTTGCTTTCCATTTAATTGTAATGAAACTAACTATGATATTCTGAGTTAAAAAAATTGATATTTATTGATATTTATCATTTATTCGCACACACTATTTGAGTTCAAAAACATAATGAATTGTAGTTAACATAAATTGAAAGGTAGGTTTTATATGGCTGATTTAAAAGGCACAAAAACACACGATAATTTAAAAGCAGCATTTGCTGGAGAGTCTCAAGCAAACAGAAGATATTTGTATTTCGCAAAAGTAGCCGATGTAGAAGGTTACCCAGAAATTGCTTCTAACTTTAGAGAAACTGCAGAAGGTGAAACTGGTCATGCTCATGGGCATTTAGACTATATTAAACAAGTAGGTGATCCTGCTACGGGTTTACCAATGGGTGATACGGAGTTGAATTTAAAGGCTTCAATTGAAGGCGAAACTCATGAGTATACAGATATGTACCCTGGTATGGCTAAGGCTGCACGCGAAGAAGGATTTTCTGAAATAGCAGATTGGTTTGAAACATTAGCAAAAGCTGAGAAGTCACATGCTGGTCGTTTTCAACAAATGTTAGACTCTCTTAACTAATAGAGCTGCTTAAAATCAAAACTGAGTTGATAAAAAGGGCTTTTTGGCCCTTTTTTTTTAACTTCAATAAGGAATTATCATGTCTGCAAACAAACCCATCTCCTATATGCCTTCAGAAGGTTTAAGTTATGACCCTGAAGATAATCTCTATTGGGATGTTGATGCCCTAGATAAAGAAATCACAAGAGTTTTTGAAGTGTGTCATGGTTGCAGAATGTGTTTTAAATTTTGTGATTCCTTTCCCAATTTATTTAAGTACATTGATGATTTACATGATGGTGATGTGACAAAGCTCACTGATAAAGAAACCCAGCATGTAATGGATGATTGTTTTCAATGCAAACTTTGCGAAGTACAGTGCCCCTATACCCCAAGAGACAGCCATGAGTATCAATTGGATTTCCCTAAGTTAGTCCATAGATACAAAGCTATTTTACATAAAAAAAATGGATCAAGTCTAAGAGATAAAGTTTTAGCTAATCCTGATGCTGCAGGAAAAGTGGCTAGAATGAGTTTAGGAATGGCAAATGTGATGAACCGGGTGAGCTTGCACCGTGTTTTTATGGAAAAAGCTTTAGGAGTTCATCGAGACAAATTATTACCAGATTTTGCATCTTCTACTTTTGAGTCCTGGGCAGAAAAATCTGGAAAAATGGAAAAGCAAAATCAGGCTGAAGTTGTTCTTTTTCAGACTTGCTATGTGCAAAACAACGAACCGTCCATTGGTAAAGACACGGTGGATGTATTAGAAAAAAATGGAGTGAAGGTGAGCTGTATTAAAGGACTCAAGTGTTGTGGCATGCCTTCTTGGGAAAATGGAGACATTGAAACACTAAGAAAAAATGCGAAACATAATATGAAGTTACTTTCTCCATTTGTAGATAGGGGAGCTAAAATTCTTTCTATAAACCCCACATGTGGCATGATGATGCGTAGGGAGTATATAGAGTTATTAAAAAAAGAAGACCGCCCTCAAGCACAAAAAATGGCAGATGCTATTCAAGATCCAGGGGAATATCTGTGGTCTATTCGTCAAGAAGAACGATTTAATACTGATTTTAAAAGCACGCCTGGAGTGGCGGTTGGTTATCACACCCCATGTCACCTACGAGTACAAGCTGTTGGGTTTAAGGGGCGTGACCTTCTTAAAAAAATCCCTGGTGTAAAACCTAAAATGGTTATGGAGTGCTGTGGACATGATGGCACCTACGCAATGAAAACAGAAAGCTTTGAAGCCTCTAAACGTGTGGGAGAAAAGGCTTTTGATGGTATGAAAAAAACAGAAACAGAAGTTTGGTCCACAGAATGTCCGCTTGCGGCCATACAATTTCAACAACATGCTGGTATAAAACCCATGCATCCCATGACAATTTTAGCCAAGGCTTATAGAGAGGATGGTTTCCCTGAAAAAATAGATGTTCCTGTTGAAAAAACTCCTAAAGGTGATAAAAGCGCTAATTAGAAGATGAATGAAGATGACCGTGAGTCATAGTTAAACTAGGCTCAAAAGAAATGTGGTGAATATATGAAGAAAGTAGAAAGATCAGAGTTATTAGATTACGTCACTTATACACAGCAAAGACCTGAGATTCAGCAGAGTGTGTTGGTGCAAAAAAATATACGCCGAGTTCACCTAGGTGAGTATCTAACTTTTTTATTCGAGAATACAGAAACCACAAAATACCAAATTCAAGAAATGATGCGTGTGGAACGCATAGTTAAAGAAGAAGCCATATTGCATGAGATGCAAACATATAATGATATTTTGGGTGGAGATAAGGAATTGGGTTGTACTTTAATGATAGAATTTGTGGATCCAGATTACCGAGACAAGCAATTGAGGTTGCTGGTAGGGTTGCCTGAGCATATCTATTTAGTATTAGAGGATGGAAAAAAAGTGTATTGTGATTTCGACAAGAATCAAGTGGGCGATGAAAGAGTCTCCTCGGTTCAGTTTCTCAAATTCAAGTGTTCATCAGCGCCAATAAAAATTGGCACTGATCACCCGGAAATGAAAATTGAACAAGAACTTTCTGAGGACCAGAAATCTACGTTTAAAATGGATTTACAGTATTAACAATCGAGGTCATGAATTCATGGAATTAGAAAAAAGTTGGAATAAGGTTATTGGCGATGAGTTTTCTAAAGACTATCTACTAAAACTAAATAAATTTTTAGAGTCAGAAAAAATTAAAAAGAAAGAAATTTTCCCTCAAGAAGAGGACCGATTTTCTGCATTTAATTCCACACCCTTTAAAAACACAAGAGTTGTGATTATCGGTCAAGACCCATATCACGGTGAGGGACAGGCGCATGGTTTATGTTTTTCAGTGAAACCAGGTGTAAAGACGCCTCCGTCATTAGTAAATATTTATAAAGAATTAAAAAATGATTTAGACATTGATCAGCCTCAGCACGGGTATTTACAAAGCTGGGCCAATCAAGGCGTTTTACTACTTAATACTGTATTATCAGTAGAAAAAGCAAAGGCGGGTTCGCATCAGAAAAAAGGCTGGGAGCAATTCACGGGCAAAGTTATTGAAACTCTAAATGAAAAAAAAGAAAATTTAGTATTTATCTTATGGGGTGCTCCTGCACAAAAAAAAGGGGAAAAAATAGATGAGAACAAGCACCTTGTTCTTAGAAGCGCTCACCCCTCACCATTATCTGCCTACCGCGGGTTCTATAATAATCATCATTTTTCCAAGACCAACTGTTACCTAGAAAAGCATGATAAAAAGCCAATAGATTGGCAATTATCAGAAATATAATACGCACTAATGTTGTATTTATCGGCATTATCAAATTTTGCAATTATAAATTTATCGGAAATATGTTGCAGAAATATTTCAACAAAATGGGTCTGACTTCTTAATTGATTAGTCAAATTATCCTTAGCCTGTAGAAGTTTAGACTCAAATTTTCTAGTTTTATTTATACCGTTCATGAGGTAAGTCATTACCAACATACCCAAAAAAAAATGAGAGAACGGATAATGATAGAAAAGTAACTTGGTGGTCCATTGATGGGCTCAATTGGCTTACTTTTGCAACCACCTAATTAGCTCTTAAATGAATTATGCTATTCTAATAATTTTATGCTCAACAGTAAATTTATATAGAATCGTAAAAGTGACGATCTATTTTACAATATCTAATTTTTCAATAATATTTACAATAGAGATAGAGCGTTCAGTAATATTTTAATTATTTTGCTATACTACATACAAATTGGTTATCTATAAGACTTATACTTATGAAAAAAACACTTTATTTACTGAATGGAGAGAGCATGAAAATATTATTAAATAGGTTGAGCTTTTTAGTGTTCTTTTTGGTGTTAACAAATAACGCTGTTGCAGATAGGTCAGTACCAAGCGCCCATGTTGTACGGTCATGGCCAGAAGCTTCTCAAGATGAGCTGGAAGTTGTTCTGCCTTATTCCAACGTGAATAGTGAGAAGGCAAAAAATTGTCAAGTGTCCGACTTATCTAGCCAAATATATGTATCCAAAGATTGTTCCTGTGATGACAATGGTATTTGCACTGTTGGGGTATCTAAAAAATCTAAAAATGTGGATTTTGGATATTTAGACTATCGAGTTAATGCTCACACGGTGAATGATAACACTGCAAAAGAACATATTAAATTTAGCCTTCACAAGCTTGGAACTAAAGATTCATTAGTTGTAGCAACTACTTTGATTGAAATTGAAAATGACTTGGTCAGTGTTTATGTTCATTATGAAAGAGATCAAAATCTAAATGGCATGATTATTTTGGACCATTGCTATACTATAAATTCAGAAGAAAATTGCGCTCCTATGCCACCTTTAATTCCAAATATATTGTCTAATGATGATAAGGTATTTAGCTTTAAAATTGAAGTTCCCAAAAATGTTCATGATAAAAATGGCAAAAAAAGAATACCACAGTTTATTACAATTATGGTAAAGCCTTTAGATGTGGACGGAGTTTATATGAAACATGAGAGTCTTCTCAAGCTTAAATTGAATTAGTTAAGTAACATCTGTGAAACAAGGAACAACACAAAATTTTATTTATTAGAATAGAATGATTATCTATGGTTTATAAATGAATAGCGTAACTTTGAATCATCTTTGCCAGGTTATTTACGACACCAGCTTTTACTGCCCAGCTGAGAGCAGGGGTGAACTTATTCAGCAGGCTGGTTTTTATTACAAAATGTCCTTGCCATTGCACTAAGGTAAGCTGAGAGTTTAGTTTGTAGTGGCCAATTGCCATTTCTGAATAAAGAAAAGCACGGTTATAATTATCTAATACTTGAATCACTGCAGAGTCTGCCACAAGATTTTTATTGTTGGCAGTGAGGGCCTGGTATTGACTGATTGTGCTCTCTCTGAACTTGTCTTTTGTGAGGTACTCTAAGGAAAGGTCAGCACTTAGGTTCATGACTTTATTTTCTAAATAAAGTCGGGCTTCAAAAGGATATGCTGATGTTAGATTTATATTGTTGTTTGTGTTTACATACTTATGAATGAGTTGATGCTTATCAATATCATAATAATTATCCGCAGAAAAATTTGATAAAGCTTTGTTAGAAATAAATGAAGCTTTAATGATCAGTATTTTGTGATTTTCTTTAAATTCATTTTTTGATAAACCTTGATTGTTTTGTTGCACATAATCACTACTACTATAAAACTTTGAAGTTACAAACAGATCATTTGTGTTTGAAGGGTATGAAGTATTAAATGCTTTGAGGTTTTTTATGACAACCTCGTAAGCCCAAAGTGGTGAACTTAAGCTACTCAATAATAATACTAATAAAATTTTATTCATGTTCATTCACTTTTGTTGGACCGATAAATTGATATAAAATATTATACTTTCCTGTTAAATCAGTAAATCTATTATCTGGGCGTGAAGTTGTGTGAAATAATTGCGTTTTATTCTTTGTCATAATCTTCACCTCGCAGCACGCTGCCAATTTTTTGATAAAGTCGTTTTCTATTTCTAGCGCGGTCAATAAGTCCTTTACCGCTGAAATAATAATCCGCTAGGATTTCTCTGGGTTGTGCGTACTCATAAGATTCGTTTTTATGATCTACAAAGCCACACTGAAAGCCACTTAATTTTTTATTTCTTTGACCTGCTAAGGAATGATTAACTAATGGATACGTATCTCCCTTTTTAATTAAATCCACATCTCTTACGTTGACCCATCTCACTCCTTGGTTGATCCCGTCATTATATTTTCCAAAGTTTTCATCAGATATTTGAATCTTATCTTCTTTACGTATATTTGGAGAAGTTATCAGATACCGATCAATAGATGGAGTGTCACAGTCAAGTTTGTTTTCTTGTATTTCTTCAGGAGTACAGTTTCTACCTACCTTACTGAAACTATCTCTGTGCCCTTGACTTACTCGTGCAAGAACCTCAACAGTGGTGCCCGATTTTATAATTTGTGGGTTATAGAGTTCTGGGCTCCAGTCAGGGTCGTCCTTGTCATAATCAAGGTCATATAATTTGTTAAAAACTAAGTTCTGGTTGAGGGCATATTTTCGGTAGAGGTAGTTACCTAAACGTACCTGCCTAATATTTCCATATGAATCGGTATAGCTAAACTGAATATCTTTTTCGCTGGACGGTAAAAGGTATATTCTATTTGATTTCCAATTAGCTTCATACTCTTCAGGCTGCATTCCCGCCTTTATGGAATGCTTAAATATTTTGGGGGTCGTTTCTGCCATAAAGCCAACTTGACATTTATACTCACCACGCCATTTTGAGAATTCTATATCATTGCCTTCATTGTATAAGGAGGTTGGACTTGGATCAGTATACTTCCCAAGGTATGGTTTCAGTAGTACCTCAGAATAGGAAGTAAAGGACGGAATCACATTAAGATCAAAGTGTTTTGTCTCAAAACCCAATACGTTTATATCATACCTAAGCTTTACACCCAAATTTGCGGAGTCAGTGTAATTAAATCTGTTGCTAATGTCCCCAAGTCCTTGTAAGAAATAAAACTCCTTAAAACGACCTATATGAAAATATGACTGCCAGTAATGATGTCTAAATTTTTCAGCAACTTTGTTTTGTCTATTAGAACGTTGATAGACTTGCAACGTGGTTTTTAAAATTGTGGACTCAATATTATTAGATCCCACTTCCTTTATTTTAGGCTCAGGTTTATCTCGACTAATGATAGCTACAGATCGGTGATAGCCTTGAGGTGTGATGTATTTAATTTCTGAAGTGAAATTACGAACTTTTTCAATGAGCTTGCCCTGCTCTATGAGTTTATTGCTTTCAGCCAAATTGAGATTCACTTTTTGTGTATGACCAAATTCTTTGTTAAGTGCTTTTTCTATAACAATGTATGCTGGATTAGAACGAAAACCAAGCTCAGTATTGTTATTTAAAAATTTAGTCATACCAGGAACTCCAGCAAAACCTTCAAGAGCCGGAACATGAGCAAAATCAAACACGGCATAATTATCCGTGACATCGGTTCGGCCTCTGTACTTTGTCACCGAATTATTACTTTTATTATATTCCTCAACATAATAAAGAAAATCCAGACGAGCTTCTGATGCACCTACAATAATGTCGTTTTCAAAATCATAGGATTTGGTGAGTCCGCCAGACACAGCACCCTGTGCCACTTCTTGAAATATATTTGCGCCATAGCCATCATCAATAATGCCAGCAACGTTATATACGTTCAGTTCTCCATAAGGGTTTGGCCACTTGGTTAAATATTCATTTTTATTTATTTCCTCAATTTTTGGAAAAGATTCTATTCGGCCTCGTTGTAACATTAGGTTTCGTTGCCAACCCAGACCACGACTGCCAACAGCAAGTTCAATAATCTGATTTGCAGGCATCACTCCTAGTTGGGTGAGGCCGTCTAAGGTGAAGTCATTTTCTGCTCCAACATTTGCCGTTGGTGAACCCCAGAATGGTGACCCAAGTGAGATTAAATTTTTAACTCTTTTTGGTGTTTCAGCATCAATAGAATAGTGTAAATTATTAGGATACATATCTTTGTCAACATCATCTAATAAATACGTGACCATATTGTCGGAAAGAAGCTCTAGTGTGTTTAGGTGTAAATTATTTTTTCCGTTGGCGGTAGTATCTCTTGATTTTAAGTCATCACTCACATTTCTAATCAAGCGTGTGAGTGTTCCCACACCAGTTGAGTATAAACATTTTCTTTTGTGATTGGTCCCAGAGAGACGTACGCATGAATTTATAAAAGACATAGCTGTGAGTCCACCCTGACTATGTCCAAGTAGGCTGTATTCTGAGTTTACATCAATGATATTATCTAGACAATTTGATAATTTTTTCGGTTTGCTTTGCGAGAGAATCCAGTTTTTTCTTTGATTAACATTACTTTCACAAATATTTTGCTGTTTTTTTGTAGACAGTTCTGAGCACTTTTTATAAACGAAGTTATACATGGCTTTGCCGCTAAACTGAAGGTGGCATTGATTATACTGCTTACGCCCCTCAATGGCTAAGCTATAAATCATTTTTGTGTTAAATACGTGGGCGAAATCGTGTGGATGAAATTCGCCCACAGTATCTCTTAAGCTATTTTGCAAATCAGCAGAAATGACTCCACTAAACTCCTTGGGGTTAGTTGGGTAGTTGATGCTGATGACTTTTAGATTTTTTCCTTTTTTTATTTTTCCATTGGGGTAAAATTTGGGGCGTGCAAACTGATCTTCTAAAACTTGGTCGAGCTCAAAAAATGTACCATTACTTCCCATCAATCCATGTATAAGGAAAACAATATGTGGTTTGGTGTCACATATGTTCTGGGGACTCCAGGGTGTGCATTTAGCGCCCACTGTAGCTTGCCCTAGATTGCTAGCAATGCTAGGCTGAATATTCAGTAAGATAGAGCAAATTATCATGTAAATAGCTTTGGTTTTCAATGGGACCCCCTGTAATATATATGCTTTTTGTTGTAGCATGCCTTTATGTTAATAATGTGGAGGGACTTAGGCATTGCAATTATTACAGAGCCATCTATGAGGATTGTTGGATGCTAGAAATGAACGAAGAAAGGGGCATGTAAATGATTCAACATTTAATTGAAGAACACAGGAAAATACAAAGCCTTTTAAATATTTTAAAAACTCAGACGTATTTAGTGGAAGATTCTAATGTGCATAATGCTTTAGCATTGAAAGAGATTATGCATGTAATTAAAATACTAGCTAGAGATCTACATCACCACAAGGAAGAGGCGATTTTGTTTCCCCTATTGGATGAGCTGCCTCAGCTAAAAAATGGAGGCCCTAAGTGCACTCTGTTTTATGGTATTAAAATGGAAAAAAACTTTGATGCAAAAATAAAAAAAGCTTTGTTAGAAGAGCCAGATGTCATAGCTCCTCCAGCATGGATTGATATTACAAAATCTTTACATGATAAGAATAGTCCCTTAAAAATTCCTCTTGATGAGCATGACTATGGGTACTATTACGTCAATTTAATCTCTAAAGAGATACAGCGCTATGGAGAGGACCCTTTACGAACTCACCCTTTAATAGTTCTTTTGTTGCAATTTGTGGATTTAATGGAATTCCATATTAAAAAAGAAGATGAATGCTTGTACCAGGTGGCCTTGACAGCCTTAAGTTCAGAAGTTTTATGTGAAATGAGAGGGCAAGCGTTAACATTGGATCAGTCTAAGGCGAAAGAATTAGAATTAGTGGATTTAGTTATGGCTAAGTACAGTAATTGATTCCAGCATGAGTTGAGTAATCAAATAGGAGGAGCTATGGATATAGCAAAGTTACAGAAATTATTAACACAGTTAAAAAACCATTCAGATTGGTTGGGGTTACGGTTTTATTCTAAGGACATGAATCGCATGGCTGTCCGCAATGAAAATCCTGAAAATAATTTTCGTAGAATGTCAGCTGGCATCATGGTTGAGGTGCTTAAAGATGGAGCTTTCGCTAATTTTGGTACATGCCAAATGGATCTGTCTTCAGTGCAAAGTGCAGTGAATGAGGCTGAAGCAAAGGCTGAGCTTTATGCTAAATATAAGCTATTTCACTTTACTGAGGAGCAACGTCCTAAGGCTGTGGGTGAATATTCAAGCTCTGTGGTTAAAGACTGGAAAACCTTGTCACAGGGGGATCTTAACCAGCTATTAGTTGAGACATGTAAAAAGATTAAAGTTTCCGATAAAATTGTGTCTCGTCGTGCTGAGGCCGAGTTTACTGAGCTTCAGTATTTATTTGTAAGCAGTAATGGCACAGAGTTGTCACAAAATTTAAAATTTACGGGCACTTTTGTGGAGGCCACAGCTAAGGAAGGTGTACAAACTCAAACACGTACAGACTCTGGTTTTCGTGGAAAAATGTATCAGTCCGGTTTTGAAAATTTTAATAAGGATGAGTATTTTAAGGTGGCAGATCATGTGGCTAAAGAGGCGCTGGAGTTAATTGCTGCAGAAAATTGCCCAGAAGGGAAAATGGACTTAGTTTTATCGCCAGATCAAATGATGTTACAGATTCATGAGTCCATTGGTCACCCCTTAGAATTGGATCGTATACTGGGTGATGAACGTAATTATGCGGGAAGCTCATTTGTAAAGCTTTCTGATTTTGGAAAAATGCAGTATGGGTCTTCACTGCTGAATGTCACTTTCGACCCCACCGTAAAACATCAATTAGCTTCTTATGGCTATGATGATTCAGGTTTAAAAGCCGAAAAAGAATTTTTAATAAAAAATGGACAATTAGTTAAAGGCTTGGGCGGACTGGAGAGTCAGGCAAGATCAGGAGTGGAGGGTGTTGCTAACTTTAGAGCTAAATCATGGAATAGAGCGCCAATTGATCGTATGGCGAACCTCAATATTGAGCCCGGGGAAAGCACTGTTGATGAGATCATTGGTGCTGTTAAAAAAGGAATTTATATGGAATCTAATAGATCTTGGTCCATTGATGATTACCGTAATAAATTTCAATTTGGTTGTGAATATGGCCGGCTTATCGAAAATGGAAAATTAACTAAAATTGTGAAAAACCCAAATTACCGAGGGGTTTCTTCATCCTTTTGGAAAAGTTTAACTATGGTTGGCAATCAGGATAGTTTTAAGGCCTTTGGAACTCCCTATTGTGGAAAAGGTGAGCCTAATCAGTCAATTTGGGTTGGTCACGCGTCGCCAGTTTGTATGTTTAATGATGTAGAAGTCTTTGGAGGTTAATATGACAAATAAAGATTTATTAGAAGGTTTGGAAAGGCAATTTCAACAAATACAAGAGCACCTGTATATACAGCTTCACGAAGGCGAGGATTTATCTTTAAATCTTGCTGGCGAGAAGTCGAAGTTTTTACGGTTTAATCATTCAAAAATACGACAAAGCACTGATGTATTGGATGTGAGAGTATATATGACTTTACAGAAACAATGGAAAAAAAATGGGGTTACATTTAACTTAGAAGGTTCCACAGAGGTTGATTTAGCAAAAAGTAGTGAGCTTTTAAAAGAACTTCAGATGAGTGTAGAGGGGTTGCCAAAAGACCCAGCAATTGTTCCTATATTAGATCATGGACAATCCAGAGATGTTCATTTTGGGGAGTTACCTGATGCAGACAGTGTCCACCAGGACATACTCTCTGTAACAGTACACAGTGATTTTTCCGGAGTATTGGCCATGGGGGTAGTGGTAGAGGGCTCAGCAAATTCTAAGGGACAGAATCATTTTTACGCCACAGAGAATTTTTCTTTAGATTATTCTTTATTTAATGATGAAAAAGCTGCTAAAGGTAACTATGCGGGAACTCAATGGAGCAATGTGGAGTGGCAGAATAGTTTTAATGAAACGAAAAAATCTTTGCAGATATTAGATTTACCACAGCAAAGTATCGAACGTGGTGAATATCGAGCTTATTTAGCACCAGCAGCAGTAAAAGAACTATTGGAGACTATTTCTGGCGGAGGAGTTAGTGAGGGGGCCTATCAACATGGTCAATGCCCTCTGAGCCTTTTGCATGAAGGGCAGACCTGGTCAAAGAAGTTTTCTTTACGTGAAAATTTTAATTTAGGATTTACCCAAGCCTTTAATGAATTAGGTGAGGTGTCTCCCACGCAGGTGAATATTGTAGAGCAGGGAGTTTACCAGAACTTTTTAACCAGCTCCCGCACAGCCAAAGAGTTTGGACTACTATCTAATCAAGCTGGAGAAGGGGAGTACTTGAGGTCAACTGAGCTTGATTCAGGTGAGTTAAAAAAAGAGGATGTTCTTAAAAGCTTAGGAACAGGTATATATCTTTCCAATCTTCATTACTTGAATTGGAGTGACACTAATGAGGGGCGTATAACAGGTATGACACGCTATGCTTGTTTTTGGGTGGAAGACGGAGAAATTAAAGGCCCTATCAAAGACCTTAGGTTTGATGAACATCTATCGAGAATCTTTGGTGAACAGCTAGAACAATTAACTGACTTTAGAGAGTCTTTTTTAGAGACAACCACCTATGATCGCCGACATTTAATGGGGTGCTTAGTGCCTGGTGCAATGGTTTCCAGTTTTAAATTTACTTTGTAAAAGTAGCTTTTGTATCCAGACAAAGGTCCTGTAGTTTTATTGGGTCATGTATATTAACTCTAGCTAAGCTAGTATGGGGTGCATAACTAAAATAAATAGAGGAGTTTGCCATGATAAATAGATTTTTCCTTTTACTAGTAATATTATTTTCATTCTCTTTGCAAGCAAGGGGATTTGTGGAAGCTCAAATTGTTTATGATAAACAGGTGGGTTCGGCGAATCATTTTGTTGCAAGCTGGGATCTAGAAGCTCAGCAAGCTACCATTGAAATGAAAGTTGTGTTAACAAATTATGAGAAGTCTTGGCACGAAGGTGGATTTAATCTATCAAATTCCAAAAAGCGATATATAAATTTTCCAGAGCCAGGTCCTAATTGCCATGTAGCAGAAATAACCGGAAAAATTGATCCACTACAGGCGAAAGGCTCTTATATAAAGATTATTTTAAAGGGCAGTGCTTGTGGTGCTGAGCTTGCATATTATCAGCTAATGGATGTGGCATTGACCTTTTACGATGTACCATCTTTGGATGAAAAATTGATAACACCAGTTGTGCGGGTGTTGATTATTGATGCACCTAGAAATGATTTGTAAAATTTTTATTTATTTTTATACACATAAACAGAATTTACTTTATATTTTAATCTCCAGGTCAGAAGTAGGTCGAGATACACAGCTCAAGAAATAACCGTCCTTAATCTCACTAGCAGTTAATCCAGAGTCAGTAAACGCATCCACATCTCCCTTAAGTAGCTTGCATTTACATGCTCCGCATACCCCTGAGCGACAAGCAAAATCTATGTTAACATGGTTATCTTCTAAGAACTCTAGAATTGATGACTTCCCTTCATAGGTAAAGCTTTGACCATCAACGGTAATCTCAGCCTTTCTGTTGGAGATGTTAGCTGGATCAAAGGCTACAGGTGATGCAAATTTTTCGCTATGAATTAAATTTGCATCATGACCACTGGCTACAATTTTTTCTGATACGGAATCCGTAAGCACCGGAGGACCACAGAAATAAAAGTTATGATTTGCTTTGATTTCAACTTTCGATTTAATAAAATCGTAGGTAATATAACCTTTTTGTCCTTCCCAATTGTCATCTATGTCAGAGAGCAAGGGAAAGTAAGAAAATTGTGAGTGGCGTTCAGATAATAATACAAGCTCCTTATGAAAAGCTAAATCTTTAGTGGAACGCATGCCATAAAATAAACTCATAGGGGCTTTGCATGATCTATCAATGTTGGTTTTTATCATGGAAATTAATGGTGTGATACCTATTCCACCGCCTATGTAAACTCGAGGGGAATTCAAGTCTAGATTATCGTCGGTAAATAGTCCGCCAGGAGGGAAGGCCCACACGCTATCACCTATGTTTAATTGGTGAAACCATTGGGAACCCTGACCATCATTTAATTTTTTGATGGACACTTGAAGAGTGCTGGTGTTTTCACAACTTCCAGATATGGAATAAGAACGTAAAAGTTTGTGATCATCTTTAATTTGAAAACTTAGAAACTGTCCCGGCGAAAATGTGTAAAAACTTTTTTTATTTTTACGTTTAAAATAAAAGCTTTTTATGTCATGAGTTTCAGAAATAATATCTACAATTTCTAGTTCTTCTTTTGTTTTCCAGTCATAGTCTTCTTCTTTTTTATCGGTACGATCCTCATTTTTAGAAGCCATGAGCCTTAGAGATAACAGTAAAATCACATAAGCTGAAGTGCCAGATACTAAAAAAAATAAACCTTTATAAATAATCATGACTTGCCTCCTAAAACTTTTTGAAATGAAATGGCTTGCACAGGGCAAATATCAATACACCCACCGCAACCAATACAAGGTGAATTCATTAGGCTAAAACTACCCTCAATAGGAACCCCATCTTTATGAGCATAACTTGCCACATCTATTCCCATAGGACACTGAGTGGTGCAAAGGTTAAGACCTTTGCATTTATCGTTGGCCACCACCTTAAATTTACTTTTAGAGTACTTGCCAAAGAGGCGCATGCTTGCTGCTAGTGGACACCCGTAACGGCACCACACACGTGAACCCATAAAAGGGTAAGCCCCAACTCCTATTAATGCTCCAAAAATTAAATCCACGCCAAGGTCTTGAGCCGCTCTCCAGGTATTGAGCAGTTCTCCAGATGTGAATATTTTCCATGCATCTAAAAACAATAAAATTCCGAAGGCTACGGCTAACGCTAGAAATAAATACTGCATGTTCTCAAGTTTCTTTGACATTGGTCCGCGTGGTGTGAGTTTAGTTACCCAGGCATTTCCCCATTTTGTGATGCCGATGGTCTCAGAAAGATTACCACAAGCGCAGAACCAGGAGCAGTAGCGTTTACCAAAAAACCAAACAACCACAGGGATTAAAACAAATAAATAGATAAAGCCACCTAAAGATGTAAAACCATTATATATATAAACATAGGCGTTTTTATTTACTGGTGCATATTTATCTGCAAAAAAGTCACCTCCCTTTATTAAATATGGAAGAATATAGGGAACAAGGTAGAACAAGATAAGTTGGCTGAAAAAAATACTTAGAAATTTATTTCTTTGATATGTACTTATTTTTTTCTTTTTATTTTTTCCATATGGCACCCGGCTGCCCATAACAACTTGAAAGGCTATAACACAGACTACAGCTGTATAAACAGTGGAATACCAGAAGCTAGTTGATTTACCAAACCAATAAAAGGTCTCCACCACTTGGTCTTCTGCCACAAACCAAAGAGGGTATTTATATATAAGATAGAAGCCAATAACAACGGGAAAAAAAAATACTAAAAATACTTTTTCAGTGATTGATCTATTCATAGGAGTTCCTTTTGATTCATTTTATCTTCGTTATTGTCTTTGATTTTTGTGAGTTGTACTATTAGTTTTGGTGGGATTGGATCAATTAGTTGAGTTATGTGTTTAACGTGTTTTGGAAAAATTTCTTCAAAAAACTCTTCTCCGGACTCACTGAGTTTGTATTTGGGACGTTTCCCACCATCACTCCAGTCTTCAATAATTTGTTTGTCGCGCATCATTCGTTTAACAAAACTAGTAATATTTGGTAAAGACACATCCAGTTTTTTAGCTATAAGACTAGGTCGATGAGCCCCTTCAAAATACAAATTGTAGAAAATTTGAAACCTTTGGATGGTACAGCCATCATTTAACAAACTTTTTCCCAGTAGATGATAAGTAGATCGATAGGCAGCCATTATAGTTCTCCATGATCGCACTTCTTCTTTCTCATTAAGGCGTTGCAATTTATTTTTCATATTTACTGGTGCCACTTAAAAAGTCTAATTGTTAATATATTAATATTTAGACTAGCCTGAATTATATGATAGAGTCTATACTTAATTAAAAACAGAGATAACTTTTTTGAAAGCTTCAAGTCACCTTAGGAGGTCATATGTTCATTAAAAAAGTGGGGTGTTTGATTATATTATTGTTACTCACAAATTATGTATTTGCCTTTGATCACAGTCACAAGAGCTTTAATGCCATTCTGCAGAAATATGTAAAGATCCATGGCAAGCAGAGTTTGTTTGATTACAAGAGTATGAAACATAATAATTCAAAGTTGCCTATTTATCTCAAATCAATATCTGCAGTCAATAAAAAAGAATATAAAAAATTTTTAAAAAAGCAAAAACTTGCATTTCTAATTAATGCATACAATGGTTTTACCATTCAACTGATACTAGATAATTACCCAGTTAAGTCCATAAAAGACATCGGTTCCTTTTTTTCAAGCACATGGAAGAAAAAGTTTTTTACTTTTTTAGGAAAAAAGTCTCATTTAGATAATATTGAACATGGAATGATTCGAAAACAATTTAATGAACCACGAATTCATTTTGCTGTGAACTGTGCTTCTATTGGTTGTCCATCTCTTCAGGCAAAAGCATTTACCGAGCACAATCTGGAGGAACTGCTTGAGGCAGGAACGAAAAACTTTTTGAGTAATAAAGTAAAAAATAGATTAAACAAAAAGAACAAAAAGCTAAAGCTAAGTAAAATATTTAAATGGTATGGCGAAGATTTTGAAAAAAAATTTGGATCAATTGAAAAATTTGTCGCTAAGTATATGTCCAAAGATATTGTGGATCAAAAAGCAATTGCCCAAAAAATGTTTGAAATTGATTGGACGGACTACGATTGGAGCCTGAATAAGGTAGAATAAAGATATAAATAGCCAATCTATTGTTACTATAGGGATCCCTTTTGGATATCCCTATAGTGGTATTAATATAAATAATTGTGTTAAAGTTTTAATACTTCCTTAATTTGTTTTCCTAGATGCTCATCAGCTTTTTCAAAATGGGTTAGCATTTTAAGTTGAATATCCTTTCGCACCCCACTAAGAGATCCAGTAATGTTATTTATCAGTTGTTGTTTTTGGTTATCATTCATCATTCTAAATAGATTTCCAGCCTGTTTATAATCATCTATACCTTCTCTATGGTCAAAACGGTCAACGGCTCCCTGTGGAATATTAAGAGGGGGTTCTTGGAATTTTTTATCAGAACTTGGGTTTTCTTGTTCGTTGAAAATTGTGTTGTCATAGGTTCCATAGTTTTTCAAATTGCGATCAGCTTTTAGCGCCATATTTCCATCTCGCTGATAATTATATACTTCCGTTCTACGGGGGGCATTTACATACAAAGAATTATAGTTAGCTCCAAGTCTATACCTATGGGCATCAGGGTAGGCAAAGATGCGTGCTTGAAGCATCTTGTCAGGGCTAGCACCAATTCCTGGTACAAAATTCGATGGAGAAAACGCACTTTGCTCCACCTCAGCAAAATAGTTATCAGGGTTTTTGTTTAACTCAAGTTGTCCAACTTCAATCATGGGATAGTCTTTGTGTTCCCAGACTTTTGTGACATCAAAGGTTGCTGGATATTTTTCGGCATCTTCAAATGGCATGACTTGAATTTTAACTGTCCAAGAAGGGAAGTTGCCTTTTTCAATATGATCAAACAGGTCGGCTTGTCCTGCTTGAGGGGTTGTGCCAGCAATGATTGAAGCTTCATCATTGGTTAGGGTCTTAACGCCTTGGTTGGTTTTAAAATGCCATTTAATCCAAAATCTTTCTCCTGTTGAATTCCACATGGCATAAGTGTGAGAGCCGTAGCCATTCATGTGGCGATAGCTTTTTGGGATGCCTCGATCACTCATAAGGATTGTGACTTGATGCAGAGATTGAGGGTTTTGAGACCAAAAATCCCAAACCGCATTAGGGTCATTAATACCTCTTACGGGGCATCTTTTTTGAGTATGAACAAAGTCAGGAAATTTGATTGGGTCACGAATAAAAAAGACGGGTGTGTTGTTTCCAACCACATCATAATTACCTTCTTTAGTATAAAACTTTACGGCAAAACCTCTTGGGTCTCTTACCATATCAGAAGAGCCTTGTTCGCCGCCAACGGTACTGAATCTTAAAAAAAGCTCCGTCTCATCTCCTTGCTTCTGAAGGAAGTTTGCCACTGTATATTCTTTTAAACTTTTGCTGAGTTTAAACGTTCCGTAGGCCCCCGAACCTCTAGCGTGAACCACTCTTTCTGGAATTCTTTCTCTGTTAAAATGTGCCAATTTTTCCACCAAATGATGGTCTTGAATGGCTATTGGCCCATTGGCCCCAAGTGTTTGGCTGTTTTCGTCATCACTTATTGGCATGCCAGAGGAAGTAGTTAATAGTTTCTTTTTCATGAAAAGCTCCTTAATTGTTTTGATTGTTATGACCTTAATATCGCCGAATTGTGCCAATAGGTAAAATATTATATATCTATGAGTTGATAGCTAAATACTTACATGCTACACTGAGGTCATGACTTTAACTCAGTTAGAATATATTATTGCCGTTGCAAGAGAGGGGAACTTTAGAAGGGCCGCAATTTCTTGTTTTGTCACCCAGCCCACCCTAAGTGCTCAAATTCACAAGCTTGAAGATAGCCTTGGGGTTGTGATTTTTGATCGAACAAAGTCTCCCACGGTACCAACAGAGGTTGGTAAAAAAATTGTTAAACAGGCAAAAGTTGGTCTTATGGAAATAAACAAAATCAAAGAGTTGATTCAAGATGAAAAAGGGGCCATTGAGGGAATTTTACGAATAGCTGTTATTCCAACAATATCGCCTTATATAACTCCACAATTTTTAACCTCATTTTGCAAAAAGTATCCAAATGTTGAACTTTCTATATTGGAAGTGACCACAAAAGAATGTATTGAAATGTTAAATCATGAAGATATTGATTTAGCTATTTTAGCCACTAAAGAAGACGGACAGAATCTCAAACAAGAACATCTTTATGACGAAGAACTGTTTCTTTTTGTGAATAAAAAAAGTCATTTATTCAAAAAAGACAAAATTAAAATTAGTGATATCAAAGCAAATGAAATTTGGCTTATGGAGGAGGGACATTGTTTACGAGATGAAGTTATTGAAGCCTGTAAGCTGCGAAATCAGATGAATATGCGACCAGATAAAGTTGATTTCAAAGTAGGAAACCTTGAGTCGCTAAAATATATCGTCATAGATCATTATGGGTATACACTTCTTCCTAAGCTTGCCACTTTGAGGCTGAGTAAAAGCGAGAAGTTACTCTTGCGAAAATTCTCAGAGAAAGCACCGCCCAAAAGATCAATATATTTAACTAAAAATAGAACTCATTTAAAAGTTGCATTAATAAATGCTTTTAAGAAAGAGATCCTAGCATCAGCTAACAAGCTTCTTTAATAAAAAGGCAGTAAGAGTTGAATCCGAAAACAACTCCTTTAGTGCATAGGTGTTGACTATGTGATCTGAGTAAACTGTAATCAATGTGTCCAGTCAGGACACAATTAGAAGTGGTGGAAACCAAAATAATTTAATGATTTCCACTATATGGATTACTATAGTAGCCAGAAGAAGGATTTTCAAGAAATATCAAGAAATAGATTTTAAATGAAACAGGCACTATGCCTGCTCCATATAATCACTTAAATTCACAACTCTACCAGTTGTGAGCGGTTGCATTTTGGGCAGCACGTCTAAGACGTCTGTTGCTCCTTTAACTTCGATCCCAGCTAGTCTCACATAGATCTGAAAAGTTTTAATATCTCTCCATCCACCGATCTTCATAACGGTGGCTTGATCTACTCCTGAGGCCAGCATGTGAGTCGCAAAACATGCTCTTAGAGTATGAAAGACGACACTTTTTTCAATGCCTATCTCACTTAAAAAATCTCTTAGAACTTGCCCTGCTTGTCCATTGGACCATGAGTAATGACGGGGTAATACAAAGCCATCAGGTGTTATCTCATTGTCTTCTTCAAGACCTTTGATTACATCTTCCAGATCCTGAGAAATAGGAACATTTCTCCAGTATCCGGCCTTCGTGCTTTTGATGCCTTTAATGTGAGGACTATAAGATTTTGAAACAGTAATAATTCTTTTTTCAAAATCGATATCCTTCCACTGTAAAGCCTTGAGTTCGCCACTTCTCATTCCAGTTAACATTGCAAATGCCCAGATTGGATACCAAGGGTGTTCAGTCTCTTTAGCATTTTTTAATAAAGCACGAATATCCTCAAGAGTTAAAATTTGAGGAACTCTTTCAACTTTATCTGAAACACAGAGACCTTCAACGGGGGTGGTAGAAGTACCAACGATATATTTTTCTTCTATTCCCCATTTATAAATCACATTTACGGAAGTTTTGATTTTCTTTAAAACACCTTCGCTAGAGCCACCTGCTTTGGCAGCGTTGAGAATTTGTCTTCCATCTCCCTTAGTTAAATCAGAGGCCCTCATCTTAAACCAGATATCTGTGTATCTAGTTAATAGACTGATATGTCCTCTGATAATGTGACGGTTTTTAACATACCTGTCGCCAAGATGGCCTAAGCGGGCGTTAATTTCCCACCTATCCATTATATCGCTCCAAGTAAGTCCTCGGCCTTCAATCTTTGCAACTTCTTCGATAACTGCTTTGAAAAGCTTTCTTTCAAGTTTTTGTGCTTCTTTAAGAGTTTCAATATTAGTCCTCTTACGCTGAAGCCTTATACTTGTGTCAGTCTTTCCTCGTGCGTTTACATAAACTTCGTAAACAGTTGCTCCATTTTTATTTGAACTTGTACGTATTGCCATTTTAATAACCTCCTGTAACAAATGAGGTTTCAATCAAGGCATCCAGTTCATCTTTTTTAAAGTAGAGTCTTCGACGAAATTTCCTAGCTCTTAGAATTTTTTTATGAACCATAATTCTAATTGCATTCGCACTTTTTCGCAGATATCGAGCCGCTTCTTCTGTTGTCATCCATATTAATTTTTCAAAGAGCAAATCAGAATTGCACATTTCGTGACTAACACTCTGATTACCGCCAGATTTTTCACTTTTATTCGTCTGACAATTGTCTACTACCATATCAAAATCTCCTCATTTGGCCAAGAGAAAAGGTGCTGTTTTAAAGCCGTTTTTCTTAGTTTTCTCAATTTATTTGTGACTCTTTCGTAAGGGAAATGACACATATTAAGACTCATTTGGTGTCAGTTTTCCAAGCATAAGATCATGCAGTTTTCCTAAAAAATCATCTTTAGAAATAGATCCGTTTTGGCGAATATAGTCTTTATATTGCATCTCAATTTTGTCAGCATTGGATAAACTGGATTGTTGCAACAGTTGAATATGCTTTTCACCAACAAGGGTTATAGCAAGAGCGATGACCTCGCTAATTTTCACTCGTTTTCCAAATTGCTTTTTATTAATTTTGTCCACAAGTCTTGTTAAATCCCTGCGAGTCTCTTTGTTAACTCTGACTCCGGCAGTATTTAATTTTTTTGAGGATAATTTAGTTTGTTTTTTATTTTCAATTGTTTCCATTTGAACTTTCCTTTTTTAAAGTAAAATCCTCCTGGGTGGTGGTCGGATTGTTTTTTGTTACAATTTCTATCTCAATTCATGTTAATGTTAGAAATCAATATCTAAACCGTGTCCATGGCTTCGATCAATCTTGCCAAAAGATACTGTATCAACAGAGATAGAGTGCCCTTGGTATCTTTTTTTCATTTTATTCACAAAACTAAAAATATCTTGTTTCTGCCCCGAGCGTTCAGGATTTGCAAAATCCAAGCTTTTTACATGTGGATTCTTTGTCAAAAAAAGATCCAAACCATGTTCATTTAATCCCATAAGTACGACATCACTTTGACGTCCATTTTTATCGAATGAATCAGCTCCTCGGGACTTCATATAGCTAAATGGATCAGTAAAGACTGTTACATTTTTTGATGAACCCTTTGAAGAATGAAAAAATGAATTAAAAGCTCCATGATTTTTTGAATTATACCCGTTGCTTTTATTGGGAGTAAACTCTATCGCACTGTGACCGTTGCTTTCGGGGAATAGCCAGATAGAACCTTTTTTATCAACTTGCACTTTTTTAAGTTTAAAAAGATCTTTACTCAATTCAGAGTCAATACCTGAAAACCTTAAGAAATTTGACACTTTTTTAGTTGCATAGTTTATATCAGCTTGTTTCTCCTTTGGTATATAAAAAGATGTATAAGGCCTCTTCACTTTTCCATAATGTTGCTCCAAAAGCATAAGCTTGGTGTTGCCTGTTATCTTTGATATTGCAGACAAATAGCTTGAGTCATCTTTGAACGCTACGAACTCAATAAGTGAACCTACCGTTTTATTTTTTGTATTCTTCCAACTGCTACCATTGATCACAATATGCTCTCGACCTTTTAAAACTCTTTGGCCTTTATCATCTAATGTTGTTTTGATCTTATTCTGCTTACAGTATGCAAAAATATCACTATTTCTTGCCTTCTTTATCTCACTAGTAGGTATGATACTGTCATAAAGTTTATGATCTGCAATAGTAGGAGTACGATCGCCACGGCGGTCACTTTTTGTGAATGCGTTGTAATCTTTGCCATGAGTACCTTGTGCAGTTCCTCTCCCCAATAGTGATGAGCCTGAAACTCCCAAAGCATCTCTTTCTCCATTTTTAAAAGCTGTGATTCCATCTTCTATTTTCCTCCTTAAATTTGGCCTTTCGGCAAATTTTTGATCATTTTGTTTAAACTGACTGATAAGACCATCTTTGTCATATTTCTTACCAAGCTTGTTGCCACGGATTCCTTTTTTTGCATCACCATAAAAATAAGTGATATTCTTATCCGTTATCGCAACTCTAACCTGAAACATACTAAGAGTTGACGAGTACTCATCAAAACTTGTTGCAAAGTCTCTGGCCATGTTTGCCTTTTGAAAAAGATCCATGCGACGAGATTTTGCTCCTCGGCGGTTCATTTCCCGAACCTCTTGAGGTAATTTCATTTCTTTTGATCTATCACTTTCTTTGATGATGGACAGTCCATTTTCTAGTGAGATTTCATTAGAGATGCTTCTAAGGTTGTACAAATGTTTTTTCTTATCCGTGATGTCTCTCTTTCCTGTTGTGTGGTTAACTGGATTTACCAAAATGTGATTATGAAGCTTATTAGTATCGCTATGAGTGACAACCATAAATTGATGATCAGGGAAGTACCTTTTGGCAAGTTCTGCTCCCATATCATTAACATTCTTGACCTTAAGACTTTTGCTTTGTTCTGCACTAAAACTTTGAATCACTTCAAAGGCAATATTGGTACTTTTGTTCTGCCTTTGTTCATATTGACCAAAGCTAGTTTGCATTTGTGCAAATTGGTCTATAGCTTGTCCTTCTAGGCAATTGTTACAATTCACAGCTAGATCACTCCCTCTTTCTTTTAACAGATACTTCTCATAATCACTGGCCGATAGCTCTCTTTTTTTTGGAGCATCTTTGCGCCATTTAACTTTAACGTATGCCATAGTTTAAAACATAGTAGTGGTTCAGTAATTTAACTTGTTCATTTAAAGAATCAAAAGATGAGTTCCATCCACTTCTAATACCAGAGTTTATTTCTCTTGCGATTTGATTAAGATTATTTCCAATTCGATTAATATCTGTTCTTATCTTGTTTAAGTCTTCTTCTTTCATTAGTACTTTTGACGGAGGTGTATTGAAGTAAGTCTCTCGTAGCAATGATGGAACTGATTTATGAGTTTTGCTGCTATCACTCTTAAGTTGCTTCAATTCTTGCGATGATACCTTCACACATATCCCAGTGCTGACATTAGTTTCTATTTTTTTTGAATTTTGCATAAGATTTCCTTTTTTAAGTGTTTATTTGATGAAAAATTCTTTTAGAGCAATGCCTCCTTGAGTGATTTCAAAATGATGGTGATCCAGCTTCCAATTTCTTCTTGGTTATCCTCTAGGTCTTCAATTGCATCCTCATGGTCCTCGGTGAGTACTTCTGCTTTGGCCACTGCTTTCATTAACGGATCTCCATTTGCTGCGCTTTCGATGTTAACGTCTGTCATTTTGCACCTCCTTTATTGATTTTTTTATAAATCTTTTCTTTAATGAATCATTTGATTCAATGATTGCCGTTAGGGCCATAAGTAGCCTTTTTTCTGCTGTTAGTAGTTTCTCATCTGTTTTGATTACTTTCTGTAGTTTTGGTTCAGATCTTTCACGTTTTATTTCTTTTAGGATCACATTATTATTTTTAATCATACGCAGAGCGATTTTGTTCGGTCGATTAGTTGTGGCGCAGCTTGTGATCGTTAGAGTTATTGTTAGTAGAGTGGTTATTTTTATTTTTTGTATTAGTTTTAGTTTTGTTTTTTTCATTTTTTGTTCCTTGTGTATGTTAAGTTTATTTTGTGGGTATTTTGGGGTCTGTTTTGTCGTGCAAGTATGGACAGGGATATCCCAGTCCTCAAAAAAAGTCCCTTCGGGCCTACGGGTAAACCCTTTTTTTGCTTGTTGAGGGCAAGCCCCCAAACCCCCGAGGACGGCTACGCCGCCCTCTATGCTCACGTTGTTCACTCTAAAAGTCGCCATTACAGTGCTCCTATTACTTTGCTACCAGTGCTGGCCAAAGTCCCTGCGGTACTAGCGGTATCACTGGCACCACCAAGAAATTCAGGAGCTTTTTCAGCGCTGTTCTCAGTTAAGAGTGGTCTAATAAAATAGAACATCCCACCAGTCGTTAGGACTCCAATCATTATTTGAATCCAAGAATAAATTGAGTAAAAATAGTAAATCCTTGATGAAACAAGCTTTGCTCCATAGAGAGACACACCATCAGATAATTCGCCTATGGCCTCCATCATCTCAACTGACTGGGCCATGCTCGTCATGATATGGTAAAAAAGAGTCCATAGAGGTGCCCAAAGAAGAACCGAGGTGTAGAGAGCAAACCAATAAGCGAGAACCCTCCATTTGCCAGCAACAATAAAGAACATTAGAAACGGAAAAACAAATATCAAAACCATTTTTAATATCCCTGCGACATGAGGTGCTCTTGCTAGATGTTCGCTAAATTTTTGACTTCTTACAGCAGCTTCAGATGATCCATGGGTATCTGAGAAACCAAAAAGTGACAAGACAGCATCAAAAGAGAATAAACGGTTTAGATATTGAAAGATCCTTCCTGTCGTCCCTTTGACCTGTGAACCTTTCATGATTCCCATGACAGACTCTTTTTCATCTAGATAATGATTGACTAGCATATTTGCCATATGCATATTTTCCCAAGCTTCATCGCCTTCGATAACTCGGGGAACCTTGCCACCCGTGACTCTTAAAAATCTAACATGATGATTTTTAGCATGCTGCTTGAGTGAACTTCTGACCTCATTTTTAACATCTAGACAAGTGTAATTTCCACTGCCTTGGGTTTTGATGTCTATCTCAGATAACTTTTGATCATATCCACCATTCTCCACAAAAAACTCAGAAAGGTTGCCTCCATTACTGCTCCCACCAATAAGGGGGAGGACTTTCTGAAAACACTCTTCTGTATAGAAATGTATCAGTTCGGTTATCTCAGGTGAGTTGATAGTCGCAGATCCTGAGTACATAATCGCTTTATAGAAAAAGTTAGGGGCACCAAGCTGAGAATGAGATTTGGCCATGACATTATCTACTATCCTATTTAGTAGAGCACTTGATTCTTCCGCAGTTCTACTCAGAAGATCAAAAACAAATGAAACCTTAATCTGCTCCTTTACTTCACCATAACGGGTTTGAACATAAGGGTTGCTGTGCCAAGAATCACCAGAGTAACTTTTAACTGATGTTGAAGATCCTACCTTCAATAATGCCAATCCTAAAAATAAGCAGGCAATTATTTTAATAAAAGCGGTCAATGGAACATGCCTTTTTGCCATCAGACTCCCTGGCACATACCTAGAAAGAAACTTAACAGCAGTCGAGAAAAATAAAATACCAAAGATCATAAGATCATAAGCACAACGGCCTTAAAAAAACCTTCGGAAGTTATTATTTCTATAAACTGGGAGTGTAACGCCAGACCGAGGTATTGGTACAAAGCCTCGTAGGCAGTATTAGTAAACATCTCAGTAGCCTCCTTCTGTTTCGCACATGAATCCATCAGAGCAGTCCATGAACATTGCTCTAGTACGCCTAGTATCTCTTGCAGCAGCATTTGAGTTTAAGGTTCTATCCGTGGCCCGTCCTTGATATAAACGCCCTTCAGAAGTAATTTGAGAAAGAACCTTATTGAGCGGCTCATTTTTTACCTTTTTCAACTCTAGGGTTGTTTCAATTGACTCCTTGAGTGCTTGGCGTTTGGAATTAATCTCATTTTTCCTGTTGGCCGGAAGGTTTGGGTTTTGAGACAAAACAGTGAGTATATCTAGGGAGCGGTTCATCTCTCCAGAAAACTGAGTTAAGGCCATCGAAGATGCTAGTTTACGGCAGTAAGAGTGCCTCTGTATGAAAGGAAGGTAAGAAAGATATCTTAGAGTTTGCCTGTCAATAAAGGCTCCATCATTATCCTGCCCAATGTCTTTTAGCTCATCGTCTTTAATCAAACGATCAATGCTCAATCTGTTATTGTTCTTATCAATTTTGTTAAGTAGCCCTTTACATAATTTATTATAGGTATCTTTTTCGATAGCAGCTAAACGTATACGGGGAGTGAGTGCCTTTTTGCTTGGCCCATACTCAACAGTAACTTTGCCTCTTCCTATAACTGTGTCACCCACAAGAGCTTTAATAAGATCTACTGAGCGTCTTGCTTCTCGGCCTGTAAAGCCTGCCCATTTAGCTGATGATGCTATGAGCTTATTAGTTCTAGCTTTTGCTCCATTGCTTGCACCTGACCAATTTGCAATATCAAAGGAGTAGTCAGATCCAGACTTGCATTGAGACATTGCTGCTTCCATATTTCCGCCAGTCCGCTGAATTGCTTTTCTGACACAGCTTTGTCTTTCCATTTTAAAATCTTCGGTTCTAGTATCAACGTACTTATCAATTAAGGCACATTGATCAAGTCGCATATTAGAAAGAAAATTGGCAGACATACGAGTATGTTTGAGGATTGAACACCATGTTGGTGAAAAATAGCAGGTTAGCAGCATTGGAGATGCCGCTAAAATGTTCTGCCCCATAGATTCAAAATATTTTGCATCAAGAAGATTTTTCAACGTACCTTTTAGAGTGCTCTTAAAATCAACTCTGCCGCAGTCTGAGCCAATGGCAAGGTCGATCCCGAGATCAATTGTTTGATATCTATCAAAGACAGTATCATCTAGCTCTCCACGGCTTTTGAATAGATAATCAGAAGAAGTGTATTCAGAAGTATTTCTATAGTTGAAATCTGATCCTTCGGCCGTTGAGGCCAAGAGCAGCATGATAGTAATTAATTTAATTATTTTTATCATTCAATTCTCCATCGGTTTGAATCCCGTCAGGGTAATTCTCAGCAAGGTACTCTAGTGACTTCCATGCATTGCCTTTAAATTTGTCAAAAGTCTTTTGTACCAAGTGAAAATCTTTGTCATTTGTGGGAGCAAGCCATCTATCCAGTGGTGTTTGAAAGTAGCGAAAGGCTCCTTGTTTTGATTTATTTTTATTTACATAGAAAACCTCAGCATGTTGCCCTTTTATCGTTTGTAATGATTTGATGATCTCACCATTGGCCTCATCAATGAGCTTTGAGTTAGTAGAGAGGTAATCAACATTATCTGAACTCATTTTTAAAAAAATGAAATTGTCAGCAACACCCCACATGGCCTTACCTGCATCCATTTCAAAGTAGTTCTGCGGACGGGGAGTAAGCCCAATTAACCAGAAGCCAAGCTTTCTAAATGTTTCAGCAGCATCTATGATAAATTTCTGAGCTGTAGGGTTGTCACGCCCAAGCATTCCAAGTTCTTCTAAAACTATAAAGCCACCCCTTCCTTGATGTTCAGGGAGTTTAATTGTGCTTCTAATCTCTTCAATCACACTCATAGTCATCAGCGTTTGTAGAACGGGGTCACTGTCTAGGGCATCTAGGTCATAGATATAAAATAGTTTTGTTTTCTGTGATTTATTTTGGTTAGAAGATCCTTTGAAGTATTTTGCATAGATCCCATCTCCATAATATGGGCGAAGTTTCACGAGAACATGTTCTATTTGATCTTTTAGTGCTTCAAAATCAGAATCTGCTGTTAATGCTGATAGTGCAGCGACCACGTCATCCATGGTAACTTCGACATCATCATCACTATCTTTTGATTTTAAATCACCACCTTCATAGACCAGTCCAAGCTCTTTTTTCTTTTTCTCATAGGCAAGACGAAGGGCCTTTGAGATTGCACTAATATGTTCACTCTCAACATCAAACTTCGGCGACATTAGTCGAATTGCCGTTGCGAGGAGATTTGTTAAAAAATTGATCTTAGAATCATCAAATACACCTCGAAATGGGCTAAATGGCATATCTCCACTGGCATCAAAGACAGTTAGATCTCCATCAAAATATTTTGCGAGAGTTTTGTAGCTGGATTTTTTATCAATAACGAAAATCAAAGGCTCTGGATCAATTCTTTTTGCTGCCTGCACACAATCAATAATGAATGCCGATTTACCACTCCCTGAGTCAGCTAAAACAACTGTATGATTAGAAGTTTCATTTTCGAGGAGGTTGAAATTGATTAAATTATTTTCTCTTGAGAGATAAACCTGTAAGGGGTTTTTCATTCCACGAAATGAATCAAAGACGGGGAGGAACATCAGGACATCTTTTTGTAAAATACGGATATATCTTTGGGCCGAAGCATCTGCATCTGGAGTATAATTTAATGGCAAAGTGTTAAGTGCCATTCCCAAACCAATTTCATCCTCAATAATCACTTCGCATTCTAACTCAGTGTGGAAAATATTAACCAACTCACGAGTGCGTTGATCAAGCTCCTCATCATTTTCTCCCTCTAAAACCACATTAAATGTTAAGTAGAGACAGCGTTCTCCATAGGCCATTCGATCTTGTGCCTCTAGAATTTCTTTTCTTTGTATTCTGGCTTTTGCTGTTGGAGTATTTTGAAGAAAAAACTCTTTCAAATCAAAAAACTGTTTAATTTTTTGCTTAGATGGAAAGCTAAAATTTAATGAGAGCTTAAATGGAAAGTTAATTCTGGTAAAATAGGCCATACCTCCGGGATAAGCTATCTGTGGACTAGTCTTCAGAGTCAAAACACGGGCTTTTACTTTTTCACGCTCAATTCCTTTATGATCAAGAGTTGGACTGGTATAGATCACCTGATCCGAAATTGAATGATGCTCATTAAATTTTGCAAAATCTCTTTTATAAAATTCTTTTGGATTAAAAAATCTCCTTAATAGAGTCACAAGATCTTGACCATCAAGTTGATTTAACTTGAGACGAGAATTACTCTTGTATTGAGCTATAATATTACAAAATGTCTTTACCTCCTGAACAAATTTATCCATTTCATTAAAAAGAACACTCTCTCCTTTCTTAAAAGTAAGTTTGGCAGCAGAAGTCTTAATCTTTGGAAAATAGCGTATTGAGAGATACGTCTTTCGACTGAGCGGTGCTTTTACATCTAAGGTGTTGCACTTTTCTCTAATGGTTTTAATTCGCTCATCAAAAAGAGCTTGGGATACGGGGTGTGCGTATGGATACTTATTAACAGTACCCTTCCAAACAGGATCATTTTTTGAAATATAAGATTGATCATAGTGAATTTGAAGGACACAGTTTTCAGGTAAGTTAAATAGAGTTCCTAATGACTCCACACATTTAACAATATTTGGTCCTGTAACTGGTTCATGTTCTAAGAGTTCAACTTCAAAAATAACTCCAAGGGAGCCATCTTTATTAAGAAAAACACCAAACTCGTTACTGTATTCACTATATGGTAAAAGATTACTGAGTGACTCAGATCTTTTAAAAAGTGAGTCTGTCAGATTCTGACGATTCACCAACGCTTGTTGTATTGGTTTTGGTAAAACTTCTTGCACGAAAACACCTCTTTATTAAGAAAGTGCTCTCGTTGGTTGTCGTCGAGCTGTCTTTAAATTTTTATACGGCCTCTATGGTTAGTTGACCTTTATCGCTAATTTTTAAGAATTCTTTTAAATGTTTTAATTCTATTGTCTGGCAGTAATATGCTTTTTTGCATTTGAAAGGCTCCAGCATATACCAAATCAAAATCAAGGGTTGCAATAAATTCTATTTCAGTAGAACAGGCCATATTTAAGATCATTGCATCGGAATAACCCATTCCTGTCTCAGCAGATATGATGGTGGCCTTATTCCAATCAATTTCACTAACAGTAAAAAGATTTTTTTGTGATCCATCATGAATCGATAGATAATTACAAAAGCTATCCAAAAGTTTTTCTTGCTCCAAAAGTTTAGTCTTCAAAAATATAGTACATATTTTAAGCCAACCAGCTTCATCTTGAATATCTCTAGCTCTAAAAACTTTTTTAATTTCTTTAATTTCACTATCTCTGAAGTAATTTAATGCTGAATTTATTTCTGATTCATCAGATACTCGCTTAATCTCTCTACCTAATCTCATGTTCTTTCTAAGTTTAACAGTATTGATAACTTCAGAGCAGTCAGGTTTAAGCTTTATTTTATCCTTAAATTCTTCATTGAGGGATAAAAGGCCCATCGTAAGCAACTTTCGTCTCTGATAGTCCAAAAACTCTGACTTTGTAGTGACAGTTGTATATAGCGTAACATTTGCAATACTATCTAAGCTGTTCAATAAATTACTTACATCATCATGTGCTGAATGAATTTCATCAAAATAAGAAATGATGATATTAGAATCAACAATAATTCTTATATCTTGAGATTCATTTACTTTTCTTAAAAACTGCCTAAATCCTATTCGGTTCGTTGCCATTGATATCCTCTATTTTGTTACGATTCATTGCTGATTTATCAACCTGTGGAACCCCATCAGAATCCGTCTCATTTTCTGATTCAGAAATAATGAGTTCACTTTTTTTAAGAGTCTCTTCTAATTCATTTAACTCTTCTATAGTGGGCTTTCTTTTGTTAATACTGTCCATATCTTCATAAATCTCTGAAAACTTTCTTCTTTTTTTCATTTTGTCCTCCTAATGGTGACTGACTAATATTATGTAGTATATCACCACAAAAAAGTCATTAACTATTCGTTAATACACAACTTTTTAGATTAGGTATGATCCAAGATTGTGAACGCATCGAGTTCACAATTCGTCACTCATAGCGTGACAAATTCTCCACTCACTGCGTGGAGAATCACCTAATCAATTCCTTCACATTCCAACGATCTTCCTTAACCACCAAATGTAACCAAGCTCCTCCAAAATAGTCACCCGTCGGCATCTCATGTGGATACAACCAAGCCTTTTTAACTTGAGATCCACTTCTTGCCGAGTGACTTTTGTCCGCCGGTCGGACATTTTTTATATCTGAATAATTGGCCCTCTCCTCAAGGATCTTCATTCCGGGGGATGTATGAGCACACCCTGCAAAATTAGTGCTAATCAATAGCACGGCTAAAATAGGAAAATACTTTTGCATCTCTTTTTCTCCTTTCATTCTTTCTAAAAAAATCGTTTGGCAAGGTAACGCTTTCTTGCATAATCACCCATACATCTTGTCCTGACCCCACTGAAAGTGTTGGGAGAAGTGATGTTGCCTGTTTTAAATACCAGTCAGAAACTTTAGACGCTGCACCTTGAGCACCATTTTGAACCATCACATTTGCTGCGTCTGGATTCTTGCCACCAATGGACTTGCTTTTACGAGTGATTATTTCACCAATTCCATCAACCACTGATTTCATAAATGCCATTTTGGCAACTCGGCCTTGCTTAGAATTGACTTCGGCCTTAACAGCAAAAGTATTGTCACTATCATCAGCTACAAATCCACTAATGGTTTTCTCAAAGAATTTACCACTCTTAGAAACACAAGAAAGTCGATTAGCCTGAAAATTTATTCTTTCTGTGGCCAATGAAGGAGATGTCTTAGCAATCATAAAGCAGCCAGTTAAATCAACACGATGTTTATTTGGCCCGATATAAGAAAAATCTAAAGCAAGAAGCACAGGATAATTTTTACCCTCTGGAGCATCAATACCAGTCATCAGTTTCGCTTTTACATAACTTCCTGTAGGAAGAACAACTCCTTCTTCTACTCGTTTCTGTTTAACAGGAAATGAAATAACTGAAGGGCCTTTGTATCCACGGGTACGACTTCGCTGACTTTTTGCTGTAAAAGATGCTGTTCCCAAGTTTGATACTGGCACTGACTGTTCAAGTGGTGCATCTGTAGGATAAACTTTGATAGGTTCTACTCCATTTTCTGGAATTGACACATCAGCATTAGTTTTTTCTACTTCAGATACCTTCTTTGTCTCTTTGGCCATCTCCTGACTATCAAGAAGCTTCTTTTCCAAAGAATCAATACGGCTTACTAAAACTTTTTGAGAATCAACTAATTTCTTGGTTGCCTTTGTTAAAAGTTTTTCTTTGCCCTTAAGATAAGAGTTTTTGGGATCATTAAGAATCCTTCCACTGTCAAAGTCTGGTCTATAGTTGCTTTTATAGATAACTCGATTAGACTCCGCAGATTTGCTAATAACATAAATCCCTACCAAAGCTAAAAAAGCAACAAGACCCACTTTAATTTTTTGATCTTGATTGATCAATTTCATAAAACCAGCAAGAGGTCTTGTAATAGTTTGAATGAGTTTATTATGATCAATCACTATTTCCCTCCTTTTTTAGATTTCTTCTTTGGTTTAACAATTGTTATTGGTAACGTTACATTTCCATATGTCGCACTTGATTTTGCAACGATTCTTAAAGTTGTTGATTTGGACTTCTTTTTTCTCTGAGGAAGAAATTCATCATCAATCTGAGATAGAACTGCAAGATTAGGGTCTCCTAAAATCAATTTTTTAATATCAATTGATATCCCCGAGTATCTGCGATTATTAATTATTGTAAAAACATATCCGTTATACTCTTTGCCCGTGTAAATACGCTTCAGATAAACTGAAACTTTTTCAAAATGAGAGTTAATCCATTTATTCAGATTTTTCTTCTTATATTCAGTAACCAAGTCATCTCTGATCATTGCTTTCATCAATTCAATCTCTGTAACAACAGGGAGATTTGAGTTATCAGAACCACGTTCAATCAATTGACTCTTTGGCTTGAAATCATAAAAGGCTTCACTCTTTTTATATGATTTTGATGCCATGACTAGTTTTACATTTACTGGTGAACCATCACTAAGAATAAAAACGGCCTTACTTGTTCCTTTTGTGAAGCGAGGCTTGACGGTCAGAACAGAGTAATCTGGATCATTTTGATCTGCTGGCTGAATATCAAACCTATGGATTTGAGAAATAGTACGAACTTGTTTATGGAATCTAAAAATAGTTGGTTGTCCATAAACTAGTTTTACTGTTTCTATTCCTGACCCGTAATAGATATCCTTCGCTAAGGCAAAGTCAGATAAAACTAAAAGACTAATCAGAGTTATTATTTTTAATATGGTATTACTCATTTGAACTCCTTTTTTCTCTTGATGACTTACCTTTTGTTTCACGGCCTCTAAATGAACTAGATTCTGAACGTGTGAGTGAATTTATCTGAAGAAACCACTCTTTACCTTTCTGTGGAGGAACAAGTTGTAAAATCATTTCAATAATTTCATCTGAAGTGCCAAGAAACTCATTATTGACGTATCGCTCTCTATTAGCGACGGCAACAAGACGATAGTAACCATTATCATCTGAGATAATTTCTTTATCTGTAATCTTTAATATCTCAGAAATATTCTCAAGTTTTACAGTCTCTCGCCATTCGGCCACTTCAGCATCAAATCGAATCTTTAATTCAGCTCCCATAAATTTTGATAAGCGTTCGTAATTTCCATCAATATTAATGGCATTAATATTTCCAAGTAATGAGAGAAACGACATTGCAGCATCATCAACATATTGATCAGAAACACTTTGAGGAGATGCCGGAGTAAAATCAACAACTCCAGGAGCTAAAATATACTCTTTCTGCCTGAGTTGAGTGTAAAGACCTCCAATCTCACTTCGGCTTATAAAGAAGTACGCTGAAAAAACACCTACCAGTGCCAAAACAAAATATTGTAGAAGCATTTTCTCCCTTAGGAGTGCGGCCTTAAAACAAAGATATTTAGGGAGAACTTATAAGTCTACTCCTTCATATACACCATTTGGAGGTGTCGTGATCTTTGCGGCCTCAATGCCTTTTTCCATGGCTCCAATCATCTCACTGCTCTTTTTCAATAGATTTTCCATTTTTGAGCGGGCTTTCATTTTTAATGATCGTATCCACATAATTAATAGGTAAAATGCACGTTTTAATAGTTTGAACGACAAAATATTTTCCATCTTTAGATTTAAAGGCCTTAATCTCTTCAATAGGTCTCCTTGCATAGTTTCCTCCATTAGATTTTGTATTTGCTTTTTCTGAATTGCTCATTAACGTCTCCTTTGTTTGTTAGTCTGAATATCTAGTTCTTCCCTTAGGATTAATAATTCCGGGCAAGTTCATTTTTAAATGGCGATAAGGCCAATGAAGATAAATGCCGCGATTATTTTTCTTCTTAACCACAGGGCCTAGAACTAAAAATAAAAGTAATAAAATGCTCATAATCCACCATGAGTATGCGATGACACCAAAAATCATAATAATAAATAGTCCAATAAAAACATCTCCAAGCTCCCAAAAGTCAAAGACGGTTATAGGAGAATCTATTGTTTGGCTAACTCTTCTGCCATGGTTCGTTTGTAAATCTGAATAATCGTACATCTCTTAAATCCTCACTACGAAAAAATTCCGTTACCACCACCAATGTCAAAGATATTTTTGACCCAAATTGGTGCTGTTCCAAAAATTAGAGCACTAACGACACAGATAACAGCAACACCAAATCTTTGCTCCTTGAGATTCCATCCAGCAGAAAGAATTGCAATGCCTGCAAAGATGCGAGCACCCCAAATAAACAGTGCCGTATCAACAAGTTTTAAAAGTGTTCCTGCGGCTTCTAGTTTATTGGCAGCATCAACTCCGGGCAGTCTTGATGCTCCATAAGAATCTAAGCAAACTAATGATGTTAGAATTATTCCTAGCAAGATCAAAAACCAATATTTTGGTCCTCTAGGCCCATCTTCTGAAAGCTTGGGTATGGTTGATACATCAACCATATGATTTAGTAACATTGTGTTCATGTGGCCTCCCACGACATAAAGTTCTATCTCCTAATGGTCGATAGCTCTTAAATTGTTGCGAATGCCTCGTTTGTAGTCGTAGGCCAATTTTTATTTATAGATTGTCAGCTTCCTTCAACAGATTCATAACTGTATTCATACTTTGATAGCCCCTTAAGGGTGGATACAAAACCTTCTTTTTCAGGTCAGCTATCAAGGTAAATGGTACGGCCTCTATTTTGTGCTGTTTAATCTCTTCTTGTGATGCTGGACGAATTGGTATTGGATATTGTAAAGATCTAAGAGTACCTTTATCAACCTGTAGGGCCTCAACAAAAACTCCCGCACTCTGTAATTTAACAAGTGTTCCAAACATCTTTTTACAGTGAGGACATTTTGAATCAAAAAACATTCTAACTCGATACCTAGCAGGGTCGATAGCAGAGACCTTTATTTTATGTACCTTTTTCTTATATAGGGTAATGGCTTCTTTTTGTTTCTCTCCTTTGGTGTTTTTTGCTAAATATGTCTGCATCCTAGTTTGGAGTCTTTTTGATAATTGATTTTTTAGCTTATTATAAGCAATCCAATTTTTAATATTTTTGTCCGTTGGATTTCTGGCTAACTCCATAAAAGGGGCCGGTGGTGTGTAGTTTCCTTCTTTAAAAAAGTCATCATTTTTAGGATTAAGGTAGTTTGACCAGTTAAATGTCTTTGTATCTTTAGGTTTCTTAGTAGGTGACAATTTTTCTGTTTTTTTAATTTCAACTTTTTTATCACTAGACCAATAGTTAATCTTATCATCAAAATACTTAAATTCACTATCAGCAAACACCATGCTCGAAGATAGGCATAAAGCTATTGCTATAAATTTATTGCGCATCTAATACCTCGTTGATATCGACAAGGCCTTTTTGGGCCAACTTAAGAGTCGCCTGACGTAGAGACTCTTTTGGAATTAATGGATTAGAAAAGTCCAGTTCGACCTTTGTAATGTACTCAATGACAGGCACTCTTCCCACGATTCCGTTATCACACGATTTACAACCTGATGGGTTTCTAACCTTAAAGTTACTCACCTTATTATCAATATTGGCCTTGGCAAGAGTGAGACCTAAATTATCAATATCCTCAAGTGAAGCTTTTGATGAACAACCTTGGCAGATTTTTTTCAAAAGTCGCTGTGCCGCTGAAAATCTTAAATTTGACTCGATAATATACTGATCAATACCCAAATTTAGCAGACGATCAACAACCTTCGTGGAGCTGTTTGCATGAAGAGAAGAAAGTACCAAGTGTCCAGTAGCCGCTGCTTTGAAACACAAATCCGCAGTTTCAAAATCTCTGATCTCACCAACAAGGATAACATCAGGGTCTTGTCTTAAAATTGCCCTAAGCCCATCGCTGAAGCTAAGATTTTTCTCATTAATTTCAATTTGATTGATTCTTTCAAAAGTGTACTCAATAGGATCTTCAAGAGTTACAATATTCTTTTGTTCTTTCTCAAGAGAATTGAGCAGGGTATAGAGTGTCCTCGTTTTTCCACTACCAGTTGGCCCTGATATTATTATGACTCCATTTTTATTTTGAACTGCCTTTTTAATATCAACGGCACAAGACTCATCAATATTTGCTGATTCAAAATCAAAGGTAGTGCTCAGGTCAAGAAGCCTTAGTACAATCTTTTCTCCATATAACATGGGTGTACTGTTGACTCTCAAAGCTAAATCCCATGATGGAAGTGAAAGTCTTGAATCCTGTGGCCGATTACTGATAGCAATTGATAGATTACTCAGTCTTTTGACCTCTTGGATGAAGCTTTGCCTATAGTCCAAAGGAAGTTTTTTCCAATCTTTTAGCTCACCGTTGTTTCGCATTCGTATAAGAACACCAGTAGAGGTGGGTTCAATGTGAATGTCACTTACGGAACAGTTTTTTGCATAAAAGATGGCATCTTTAAACAAGGATGCATACGGAGATCCACCTGAAACCTTTTGTTCGCTTGTTTGATTTTGTATTATCGTTAATTTACTCATCGCCCCCCCAATCCATGACAGACAGGCACCATGGCCGCAAGAGCTGCTGCTGCAACAGGTACAGCAGGCAAATCACGAGTACAACTTACTTGTTTCCAGATAACAAAAAGGTGACCGCTTAATTTTCCGCTTGTTAATCTGCCTATTTCTCGTGCATTCTTTATCGTTTCTAGAATTCCAATGTTTTGCCCTTCACCAAAGCAAGAGCTAGAGCCAGGACTAATCATTTGCCATTTTTCTACAGGATAGCTTGGCGTAGACATGAATACTTCTGATGAGAGAGACCTCATTCGAGAGGCAATCATTAACGCTCCAGTCATTGATGCAGGGCCGTTATAGCTACCCATTCGGGGATAAAACACCCCCCAGCCATTACAAGCTGAGTGACTGGAGGGTGGAAACGTAGGTAGTGGCGGTAAAGGAATACTACACATAGGAGAATCGGCAGCAAAGCTGGCCTCGCCACCAACGGCTGAAGCAATGGCACCTTTTATTAAGCAGGCCTTAGGAGAGAGCGACCATGCTAAAAAATTTGGTTGAAACTTGTCACTGAACCCAGTCGACCAGTGTTTATAAATATGTTCACTCATACCATCAAAGCAAAGCTTTGGAATACGTGTACCTCCACAAGGCATCATGTTAAATGGTATTGTTGCAAAAGGAACAGAGAGAGTATGAGCATGGTAGGACTGTGTATCTTCATCTCCTTCAGTTCCATATGGAGGTAAGGTCTGGACACCTGCAAGTTGCATTGCTGCCCCCGGAAGTGCAGTAAAGTATGATCCCCCTGCTCGGGCGGATACCTCTATAAATGTTTGAGGCACATAATAAGAGAAACGGGCGCAAGGCCTTGGTATCGGCCATCCACACATTGTTGGAGTCACACGATATTGAAGGCATGAGTGAAATGCAGGTTTATTAACTACACTACAAATATTAGGGAGTGCCATTGCTTTACCAGAGAAGAGAAGAAATATAATATAAAATGCCTTTTTGATAATTTTCCAAGTTTTAAACATAGTGGCCTTTACTCGCTGCCATTTGGAAGGAATACCATCTAGCAGCTCAATGAGTTGTTTATGTGTGGTGTTTTTCTTTTCAAGAAAATGAGGTTTAAGAAATAATTTGTAAAAATCTGTTCTTACCCCATCATAAACTTGGGCAAATGACTCGAATGTTTTGAGCTGTGAAAACTCTCTTCCTGTCACCAAATATTCTTTTTGTTGGCCAGTACTTATCGACTCGCTAATATTAGCATTGAGAGAGTCAAATCCTCCTAGAAGGTAGTTGCGGCTGGCTTTTTGTGAGTTTTCAGAAATACTTTTAGTGATTTTCTCGCTATCTTTTTGCCCGAGAAGCTCTTTGAAGTTTCTAATGGTATCAATATCAGAGGAATGACAAGCAATACGAGTACGAAAATTTTGTATTAACTCCTTTGAGGCCTTTTCATCTCTAATTGCATTAAAGATTGATACGATACTTTGAGATGCTGCCAAAAAGAAAAAATTTGCTTCACGGCCTTTGGCCAACACCTTTTCATCACCAAGCTGTGAACCATGCGATACAGATGCTAAATCTTGATATTCATCAGCTACGATGATTGCCATATGTTCACTACTTCGCTTTGGATCTTTCAGGCGGCTCAATACTGATTTTTCGTAGTGAAGTTTAACAAAAGTACCAATTGACTTAGAAAGAGACTCATTTTCAATATCTACCAGTAAAATAATTTGTTTATCAATGATTTCATCCATGCAAGTTAATGTTAGATCTTCTATTTTTGGACAAAATATTTTAGATATCTGATAATCCTGAAATTGACTTAAGAAAGTTGTAGATGTAACTGATACACCAGATCTGAATTTCTCTTCAAATCCAGCAAACTCATCAAAATATTTAATTGCACATCTTATGTTATAAGCCTCTTCTTCGGTAAATTCGTTGCTATCTAAGGAATCTTCTAAATCTCGAATTAAATTCTTTTCTGAGGCCATCAAAATGGCGTTGTAAATATCATTTAGTGTAAAATAGTTTTTAGTTGCAGCACAAAAAATAACTACATTTTTTGTAAGGTTAAAAGCAGAATTCTCCCAAATTGGAGCTTCACTCGATCGGCCAGAGAAATTTTTGGCGGCAGCTCTAATCATTGATGCAATCTCAGCAAAGCGTGACTCTTTCAGGGCATCCTGTATATAGACAGGATTAAATGTATGATGACCATCAAGAGAAAGTCTCATGATACATTTATTCATTATAAAACCTCCTGTAGATCATATTTTGTCGCCATTGTCCTAACTTCTGGAATGAATGTACCTTTAGGGTCTAAAATCAACATTGATGGACGGGGAGAGAAATTCTTTAAGATTTGATCAACAAAAACGAGAATAGATCCTTGAGTTTTACCACTACCAATTGATCCTGTTACAAGAATATTTCCATTGAGTGCTTTTTTATTCAACTTAACCCAACGAGGATTTTCTTCAGCATCAAAACTTTCTCCTTCTCCTACGGAGCCTAAAGTTAATTGGTTTTCGTTTTCAGGATATTTAGAAAGTCTTTTTTGTCTTCCGAGGATATCCATTATTGATCTAACTATTTTAAAAATAAGTAAAATGATGAAAAGAATAGTGATTGCAAAAGAACTATTAACAAGTATTAAAATTTCTGTTTTAAAAGCCAGTCCTATTTTTGTAAAGAGGTCACTCAACCCAGAATCGATAAATGAACTTAAAAATACTAAATATAAAATTAAATACGCAAATGCACCCAAGGGAATAACCGCTTTCAGAGAACTCGTTGCTTTATCTCCATGAATACTTCTGAGACGGCTACCTTGTTTTTTATAACCAAAAGTACGTTCAAAGATCGCCACTATTAAAAGGATGTTAATCAATATACTGATTCCAATGCTCGTAAAAAAATATTGGCCACGATAGAATATGGGCCTTGAATTTTCCCATAAGTGGACAACAAACTCCGAATTACTCATAATTGCAACTGTCAGCCCCACAACCAAGAGAAAACTCAATGCCACGTATATTGAAATGTCCTTTTGCTCACCCATTTTTACTCCGTTTAACTTCCTCTAAACTTTTGTTCAGGATCGATGAAAATCGTTCAACTAAGTTCTTTAGCTTTTTTGACTGTTTTTTTAATCTCTTATTTTTTGACTTCTCTTTTTTTGTTAGAGATGAAAAAATATCATTAAAATCACTTTGAATTGTGGCCTCCATCTATCGCCCCCTTCTTCGTTTGTTAGTATTTGTATAATCATCAGTAAAAAAACTCTTATCTTTTAGGAAATCCTCTATCTGAAAAAACTTTCCTTCATGAATTATAAAATTGAATCCTCCATATTTCATTTCAATACCGTTTCGCTCTTTAAACCTCTTGAGAAGACGAATAGCTGCTTCCTGAAGCAGAGTAGAGTCATCAATTTCTTTTAATAAAGTTAAACTCATTTTTGGCCTCCTATGCTCCAGACAGAGCGAAATATTTTTCAATTCTTCTGATAAACTCTACAAGCTCATGGTTTGATACCAATTCTTCAACCGAGATCATCCCGTACCACTTCCTGAATTCTTCTTTTAAAACTTGTAATGCTTGAGTGCTCATGACTCCTCCTATCCCATGTAATGATATGGATACATTTTTAGCTGTTGCTCCATTATCTTGTTATTGGTCTTTGGTGGAGTAAGTAATAAAGTGATCAATCCACTCAGAATGCTCCTAACTTTTTAAAAATTGATTTTAGAATTTTCACAAAGCCTCCTTTGGTCTAGTTGTTTCAATTTTCAATAAGAGTAATAGCAGGAGTTGTGCCAAGATTAAGAATGACTTATCATGTTGAAATTATATGTTTTTTTAATTTTGAGATTCTATCTAATTTTTGTGTGATCAAAAGTTGGGTCAAGATTTTTTTAAGTATCAGTAATGTCTTAAGAAACACATGAACATGGTATTGGTCAAAAAACATCATTTGGGTCATAGAAGGATAGATTTCACTTTACCCTCATCAATCCTAATTCACCAAGATTTTCCATGTTTACTTGCCTATAACCACACTAAGTTATTTTACTTTATGATGTGCCTGTACTCACTGAGGTGAGTGTATTTATTTGAGAGTAATGAAGAAATCGTTACCATCTTTCAAAGTCACTGGCTTGATTATCTATAAATTCCAGCGCTGATTTATGTTGAGATAGATCTAAATTAGATTTAAAATTCTTAATGTCATTAATAATTTTCTTCTTTTTTGGGTCTCTACTTGGGAGTGATATAGTTTTTATGAAATAGAACAATTTTTCTCTTACATCATGATTCGTCAAGTGTTCCATCAAGCATGCGGCTTCTTTAGCATATTTTTCTTCAACGTTAAGGAGATCGCTAAAAAAAACAAAGAGTAATGATCGGCTCGACAGGATGAGATGAACCTCATTATGCCCTAATTTTGTCAATTTCAAAAATTTTGTCCCTTCTTCTTCCTCAACAAGTCCCTTTTTCTTTAAGTTATTAGTGGCAATGGAAACAGAGCCTTTCGTTATATTTAATCTCTTAGAGATATCCGTGACTCTTGCATAGCCACTCTTTTCTTTGAGGTCATGAATAACAAGAAGATAATGAGTCATAGAGTGACTCAATTCGATCTCACTTACTTTATTTGTTTTATCAATTGTCATCTAAAAGCCTTCTTGTTTTTATATGGTAACTTTTGTTTGGTATGCAATATATAGTAAAAAATAAATAAAGCAAGCTACTAAATCAAAACGTCACTAATGCGTATTTAATATACATCAAGAGGGTAACTAAACTCAAGAGAATCAAAATTAGATACAAGTAATAAGCTGTTTCCATTAATCTCTTGGGTTGGGTTTGTGCGAAGTTAAAAAAATATTATGTAGAAATAGTGATTCAAGCAAAAAAAAGAAATTGATCTTTAATGTCATCCATTTTTTATACGGCCGAAATAAGAATGAAGGCGACAAATCCTCCATTCCAAAAAGTTACTCCAATAACATGTAATGCTTTTGCCAATGAATAAGGGGGGCTATAGTCATTTATTTAGGCTCATATTTTTTAGTTCTTTATCAATCCAAAAAAGACCTTTCTTATCGGTCCCAATTAACTCTGCTTTTTCAATTAAACTTCTAAACAGATGCTCTTCTTGGTGTTGTTCGGCAACAAACCACTGTAGAAAATTAAAAGTAGAATAGTTTTTTTCCTCCAGGAACAGATAGACCATTTCATTTATGCTTGATGAAATTTCTATCTCCTTCTTTAGCGCCATTTTTAGAACACTCAGAACATCTTTGAATTCAGATGGAGGAGCCTCTATCGCCCCGATAACAACTTTTCCACCAGTAGAGATGATGTAATTTTCTATTTTATGCATATGCTCCTCTTCTTCCTCATGGTGTCCTTTAAAAAACCTGGCAACACCATCTAAGCCTTTTGAAGCAGCCCAACATGAAACTGCGAGGTAGGCTCTTGATACAGAGGCTTCTCTGTTAACTTGGTCATTTAATCTCTTTAGTTGTTCTTTTGTAAGCATCATTACTCCTTTTTTTGTTCAGTTTCTAAATATTTAATTCATCTTACTATTAATTGTTTATTTTTTTGTGTTGAAGAAAGAATTGCTTCTAATTTTTTCTTATCATCTCCCGAAATGGTATCACCCACTGTATATATGACATAAATATAACGTGGAATACAGCCATCAGCAGTCTCTAAAGCTGCGACGACCATGATGTTATTAAGTGGAGGGCGAAGCCTTGAGAATCTATCAACAATGGCCTTTAGTTTTAACTTATCAACAATAGTTGTGCCAATGGCCGTTTTCCCAAAAGCCTGGATTATTGCTGGCCCACGCAAAAGCATATAAACGTTTAAAAAGTTCAACTGTCCAAGAAGAACTTGAGCTATTTGTGGATTAGTGAATTCATTAATATTATCAATTTCAAAAAGTTCAATTGCAGGAAAATTGATATCATGCTCAGTATCTATAGGGTAAATATAGTGTTGTACAAGATGCTTTCCAAAAGGAGTTTGCGCTAAATTGTGACCTAATAACTCTTGAAAACTTTTTGTTCCATCCTGATAACTATGTAAAACTTCTTTCAATTCTGTCTTGTACTGTCTTACTTGAGATAAGCTTGCAATCCATCTATCGCTAATATCCTGAGCAAACCTATCACCAAATAAAGAAGTGATGAGACGAAGTACATTATATGTATTTGCAGTCACCTCAATTAATGAGTCAACAAAGTCAAACTCTCCATTTTCAAGTGTAAAAGATATTGCTGTATTTAAACCATTTGTTGAGATTTCTTGCTCATAGAATTCTAGAACCTTAATTGCAATTTTGATTGAAAATAACCTGGCCTGCTCTTGTGTTCTTTGATTCTTATTTTCAAGTGTTAGAGCTGATGCAAAAAGAGACCTAGCCTCTTCCCAGTTATCAGTTAGCATCGCAAGAGAGGTAATAACATCAGAAGCCAGAAAGTTGATTTCATCTAAGTTATTCTTAAAGTCTAAATTTATCTTAGAGCGATCATTTTCTACAAATTCAAGAAGTTCTTCAAGACAGGGAGTATTTTTTTGTTGGTAGCACGTATTATGAATGATAGTTGAGATGTTCGTACTATAGAAATCTTGATTTCCAATATTGAGCATATTAATAATACTTTCTAATGAAATATTGGCCGGATATTGATCATTTAAAAGATAGATCAATTGAATCTGCCTATTAATCTCCTTTGGAATCGATATATCGCTATTTATAGGTTTTAACATTCCACTTACTTCATCTGGTTTAAGTTCTACTTGCAAGGCCTCGAATTTTAAAAGATAGCTGACTTTACCTTCAAAAACAGTTAAGTTTTTATGAAAGCTAAAAGAGTTGGTTTGGGTTCGTTTGGACTGTTTTTTAGGTGTTGATTTTTCAATTTTATCTTTAGTGTTATTTTGATTAGTTTCACTTTCAATTTTATCTTTAACGGCATCTTGCTTGTTTTCAGTTTCTAAATCTTTACTATGACAGCTCGTTAATAGTATTAGTAGGGGGATTATTTTTACAAATTTCATTAGTTCCTCTTAAGTTATCTTAAAAATTATTTTTATTTGACGTACAGCTACTTTTGCAGCCAATACACTTTAAATCGTTATTGTTGTTTGGTTCTTTAATAATTGCGATGGCAGAAAACACCCTAGAAAATAAATTTTTCCCAATATACCAAAAGGCAACACATATAATTATCAGAGCTATTATATTTTCCATTTAGACTATCCTTACTCAAAAAATATTATTAACAATCACAGAAACGAAAAATGCGAGTGCCGTATAACTGACTACAGTAAATCCTCCCCACTTCCATGATCCCGATTCTTTAGAGATCATTACAACAGTTACAAAGCAGGGGGCATAAAGGATGGTGAAGAAGATTAGTGCTAGTGCCACTCCAAAATCCCATTGAGGATCATTTGCAAGTTTTTCCGATAAGGAGCCTGTATCTTCAGTATCAACATCTCCAAGTGAATAAGCGATACCAAGAGTAGAAACCACAACTTCTTTGGCAGCTATTCCGCCAATCAAAGCAATATTTGTTCTCCAGTCAAACCCAGCGTATTTAGTTATTGGTTCGATGAAAGTTCCTACACGTCCTGCAATAGAGTACTTTAGTGCCTCTTGAGCCTCCGTATTACCAATTTTAGTTAATTTTTCTTGAAGTTCTTTTGCCTTAGCTGACAAACTTTCACTTTCAGTCATAATTTCTTGAACAACTTCTGGAGTATATTGAGATGAAACATTGTCTTTTTTATCTTCAAAAATCTTTAATTCAGTTTCTGACATTTGAGGAAATGTCATTAAGACCCATAAAACAATTGATAAAGATAGAATTATTGTTCCAGCCTTTCTTATATACATCCATGTTCTTTCCCAAGCATGAATAAATAATCCTTTTAGAGTTGGAAACCTGTATGGGGGTAATTCCATTATAAAGCTAGACGCCTCACTCTTTCCAACTTTCACAACTGTGCTTCCTAGGACTTTTGCAACAATCAGTGCAGAGAGCCAGCTTAAAACAGTGATTCCAAGCAATAGCAAACTTTTATCCCCCGGAAAAAACGCAGTTATTAAAAGCGCAAATACTGGAAGTTTTGCCCCACATGCCATAAAGGGAGCAGTGAGAATAGTTAGCAACCTTTCCTTTTGGCTCTTTATTGTCCGCGTTGCCATCACTCCAGGAACAGCGCAACCTCCTGCTATGCCACCAGACACAATATAGGGGAGAACGGAGTTTCCCTGTAATCCAAAAAATCTAAAAAGACGATCTAGCATATATGCAACTCGGGCCATATAGCCAGAGTCTTCTAAAACAGCAATGATAAAAAACATAAACATTATTAATGGTGTAAAACCAAGAACTCCACCAACTCCTCCAACTATTCCATCAACAACAAGAGACTTTAAAAGTCCGTCAGGCAAATTGTTATTCGCTAGTGTTGTGATTATTTCAAAAAATGATTCTAACCAGGCTACTGGGTACTCGCTGGCCCAAAATGTAAATTGATAAGAGAAGTACAAAATTCCAAGCAACACAATAGGACCTATTAATCTTTGTGTTAAAACTATATCGATTCGATCAGACATGAAAACTCGATCAAGGTTTGCACTTTTTCTCTTAACGGTATTTTTGAGTAGTGAGCTAACAATACCATATCGATGATCAGAGATAATAGCTTCAGGATATGTTGAAAAAGTGGTTTCGGTATGTTTCTCAATTTTAGTAGTAAAACTAAGTAATTGCGTGTGAACTTTCTTTGACTCTAAATTTCCTTCTTTTAGGATTTGTTCATCATTTTCGATGTACTTCAGAGCTACCCATTTTGGAGAGGAATATTTTGTTAAAAATTCATTCTGCTCAATGAGTCGAATTGTTTTTATTAACAGAGAGTCTATATCTTCTCCGTATGAAAAGTCCTGAATTCCCAACGCTTTTTTTGTTGAGTCAAAGTTTTCAATTACTTTAAGAAGTTCTTCCTTACCTTGACTCGTTCGAGCAATTGTCTTAACAACAGAAACTCCCATTTTTTTAGAGAGTGCTACATCATCAATAGTAATTTCTCTTTTTTCTGCAACATCAACCATGTTCAAGGCAATAATAATAGGGACGTCGAGTTCCAGAAGTTGCATTGTAAGGTAGAGATTTCTTTCAAGATTTGAAGCGTCAACGACCTGAACAATTATATCTGGTTTTTCATCTATGATGTAATTTCGTGCTACTTTTTCCTCAAGTGAATATGGTGTAAGAGAGTACGTTCCGGGGAGATCCACAAAACTAATTATTGCACTATTATACTTCACTGATGCCGATTTTTTTTCTACAGTTACTCCGGCATAATTAGCTACATGGTAGTTTGTCCCGGCCAAAGAGTTGAAAAGAGTAGTTTTCCCACTATTTGGGTTTCCTGCTATTGCAACATTAATTTTCATTAGATCCTCCATCAATCTTAACAAATATATAATCCGCTTCGTTATTTCTAAGGGTTAAAACAGCATCACCCACTTTGATAGCAACAGGATCAAACATAGGGGCCTCTCCTACTATTTTGATGTTCATTAGTGGAAGAATACCCATATCTCTGATTCGTCTGCCAAGGTCTCTATCAGCAGTGATTTTAGATATTTTCCCAACTTGATTCATGCCCATTTCCCGAAGTTTAATTTCCATACATTTTGTCCTTTTTAAAATTACTTTAACTAATATTTTTGATGCCTCGTTGTGCCCGATGATTAAAGTTGAATCTTTAACTTTTAACGTCACAGGTAGGTTTTGTGGCGAAGCCATAACCTGAACACGATCTCCTACAATAAATCCCATTGCTGTGAGGCGACGTTGTAAATATCTCTCCATATTAATTTTTATTATTTCTACCGTAGAGTTTTTTTTCACTTCTGAAAGAGTCATTTCCATTTCCTAAAAAACACCATAAATAAGTGTTGCTCCGTAAGTTACGTTTTTTTCAAAGTCAGAAATGACTTTAGTTCCATTGTAGGGAGTAAACTCAGCATAAAGTTCAACTTCAATCTCTGATTGGAAAGTATAAGCTACGGTTGGAGCAATCGTAGTAGTTGAATACCCATAACCAAGGTTTCCATTATTGAATTCTAATTCTATGTTAAGCGGTAATTTTATTGATAAAGAATCTGAAATACTAAAAATTGGATTAGCCTGAATATTGAAGAGATTAGAGACTATCCCTTCATTTGATGAGGTGTTGAAGAATTGTAAGAATTGAATTTCTCCTTCAATTATAAGATTTGAAGATAACTCCGATTCACTCTCAAAAAAAAGATAGACTGAGCCATTTTGGTTTTCGTCTTCTCTGGTGTTCTTATTTACAGGAATTTGATAATAGAGAGAAGAGGTTAAGGATGTATTTAAATATTGAAGTTGAAACTTCTTAGAATATCCAGCTTCAATAGACTCTATATTGTTTTTAGAGGACTCTGAATCAATCTTTTGATGGGAAATTTCAGTATTGAAATTTATAGAGTGAATTTCTGAAAATTCATAATTAAAATTTAGAGCTAGGACATTTGTAAGGCCATTAATTTTATTGTCATCATCTCTAGAAAGTTGATTATCGACCTCTATCTCAAGTGTTGCTGGTGATGACTTTAATTGATCTACTGAGGTTGAATTTTTTTGAGATGTTGAAGCTAATGCTTGAAGTGATAAAAAAATACAAAACATTCCAAAAAGTGATTGCATCTATAGTTTCCTTGTTTGGCCCAATCTTTACATGGGATCTATTTATTTGTTCTAAGCTAAAAAGTGAAGATGACCTCTCTCATATAATTGGTCATCTCCACTCAAATTTGGTTTACTCTGACTCTACACAAGATATTTCAGCACTTGATTTTGCTACATAACGAGCTTTGCCATAACGTCGTGCTACAGTCCACTGGTGGCCAATGGAGAAATCCCCATAGATGGCATGACAATCAACTTTTGCCAGTTCAATCTTTTCATCTCTTTCAGCTCTTGCTTTTTTTCTTGCCATAATGGCCCGCAAATCTGTGACTTTAACTCGAATTAGGCCATCTTCGTAGAAGCCTTCTGGAACTCCTGCAAAAGCGCTCGACAGTGACATACTCATTACTACCATTGTAATTAACTTTTTCATTTTCCCTCCCTTTGGGTGTGTTATTTCAGCTACATAATGAAATAAAATGTAACTGATAATCGTTATCATCATTGAAACAAAGTGAATTTAATGTATAATGTTTGAGATGTCAAACTTTATATTGTCATAGGCAACATGTGGTTGACACAGCTAACAGAAAATGGAGGCTTAGATGTCTATACAGCATTCGATTGGATTATTAAGTAAAATATCTTCTCTAGAGAACGAAATTGAAAGTTTAAAAAAAACTTATCATTTAACGGCTTATGAAGAGGAGGACGACAATATTATGAGACTATTTTTGTATTTATTGAAAAATAACCCGCAGTAATTAATACTAAAAAAACTATTTAGCTTTCAAAATAGGTAACAGAACTATCAAAGAAGCAATTCTCTGTAGAAAAGATAAACGGTTTGGGAAGTAAGAATATGTTATTTAATCTGCAAAAAGAAATCAAATTTTTGTCATCATACCTATTTGTAACGAGGGTAGCGACTTCGTTAATTCCTAAGCTGTTTATTAATGAGCTTCCTGACTCAAAATTTTTACCCAAGTCATTATCAATGAGAAAAGTAGTTTGTGAATAGTCTATTGCTGCATTACTAATCCATTTTTCAGCATCCACGGGGTTAAGAAAAAATTTTGATATAATCATCTTTCCCGTGCCCTTCTCCCACATACTGATATGTGCCTTCCAAATATCATGAACTAATTGATCGTCATCTACGATCACAACAGTATCACTATTACTCAAAACAAACGGAGCTGGATGCCAGCATGGTATATCCAGAAGGATCACTGTACCTTTAGATGATGTTGTTTCAACTTTAATATCTCCTGACCAAGAATTTAAAAAAGATTTTGCATGAAAAAGACCGTATCCAGTCCCATTCGTTTTCCCTGATGTTGTTCCTCTGTGGAATAAGGACTTCAATACCTCAAAAGGAATACCACTGCCTGTATCCAAAATTCTAATTTCAATTTTCTCGGCGATTTTGATCACATTGATTTGTATTTTATTCGCCAAAGATGATCGAGACTCAAAAGAATTATTTATAATGTTTGATAATATCGATCTGAACTCAGCCTCTTCAACATCGATAAAGGAATAGCTAACACTGTCATCGATTTTATATGATATTGAAACATCAGGATTTAATGATTTAAGCTCGCAGCGTTTTTGCTTTACAATAGATTTAATAACATCAACGACTTCAATTCTAGTTCTTTTATTGTTGATCTCATTCATATTAGTGAAAAAGGCTTCATCTGTTGAGTAAGTGTTATTTACCTTTATAGGCGTGCTTTTTACCGAGAATTCAGTAAGAATGTCTCCAATGCCTTCGACAACATCATTAAAGAGATTTTTCTTGGCAGGAGAAAGCTTTTCCTGAATAGAGGATTGTAATGACTTTAGTGTTTGAACAAGAGAGCGAATATTATGAGCTACTTTAGTTTTATGTTCTAAAATTGCATTTGCAGCAGCCTCCTTCTCTCTTGCGGCCCTTACTTTTTTAATTTTATTACGAAGCTCTTCTAGTTGGATGATATTAATCTCATTGTCTGACAAAAGCTTATTTTCTAACGGCTCTAGGATATCCTCAGAAAACCTCCTTTGGACTTTAAGTATTATTAGTATAGAAAGCACAAAAAACATAAAGGTTATAGAAAACAAAACTAAATAAGAACGGGAGAGGAGTAGCGCAGGTAGATAGAAATGAAATTGATAATCAGGTCGGCCAATGGCTGAAAATTTAAGGTGTTTTGTAAACAAATTAATTTCAGGTAAATTTTCACAACTAGATTTTCCCAGAGGAAGCTTCATTATTGTTTCAGTGCCTTTGCATAGAATAATTTGTTCTGCACCAAGCTCTTCTATGGCTACATCAAATGTTGATTCAAGGATGGGCCTATTTTTTTGTTCAAGAGCGAGGTTTGCAATTGTAAAAAGATTTTCGACACTACTTGATTGGTCACGATGTTGAATAATAGAAATATAGAAAATGAAACATATCTGCACAACAATGGTTCCTAGTCCCAGAAGGAACAATGGACGTTTAGCATTTTTTGAAAACCATTTGTTAATTGATATCATCACATTAACCCCTAAATTGCCTCGTAAATTGACAACTTCGAGTCATCTCGTTTCTTGTACTTATTTTTTACTTTAATTTTATCTTTCCTGTAGGCAACAATTGTTTTCGTAAAACCCAAGTGAACAAATGGAACTTCTCGTAAAGTTTCTTCTGAAACCCTTTTGTAGTGAGCATCTGCTTTTTTAAGATCAAGAATATGTCGCCCTTCTTCCAGTAAGTCAGAGACGCTTGGCCGGTACTGTATTGGTGACCCAATAGATCCATTCTTGCCTAAGGCATGATATATTCCATCAGGATCTCCACTGGCAACACTGAAGGCCATAACAAAAACATCAGCCTTATGGGTTTTGTAATACATTTTCACTCTTTCTTGAGTTGTAATGAAACCAGAGTCTTCTGTGAATTTAACTCCAGCAGACTCTAGAATATCCTGCATCCAGTTGTTTTCTTCTGATGTAATCATATAGAGAGGGTCTTTTTGAGTCGCTGCAATAAACGCTGCAATGTGCTTTTCACCTTCAGCAACCTCCATGTTAGCAGTTTCAGTGTCTAATCGACCAATTTGTAACGGTAGATATATCTGAGGATCAATGTTCAAATTGTATTGATAAAAAGAAGGCAGAACCTCTTTAGTTAAACTCTTTTTAACTAAAGATTGTATCGCTTTACGGTAGTCTTTATTTTCAAAAAACCGACCACTCATACCGTTCAACATTAAACTTCTATGTTGTGCCTCAGCTCCTGAGTAGCAGCCAATTAGTTCATCACCTTCAAAACATTCTTGTATATTAGCAAATTCTGCAAAAGTGTAGATATCCACAAGCCCTGTACTTAAGGCATCACTGGCCTCTGTTGGTGGAACAACTATTATTTCAATACTATCAAATCCAACATCAGCAGTACTGTATTCATTACGAGACAAATAGAGGGTTTTATCTTTGTCGGTAAGAATATAGGGGCCAGTACCCAAATAGGAGTCATCTTTTTTGATAAATGCTGACATCCGACTTCCTGCTAGATGATTGAGTGCCATCCTAAATGATTCTTTAAACTCTACCTTAAGTGTTTCCTTATCAATAACAGTAACCCCTTCAAGGTGCCCAGTTTTATTGAAGTTCTCAAAGCCAAGCACACGGTACATAACATCTTGTAAGCTACTATTTGATGATTTTGGATCGAGAGTAAGTCCATATTCCCATGATCTTTTAAAATCACTGGCAGTTAGCTGCTCACCATTAGAAAATTTTCTTTCCGTATCAACTTTAAAAGTAAAAACTTTGAAATCTTCACTTACAGTCCAACTTTTAGCTGCCAATGGCTGAGTTACCCCACCAGTACCAGCAACCACAAGGGCCTCAAATTGATTGGCCATCAGGGCATCAGCATAGCCAGTATGTTGTAACGATGGGATGAGGTTTCCCCAATGGACAGGGAAACCTACTTTTAGTGTTGTTATTTTATTCATACTTAATCCTATGTAAAAATAGAGTAGGCCAAAAGTTAATATTGCCAGTGCTCCGATAGTTATTTTTTTCAAAACAGATCCCCTTACATAATGCTAATCGTTCCGCTGACACGCCCTAGTGGGGCGACATAGTCTTTAGAATATTCATCAAGTAACCTGTTCTTCTTTTCTAAATTATCATCCGAAAGAAGCTGATCTGAGTTTTCAATCTTATGCTCCTTCAAGAAACGATAATACTTCAGAGGTAACTGGTTGTCCTCAAGCCTTTGAAGAAACTCCTCTTCAACCTGTTCTGGTTCGACAGGTACATCTACAGAGTTCAGATTGTAGTCTGCTGCAAATGCGATTGAACTAATTGGCAATATTGCCAGCAATGAGATTATTGCTTTTTTGATTTTCATCATGTTCTCCTTTTAAAATTAGAATTTCTGATTTCCAACATCCTTCATCAAAACCAAGGTAGTTACCATTAGTGGCATAACTAGCGTTTCGATCTCCACCACATTGGGTAAGATACTCGCATTTTTCACAGCCTTGAATTTTTTCGGTCCTGAGTTTTTTCAACAGGGGGTGTTTTAAGAATAGCTTTTCAAGCCCCTTTGATAGAACATTTCCCAAGATAAAGTCGGTCCTGCTAGAAACCTTTAAATTTCCCTTATAATCAATAACAAGCCCCTGATAGCCAAATTTTGAATTGGCTCCAAGGGACTTATCAATTAAACAAAAAAGTGGTTTGTTTGTATTTGTTGTAACTCCATATTGTTTCGAGTTTTTTAAAATTGAAATATACGCATCCCTTAACTCCAGCCCTATAAGGGAAAAATCTTCTCCTCTTTTAACCATTTCCTGACCACTACCTGCAACTATTAATCGAGTAAAATTCATTGAATATACTCTCAGGTCTCGGGCCATTTTAAAGAAATCAGCAATCCACTGTGATGACTGCTTAGATAGAACTGCGAGTATATGAACACTAATATCACTATCAAGGGCAAGTTTAATACCAGCTTTGCTTTTCTCAAAATTCCCCTTGCCTCTTTTTAAATCATGCTGATCTGCTGTTGGGCCATCTAAAGAAACCTGTATATTAATATCAAACTCTTTTAAGAGAGAGATATTTTTGGCGGTCAGTAATGTGCCATTTGTTAAAAGTGAAATTGGGGCCAATGGCCATTCTTGTCTCACTTTTTCAAGAAATGGTCGTAACATTGGGCTTAGCAAGGGTTCTCCGCCGCAGATAACAAATGAGGACTTTACCATCAGCTTGTTGATCAGTTTTTTATATTGGCCAATGACTTCAAACCAATCATTTAATGAAAGAGCCCCCCTATTTACATGATTAGGGTGGTAACAATGATAGCATTTCAAGTTACAAGCATTAGTAATATCGATTTGAACTGTTAAATATTCCTGGCCTCCAATCGAAGTAACTAACTTCTTCATCATATTCGACTTGAAATTAAGTAAGCTGGTAATCATTTAGAGAACCTCCTTAACTGAATAGCCCCAATTATTTAGTTTGTGCTGTAGAGAGGTGTTTGGAATAGAAATGCTTTTAGCAGCAGCTCTTAATGATTTTGCTCCTCGAATTCTGTGCAAAATGTATTCTTTCTCCTTATCCTCTGCAAGATCCTCAATCATCTTTCGATATGCAGGGTAGTCACAATTAAAATCATCAATATCTTGAGGAGTATTGTTAAAAAACTTTGCATCTAAATCGTCTGGTGTAATTTCACTATTAGGAACCATGGTCAACAGACGGTTGACTGTATTTTCTAATTCTCGAACATTACCTTTCCAACTATATGCTTTTAAATATTTCAAAGTTTTGTAAAGGATCTTCTTTCTCTCACCCTTGAATTGATCTTGAAAAAAAATAACAAGAGGTTCTATATCAATAGGTCTTACACGAAGCGGAGTCAGAAATAGTGGAATAACATTAAGGCGGTAATAGAGGTCTTCTCGAAAACTCCCTTGTTGAATAGCATCTTCTAGGTTTACATGAGTAGCAGCAAGGATTCTAACATTTACCTTTATCGGTGTTGAAGCACCTACTGGTTCAATTGTACCTTCTTGCAGTACTCTTAAAAGTTTTACTTGTAACTCTGTTGGCATATCGCCAATTTCATCAAGAAAAATTGTTCCACCATTAGCAATTTGAAACTTACCAATCTTTTTTGTGTTCGCACCCGTAAAAGCTCCTCTTTCATGTCCAAAAAGTTCGCTTTCCAATAAATTTGAGGGGATTGCTCCACAGTTTATTGCAATAAACTTTTTTTGACTTCGTGGTGATAGGTTATGAATTGCTTTAGCTATCAATTCTTTACCTGTCCCTGATTCTCCTCGAATTAAAACAGTGCTATCACTACCAGTATTACTCAATTGCAAAATTTGTTTTGCAATATCTGCAAGGTCATCAGACCAGCCAATCATACCTATTTGATTGATAAGCTTTTCATTTTTATAGAATTTCATTTTTTTATTAGGAGTGGCGGCAACGACTCTGCGAGTTTCATCAAATTTTTTACAATAGCTTCTTATAATTTTTAAAGTCTCAGAGAGATCTTCGCCTTTTTGAATAAAGTCTTTAACACCAGCACGAAGACTTGCAATAGGAGCTTCAGCAGACTCATCACCAGTCATTATCAATATTAAAAGTTTCGGGTTTAACTCAAGTAGGACCTTGGCAATCTCAGCGCCATTTTTAGTTTCGCCTTCAAAATGGAAATCTAAAACAATGACTGCATACCCATAGGGATCAGCTTTAACTTTTGCTATTACATCGCTACCTGTGCGGGAGAAGTCTGCATCAATATCTAAATGATTAAGCAAAGCATCCTTAAAGCTATTGAGGACAAGAGGCTTGTCATCAGCGATTAAAACTTTATAGTTCATGTTAGTTCTCCTAGAGGCTCAATGTGCCTGATTCTCTATAGAGCAATACCAGTGCCAAAATTAAGTCGTTGAAAACACAACACATTATCAGCAGCAACTTTGGGATGACCAAGGTCTTGGTCACTTTATTCCAATTAACAATTCAACATACATTCTAACCGACTAAAACAATTGGTTTTTAAAACTCCCTTGCTCAATAGATTTGACCCATCTCTGGGTCACTTTCTTTCTAACGCTGATCCATTATTTCGGAAATAATTGAAATCAATAAACTTTCCGAAACGCCCATCTGACCGGCATCTTGGTCACTTTATAACAGAAATAGCTGTATTGCACAAATATGAGGCATTTCGAAGAAATATCATATAAAAAATACATAAATATATGCAGACTCTAATTTTACTAATTTTCTAAAATGAAATGATCATGGCCCATCTCTGGCCATGATCATTATGATTCTAATCAAGATGAGAACTATTGCTACTATCCAGCCTTTGGTTGAGCTAAGTCGAAATCTGTAGTCGCGCATACAAAACTTCATGCTTAGCTCAAATGATATTCTATTTTCTGTTTGTTTTTTTTCCATTTTAAATCTCCTTTCACCCAACCCGGAGGGATTTGAAGGAGATTTAAAATGGAGAAAAACCTTAAGCCCTTGAAATTAAAATTATTTTAGCTTGATAAAGATTTTTTCTAACAGATGAAGAATATGACATATGTAGAATAAAGCTTGCTGATTTATTTTTTATATTGTGGGGGGTTGACTTACATGAGAACAGACACATCTTTGTGTGTATATTTCTAATAATTAAGGAGAGGATTTTATGGCGGACCCAAGAGCATTCATTAGTTTTGATTTTGACCACAACGAGGATCAGAAAATTCTTTTTTCAGGGCAATCAGACAACTCAAAAACACCTTTTTCAATTCAAGACTGGTCTTCTAAATCTTCTTTACCGCAAGCTGTATGGGAAAAGCAAATTAAGGAAAAAATTGGAAAATGTAACCTGCTTATTGTTTTAGTCGGAAAAAACATGAGTTCTGCTACCGGCGTCAATAAAGAAATAACAATGGCGAAAGACCAAAATGTTCCAATATTTGGAGTCTATGTTGATGGTGCGGGGAAACTATCAAATCTACCAAAGGGACTTCAACGGAATAGAACTATCAACTGGAAATGGGATGAAATAGCAAGTGCAATTTCCCAAATGATGACAGAAGGAAAAAATAAATGAAACGAGCTTTAATAGTTGGAATTAATGATTATGGCGGTGGAGATAATGATCTTCTTGGGTGCATAAATGATGCAAATAAAATGAATGATTTAATTCGAGTTCATGAAAATAAGGATGCAAATTTTGATACTATCCTTTTGACATCAAACGAGCAAAATATTGACAAAGTGTTATTGAGAGAAAAACTTGATGAACTTTTTGATGAGCCAGCAGATATGGCTTTTTTTTATTTTTCTGGTCACGGTACGATGACTAGCACTGGAGGGGCAATTTGCCCTTCTGATGCAAAAAAATATGATGCTGGTATTTCAATGAGCGATATTTTGACTCTTGCGAATCAATCTAAAGTTAAGGAAGTTATCGTTATACTTGATTGTTGTCATAGTGGCTCAATGGGGAGAGTTCCACCATTAGTAAATGGGAATCAAGTAACATTAAGAGAAGGTGTTTCAATTCTATCTGCAAGTAGAGAATCAGAAAGCTCTATTGAAATTGGAGGCGAAGGACTTTTTACATCATTGGTATGTGACGCCCTTGCTGGCGGTGCTGCTGATATTCAAGGCACGGTAACACCAGCAAGTGTTTATTACCATGTTGAAAAAAATTTTGGAGCATGGGATCAACGTCCATTGTTTAAATCATATATTTCTAGATCAACAACTTTAAGAAATACTTCCCCAAGAGTTAAAAAGGAAGATTTGAGATCTTTATGCGATATTTTTCCGACGATTGATCATGAGTTTTACATGGATAAAACATACGAAGAAACTGAAAAGGTTGCTATCGAAGGTAATGTTATTACATTCAAAACTTTAAAAAGACTACAAACTGGTGGGCTAATTGAGATTCCACACGCTAAACCCGATTTGTATTGGGTTGCAATAGAAGAACGTTACTGCAAGCTTTCGCACCTGGGTAGATATTATTTCAACTTAGTTATTAACAATAAAATCTGAGGAGTTAGTTTTGGCTTTGTTCAAAAGATCAGACTTAATCAAAGAGGCAAATGATAATCGCCTCTCAAAAAGTATGGTTGAAAGTAATTTTATTAAGTTGGCAGGAATAAAAAAAAGCTATGATATTTTTCTCTCTCACTCCTTTCTGGATGCTATTGAGGTTGAAACGTTAAAATCTAAAATTGAAACATTGGGTTACAGTGTGTACGTCGACTGGTTAGAAGACTCCTTTGACCGTGAAAATGTCACTCAAGAGACGGCTGAGATAATAAAACGTAGAATGGAAAACTGCAAATGTCTTCTATATGCTACGTCAAAAAATTCTAAAGCAAGTAAATGGATGCCGTGGGAGCTAGGCTTTTTTGATGGAAGGAAAGAGAAAGTTGCAATTTTGCCTGTTATTGATGACATTAATGGGCAAACACAATTCAAAGGGCAAGAGTATCTTACGCTATATCCTTATGTTGACATTGCTACGATTGAAGGAAGTTCTGAATTTCAATTATGGATAAATACCAGCGATGGTGGCAACAAAGTATTAAAATCTTGGATATAAAGTTGCTAAAAAAGGTTGTATTGAAGTGAAACTGTTACTGTCGAATACCTAAAGTTTTCAACAACCACCGTTATGAAAGATCAAGATCCTGTCTCTTGGAATATTGGACTTGGCGAATACATTGGTGGCCCTGCTGAAGATGACCAACTTGTCACCTTTGATAATGGGTCTACTTATTACTGGACTCAAGACGTAGAAAACTACATCGAAGGAGAGGAGGAAATAGAAGAGGCGTGTTGATACACCTCTTCTATAAAAAGATTAAATCGTAATTCTAGAATTTTCCTTTACGAAAGATTGAAGTTGGCCCATATAAAGCATTTCTTTCCACTTTTCACCTGTTACTTTTCCATTTTTCTTTGTCCACAACTTCATCAGCCTTGGCTCCTCAATTTTCCACGTCACTGTAGTTTTTTGTAGCGAATCTACTTGCTCAGTCGTCATAGACTCGACAAGGAATTGGATCAGCTTATCATAATTAATTTTACCAAACTCATCAGACCTGTTGATCATGGCCAGTTTTTTATCGACAATATTTTTTGTATCAACTTTGATTCTTACTGATTTGAAATTTCCATTATTGTTAGATTGCTTTTCTACTTTTGTTTTCATGTTGTTGCTCCTTTAATAGAATTAGTTATTGAATGTTTGTAGTAGTGGGTAAACGGCCTTGAGTTTGTCTTCACTCAAGCTTTTGATCAGAGAGATGCAGTTATCTTGGATATCTGTAACAAATTGATCACTCTTAAGGTGGTATTTATAATCTGCCATGGTAAAGCCATATGACTCTACAACATGACAAATTCTTTTTGGTGTAAGCTCAATTCGGCCATATTCAATATGGCCAATAGTACATTTGGCATAGCCACACTCACGGCTGGCCTGAAACTTATTGAGGCCTTTCAGCTTGCGCAGGACTGCTAGAGTTTTTACTTCTTTAGTAATGATTTTTTTGTAACTTCGCCTAAGATAATTGTTGTCAATCACCTTGGGTCTTTTTGTTACAAATCGATCTTGAACTTGCTGCATTTTCCCTTCACAGCACAACTCAAAGTCATTGAATAAAAAATCATATCCAGTCAGAATTTCAGCAATCTTTGTTCTAGTAAGAATAGTTCTCCCATTTTCAAACTTTTCCACCGTTTTGAAGCTGACCCCTAAAAGGACTCCGGCCTCTTTGCGATTAAGGCCTTTGATCTCTCTCAGTTTCTTGAGAGCTAGGGCCTCTTTTGTAATTTCTTTTGTCATCATTCTTCCTCCGTGGGTGAAACATTTCACCTCTTGTCTGCGAGCGCACCACTGGCTTTGAAATAGCAATTTCTGCCAGCGTGGTGCTCATGTTTTTGTTTAGAAAAATCAAAGGGATGACTAGGAAGGAGTGCTACGATATGAAGCGAAAAAGGGGGGTGCTACGGGCGAAGCCAAATGGGTAGCCAAAAGTAGCTAAATCAGGAAATTTCGAGAAATCTCGGGAAATAAAAGTGATGAATTGGAATGCTAAGTAATTGAAACTATTTGTCTTTTGTTTTTAGTGATTTACGGGGATATTTCAGAAAGGATCTTCTGGTACTAGAGTAATATGGTGGAGGATACAGGGATCGAACCTGCGACCTAGAAGCTGCCAGCCTCTCGCTCTCCCAACTGAGCTAATCCCCCACATAAAGAGACAGGGGAAAATTATCAAATAAATTATAAAGATGCAAGGCCTACACTAGATATCTTCAAATCGAGGGTCATCAAAATTTGGTAAAGAGTCTGCTGAGCTGACCGAGCTTTGGTTTTCGTCACTTTCAACTGGTTGCTCTTCATTAAAGTCCTGGTTTACAGCTACTTTTTCTGAAGTGCTATATGTAGATCTAGTTTCTTCAAAGATCTTGAAAGGTAGAACATTGTGTCCAGGAGTGCCTTTCTCATCATGGTTATCATTGCCAGCGTTTTTACTTTTACTGCCATAGACAACATGTTCTAGACCGCCTATTGTTTGGTTTAGTTTTTGGCCCATCTCAAATAAGCTGTCTGAATATGAAGATGTAGCATGGGCCATATTTGCATTTTTTTGAGTAGCGTCATCTAGTTCATTCATGGCAATGGAGATATTACTGACACCATCGGCTTGTTCTTTTGATGCATAAGAGAGGTCCTCCATGGATTTACTTACATTTCCAGCATTTTTTCTAATCTCATCAAACACTTCGCCACACCTTTTTGCTACTTGTGCGCCAACCTCTATTTTTGCGTCGCTAGATTTCATTAGCTTAGAAATATTGGTAGAGGATTGGTTTACCACACCCTCAACTTGCTTAATGCTACCTGTGAGCATTTCAGTAATTTCTTTTGCTGCTTTTCCGCTCATGTGCGCAAGATTACCTACTTCTTCAGCCACCACTGAAAAGCCTTTACCGTGTTCGCCAGCTCTTGCAGCTTCCACTGAGGCATTAAATGATAATAGTTTGGTTTGAAACACAATGTCATTAATCACTTGGGTCTTATCCGATATATCATTTATAAGTCCAACTATTTTTTCAATTTCAATATTGCTGTTTGAAACGGTTTTAGAAATATTACCATTGCTGAGTGTTATTTCATCCATCGCCCTAATCATTTCTCTAACAGCTTCTTGACCTTCATTAGAGACTTCTTCGTTAGCTTTAGAGTTTCTCATAGTGACATTTACACCATCTAGAGTTTTATCTACCATAGCCGTAATCTCACTTAATGTAGCTACAGTTTGCTGAATGGCAGAGGCTTGCTGATTTGTACCACTAGAAACTGATTGAGAGGCATCTTTTACTTTTTTGCTATCCTCTATAGTTTTACTTGTTTCCAGTTTTAATGTTTCAGAAATTTCTTCTAATTTATTATTCAGTTTTTTTGAAAAGATATAAGAGAGAACGCTTGTAAATAAAATTGATATCAAAGCAGAGATGGTAAATGTAGTGATGAGCGTAATGAAGGTTTCATTTAAACTCACTGATGTGCCTGATTTTTCAAGGTTGACTAGCTTGTTAAATTCATAAATTGTGATAAGACCACTTACAAGTAGTGGGAAAAGCGCAACCCCGAGGTAAGAGAGTGTGAGTTTTGTACTTAAATTAAAATTCCCCATCTAGGTATCTCCTTAAAATCAATAATATAACTATTTCGGAAATTAGAAATAAAGACTTTAGCTATAATTGTTAATAAATCCAAAATTTTTGCAAACATATTCGGGTCTGGACCAAAAGCTGGGCACAAAAATTGTTAATCAAATTTATTCTTTTTACCGATAACAATATAGGGAGAATACTTGATGCAGAAAACCATGTTTAAAAAACATTTCCGATTGTATTTGATGTCTGTTTTTGCAGTAATATCATTTATTCTAGGTTATATAGGGGCTAATAATGATACTGTGGTTTTTCTCACGAATAATTGGGTAGAGATAACACTTTTTTATTTTGTAATCTCTGTACTGGGAATTTTAATTTATAAATCCACAGCTCGAAATATCAGTAGCATAGAAGATGTATTAGAGCAAATTAGAGCAAGACTGGTAGAAAGTAATGAGGACATTACAGCTCTTACTGGAGAGTTTTTTGGAAACGCTAAAAAACAGTCTCTTATCATGCGAGAAACCACATCTACTTTAAATCAAATTTCAAATATAAATGATAAGGCATCTGCAGGCGCTCTAGAGGCCGGTAAAAGAATTGATAATAACAGTACTCTAGCAGACGAGGGTGTTGAATCGGTTGGTGAAATAATTAAATCCATTGATAATATTGGTCAAAGTAATCAGTTTATTTTAGACACCTTTGTTGAAAATAACCAAGAGATGTCAAATATTATAAATTTGATAAATGATATCTCCATAAAGACCCAAGTGATTAATGATATTGTGTTTCAAACTAAACTATTGTCCTTTAATGCTTCTGTAGAGGCAGCAAGGGCGGGTGATCATGGCAAGGGTTTTGCTGTGGTTGCGGAAGAAATTGGGAATTTAGCACAGATGAGTGGGAGGGCCTCTCTGGAGATTAATGAAATAGTAGCTGCAGGTGTGAAAACCACAGAGCGAATAGCTAAGCAATCTTCTATATCAATATCAAAGCTAAAGACCGAAGGACAAGGTAAGATTGAAAATGGTCTACATATAGCGAGACACTGTGGCGATGTATTTGATTTAGTAGTTCAGAGTGCAAAGAATATTAACAGTTCTATTACGGATTTAAGCAATTTTTCCGAAGAACAGGCTAGTGATATTAAAGAGGCTTCGGATATTATGAGTGATTTAAATGATGTCAATCACAGATCTAAAGAAATATATGCTAATACTGAAAAATTTAAGCAAGAGATTGATTTTATTATTAAGGATATTAATCAAGTCATGGGTGTTGTCACTCATGATACAAGAGGGGTGGCGTAGGTACTACTATGGATGATTTTGAAAAAGAACTAAAAGGAGATTTCTTAGAGGAGTCAGCACAGTTATTAGAGGACTGTGAGCAGTCTTTTTTACAACTAGAGAACAATCACGAAGATCCAGAAATATTAGACCAAATATTTCGTTTAGCTCATAATTTAAAAGGCAGTTCTCGAGCGGTTGGTTTTGGTGAGGTTGCTGAATTTACACATAATATGGAAAACTTAATTCTTCAGCTCAAAGAAAATAGAATTCCAATAGTGGAGAGTGTTGTTTCTCTGTTGTTAGACTGTAATGACCACCTATCTCATATGGTGAGTACCTTAACTAATAATTTTAATGCAGAATTTGATAGTGTTGATTTAATAAGTAGAATTGTAAATATTTTGGAAAATGGCGTTGAATCATCTGCACAAACTTCATTGGATCAGGAAGGTGACTCGGAAATTGAAGTAAATGAAACATTAGAGGAAGACGCACATGATATTTTTGAACAACAAGCTATGGTTCATGATAAGTCTTTGGTTGAAAACACAGACATTCAAATTCAACTAGATAAAAAACAAGAGGTTGCTAATGACGTACAACCTCCGTTAAATGAGAGTAATGTAGTAGAGATTAATAAAGTGCAAAATGATGAGCAAACGGCACCTTTAAAAAAGAAAGTTTCTGCTGTGACAAGTCAGGCTAAGAAAGATGAAAATATAAGAGTGAGCTTGTCGAGACTAGCTCAACTTAATAATTCAGTTGGTGAACTTGTAATTTTACAAAGCGTTTTAAATCAACATAAAGATGAATTTAAGTCTGAAATACTGACTAAATCCTTAGGTCAACTTTCAAAGCTGTCAAAAGATATTCATGAAATATCTATGAGCCTAAGAATGTTACCTATAAAAGGTGTTCTACAGAAGATGCAAAGAATAGTTAGGGATACATCTAATGTTTTAAATAAAGACATTGAGTTAAGGTTAATTGGTGAAGAGACAGAGGTTGATAAGTTGGTCCTAGAGCAATTGGGAGACCCCTTGGTTCACCTAGTAAGAAACGCTGTTGATCATGGTATTGAGTCTAATGTAGAAGATCGCATTAATGCGGGCAAGTCTGCTCAAGGGAATATTGATATCAACTGTTTTCATGATGGCAATAGCTTAGTCATTGAGGTTATTGATGATGGTGGAGGAATTCCACCAGATATAATTAGAAAAAAAGCCATAGAAAAAAATATTATTAAAGCTAATGATAAAATGTCAGATCAAGAGGTTGTTCAGCTGGTTTTCCACCCTGGGTTTTCCACTAAAGAACAGGTTTCCGAAGTGTCTGGTCGTGGTGTTGGAATGGATGTGGTGAAAACTAACATTCAACAGCTTTCAGGTGATATCACAGTTGATTCAACCCTTGGAAAAGGTTCTGTATTTAGAATTGCATTGCCACTATCCATGGCTGTGATTGATGGACTTATTGTTGAGGTGGGCAGGCAAAACTTTGTTTTTCCATTAGGCCAAGTACATGAAACAATAAATGTTAGGCCTGAAATGTTAGGTTTTGCTGAAGACCTAGGTGTAGTTTTAAATTTACGAGGTGAAAATATGCCTCTTATAAAAGCTTCTGATGTTCTTGGTACGGAACCTTTTAATACTTCACAATCGTTTAAAAAGGCGGTGATAGTTAAATCAAAAACAGTGAATTATGCTTTACTCGTGGATGAAGTTGTAGATCATCAACAAATTGTGGTAAAGCCACTAGGTCACGAAATTAATTATGAGGGGTTTATGGGGAGTAGTATATTAGGTAACGGACTCCCAGCATTAATACTAGATTTATTTAAGGCAATTAAAGGAAAAAATTTAAAAATTAAAAAAATTGAACAAGTTTTTAACGAGGTGGCGTAATGAATAAAGAATTAAATACAGATACAAACACAAGTAGCGAAGAACGATATTTAGAGTTTTCATTAGGAAATGAGAATTACGCTGTTCCTTTGTTGGACGTTAAAGAAGTGATTGCTGTTCCTGATACAACTCCTATACCACATGCACCTTCTCATTTTGTTGGTATTATGAATTTAAGAGGTCAAGTCATATCAATTGTAGATTTAAGGAAAAAAATGAAAATATCACCTAAAGAGCAATCAGAGGAGGTTGCAGTTGTTATACTAGAGGTGCAGGAGATAACTCTGGGAGTGATAGTTGACCAGGTGAATAGAGTTCTTGGGATTCGTGAAGATCAGATAAGTGAAGCGCCTCAGATTGAAGGTAAAAACAATCATGACTATATGCTTGGGATATATAGAGGTGAAAATACCATGACTGTGTTAATGAATGTTTTTAAAATTTTAGGTATTGAAGAACTGAACTTCGTTGAGAAGCAGGCTGCGTAGTGGGTACAGTTAAGTTTGATGACTCTATTAGTTTGAACAGTAGTCCTTTTTTTCGGATTGCAGCTGAAATTTCTGAAATTACAGGTGTTGTATTGCAGGAGAAGCAAAGATCACTTATAATCTCAAGATTAAATAAGAGGATTCGCGAATTAGGAATTAGCTCCGAAGAAGAGTACTCTGTGTATTATAAAAACAATTACGAAGCTGAAAAACAAGAGTTGATTTCTTTGCTGACAACTCATTACACTTTTTTCTTTCGTGAAATCACTCATTTTGACTTTTTGACAGATAATTTAGAGACAATTATTTCAAAATTAAAATTACAAGGACGAAAAGAAATCAGCGTTTGGTGTGCAGCATGTAGTTACGGTCAAGAAGTATACTCAATTGCCCTGCTTTTAGAAAATTATTTGAAGAAAAGTAGCTCAGATGTTTCATTTAAAATATTTGGCTCAGATGTTGATAAAGAATCGGTTAAGCACTCTCGTAATGGAGTTTATAAATGGGATGAAATAAAAAAGATACCAAGTGTTTATATAGATGAATATTGGCAAAGAGGAACTGGGAAGATATCCAATTTTGTTAAAATTAAATCTAACATTCGTAAGAACTGTGAGTTTGATGTAGTTAACTTAAAGAAATTAAATACAGAGTTAGGTGACAAAAAATTTGATATTATATTTTGTAGAAATGTTTTTATTTACTTTGAAGATACTGATATAAGAAGCATTGTAGGAAACATGAAGAAGCATATGTATGATAATGCCTACCTATTTATTGGTCTATCCGAGAACATAGACGCTAAAAGATTAAAATTAACACATTATGGGAAATCTATATATGGTTTAACTAATAAGGTTGATTTAGAAGTTGTTAACCCTGTAAGCAAGATTAATAATATTGTCAATGAGCCTCATTCTATTCCTCATCCTATTGCACCAAAAATAAAATCAAATTTTGAAGCGATTAGTCGATCTACAAGTAAAAAAATTCGAGTACTCACTGTAGATGATTCACCAACGGTCTTAACTTTATTGAAAAAGATCTTAAGCTCTGAGTCAGGATTTGAAGTAGTTGGGCATGCAAAAAATGGTTTTGAAGCTCATGAGTTTTTAAATTCGAATACCAATGTTGATATTGTCACTTTAGATATTCATATGCCTAAGATGACTGGTCTGGAGTATTTACAAAAACATTTTGGAAAAGACCATCCACCAGTTGTGGTGGTTAGTTCGGTATCTCGTGAAGATGGTGAGCTAGCAATGGGCTGTTTGAGAGCTGGAGCTAGTGATTATGTTGAAAAGCCAACATTACAAGAATTATCAGCTAAGTCTGAAGAAATAACTTCAAAATTAAAAGCTGTGGTTAACCTTGGCTCACATTTTAACATAGGAGGGCTAGAAAGTGAGTTTAAAAGGTCTAGACTCATTAGTAACGTGGAGAAGAAACTAAAGGTAATCATTGCGCCGTTGTCGTCTAGAGAAAAAGTTCTATACATTTTGAGATCTGTAAAAAAACCACAACCTCCACATATTATTCTTTTTGAAAATGCAGGAAGTCTAACACCAGCTTTATGTTCTGATTTTCAAAATGATCTTGGTGAACCTGTAGAGGAAATGAATGTAGCAGGAGCTGATATTATGCCAAGTAAGTTATATCTAGGGACAGGTGAAGACCTAAGTCTACTGAATAAACAGTTCGATGATAGAAAAATAGTAATCACTGTGCTTGGTGATCTATCCAGCACAACCGTTAAACTTATTTCTACTTTGCCAAAAGCAATACTTGTTTTAGAAGATGTAGGAATAGACACTGATACAACTAAAGTTTTACAACCTCATTCTGCAGTATTTTTTCCATACACTAGTTTAGCATATGAAGCTGATAAAATTTTAATAGATTCTGATGAGGATGGGCAATGAATCAGTTAACAATAGAGAAAAACAAGTTGGTAAAGATGCCTCAGGGATCCAGCTGTTATGTTAAAATTAAAAATTCAGCGCTTATTGTCTTTCATAAACTAGAAAGTCAGGAAAGTTATTATCTTTGTTTAAGCGATATACCCCAAAATAAAGCTTTAGTTATTTTAAATGAAGCTGCGAAGAAATTTAATTCTGATGCTTATCAGCTACAAGTGAAGTATATGAGCTCAGATTTGTATTTTACAAACGTCGAGCAAAATTTTTCCAAATGTAAGGTGTTCAAGGGTAAGACCATTGGATTTGATGACGAAGTTGAAGCATTTATTTTTTCCAAAGAAGGAAGAATTAAGATTTCTGTAAATAAGCATAAGAATAAGCTGTCGATTCAAGAATTTTCTAATCAAAATCCTATTAAAGTTATGGTCATTGATGACTCAAAAACCATTCGTAATATAATAAAGCGAGCTTTAAGTGAATTTGATGATATTGATGTTGTTGGTGAAACGGGTATGCCATCAGAGGCTTATGATCTTATAAAATCTCTAAAGCCAGACGTTTTAACCTTAGATATAAATATGCCAGAAATGTCAGGTGTAGAATTGCTAAAGTTTCTAAAAACAAAGCATAATGTTCAAGTCCCTGCAATTATTGTTAGTTCAATGAGTATGTCTGAAGGAACTAGTGTTTTAGAAGCTCTTGAGAATGGTGGTGTAGACTATATTCAGAAGCCTTCCTTAGACGAAGTTGATAGCTTAGGAGCCACTTTAAAAGCAAAGCTAGAGATGGCGTACTTACAGTCAAAAAAATCAACTCTAAAAGTTGTTAAAACATTTGATAAATCTTTATCTGGAAGTTTTAACAGTTTTGACGGGTTATTAGCCATTGGAGCTTCAACTGGTGGCACGGAGGCTATTAAAAATGTTTTATTAGGATTGCCTGAGGAGATTCCTCCTATTGTTATTGTTCAGCATATACCTCCATTTTTTTCTAAAGCATTTGCACAGAGGTTAAATGAAGTGTGTCCTCATTATGATATAAGTGAGGCTGTTGATGGTGACATTTTAGTTAAAAATAAAATTTTGATTGCTCCAGGGGATTATCAATTAGAGGTTGAAAATTCAAAAGGAAATTATGTGGTTAAAGTCTATAAAGGCGAAAAAGTAAGCGGTCATTGCCCTTCTGTTGATGTGATGTTTCACTCAGTTGCAAAATTGAAATCCAACCGTGTTGGTGTAATTCTCACTGGTATGGGGGCTGATGGAGCAAAAGGGTTGTTGGCAATGAAAGAAACGGGGGCGTATACCATCTCTCAAGATGAAGAGAGTTCTGTGGTTTATGGAATGCCTAAGGTCGCAGCAAATATTGGTGCTTCTTACGAGCAAACCTCACTACATAAAATCCCCCAAAGTATGTGTGTAAAGTATAATCAATCTTTAAAAAAATCTAAGGTAGCCTAGTTATTTTATTGTAGAATTAGCGGTTAGAAAAAAATATTAAGATCATATACCTTGACCTTGGTCGATTAATTTATCAAAATTATTGGTGAACAAGGAGTTTTGAATATGTTTTTACGTGGAGCAGTTGTTTGTTTACTGATTTGTATGGGTTTTCAGGTACACTCAAAGGATTTAACAAGCCGTTTAGGTGTAGGATTCTCGGATAACCTTTCTGAAACTTTACCCAGTTTGTATGTTAAGTACTACTCTTCTATGGAAACAGCTTTCTCGGCCTCCTTAGGAGTGGATACTAAAAAAGATCAGTCAAAGTTTGGATTTTTAGCAAAAGTATATCGAACTATTTTTATGGAAGATAATTTAAATTTCTATATGGGTGCTGGTGCTGGATTGCTAAGCCAAGAAGAGGCGGGTACAAACTCTTCTGGTTTTGAATTAAATGGATTTGCAGGTGTTGAGTTTTTCTTACCAGGCTTAGATAGTTTGGGTTTTTCTGTGGAAATGGGTATGGGAGTGTCTTCCCCAGCCTCAGGCACTCGATTTAGAACCATTGGGCAAACTGCCGGAGTTGTTTTTTACTTTTAACATTCTTGTATAGAGGAATTATAATATGAAAAAAATTATAGAAACATCAAGTGCGCCAGCCCCAGTGGGTCCATACTCTCAAGCTATTGAGGTTAATGATTTTATTTACTGCTCAGGTCAGATCCCTTTAGATGCTACCTCGGGAGCTTTAGTTTTAGGTGATATTCAGGCACAAACAGAGAAAGTGATGCAGAATATATCTGAAGTTTTAAAAGCCGCTGATTTAAATTTTTCAAATGTTGTTAAAACAGCTATTTTTCTAACAGATATGTCGGATTTTACTCCTATGAATCAGATTTACGCTAAGTACTTCAGTGAAAATCCACCAGCTAGATCTTGTGTTGCTGTATCTAGTTTGCCAAAAGGTGTAAATGTTGAGATAGAGGTGATTGCTCATCGCTAAAAAATATTTTTTTAGTTTTATTGGTATATTGTTAGCAGCCCTTTTGTGGGGACTATTTAAAGAATTAAAGCATATTCAAGTGGAGTACCCAACAGCTTGGAAAAAGGAGCATAAGGCTGACTGTGCTGTGGTTCTTACGGGGCAGTCTTATCACCGCATACAAGAAGGGATCTCATTACTCTATAAGGGGTCTATTAAAAAACTGATTATTTCAGGGGTAAACCCTAACTCAAAACTTAAAGAAATTTTTCCTCTATGGGACTTTTATGGAGGACTGAATAGGGATCAGATTATTTTGGAAAAAAGATCTACAACGACTTATGGCAATGCTCTACAGACTTTACAACTCACAGAGGCTCTTAAATGTAGAGATTTGGTTTTAGTTACATCTACTACTCATATGTATCGAGCAAAAAAGATATTTGAGAAGATATTTCCTGATAATATTTCTATTTACTCTCGTTCGGTGATTCCGGGGTCATATGAACCTCCACTTTATTTACTCTTAGTGGAGGCTACAAAATCACTGTTCTACTCACTGTGGGCTTATTGATTCTTATCAATACAGTTTAGGTCTTCAAAGCTTTTTTCAAGTCGCATAACTAGGCTCTCTTCACCCTTACGTAACCAAGCTCTTGGATCATAATATTTTTTGTTAGGCTTTTCTTCGCCTTCAGGATTACCAATTTGACTTTGAAGGAATTCATTAAATTCTGAAGTGTAATGTTTAACTCCATCCCAATAGGCCCATTGAATATCGGTATCGAGGTTCATTTTGATCACACCGTAGTCAATAGCCTCACGAATCTCATCTTTGTTTGACCCTGATCCACCGTGAAAAACAAAGGAAACTGGCTTAGTGCTCGTAGTATGAAATTTATCATGAATATATTGCTGAGAGTTTTTAAGTATTTTTGGAGTTAAACTCACATTCCCTGGTTTGTACACTCCATGAACATTCCCGAAGGAGGCGGCAATGGTAAACATGGGAGAAACTTCTGTAAGCTGTTCATATGAGTAGCTCACTTCTTCAGGTTGAGTGTATAATTTAGAGTTGTCAATTTCAGTATTATCAATACCATCTTCCTCTCCGCCTGTGACACCTAACTCGATCTCTAGCGACATTCCAATGGAACTCATTTTTGCTAAATAGCTTTTTGAAATAGAAATGTTTTCTTCAAGGGACTCTTCAGAGAGATCTAACATATGTGAACTAAAAAGAGGCTTTTTGTGAGTCTTAAAATAGTCTTCACCTGCGGAAAGTAAACCATCAATCCATGGCAGGAGTTTTTTGGCAGCATGATCGGTATGAAGGACAACAGGTACATCGTAGGCTTCAGCCATTGCATGCACGTATTGTGCTCCAGCAACACCACCTTTTATAGCAGCAAAGTGGTCTTTGTTGCTTAGGCTTTTTCCGCCGAAGAAATGAGCTCCGCCATTTGAAAACTGAATCATAACAGGTGAGTTGACTTTTTTGGCACATTCTAAAATAGCATTAATAGAATTTGTACCCACAACATTTACGGCTGGAATGGCAAATTTGTTTTCACGAGAATGGTCATATAAATTTTTTAAATCTTCACCCCATAATACTCCTGATTGAAACTGTCCCACAAAATCTCCTTTGTTAAATTGATAAGACGAATAAGTGATTTTAGCAGGACCAATGCGCAGTATAATTAAGGCATTAGTCTAGCCTAATTTGTCAACATTTTTAAATTAATTTCACTTAACTTTTAAAGTCTAGTTACAGGGAATGACTAAGGAATACAACAAAAAATTCCGAATAATAAGTAAATGAGAGCTATAATGATTTTACCGTTATTTTTTATTGAACAAATCGACTTACTTGGTCGGAAAATCATTTCTATTTTCAGTTACACACGCAACGTTTTGATGATGATCTATCTTTCATTTAGATCGGCGGTATTTGACCAGGCGCAGGGGCTAAGAACTGTTTTTAGTGTTGTATCGGCACAGATATACTTTACCGGTTGGCAGGGACTACCCCTCATTACTGTTTTGGCCATATCATCAGGTAGTATTGTAATTATTCAGTCATCCATGCAACTCAGCCTTCTGGGTGGTGCAGATATGATTGGAGATCTACTAATACTTATTATTCTGCGAGAAGTAGCTCCACTTTTGACGGCCCTGATCGTTATTGCACGCTCTGGAACGGCTGTTGCTTCAGAGATTGGGGCAATGAAAGTTAACAAAGAAATTGATGCTTTAGAATCAATGGGGATAAACCCATTAAGTTATATAGTTTTTCCAAGATTGTTAGGCGGAGTGATCAGTGTTATATGCCTAGCCTTTTATTTTGTTTTAATAGCTTTTTTAGGTGGCTATGTAGTGACAAAATTGATTCTAGATATTCCCTTTGGATTTTATTTAAACTCTTTAGCAAATGCTTTTGAGTCAGCTGATGTATTTCTGTTTTTTCTTAAAAATACATTTAGTGGATTGATTATTTTTATAGTGTGTTCTTACCAAGGGTTAAGTGTTAAATACTCACCAACAGAAGTTCCTCAGGCTACAATTAAAGCAGTAGTGAACTCAATCATATATGTCATTGTTTTCAATATTTCTGTAACTATTTTATTTTATTTAAACCAACTCTTAAAGCTAGGTGTGATTTAATATGAAAAAAAGTTTTTCCAAGTTAGAATTCAGAAACCTCTCCTTTGGTTATGATAATAATGATTTTTTAAAAGATATTTCCATTGAAATTCCACTTGGTCAGATAGTTAGTATTAAAGGAAAGCGGGGGAGTGGGAAATCCTCAATAATTCGTATAATGGCAGGCTTATCGTTACCAACTAAAGGTGAATACTTGATTAATGATGAAGTTGTTTCTAACTATTCATTTGATGAGTTTTTACCATTTAGGCTAAATATAGGTTTTAGTTTTGACTATGGTGGGTTGTTAAATAATCGAACGATTTTTGAAAATCTTATGCTACCTATCACTTATCATAAGACTTTTGATCCTATTAATGCAGAAAAACGGGTAATGGACTTGTTGGATATGTTTAGTTTAACTGAGGCTGCACATAAACGGCCATCAGATGTGTCAGGGGGAATGCGTAAAGAAGCATGTGTTGTTCGCGCTTTCTTGCAAAACCCAGAGATGTTGCTACTGGATGATCCGACTACCGGGATGAGTTCGGAGAGTCAGATAATTTTAACAAGTCTTATTCAAGAAGAAATGCGTCTTGGTGTTATAAAACATGTATTTATAGTTAGCGAAGATGATCACTTTTTAGATTCTTTAGCTGCTAAAGATATGTTTATAGAAGCCAACAAAATTAAGGTGGCTGCATGAAAATTAAATTTAATAAATTTGAAAGAGTGGCTGGTATATTTGTGGGATTCGCACTATTGGGGGTGGTTGTTTCCACTGCAGGTATTGCTGTTAAAAAAGGTTGGTTTTCCTCTAAAGTAAGTTTTCAAACTAAACTTGAAAGCGCAGAAGGGATTCATGTTGGCACACGTGTTCAAATAGCAGGCTTGAGAGCTGGCATGGTGGAGTCTGTGGATTTAATTTCCAATAATGAGGTATTGATCCATTTTGAAATTCTTGAGAAATTTCACAAACGAGTAAGAGATGATTCTGAACTTATTGTTGTGAGACCTTTTGTGATTGGAGAAAAGGTAATTGACATAACAGTTGGGTCAGCCAGCGCAAAAATTTTGCCAAAAGGTTCCAATATAATATCAAAGCCCAGTTTTGATATTATGGATTTGGTAAGCGGTAGAAAATTAGGTCCTTTTATGAACAATTTAGAAGGAGTCATGGTAAACTTAAAGACATTGGCGCATGCATTTACTGACAAAAGACGAACAGAAGCAATGGTTAAAATGTTTGATCGTCTAGATCCTTTGTTGAAAAACATGGACCATATGGCAAAACAGATAATACGTGTAACCAAGCCTTTAACAAAAAAGAAAAATATGAAGTTATTGGTGGATAATCTTGCAAAAATTATTTATGAGATAAATTTATTTCTTCCTGAGTTTAGAAAGAACATGCCAAATTCAGCTCAACAAATGGCTGAGCTGATTAAGAACATGAATATTATGGTGGGAGCATTAGCACCTGCTCTAGAAACTGTGGGTAGTGATCTTCCCCAGGCATCCTTAAGAGCTCTTGAAGCTTTGGATGAAGCTGTGGTGTTGTTAAAAGCTATGCAGAAAACATTTTTGTTAAGTGGAAAAGTAGATGATGTTAGAAATGAAGAGAAAAAGAAACGTAAACCTGCCGGTGGCAAATAGATAGTAGAGGTAATGATTATGTCAGCTTGCTTAAAAGATGAAATTCCAATGCTTTTTAATGCAAAGGAAATTGCCTTAGGCTTTAAAAAAATGACAGTAGATACTATTAGAACCAGCTCACAAGAAGTGACCAGTTCTTGGTACCACAGTGAGTTTGACGCCGAATTATATATTTTTAAAGATAAAAATGAAAATATCATTAAACAGCAATTGATGTTTTGTGGACAAATTGTTGAGTGGAATATCATTGATGGAGTGAGAACTGGGGCTGTTTTCGAAACAGAAAGTGTGTTTGGTGGTCAACTAAAAGAAGATTTAAGGATGGATGAACATCCTATGATCTATTCATTGGATCAAGCTACATCTATTATAGAGTGTTTAGACTGTGAGGATATTTTAGAAAAAGATGATCTTCTGCAAAACTACATAGAATCACCCCGTCTATCTAAAATGAAACCTAAAGATATTTTAAAAAAGTATAAAAGTGAAACCCGTGACACAAAATCATGGTTTTATAGAATTATGAAGACTCTGGCTATTGTAGACTAATAAGTGAGTGGGCATCCATGCAGGCCATAAATCTAACTATCTTTTTATCGCAATAAGGGAATCAATAGTTTAGATACCATTAACAGTAAATCTAAATAGCTTTACACCAGTAACGGTGCCATCTTGAAACGTACAGCCTAATTTTGATACACCACCATAGTGGTCTCCTTGGTAAGCTCCGATATTAGGAGTGTAAATACATCTTTCATTAGATTCACACAATCCATCATCATCACCATTTAGGTCTCCTACAACTTCATAGGCCCTTAGCAAGAAAGTATTTGAGGGGACCTGTTGATCTGTATAAGAAGAGCCATTTAGAGCAGCAGGACAAGCTCCTGTGGTTATTACAGGGTTTGCACTAATACCATCAATACTATTGTTATAAATTACGTTATCTGAGTTCTTCAAAGTATAATCATAAATTTGACAAGTGCCTCCTTGGCATCTTGAATTAGAATGGCTTAAAGCATTTGCTAATTGGGATCCCCAAATTCTAAAGTCATTATCAAATGTAAGCCAATCATTAATACTGGATTGAGCTAAGGACCCATTGGCATCATCTGGATTTGCAACATCGTTAGTAGTAACTATGTCTACATACGCATTGAGTAAGGATTTGTTTGAAACTATTGTTCCTGCTCCAGTGCATGCTGTGTCAGAGTATGGCGCACCTGTATAGCTCCCAGAATTAAAACAATCTGAAGTTCCATTATTGCCAACTATGTTATAGCCAAAATTTTGATTTAAAGATAAGGTCCCTGATGATGTATAACCATATTGTGTATTATTTGTGGAAACCATATCCGACATTTTTACAGAAGATGTGCCGGTATGCTTAACTCCTGACTGATTTCCAGAAGCAACCACAGAGTGCACGTCAAATGAGGTTGTCCCAGAGGTACTTAAACCAAAAACTGCATTAGCATTTAAAGTTGAAAAAGCTAAGGTATTTCCATTACTTCCAGAGAAAACTCCAGTACTTGAATTATGAAAAGCCATGATTCGAGATAATGTATTATTATCAGAACCTGCGCCATCAAGATAAACACCCTGTCCGCCGTTATTATAACTTCTCACTAAATGAATTTTGTTACTTGCAGAACCTGTACTTACCCATAATCCATGATCAAAATTAGTTAATTGTAAGTGATGAAATGTGTTATAACTAGAATCCAACATCTTGATGCCATGATCTCTAAGAGCATTGGATCGCCCTTGGGCAATAAAAGCATGGATGTAGTTAGAGTTCGAATTTTTAATTAACATTCCAGCTTTGAAGTTTTTATTAAAATTCCCAATAATTTTTGAAAACTTAATATTATAAAAGAAATATGCGAAGTTATCGTTCGCTCCTGATGAGTCGCCCGATGTGACTTCAATCCACAAGTAGTTTTTGTTTAATCCAACAATCTGACAATCTTCAATCCCTGAAGTTGAATTTGTTGTGATATTACAAGAATTTATACCAACATAATTAAGTGCAGTATTTGGAAGTGTTACTAGTGCCACATTATTTGCCTGAAATAAATAACCATGTGAATTCCCCGATGTTGATATATAATAAATGGTACTAGTAGATGTTAAAGCTTGGGGAGCTGAAGAACTATCAGGGGCTGCTACCACTGGGTTTGTCCACCATGTCTCTGGTGCAGTATTCAATACATTAGCACTATTTGAGTTTGCAACTATAACAAAGTTTGATTTCCATCCACCTAGATCAATAAGGTCTTTTAAAAATTTTCCAGATTTTAAACTTCGAGTAAAAAAAGTAATGGTGTTTGCACTGGTAGAAATACACTCCCAGCTAAAAGCACCTAAATTATCATAAGCATAATATGAAGAACAATCCCCAGTGCCTGTGGCCACCACTTTTTTTAATTCCCCTCCATGGATACAAGTTTGAAAGCCATTACCTGTGGCATCACAAGCTACCCCAGATTGTTCAAAAGCTGTTATACTTGAATTTCCATTATCTATATAATCATTCCAGTTCATTCCATTAGTTGGGTACACGGGGTCTACATCGGATAGTGTTAATTCAATACTTGGAGTTGTTGTATCACCGCTTCCCCCAGTACCGGGAACATTAGGGCCATAACAATTGCCCATTTCAAAAGTGGTGTTTGGGTCCATGGTTACTGAAATATCAACAGTCACTGTACCGCCTGATAATAATATGAGATCAGAAGATCCTATCAAAAATGGTTCAGACATGGCATTGTAATTTTGTACAGGATCTTTTAAGTCTTGGCAGCTTTGACCAACTTCTTTTTGAAAACCAATTATAGAAAATTTTCTATCCGACCCATTAGGGATCATAATATCAACAATTGCTCCTGAAGGGAAGCTTCCAAAAAAATCATAATAGTTAAAATTTTGTAAAATTGTTCCAGTAACATTAGTCCCTTCGCAATAATTTTGATTTAATTCGGGAGCCCCAACAAAAACAGCATAACAATCAATTTCTGAAAGTTTTGTGGGAGCTGTTGGCTTTGACTGAACCATTTGTTTTATGGATGCCTTTGATGGCATCTCAATGATTGTGGTAGATGATTTTTCCACATTTCTAGTACAAGAAATATTTAACAAAATAGATGCTATTACAATAAAACTGGGTAAGAAACTTAACTTCATAAATGAGTCCTTTAAAAACGCAGTATTTATCTTACTTGTCGGACTTTAGTCCAAGAACTATTAGGGTTAAATTAAAAAATACAGAGATATAATGACCCAATTTGAGATAAAAAATAAATATGATTAAATTTTCATTATTATTCCTTCTTGGAGAGGTGCATATCATTTCAAAACTAATTCTATGAATCAATGGCTTCGGAACCTCAAGTGTTAACATATGGTATTTGTGGAACATTTACGCTATGAAGGAGTAGGATTCTTTCTTAGCCGTATAGTTTTATTTTCTTAGACAATCCACAGGACTAATTTTTAGTAACTGTCTAGTTGGAAGCCAGGATACTATGAATGAAATTATTGCCGCAGCAACAATGACAACAGCAACAAAGAATACACTAATATTAACAGGTATTGTTGTGTCATAATATATTTTAGACAAAATATCTAAAGGAAAAAACATCAAGTAAAAGCAAACAGCTAAGCCTAATATTATCCCAAGGCCTAACCCCATATAAGATAAATATAAGCCCATTGTGGTAAATGTATTTTGTGTTCTTTTTCTTGAAAGCCCCAGGGTAAGCAATATACCGATATCACTTTGTTTTTGTAACAAGAGTAAAACCATGACAGAAACAATAGATAAACATGTTATGAGGCCTGCTAGGAAGAGAAAAGTTCCCATTGTATATTTCTCTAAGGATATAGCATAAAACAAGCTTGCATTTCTTTCTTTCCAAGACTGTGATTTTAGATTTAACTTATTTAATACTTCTTGAAAATTTGTATATTCGTAGGGTTCATGCAGCCAGAACTCAAAACCCTTTTTGTTACTTAGGTTTTCATTAAACTCATCATGTCCCTTGTTGAAGCGGTAAAAAATAGAACGGGCGTCAATGTCAGGGATATCAGATGTGAATGTCGCAGCAATTATAACTTTTTTATATTCAGGAGCCTCACCAGCAGGGAGGAGTAAGGTTTCAGGTGGTATGACAACGAGCTCGTCACCTTCGATAACATTAAGAGCATATGCCAAGTTAGAACCCATAATAATTTCGTTGGGTTTGAGGCTTTGAACACTTGCCATTAAAATTTTTTTTTCAGCATTGTTCGGTCTAGCGCTGAGCATGCGACTAAAAAGTTCTTGTAAAAAATTTTGCTCATATCCTTTTATAACGGCACCATTAAATATGCCATCGATTGTACGAACGATAACATCACTTTGGGAATATCTTGCGATCTGTCTAACATTAGGATGATTTTTAAGCAGAAGGGTTTCTTTTTCGCCCAGTTCTCCTTCCACAGCAACGTGTGGCTCAATTTTAAAAAATCTTTGAGTGAGAGAGTCTCTGAAGCCACTCATAACACTCATCACGATAATAAAACTCATTATCCCTACGCATACATTAAATATGGAAATACGAGAGATAGTTTTTATGGCTGCACCAGATCTTTTTGAGAAAAGATAGGCTTTAAATATTTTCCAGGATAAATTCATAAACTAAACCTAACATACTCCACCTCAGTTGCTCCACTATTATGTAGATGAGCAGTGCTCTTTTACGCGGCAGGTGATAACACTAAAACTATGAAAACATCTTATGAATTTACAGAATTTGATCTTTAACTTTAAACACTTACATTAAAGTCACGAAGGGCAGCCGTTAAAGAGACTTTTTTGTCTGTGGACTCTTTTCTTTGGCCAATAATAAGGGCGCAGTTCACACCATAGGTCCCCGCGGGAAAATCCTTCTGATAACTACCAGGTATAACCACAGAATTTCTTGGGACTCGACCCTTATATTCAGTAGCTTCTTTACCTGAGACATCAATTATTTTTGTACTGGCAGTGATAGTGACTCCAGCTCCAATAACAGCACCTTCTTCAATGAGAGTGCCTTCCACGATGATGCATCTTGACCCAATAAAAGCGTGATTCTCTATGATCACCGGAGCTGCTTGAATAGGCTCTAAAACCCCACCAATGCCAACTCCGCCAGAGAGGTGTACATGATCTCCAATTTGAGCACATGAACCTACGGTTGCCCAGGTATCTACCATTGTGCCACTACCAACATAAGCACCAATGTTAACATAAGACGGCATAAGCACAGCACCAGATTTTACATAAGCGCCTTTACGCACAAGTGCATGGGGAACAACTCTAACACCTTCAGTGCCATTCCATTTTTTTAATGGTATTTTGTCCACAAAACGAAAAGGTCCAACTTCTTCAACCTTCATTTTTTTAACTCGAAAATACAGGAGAATGGCTTTTTTAACCCATTCATTTGTTATCCATACATCTCCTACCTTTTCACTCACCCGAATGTGCCCTTCGTTTAGAAGATTAATAGTGTCTCTAATGGCATCAATTATTTTTACGTCCACTTCATCTTGTTTAAATACCCCTTCTTGGGTCATACTGTAGGCTTCTTCGATGATTGGTTTGTAATTTTTAATGTTCATTATTTTTCCTTTATATAATAAATAAATGTTTAAAGACTATTTGTTTTAGCGTTGTTCTGCAGATTTTAGAGCCTCTAATATTGCAGGTATGTGGATATTAACTATGTCTTCAGCCTTCATATCTCTCTGAAGTTCATATGTAAGTGTTGGCATATTACGTTCTAAACCACAGTAGGTGCCAAGGCAACCAGGAGTTGGGTAACCAATGGATTCATGTATTTCATAGCCGGTTTTTTCTGAAATTATTTCAGCCTCCGGGGAGCAATTACCGTTTACATTAAGCATGGGCTTCCAAGAATGTAGACTGATCACTAGCTTTGGTTGTTCATCATCTAACCATTTAACTAAAGCTTTATTTTCGGGTTCGCTGCAGGCTATTTTACCAGGGTAATATTTCTCCTCGGCAACTTCATTTGTCCAGTCCTTAGACGGTAGGTTACGATTTAGGTCTACAGAGTTAGCATTTTTCCTTTGTAGAGTTGATAAACCATCAGGATTGAAATGGGGCACTATGGTGAGCTGTAAATCATATGTAAAAGCTTCAATAAAATGATTTAATAAGGATTGAGCACAGAGAGCTCCCTCCCATTCATTACCATGAACTCCGCCAAGTATAAGGACCTTAGGGCCCTTATTGCCAAAACTGTGTGCCATAATTGCCTGGCCAAAATTAGATTGTCCGAATTTAAAACTTTTCATTAATACCTTCTGGTGATAGATCTATGTTTAATGAACTTATCAAACCACAGAGAAAAATCAATAGTAGTTAAAAAATTTGGTGGAACTTCCGTAGGGTCAGTGGATCGAATTGAAGGTGTTGCTCAGCGAATTGTCCAAGATATAGAATCTGGTCAACAACCAATTATCGTTTTATCTGCTATGTCTGGTGAAACAAACCGCCTTATTCGTATGGCTTCTGAAGTTAACCCTAACTACAGAGGACGTGCTTACGATATGCTTTTGGCTTCTGGGGAACAAGTGTCCATATCTCTGCTTGCCATGGCTTTAGAAAAGCGTGGTTATTCAGCGAAACCACTTTTGGCTTATCAGATTGGTATAAAAACTAGTGCTATATTTTCAAATGCTAGAATTCAAAGCATTGATACAAAAAAAATTCAAAGTGTTCTTGATGCTGGGGAAATTCCAATAATTGCTGGTTTTCAGGGGCTAACTGGAGAAGACATTACTACTCTAGGACGAGGTGGCTCGGACACAACTGCTGTGGCTATTGCAAGTGCTCTTAACTCAACAGTCTGTGAAATATTTACTGATGTTCCGGCAATTTTTACTGCAGATCCACGCATTGTAAAAAAAGCAAAGGAGCTCAAACAGTTAAGCTTCGAAGAAATGATGGAGATGGCTTCTTTGGGTTCCAAAGTGTTGCATTATCGAAGCGTAGAGCTAGCTGCAAAATTTGGTGTAAAAATTCATTTAAGATCAACTTTTGAACAAAGAGAAGGAACATGGGTTGTTCCTGAAGGAGAAACAATGGAAGCACCAGTAGTGTCCTCTGTGACACATGACCCCTCCATCGCCATTATTAAAATATTTCCATTACCTTGGAATGAGGGGTTTATGGCTGATTTATTTTTTGAACTTAGCGAAAAAAATGTAGTAGTGGATATTATAACTCAAAGTCACAATGAAGAGGGACAGCGTTTGGCATTCTCGGTTTCAGAGAGTGATGTGCCTCGTGCCTTAGAAATAGTCAACAAACTAAAGCCAGAGACCAGCAATGTAGATGTTATGAAGGAAGTCACCAAAATTTCTGCCGTTGGTGTGGGAATGAAAAATCACACAGGTGTTGCGGCTCGTTTTTTTAAAACATTGTATGCTAAAAATATACCTATTCATCTTGTGACAACTTCCGAAATTAAAATGAGTGCTGTGGTTGCTAAAAAGCATTTGGTAGAAGCGGCAAATGCTTTGCATACAGAATTTGGGTTGGATCAATAAAGGATATAGCTTTTGGCATTTGTATATAAAAATAACCAACTAGGCATAGAAAACAAAAGTGGATTTAAATCACTTGTGGATATTGTGCCTTCATACGATCACCCGATTTACATTTATGATTTGGACGACATGAATCGTCGGGTTTTAGCGTATAAAAAATATCTTGGTAGTCAGGCAAAGGTCCACTATGCAGTTAAGGCTAATGGTAATAAAGATATTCTTAAGAGCTTTTCTCGATTAGAAATAGGTGTTGATGTTGTTTCCCAAGGTGAAATAGCCATGGCACTTGAGTGTGGCTTTGCACCAGAAGATGTGATTTTTTCTGGTGTTGGCAAAACAAAAGTAGAATTGACCTACGCTATTGAGAAGCAAATTTATCAAATAAATGTGGAGTCTCCTCAGGAATTAAGTCGCATAGGTGCCATTGCTAAATCTTTGAATAAAAACGCCACGGTGGCTTTCAGATTTAACCCTGACGTGAGTCCTGAAACACACCCCTATATATGTACAGGTTTCAGAGATAACAAGTTTGGGATGGATGAGAGCTTTACCTTTGAATTAGATCAAATTTTAGAAGAGTTTAAGGATTTCATCACACTTCAAGGCATAACTTTGCATATTGGATCTTTGATTCATGATATTTCCTCCTTTAAAGAGGCTGTGGAGAAAACTTTACCTTTGTTTGATCACTTTCGCTCTCAAGGACACCCTATGAAAACATTTGATGTGGGTGGTGGTTTGGGTTTTAAGTATGAGAGTTTTGACTCGCAAGTAGATTTTAAGGTTATTGAAAAGTACGGAGAAATGATTAAAGGAATTTTTAGTGACCGACCAGAGATACAAATTATTGCTGAACCAGGGCGTATGATTACTGGTCGCTGTGGAGTTCTGCTCACTGAAATACAATATATTAAGAAATCACCCTATAAGAACTTTGCTATTTTGGACACAGGGATGCATCATTTGATGCGGCCATGTTTATATTCGGCTCATCATAATATTGATAAAGTCATTAAATCGGAAAGCTCTTCTATGGAGCTTTATGACATTGTGGGGCCAATTTGTGAATCCTCTGATGTTTTAGGGCATAGTCGAAATTTACAAAAATTAAAACAAGGTGATTTAATGGCAATTTTTGATGCTGGAGCTTATGGGTTTTCTATGAGTTCTAATTATAATATGCATGGATTGCCTGGAGAGATTGTTGTGGGTGGTTGTTAAGATCCTCTAATTTTATATGAATTCCCTTGAAAGTTCAAATCAGTGAAACCTCTTTAAATAGGGCTCTGGTAAGCTGGAAGCGCTCACCAGAAGGGTGATACCAGCAAAGCAGGAGCTGTGCCTTATTTAAAGAGGTTTCACTGATTTGAACTTTCAAGGGAATTCATATAAAATTAGAGGATCTTAATTAAATCTCCAGAGTAGGAAGCCTCTTGATTTGGCTTTTTCGGCATTGCTTTTGCTGACTTCGTATACATTGGCTCGACCTGTGGGTTGGCCACAGGCTTGAACATGCATGAGTCCATCGGGTTTATTTTCTCTGGAATACACTGTAATGCCAGTGAGCTCTTGCTCCATGACCTGTACTTTAACAGCATGACCAAGGCCGCACTGTAAGGCTCCATCATATTTGTAAATAAATACATGTTCTTCTTTTCCATTGTTTTTCTTTTGATCTACATTGAACGTCTTTTTTAGTTTGTCTGCATTCACATGTGTAGCGTCTATTTCTTTTTGGTGTTTTACGGTTTTACACTTTGTTGTAGAACAACCTATTGTGAACAGAATTAATATGAGTAGGGGTTTGGTCATAAGAAGGCTCCGTGCTGTTTTTTTAAATTCTATATTAGAGAGTTAAGCTGTCAGTAGTTATTGTTTTATGAGATATTTTGTATTGCGCCGAGTTGTAAATAACAGTATAAATCTTGTGTTTAAGAATCGTTAAAAGGAGATGGGGTTGAAGTCTATAGAGAGTATTATTGAGTTGATGGTTGATGTTCCTGATTTTCCTAAGCCTGGAATTTTATTTAAAGACATCACCCCTGTTTTGGGAAACCATGAAGCTTTTGTTTCCTTGGCTCGGCAGTTTTATCGATCATTGGAGAAACCAGAAGAGGTTTCAAAAATTGTAGCCATTGAAGCTCGGGGTTTTATATTGGGAGCGGCTCTTGCTCAACATATAAATGCGGGTTTGGTGTTAGTAAGGAAACCTGGGAAATTGCCTCGAGAGCGCTTGAGTCACACCTATGATTTAGAGTATGGAACTGACACTCTTGAAATTCATAAAGAGGACATTTCCCCTGGGGATAAGGTTATTATTATAGATGATGTACTGGCCACCGGTGGTACTGCAAAAGCCACTTGTGATATGTGTAAAAAGCTTGGGGCCGAGATTTTAGGGCTACATGTACTTTTAGAGATTGAAGCTTTAAAGGGACGTGAGAAAATAGATGTTCCTCTACATGTGTTAGCAAAATGTTAGGCCTTAAGAGTTTGTAGGGGCGATTCTATTTTTTCCTTAGCAAACGACGCTAAGCGTCTTCCTCTGTTTCTTTAGTAGTTTGTGGTGTTTTACTCACCTATGGCTTAACACAAGGGGTTATGGTTGGAGATAAACTATAATTTTTGCTATTTTCATCGCTCATATTTAAGGAGAATTATATGAAAGTTATTTTGTTAATGTTGTTGTCTATTACTGTTTTGTCTTGTGCGGGTAAATCTGCAAATAACCAGGTCTCAAAAAAACCTCAAGATAAGGCTGTGAATAAGATAGCATATGCTGAAGGTGATCTTGTACAAAATGCTCGGCAACTCATATTAACTGGGAAAAGATCTGGGGAAGGTTACTTTAGTCAGGATGGATCTTTGATGATTTATCAAAGTGAAAAAGATGAATTGAATCCTTTTTACCAGATTTATATGATGGATTTAAAAAATGGTGATTCGTGGAAAGTGACACCAGGTCACGGCAAGACAAGTTGTGGATGGATCCATCCAAACAAGAAACAAGTTATGTTTTCTTCTACACATGAAGATAAAAATTCTATTGCTTACCAAAAAAAGGAACTCGATTTTCGTAAGAGTGGTAAGAAGCGTAGGTATTCTTGGGACTATGATGAAAACTACGAAATATATGTAGGTGATCTTAAGGGAAATAATTTAAAAAATGTTACCAAGACTCTGGGTTATGATGCTGAAGGGTCCTTCTCTCCTGACGGTAAATACATAGCTTTTGCCTCTAATCGTCATGCTTATTCTGATAAGCTTTCTAAGAAGGACAATGAAAAATTCAAGCAAAATGCTTCCTATATGATGGACATATATATTATGCGTTCTGATGGATCAGATGTGAGACGATTGACCACACATAAGGGCTATGATGGTGGACCATTTTTTAGCCCTGATGGTAAAAAAATTGTTTGGAGGCGTTTTGCATCTCATGGACATACAGCTGAAATTTTTACTATGAATACTGATGGTAGCCAGCAGAAGCAAATTACAAAAATTAACAATATGTCTTGGGCACCTTTTTATCACCCTTCCGGGGATTATATAATTTTTAATACTAATAAGCATGGCTATGGAAATTTCGAATTATATATTGTTGATAGTGAGGGTAGTAAAAAACCTGTTCGCGTGTCCTTTACTAAAGGATTTGACGGTTTACCGGTATTTACCAATGACGGTCAACATTTGAGCTGGACCACTCAAAGAACCTCCAATGGTCAGTCTCAAATATTTTATGCGGATTGGAACGATACCCTCGCCCGTAAGCTCTTAGGCTTGTCACCTCGTTTTCCAAATATTGAGGAGCTTTCTCCTGAAATTAAGATTTCAGAAAGTAAGGCCATAGTAGAATACTTAGCATCAGCATCTCTTAAAGGACGTTTAACAGGGTCTAAAGAAGAAGAAATCTATACAAATAAAATCTCACAATATTTTGATGACCTAAAGCTATCTCCTATTCAAGGATCACAGAATTATATATTACCCTTTGATTTTGATGGTGGTGGGCAGCTCGGAGCGGATAATAATTTATCATTAATAGTTTCTGGAACAAAGCAGGACTTAGCATTATCAAAGCAATGGCGTCCTTTGGCTTATTCTAAAAGTGGACGTTTCAGAATGAAGGAATTTGCATTTGCTGGCTATGGGTTAGTGATTCCTGAAGGGGAAGGATTTAAATCATATAGCTCTTTTGAAAACGTAGATGTAAAAAATAAATGGGTCTTTATGTTTAGGTCCATACCAGAAAATATTGATGGTAAAAAAAGAAGTTATTATTTCAGATACTCACAATCTCGATTTAAGGTTAAGGCTGCAGAAAGATTAGGGGCAAAAGGTGTTGTGTTTATCAGTGGTCCTCAATCAAAGTTTAAAAATAGTCTTTTAGGTTGGCGGGCTATGGATACCTCCGCCCCTACAAGTATTCCTGTGATCTCACTAGGTCATAAAACAGCTGAACAAATATTTTCAACCCTTGGTCATGACGTCGCTCATTTACAAAAAAATGTGGATGAAGGAAAAAATAAAAATATTTCCTGGAGCCAAAATGAGACTCTGCTGAAAATTGATATAAAGTCAGTAAAAAAGAAGGGCCTTAACGTTGTCGCCTTGTTAAAAGTTCCAGGAGCTAAAGACAGTATTATGATTGGCGCTCATGCTGATCATCTAGGGGAAGGTAGAAAAATTGAAAGCTCTTTGGCAACATCTACAGATAAAGATCTTATTCATTACGGAGCAGATGACAATGCCTCAGGTGTATCTGGGGTTTTAGAGCTTGCTCATTATTTTGCTAAGAATAAATCTAAACTGAAGTCTAATGTCTATTTTGCTCTTTGGTCAGCTGAAGAAATTGGAGTTATTGGCTCAAAGAAATATATTGATACCTATCTTAGTAAAAATAAAATCAAAGCTTACTTAAATATGGACATGATTGGACGTATGAAAGATCACGTTTATGTGCAAGGTGTTGGCTCTTCAGATTCGTGGAATAAGTTAATTGAGCGATCATCCTTCAGAGCGCAGCTTCCTGTTAAACTTCAAAAAGATCCTTATTTACCTACGGACTCTATGTCGTTTTATCTGTCTAAAGTTCCTGGTTTGTCACTTTTTACAGGTGTACACACAGATTACCATACACCTCGAGATACGCCTGATAAGCTGAACTACAAAGGGCTGAAGAAAATCACAGTGTTAGTCAAAGAGTTGGCCGAGGCCACCTCAAATGAAAGAGTCATTGCTTATAAAAAGGTGGAACGCGCTAAAACAAAAAAAGGCAAACGTTCTTTTAGAATATACTTGGGAACAATTCCTGATTATGCTGCTGAGGGCGTAAAAGGGTTGAAACTTTCAGGTGTAATTAAAGGGGGTCCTGCTGACAAAGGTGGTCTACAGAAAGATGACCTTATTGTTGAGTTCTCTGGTCAAAAGATTAAAAACATTTATGACTATATGTATATACTTGAGTCAGCAAAAATTGGAGTGAGTTTGTCTGTAACAGTTATTAGAAATGGAACACGGGTTTCCTTGAAGGTAACTCCAGAATCAAAGCAGTAGAGTTGCTTTGTGATTTACCCTTCAAGTCTCTGTATTAGTGAGGCTTATTATTGGCTTTGCCATTGGGTCTTGAAGGCTTGGTATATTTTTTTAAAATCACCCTCTGTGAACACGTCATCATGAATTTTGAAGTAGAGTTCAAAGCTCTTATCTTCTGGGTTGTCCAAAAGAATATGATCCACAAATGTTTCAGCAATTATAAATAATGCAGCTAATGGATGAATTTTTGTGTAGGTTAGGGCGTTGGGAAAACCAGATCCATCAGGTTTCTCATGATGCTGTCTGATAATTTGATCAACATCCGGATGAATTACAGGCCAGCTCTCGGCAGTTTTGGCACCTGTTTCTGGATGTTCCTTAACTGCAATGACGTCAGAGACATCCATAAACTCATTTCTTGCAATGGATAATATGTGACTTTGTTTGTTTTCAATCTGAGTGTCACTTAATGACATATCGTGGAGGAAGCTCGCCATAGTCAGTTTGTAGAGAGTGACATCACTACTCCAGTCCATAGAATGTGCAATGGCGCTACATACATATGTTAAGAGAGAGCAATGAGCACTAAAATAAGATTCGCTATTACTTGAAATGTGCTCCATAAGATCTTTTAGTAAGGGCTCAGTAGAAATTTGGTTTAGAACCACTTGAATGTTTTTGTTGGCGGCATCTTTAAGCTCATCAGTTAAGCCAAAAACGCTTGAAATCTGGTGAACCACATCACTTGTGAGTTGTAAAGCTTCAAAGCTTTCTGTTATTGGCATTTCGGTAGCATATAATTTTGTTAACAATTCTTTTTTAAATATATTGGAAAAATTCACAGCCTCGGCATGTGGAATAAAGAGGTGTGACATTCCCTTTTTGTGATAGTGGTCTAAGTTTGTAGAATCTAAATTGTGTTCTTCCTTTTCTACTTTAATATATTTATTGTTTGACAACTGAATAAACAAATCGAATTCAATTTTACTTAATCTTTTAAGGGTAGCTATTTTTATTGGAACAAATTTCCCAGAAAGTTCTTGGGTGGTTTTGTCTGATGCCACTTCATTGCTGACTTCATTTATGAACTTAGTAATGTGCTCAGTGAGCTCTTCTTCAAAAAATGGTTTAGCAGCAAAACCATCCACCGGATTCGTTTTAAAGATGGAAACATCTTCTGGAATAACAGTGCTTAACAAGATAAATTTTACGGGCACTTTATTCTCTATGATATAGGTGTATAAAGTTTCTCCATTGCCATTTGGCATATTAAAATCGCTAATTACAATATCGTATGTATTCTCTTTAAGCAGTTCAATAGCCTTGTTCCCACTATCTGCTTCCGTTATGGAGGTTTCAAAATCATTTTCTACCAAAAAGACGATGAGCTCTCTAACGTCTTCATTATCTTCAACTATTAGAATATTCGTTTTATTTTTCATGTTAATATTATGGCTTTTGTTAGTATAAATTGATAGTGTGTTGTGGTGAAACTGACAATGGTCTAGCCAAAGTATGAAGTTCATAAAACAAGTTGATGCTTATTTTCTAGGAGGAAGCAATGCTAAAAGTTCACGAAGGTATTTCTGAGCAAATTTTGAAGGCTCAGGCACATGAGCTTCATGAATATATAAGCAATTTTAGTGTTCATTATATACCTACTGTTGAGAAGCGAAAGCCAATTGTGTTATCTGTACTTTTACATGGCAATGAGTGTACTGGTTTGACAGTGTTACAACAACTACTTACAAACCCCACTGTGGTTTTACGTAGACCATTATATGTAATTTTTGGAAATGTAGAGGCGGCGAAAAGTAAAGTGCGCCACTTGGCACATCAACCTGATTTTAACAGGATTTGGATGGGGGGTGGAAGGCCAGAACACAAACAAGCAAAAGAAATATTAGACTACTTTAATGACATAGAAATTTTTGCAACTATTGATATTCACAACAACACAGGGAAAAGCCCCGACTATGCCTGTGTGAACCACCTAGATGAAACCTACTTACGATTAGCACAACTTTTTAGTCCAACTACAATTTATTTCACCCGACCTTTTGAGGTTTTATCTAATGCATTTAGCAATGCTTGCCCAGCGATTACCCTAGAGTGTGGATTATCAAATAGTGAAAGCGGGATAGAACGTTCATTGAAACTTATTCAGTACTGTATGAACATTGATTTGTTGCCCACAAATGTATCAGTTGAGAATGAAATTTTTCATAGTTTTGCTCGTATTAATATCCCTCCGGAGTGCTCTATTGGCTTTGGGTCAACAGAAGAGCATTGCGATTTTGTTTTTCCAGAAGCTTTGGAAGATAACAATTTTATTATGTACCATAAAGGAGAGTATTTCTGTTCTCGAAAAAGTGAAGCAGCCATTCTTGTGGCTACTAATGAGAAAAATATTGATATTACTAGTGAATATTTCGAGTATAGAGGACTTGATATTTATATTAACAAGGATTTTACCCCTTCTATGTTTACTCGCAATAAGGCGGTAATTTATCAAGACTGTCTCGGTTATATTATGAGAACCTGTGATCGAGAAAGTATCAAAAAAAATTTAAAAAATGAAAAGTAATGCATAACATTAGCCCTATAGAAAAATATCTAAGGGCTAAGTTTAAAATTTAAATTTTCCATTTATGTACAGGTATTTTTTCATTTTGATTATTGATATAGTCTTGGCTCATTTTATTAAAGTCTCTATGGTGCTTATCTAATGACTTCTTTTGCCACTGAGATCCAGTTTGTCCTGTTTCCACACGGTTTTTCATAATGTCATAGAGGTACTTTTGAATATCTTTTTGGTCTATGCCCATTTGTTCTAGTCCAGAGGCAGCCTGGTCTAAAAGTTCATTAAGAATTAAATCTTTTACATTGTGTTGAGATCCATGAAACCAAGAAACTTTTGAATTTAAACCGTGTTTGGCGGTTCTATAAAAGTTTTTTTCTGCAAGAGAAAATGGTAATTGAAACTCCATCGGGATTTGGCTTTGTGTTAAGGAATGCGTTAAGCCAAGAAAGAATGCCATGTTGGCAACAGAATCAATAATGCTTGGTCCAGCTGCTTGCACTCTGTGCTCAATGCGTATGTGTGGAGTACCGTCATTGTTACTTCCGATTAGGGGTCGGTTCCACCGCCAGATTGTTCCATTGTGTAGTTTAAGGTGAGAAAAATCTCTAAGGTTTGGGCTAAAATCTTTTGGCAAAAGTACTGAATGATTTAAGAAGTTTTTTAAGAAATAGTCGAAAATATCTTCAGAAATATAGTTATCGCCAAAACCTGTTCGTTTTGCAGTTTTATTATTTGATAGAAATGGTGAAGAAGAGATGGCGTGTTCAAAAAGCGGTATCCGTGACTCCTCCCAAAGCTCTTTTCCAAGAACATAGGGAGAGTTAGCACTAATTGCTAATACGATACTAGATGCAACCTGAGAGGCATTATAAATTTGTGCGGCTTCCGAAACAGGTACTTTCCAGTGAATTTGAAAAGATGTTGCAGCAGCAGCTGGCATAATATTGTTGTTTGTCAGTTTTAGTTCATCCTTTCCTGTAATATATATTTCCGAAGAATCCTTATTGTTAAACAGTTGGTCGTTAATAGCTTTAAACCGATTTTGATCGGTCATAGAGTTTATACTGAGGTCTTGACCTTGAAGCTGAGGGAGAGTGCCAACAAGCATAAGCTGAGCTTGTGCTTTATGAGCTTCAATAGCGCATGTGGAAAACAAATTATCTAAATTGTTATGAATTTTATGAAGTACATTATTTGATAGGTTAAATGCATCGCTATTGATCTCAATATTAAATTTGGAAAGTTCATGTACCACCTGCTTATTATTTATATTTTTAATTAGCTCTTCATTTAATGCAAAGGGCTTTGTTTTCTTATCAACAATCCAAGATTCCAGTTCTGCGCCAAAAGAATAACCTTCATTACAAAAGCTTTGATCTTTGAGCCATTGACCCAGCAATAGGGTCTCTTTTTTTAATGAAGATTTAAACTGTTCAAAATCATTGTTAGAAAATTTTGTGGTTGATATTTCTGCACCCATTATGTTCTCCTGTGTCTTAAATGTTACCCGAGTTTCACACCAAAAATCTATGGACTATGGTGGGTATATACGAGTGAAGTTAAAATTTTTTAATATTGTGGTTATTGAGTGTGCAATAATGTGACCGGGTAAAAGCTCGTAAATACAACAAGTTATAGGTATCATGTGATTATTTAGGGTTTTGGAACGTCAAATTGTTTTACAGCTGTACTGATTATATTACAGCAATTAGGAAGGTGGAAATGACAGCTGAGCCATGCAAAGTTAATATATTAAAATAGCTGGAGGAAAAATGATGTTAGATAAGTTTCAATTAGGTTTAGAGGTTTTGTTGAAAGACAAGGAGCTAAAAGCTCAACTTAAAGGTAAGCGTGTGGCACTAATAGGTCACCCTGCCAGTACAGACTGTGAATTAACTCATTCCTTAGACTTACTGATGAATGATCCTGAAATATACTTGGTAGCTGGGTTTGGTCCACAACATGGAATGAAGGGTGAGAAACAGTACAATATGGAAGAGTCATCTGATTATATTCATGAAAAATATGAGATACCCATATTTAGTTTATATGGTGATGTTCGTCACCCTAGCAAAAAAATGATGGAAAGTTTTGATGTTGTTCTATTTGATCTTCAAGATATTGGCTGTAGAATTTATACATACTTAACAAGTTTGGTTTATATGCTTGAGGCATGCAATGAGTATCAGGATAAAGCTCTATGGGTCTTAGATCGTCCTAACCCAGCAGGCCGGAATGTGGAAGGCAGTTATTTATTGCCTAATTTGGAGAGTTTTGTTGGAGCGGCTCCATTACTTATGCGTCACGGTCTTACTTCAGGTGAAATAGCAAACTGGTATAAACAAAAAAAGAATTTAGATAATTTAGATTTAAAAGTTGTGAGAATGAGTAATTATAATCCTAATGAAGCTTCATCCTATGGATGGCCAGATGGAGATCTGCCCTGGGTCAACCCATCTCCTAATATTCCAAATTTAGCATCCACAAAAATGTTTTCTGGAACGGTTTTATTAGAGGGTACAAGGATATCTGAGGGTAGGGGAACCACTATTCCTTTACAAGTATTTGGTGCGCCAGAGTTAGATGCGGAAAGTATTTATAGGGAAATGGTCGAGATTAAAGAGGACTGGCTTAAAGGATGTTATTTACGGACCTGTTTTTTTGAACCTACCTTTAACAAACATCAAGGTGTAAACTGTTCGGGCATTCAAATACATCTTGATCATAAATATTTACTGCATTCAGAGTTTAGGCCATATCGATTGATGGCTGTCTATTTTAGAGCCATAAGAAACTTATATCCAAGTTATGAGATATGGCACAGTTTTCATTATGAATATGAAAAAGAAAAAATGCCCATTGATATGCTTACAGGTAGTAGCTTTTACAGAGAGTGGGTTGATAATCAAGATGCCACTTTTGAGGAATTAGACACATTTTTATTATCTGAGGAACAACTTTGGCTAGAGGAGAGAGCGGACTTTTTACTCTATTAGGGGGTTTGAGTTGCTCTGATTTAAAATTATTTGTAACGGTTCATACATGCCATTATCTATAGATTGTAAGATAAACTAATAACCCATTTCAAGATTTGTATGATTAAATCTCAAATTTCACATATTATTGAAAGAAGTTACTGGATATTTTGAATGTCAATTTGGATTGCTGATTCGGCTGAAGTGAGGTTTGTTTGCAATCATAGCTTGTATCAGCCTTTTATTCTCAAAAATTACTATGTAATTTTCGAGACGAATAATAATTATTTTTTTGTAGTGTTTAGCTCTAATAGAATATTATCTAAGCAGCTAAGTCTCCAAAAGCATCGGGACGTTCTTTATAGTTTTTCTCATCTAGAACTTTGGTCTTTGGAATTTTTATCCAAAATTTTGAACCAGTGCCTTCTTCGCTAGATAAGTTGATTGATCCACCCATTGCCTCCATGAGCTGCTTACTAATGGGCATACCTAAGCCTGTACCTTCATGATGTAAGGCGACTTTACCTAGAGTTTCAAACTCATCAAAAACTTTATCTAAAGAATCAGCGGGAATGCCTTTGCCGGAATCTTCAACAGTTAAGGTAACCATACTGTCGTCCTCATCCAATGTCATTACAACGGTGCCGCCTTCTTTATTGTACTTTATGGCGTTACTAGAAATATTTGTAATTACTTGTTTTATGCGTAGTTCATCATAGTAACAGCTAACTTGTTCTTTATTCTCACAATTATTTAAGAAACTAATTTTTATATTATCTTTGTCTGCAATACTTTGGTGAACAGTCATTAATTCCATAGATAGCTTTTGAATATCATGTTCTTCAACATAATAGTCCATATGTCCGGCTTGAATTTTAGAAAAATCAAGAACATCATTAATTAAGTCCATAAGGTGCATGCCTTGAGAGTGAATGATTTCAACGAATTCATCAAGCTGTTCAGGGGTATCATAGAGTTTGTATTTTAAAACTTCTGCTGTGGCGATCATAGCAGATAGGGGAGTTCGTAATTCGTGAGTAGTTAGTGAAATAAATCTACTTTTTGCCTTATCAAGTTCTTTAAGCTTTTCATTTTGTTTTAAGACTTCTTCGTAAGCATTTTTAATTGCATTTTGTTTTTCATCTACTTCGCGTTGTAATTTATTTTGTAATGTTGTGTCTTGCACCATTAATAAAATATGATCAGCATTAACAAGTTCTATTTTTTTTACACCCATTGTAGCAATAAATTTATGATCATTAAATTTTTGCACTAAAATGGATTGATAGAGCCCTTCATGTGAGAGCATATCCATATTGAAAGGCCGAAAGTCTTTCTTACCTGGATTTTCTGGAAATAAATGGTCTATGGTGAGCTTGTTAACTGAAAAATCAAGACCAAGTTCAAAGAGATCATGGCCAAGTTTGTTAGCGTAAATACATTCTCTAGTCTTTAAATCGAAACATAAAAAGCCCATCATGGCTTCATTAGAGATGGTTTCGTATAAATTTTTATAATCATTTTCATTTAGGCTCATAAGTTTTCCTAGTTAAATTAATTTCCAATAACTCTTAAAAATTCTTCAGCACCATCAAGTGACTTTTTAGTAGCAACAACAATACGTTTAAAGCCCTCTTTAGGGTCGATAGTCAGACGTTCCATAACATCCTTTGGCGCGCCGGGAACTTTAGAATGACCGCTGTGACCAAACTTTAAAGCGTGTATGAGAATATTTGCTAACAGTACTATATCAACTGCTTGATTTAAATCTGCTGATAGTCCGCCACGTTGAGCTGGATTGGTTTTGTGGTGATTCTTGATAACAGCTTGCATTTTTGTTGGAAATTTCCACTTTAGGGAAAGTAGGTGACCAACATCAGTATGTTTAAATGTACCTAGTTCTAGCTCAGCGTCGATTGAGTTCATATTTTTTTCCATAGCACATTGGGTAGTGGCTAGAAATCCCTCTTGGTCTACAGTATATAATGCAATTTTCCCCATATCATGTACAAGCCCGGCTGTGAACATATCGGCAGTTATAGGGTAATTTATATCTTTGGCAATTGTTTCAGCAGCAAAAGCCACGCCTAAACAATGCTTCCAGAATTCATTCATATCAAATTTTGTGGGTCCCTTAACCTCTAGGGCTTGAATAATTGAGGCCGAAAGAACAAGTTGGTTTACTGTGTCGAATCCTAAATAGCCTATGGCGCGACTTAAGCTACTCACGCCACCGGGAATTGCATAGTATGCAGAATTCGCTAGTTTTAGAACTTTTGTTGTTAAACTTTGATCATTTGACATGAGCTTTTCAACCTCAGCAGTTGAGCTCATAGGGTCATTTATAAGTTGAGATAGTTCATAGATAATAGCCGGCAATGTTGGAAGTTGATCTAACTTCTCAACAAGTTGTTCTTGAGTGAGTTTAACGGCCGCCGACATATTAGTTAATTCCTTTAGCTTATGCTGCTACTTTAGGGAACTTTCTTTCAGGAAATAATTCTTCTAATTTTCCAGTGACTCTTTGAAATGTTACCGGCTTTAAAATGTAACCATTTACATTGAGTTTTTTAGCTTCAATAATATAGTCTCTATCTGAAACTGCCGTTACTAAAACAAGAGGCTTGTCTTTATACTCAGACTCTCGAACATTTCTTAGTAACTCAACACCATCCATATTAGGCATCATGATATCAGAAATAATAGCAACAAATTCCGTGCACTGGTCACTTGAAATAAAATCCCAAGCTTGTTTACCATCTTCAAAGGCATCCACTTGATAATTTAGCTTTTCAAGTAAGTGTACTAGTATTTTTCTGTTAGGTGGTGAATCTTCTACTACAATTATTCTCTCTTTGTCTTCAGACATAAGTTAAACTCCTCTTGGTTATATTTGCCTATCGGAGTGACATTTATAGATATGTAAGAAAACTCATGCCTTGCCTCAAAACAGGACTAAAGGGGTGGAGTAATTGAGGTGTTCTATGAAAAATTTGAAAATTCAAATATTATTGAATACTTACAGGTATATAGCTTTTAGATGTACTGCTTGTGCACGGATTTATCGATCTTAGCAACCTTTAGCTTTTGTTTGGTGTTAAATTGCTCTAGTTTGAGGCTAAGGCTTTTAGACGCTGCTCCTAGAATTCGACAAGCCATTAACCCCGCATTTGTTGAGTTATCCACAGCCATTGTGGCTACAGGTACACCTTTTGGCATTTGGGCAACGGAAAGAAGGGCATCTAGGCCTTTTAACTTTCCAACCTGTATAGGCACACCAATCACAGGAAGAGTGGTGTAGCTTGCTACCATTCCAGGTAAATGAGCGGCGCCACCGGCCCCTGCAATAATAACTTTATAACCTTTTTTTGCTGCAGATTTAGAAAACTTTTGCATATATTCAGGTGTTCGATGGGCAGAGACAATATTTACATCAAAACCTACTTTAAATTCTTTAAGTATTTCCATGGCAGCATTCATCACTGGTAAGTCTGAGTCTGACCCCATAATTATGGCAACTGTTTTTTTCATAAGGCAAAGTCCTCCAATGATTTTTTTAGGTAGCGTAATGCTACTTCGGGAGAGTCCTCTACAGTGGTAATGTGCCCCATTTTACGCCCCTTCCTGTTTTCTTTTTTACCATACCAATGTAGTTTAACGGAAGGATTTAAATTTATTTTTATTTTTTTCCCATCTTTAGTGCCTAAAAGATTATACATAGCAAAACCTGAAGAAATAGACTCAATAGAGGGGAGTGGGGCATTGACTAGACATCTTAAAGCATAAGAAAATTGATCTGTGACCAAGGCATCTAGAGAGTAGTGAGCACTGTTGTGAACACGAGGTGCCACCTCGTTGATAAGTAGGCTTCCATCCACATCAAAAAGTTCAAAACTAATCACGCCAATATAGTTTAATTTATTGAGGAACTCTTTTACTTGTTTCTGCAAACTATACAAAGCATCAGTTTCTACAGGTCCTTTGACCCAAAGGCAACGCGAGTTTACTTGATGGGTTTCCACCAGAGGTAAAAATCTAAATTCTTTTTTCTTATTTCTACAAACTGTAAATGCAAGTTCTCTATTAAAAGGCACAAAAAGTTCGGCAATAAAGCCGGGGTGTGTTTTTTTAAATACAGGCTTTAATTTTTGTAAATCTTTTTTGTTTTTTATGACAAATGTACCATAACCATCATAGCCAAATTTACGTTTTTTAAGAACCAGCCCCTGAAACAACTCGTATTCCTCTGTCAAAGAATTAAAGCTATTTTCTAGATCAGAATAATTATTGATTGTTAAAAATGGGGATGTGTTTAGATTGGATTTTTCTAAGAGCAACTTTTGACTGAGTCGATCCTGTAACAGCTCCATGGTTTTAGGAGAGGGAAAAATCTTAGTTTTGCATTCCGTTTGTAGTAGATGTAGTTGGTTGCCATCTAAAAACTCACTTTCAAAAGTTGCCACATCTACTTTATTAAGGAAAGCCTTTAAGTGCTTGGAATTATCTAGTTTTCCTTTACTCCAAAATTGTGTCACTTGAGCAGCTGGATCTTCTTTTGATGGGGAAAGTACATGCATTTCTAGTCCCATCTCAAAACCTTTAAGACACATCATTCTGGCCAATTGGCCACCACCTAATATTCCAATTTTTTTAGTCATAAGAATTTGTCATCTAAATTAGAAAGGATGTCAATATGGGGTCTAATAATTGGCATTTTCATTGCAAAAACTGTAGAACATAGGCTTTTGCAAGACTCAGAAGGCAGTAATATGGGTTTGAGTCTTTAGTGTAAGCATTTAACGGGCGAATTTTGTAACAAAGGAAATAATATGAACAGTTTTATAAAGCACATGGTAGTAACTAGCTTGGTTTTAATCTCTAGTTTTGTCGTGGCATCAACCATAGACATATGCACAACAGAGAATATGAACAATGACAATAATGAGGTTATGGACTGTGTTTATTTGCCAGAAAATTCGGAATCTGGTTTTGCAGAATCTCAGCCTAAACAGGCGACGTTGCCATCCACTCTATCGGGACTACTTCTGGCAAAAGACTTAGTTGCTCCTACTCTAAAAGACAATCAACTAGAGCAAGATGGGAATTTCTATAGTTTTTCTCAAGTAGAAAAAGCACAACAATTAACAATTAATGTGTTTTCCAAATACGAACAGGTTCAAAAACACCACTATAATTCAGCAAGATTTGCTCGAAAAGTTTCAGTAAGCGGAAAGTAGAGCTTACCTAACTTTATTGGAGCCCTGTATGGACCGAGAATTGTTTGTGGTGCAAGGCCACAAGCAGTTCAGTAATAATAAATTATAAGTAAAACAGCAAATCTCCTATCTGGTGATGGGAGATTACGTATCACCTAGGGCTCTAGAGACAATCTCATATGTATTCTTAGAAAGATCTTTTTGGGATTTCACCTTCTTAAGAGCCGTCTCCATTTCACTTTTGTAGGGTTGAGCATATTGTTTCCATAAATCAAAGTATTTAGCTAAATGAGAGGCAATGGATGGATTGGTTTTATCCAAGTGTATGATTTCCTCAGCAAGAAAATTATAAGATTCTTTGTAGTTAACATGATACTGGGAATTAATTTTGCTAAAAGCCCCAAATAATGCAGAAATATGGTTGGGGTTATCAGCATGATAGTTTTTATCATTATTTTTTGTTTCTTTTATCCAGTTAAAGATACTCTCCACTTTATCTGCAGATTTAATTCTTAAGAAGCTATTAAACACAACAGGGTCCTTACACCAGGCATTGTAGAAGCTGTTGTAACAGTTCTCCTTTTCGGGGCTGTCTTGGCCGTTAAGGGCAGATAGTGCAGCCACCTGGTCGGTCATATTGGCACAGGTGTTAAATTGTTTTTCAGCCATTTCAATATATTTTTGCTCACCGGTTTTTGTTAAGAAATATAAACACCTATTCTTTAGACTACGTTCTCCAATGGCCTTTAGATTATGCTCATACTTAGTGGTGTAGTATTGAACGTAAAGGTCTTTAAGTTCATTTTCTAATTTTTTAGCAAAATACTCCTCAAAGTAGCTATAGGATTTATGAAGGTCAATGGGCTCAATAGGGCTTAAATACTGTTCCACATAAAACAAACTGGGGAGTTCTAAGAACTTAGCGGTGAACGCAGGGTCATGGGAGTGAGTGAGGTTGGATCGAAAGCTTTCAAACAACCAGTGATTTTTCTCTAGAAGTTCATCATGCTCTTCTGGGTTCTTGGCCATAGCCACGAGTAACTCTAAGCATAACTCTTGGGCCATCTCCCAACGCTGAAAGTAGTTAGGATCACACTGTGTGATGGTGTGTTTTTCTTCCAATGAGTATTCATAATTCAGTTTCACTGGCGCAGAAAAATCTCGCAATAGTGAAGGGATGGGTTTTGACTGTATGTTTCTGAAAGTAAAGCTATCCGTAGAGTTTTTCAGCTCTAGTACGGTCTCATGTCCTAAGGGTTTTCCGTTTAAGTTTAGCTCGAGATCATTTCCATTTTCATTTAGCAAGCCTATTTTAACAGGAATATGAAAAGCTTGTTTGTTAGATTGTCCAGGAGTGTCGGCACAAGATTGTTCAAAGTTAAGGGTGTAAGTCTTGTTTTCTTCGTTATAAATACTGGAAACCTTAACTGCTGGAGTACCTGCTTGCGAGTACCATAGCTTAAATTGGTTAAAATCAAAATCATTAGCTTCACTCATGGCATGAGCAAAATCATCAATGGTCACAGCCTGTCCATCAAAAAGTTTAAAGTAAAGATCCATTCCTTTTTTAAAGCCTTCTTTGCCAAGAAGAGTTTCGTACATGCGAATAATTTCGGCCCCTTTTTCATAGATCGTCATGGTGTAAAAGTTGTCCACTGAAATAGCAGATTCTGGTCGCACCGCATGTGCATTAGGTCCAGAGTCTTCTGAAAATTGATGGGCTTTTAGGTGTTGTACATCTTCAATGCGCTTAACTATTCGGGAAGTCATATCCGCAGAGTACTCTTGATCACGAAACACAGTAAGCCCTTCTTTTAAGCTCAACTGAAACCAATCTCTGCATGTAATACGATTTCCAGTCCAGTTATGAAAATATTCATGAGCTATTATAGCATCAATTTTATCATAGATAATATCAGTGGCGATTTTATCGTTAGCTAAAACAAACTGTGAGTTAAAAATATTTAAACCTTTGTTCTCCATGGCACCCATATTGAAATCATCCACAGCTACAATCATAAATAAGTCTAAATCGTACTCTAGATCATAAACATCTTCGTCCCACTTCATAGAAGACTTAAGACACTTTAATGCAAAAGCAGTACGGTCTAAATTCCCTTTATTAACATAAATCTTTAGTGGTACAACTTTTCCGGAACGAGTTGTGAAGCTATCTTCAGCACAATCTAAATCTCCAGCAACAAGTGCAAATAGGTAAGATGGTTTTTTAAAAGGATCTTCCCATGTAACACGATGTCTGCCGCCTTCAAGATCTTGAGCATCCATAAGATTTCCATTGGATAGCAAAACAGGATACTTGGTTTTGTCAGCAGTAATTGTGGTTTTAAAAAAAGTCATATTATCTGGGCGATCAATAAAATAAGTGATTTTTCTAAAACTCTCGGCCTCACACTGAGTACAGTACATGCCATTGGACTTATAAAGACCCTCAAAAGATTTATTGTCTTGAGGCTTAAGCTCTGTGATGATTTCAAGGTCAAATTCGACGGGCAGATTATCAAGGCTAATGCTGTCATCATTTTTTGTATATGTGTAGTCACGGCCATTAACCTGAACACTCACGAGCTCCATTTGGCGTCCATTAAGCATTAGTTGATTAGAACTAGGGGAAGTTGCTTTCACTTTAGACTGGGTGAGGACTCTTGTGCTTTCTTCATTAAGATCCACAAATAGATGTGAGTGTGTGATTTCATATCCTGGTCTGGTGTAATCTTTTAAATAAGTTTTTTTCACATTATCCTCTTGGGTTTAATTTTTATCAAAAGCAGTGTAACTACTTAATACTATTAGGATTAGATATTAGTCAAAACATTACATTTTTTATGCTTAATCAACTAGTGGTACAATTAGTTACTTGCTGGCAAAATAACTATACATAGCGATGCTTGCTGCTACATTTGCATTGAGTGATTCCACATCATCAACCATTGGAATTTGAATATTATTACGGTTCATTTCCTTTGGGAGCCCCTGGCCTTCCTCACCTAAGAGGAGGTGACAGGTAATTGGCCATTTAAATTTATTAATAGGCTCCCCATGCATATCTAGGCCAATAAAGTCTAGCGTTTTTGGCAATTCATGAATAGATGGGCCACAGTAAATAGGTGCGGTTAGTGATAATCCAACGCTAGAGCGGATACATTTGGGGTTAAACTGTGAGCAGGACTCTTTTAGCAGAATGATTGCCCTAGCATCAAAGGCTGTGGCTGAGCGAATGACAGCGCCAAGATTTAATGGGTCAGATAAAGCAAGATATAGGTAAAGATTAGGGCTCTTTGTATTTAAGAGTTCCTTCGTATCTATGGATCTTGACTCTGGCTTTTTTATAACAAGTATAGGGTATTGAGTATTGAAAATATCGAGCTGTTTATAAAGTTCATTGCTGAGTAGGAAAGTGGAAACGCTTTTTTTATTTTTAAAACTATTGAGTAACTCTGTAGCGTCGCCTTTATTATTGTGGCTCAATATAACAGATAACACATTGATATTATTATTCTGTGAGACCTCTTTTATTATTTTTTCCCCATAAATTAAAAGCTGATGATTTTTTTTAATACCAATTGAGGTAGTTAGTTTTTTCCATAATTTGAAATTAGTATTACTTGAACTTTCTATATGAAAGAACTCACTCAACGACATGATAATCTAATTCTTCCAGCACTTTAGCTGCAGCATTTTTTATTTTTACATCATCTTCACTCACTCTTTCTCCACTTACCTTAATTTTGAGCTTATAAATATTGGACAATAGCCTTGTGTATTTAATCTTAGTTTTAGTATCAACTACTATATCTTCGTTCATAACTGTCTTGTAATAAAGCTCACTAACTAATTCCTCAATTTGGATAAAGTCTTTTTCTTGGACATACCTCCTTGATTCAGCGTTATTAACTCTGAAATATAACTGATTGAGTAACAGTTGTGTGAGCGAGAAATTGATACTGTGGTTAAATTCTTGATTCCAGCTATGTGCCTTTAACTGAGCTATAAACTCATTAGATTTTTTAAAATCCTTAAGCTTGTTAGTGTATGTGGCTAGTGCAATGAGTAGTTTTAATTTATGATCTTTGTATCTCCCCAAGTCTTTATGCTTTATTTTTGTATAAGTATTGTATTTATTCAGAGCAAGCTCCATAGTCTCCACTAATTCAGTAATAATATCGGCTCTTCTATATGGTACAGTTTCGTTATAAGTATTTTTTAAATAATAAACATGCTTCTCTGGGAATAAATATAAATAAGAAAGTATTTTACGGTTTAAAACTAACTGAGCTCTGTTTATCATTCGATTAGAGAGAACTAAACTCTTCTCACCATCAAGAAGTTTTGAATGAATCATAAAAGCACTGAGCATTTTATTAACCTGATTTTCTTTTTCTTTGGTGTCTTTTTGAATTTCAATAGACCTTATGCTTTTCATAAAATTGCTGATTTCAGTATAGTTCCATCCTGTGTTAAACTTAAGGGTAGCTCTTATGTTTGCAACAAAGGATAGATAATTGCTATTAGCGAAGAACTCTTCATAAGCTTTAGCGAAGGCAGATTTGTACTCCTCTAGATTTTTTTGTCTTAGTAATTTTTCAATTTCTAAGCTAGTTTTGTCTGTAGTTTTATTTTCTTTTACGTTCTGGGTAAGTCCCCCACTATTAAGTGCAAATACTACTTGGCAAAGGTTGCCTTTAGCAGAAGCGTGTTGAAAACTCATAATTGTGATTAGCGTAGAGACTAAGATGGATAAAATAGAATTACTAGATCTTGAGGTTTGTAACATATAGTCCTTAAATTTAATTTTGTAAAATTATTAGCTAACAAATTATCATGAATTTTCATTTTTATCACAATTTGTAGGTACTTATGTAAGAAAGTCATTGGCTGTAAAAGATTTGTTCACATTGATTAGTTGAAATTATTTAAGCCCATAATTTTGCTTTATAAACTGAGTATTTTTTTCAATTCACTGGCCATTATGACTAATTTACTTCGATTATTTAAAGTTTTGAATAAATTACTCGCGCTATTAGAGCTAATTATGATTGTTATCATTTTCCTGAATCTTTCCAAATATTAAAGACTTAACTTGGCACCAGCTGTAACAAATTTACAAAGAGGAAGATATTACGGATTTTTAATGAAGAAAGTTGTACTATAACCGCAGTCGCAAACTTTTAAAAAAGAGAAAAATGATAAAATTACGAAGGTGCTCATTAATTCGGGGGGGGCATTGGAAATTGGTTCTACAAAAGACCTCCGTTTCCTTAATGGCATTGCTATGCCTTTTTTCCTTCGCATCAGTAACTCCCATATTCGCTCAAGATAAAAATTCAAAGTCTTCCCCTAGCTCAACAGAAAGATCAAGTACTACTGAGAGTTTAAAGGATATTAAAAAAGAAAAAAAATCTAGATACTCTGGGTCAGTGAACTGGAGCCTATCTAAGAATAATGACTACTATTCTGATTATTTTACAGATATTAATCCAAATTTGTCTTATGAGGTTTCGGAAAGGTTGTCTTTAAGTATAAGCTCGTCTTACTCACAACCTGTGAGTCAATATGATGACAAAGTTAAGAGGCACCAATTGGGTGACACAAGTATTTCAATGTCTGGCCCCATTGAATTTAAAGATTACACCTCTGTTAAAGTGAGCGCATCTTTAGGTTTGGGCATTCCTACCTCCAAAGCTTCAAACTTTGCGTCTAAGCGTTTTGATTTATCTACAGGCTTGAGTCTTGAGACAAGTATTTCTAACTTTGACGTTTCTACTTCTCATGAGCTGAGTTATAGCAATTTTAAGTACGAAACATCAGACGCCACCGGATCAACATACAATGCCCCCTTTGGTCTTTCGAACAGTCTCTCTATTTCAAAAAAAATAGGTGCATTTGGAATTAGTCAAAGTCTTGCACTTTATCATACTAAAAACTTTGCCAACAGTACCATTAATATAAATATTTTTAATACAAGTGTGAGTTACACCGTTTCAGAAAAAATTTCGGCATCTTTGAGTTTCAACAGAAAAGATAGGATTTTAACTAATAATAGTTACTTTGATGATGATAATACAACAATTAGCATGGCACTTAACATAAAGATTTAAAATGAAAGATATAGATATGAATTTTAAAAAAGAGAAAACAGGAGATCTTATGCGTGGTTCAATAAACCTCTTAATTTTATTCAGTTTCATATTTGCAATAAGTTGCACAGAAAAGCGTGACAACCAATGCAAGCAGGGAGGATGTGACTATATTAAAATTTCAGCATTACAAGGAAAAAAATATAAGGTCAATATACTGTCTCTCAAAAATGAAATTAATGATTCGGCATCCTTTAAGATTGAATCTAAATCTAATTATGGTGAGTTGGAAATTGAAACCGATGCTGAATATATGCCTGAGAATAGTAAATTTTATGGTTTTGCAGACAAGAAATATGAGCTTCAGTATAAGATCACGGAAAAATGGTTAAAAATATATAAACTCACAGATCCTGATGGTATTTCTTTTTCAGAAAGCACGTACGCTGATTTAGTGGGAGGCAAAAAGGCTGCACTCCACCATGGGTACAAAATTACGTTACACAAACGAGAAATGACTCTAAATGGTGATAATGAAAAAACTCATGTTTACTCCCATGTTCAAGTGTATAGTCTTGCAAAGGCTACTCATATTAAGTTTGATGTAAACAGCCCTGTAGCATTCAAAGAAATGAATAAAAATGAGGTTCTACCTACAGACTTTTTTGAATTTGCTAAGGAAAACCACAGCTCATTGCTTAATAGCAAACAGGAAGACACAAATAATTTAGACGACACAGAATGGTATTTTACTGCACGACAAGTTGAAGGTTCATACGATAGAAATGCGGCTAATGGCATGTATATGGATTCTTATGGTATGAATATTGACACAGAGGGGGCCGTTGCAACAAGAGTTAAATTTGTTAAAAAATCAGAGACTGAAGTTTGGGTGGTAAATGCTCTTAAGCCGGATACTGTTTCCAGTCGTAGCTTGAACTATAACAAGGTAATGACTATTGGTGCAAAGTACCTAAGTCCGAAAGTACAAGAAGATGGAACTGATTCTGGAATGGAAGAAGTTGATGATGTAATGGTGCACTATAAGGACAAAAAGTTTGTTCAACTTAATTTATTAGAAATCAAACATCCTTATATAAAAGCTAGTGAAAAAACCAGATTGCTTAGCTTTGAAAAACAACTCACTGGGGATAAGTACTTTAACTTTCTTATTGAGCACAATCAATATGGCAGGAGCTTGAAGGTTCGTTATTTCTTTAGAAAGGTGATGAAAAAGAGCTCATTAGAAAAAAGATATGCTTTTCGTGAAGACATGAAAATGTTTGGAGTGTTGAAAATGCAAAAAAAGGCAGTGGTGCACTCTGGCTTAATTACAGTAGATGATTATGACAGGCATGATTTGCTTATTCGACATGACACAAGCGAGCCAGTGACATTCCATATAAGTAATACCACACAGAAAAAGTACTATGGTCATGCAAGAGAAACCATCTCTATTTGGAATGAATATTTGGCAAAAGTAGATTCAAAGTTAAGACTTAAATTTAATGATCAACCGGTGAATTATGGAGATAATCGTTATAATATTATTGATTTTTCTAAGCCGGATGTTGCAATAGGCTTCTTAGGTGTATCTCATTCCTCAGTGGATGGAGCTACTGGCGAAATCATAACTACTGTTGCAAAAACTGATGTTCGTGGCATAGAGGATATGAACTATAGTTTTGTTAGAGGTTATATCTTCCATGAGCTGGGTCTAATTGATGAAGATAAAATTTTTAGTATAGGTCAGTCTAATGATTTACTGAATATGAGTATGGTACCTGATGCAGAGCTTAAAAAAATGCCAGGTATGGATATTTTTGAAACCAGCAATATTCTTGTTGGTTTGAATAAGACTTACGCTATGGTAAACAGGGGTAACGCAGAGTTACGCTTGGAGACTCCACCTCATTTATTAGTTGATGAAGCTCTAAAATTCTACGGTATAGAGGTTATGAAGCCAACTAATACTAGGAATTTAAAAGCATTTGTAGAGCCAATCAAACCAAAAGTTTCACGTTCCGATATGGAAAGTATGGGAATGTTTAATTGTAGCTATGCACAAGTTAATGGTGATGTGATTCGTGAAATAAAAGAGTTTTGCGGGAAAGAACCATTTTTTAAAGACTATATGTCTCAGCTTAAAACTCAATCAAAAAGAAGCTTAATGGAAGTAGAGCTGGATCATTCCATTGTTGAGCAATGTACAAGTCTAATAACCACCAAAGGTAAAAGCTTAATTCATACAGCTGTACATGAAGTAGGTCACAGTTTAGGTTTGAGTCACAACTTTATTGCATCTTTTGATAAGGATAATCATTACAAACCAGGTGATACAAATACTCCAAACGATGAGGCTAAAACTTCCTCAGTGATGGATTACATTCCCGAGGGATTTAAGATTTTAACTGTCCCGGGTAAAAACGATCTAGCTACAATTAAGTATCTATATGATGGTCAAGTGGAGTTGAAGACGGGTGGTTTTGTTGACATTAATGACTTTAACAAACCACTTAGTAAACAGCCTGATTTGAAAAATATTAAAAAATATATGACTTGTACAAATAAAGATTTAGATTATTTGGCCGACCCATTTTGTTTACAGCATGATTACGGTACGACTCCATTGGAAGTTGTGCAAAATATTATTGCAAAGTATGAAGTGAGAATGGCCAGTAAACGAGATCGTTTTAATAAATATAGGTTTTACAATTCGGATGCTGCTACGTTTAAGTACACCTTTCTTCCATTGAAGAGAATTTATGATGAATGGAGGCACGAGCTAACTAGCGAAGTTGGAGTTTATAGTCAGTATTTGATGGACTATCATCCTGAATTTAAGGGCAAGCCAAGGTATGATATTTATGAAGACTTTTTACAAAATTCTTTAGATGTAAAGTTTTATAATAGCTACCGACCAGCTATTAGACTTATCCAAGAGTTTCTTTTAGATAAAGTGGCATTTATGCCGAACCATTACTGTTTGACAGAGTCCACTTCAAATGGAGAGAGGCAACTCATAGAAATGTCAAAAATTAGATTAAATCAAGCTAGAAACGGGACTGTTATTAAATCATGTACGGACTCTGGCGCACAAAGCTATTTTAGATTTCATGATTTGAAGCTTTTGATGGATGAAAATGGTGAGGCGAAAGAATACGGGCGAACCCTAAGAAGTGACTGGTCACGTAACGACAATTTTTATGTGAGTACTCACCCTTTCGATGAGCTCGGGTCATTTATGGATAGGTTCCAAGCCATGAATATTATCACTCATAGGGGCTCCACAAAATTGGGTTCATACACAAAAGGCATAAGGCCCAACTTTATGGATGAACCTGACTTTAGGAATAGGTTTGAAACAAAGTTGCTAGAGCGCATTTATTACGGTGTTTCGGGATCGTTTCTTAATGATAAAGATCCAAAGTTAACTAATAAGTTTTATCTTAACTTTTCTGAAGAAAAAAACTTGTTGTTTCTATTTGCTTCGTTGTATAGAAACTCGCTCTATACAGATAATCTATATAGTTTTTCTGACAGAACTGAACCTTTTTTAATTACAATAAGACCTGATTTTATATTTTCAGGAGGAGGAGAACCTGAAAATTATTTTTTGAGTCACTTTAAAGTTGGTAATCTGTACTTGGGTGTGAGTTCACCGAAAAGCTATCAAAGTTTAATGATGATTCAACAGGTTAAATATATTAAGGACGTGCTTGATGTATCTAAAAAACTTGAGCCGCTTTCCAACAGAGATTTTGCTCATGTTATTTCTGCTGCTAACACTTATTTACCACAAAACAGTGATGAGCTAACACTTAGAAACTTGATTGCCTTTCAGGAAGCTTTAGAGAGTACTATAGAAAACGCGTACTCTTCAAAAATTGTATATTTCTTAAACGGTCCTTTTAAGTATATTAATAGGTTGGCCAAAAATTTTAAATCTAGTCATGACACTATTTCTAAGAGAATTAGTGAGTCGAAAGAAGATCAAGAAAGGCTAATTAAAAATGTAAATAAATTCAAAGATCGTAATGAGAAGTATGAGCTAGAAGTTTTGACGGCTAACATAAATAAAATGGAAGAAAATATAAAAAATCAATTAGATTCAAGAGTTGTTGATATTTATGATGAGAAAGATTTAACAGGATCATCCGTTCTCTTTGGCAAATACTCTTCTAAAGGTATAGAACAAGAAATAACAACTCATGTGAACAGCATAAATATTATATTAAAAAGACGTGACACGAACCCTGAAGAATTACGTGCACAATTACAAACATTTGAACAAATTATATTATATCTTAACGGAGGTATGTAAATGACCATAACAAAAAAACTTTCACTTATATTGGCAATGATAATCTTTAATTCGTTAATTGCTCAAGAAAATACTGTTAATTTTGAGTTGTCTAAAGCTGAAAAAAGTTTTGATCACACTCAGCTTCCGACTCAGTCCATGGCTGATCATAGTGTGCTCAATGACGCTATTGATGATTTTAAAAATATCATACTTAATAAATATTTTGATAAAGATGAGATTGAGTACCATAAGCTTCAAGAAATGAAGTTAGCTAAATCTTTGGGTAGAGCAATTAAATCTGAAACAGATGCTAGAATGCGATCCTACTTTAACAACAATGATAAATACAGTGATGATTACCATATAAGCTATGCATATTTAAAGAATCACCAGAATAAAAGCCAAAAAGCACCCATGTCTTCGGAAAAAGGACCAAGATCCAATACTGCAATTGTGAATTCAGATGTATATTATATCTGTGCTTTTCCTAAAGATGTTGTAGCAAAAAAGGCCTATTTTCAGAAAGAGTTGGAAAAATTGCAGAAAACATTTTTTGATTTAACTGATGATCGTAAGGTAAAGAGAAATAAACGAAATGAAAGACTTGATAAATGGGTAGCAAGTATTGCGAAAGCCAGGGTTTATTTAGGAGATGTTGACCCAAATTCAAATCCCTCAACCATTGAGTTAGTAGAGCCTCTCATTGAGGAAGCAAAGAGATTTTTTCAAAAAACAGCTTTGAATGATAAAGAAGCTTTAGGCGATGAAACTAATAAAGAGTTAGCTACCAGCTTTGCTGGTAGCTCTAGGGAGAGCTGGGAGGACTTATTTACATATTGGGATGTTAGTAAAAACTATTACTATAAAAAAGCATTTTACTACTTAAGTTATATTAAAAACTTTCAGCATGAGTTTTGTTCTCAAAGGGGAATGGATATTCGTGTGATAAGTAAAATTACTATAGTAGACCAAAGCATTGAGGGTTCAGATACACTGAGACAACAAGTGGTTGAAAAAGTTGATTCAATTGTAAGGGTGTTCTACGTGAATAATGAGAAACTAGATTCTAAAGTTGCCCCCTCATTGGTTGATGAGTTTAAAAGTGAAGCTAGACGATCAAGAGAGGAGAGAGAATTACTAAGGTTAACAAATAAAGATCTTATTTTTGAATCAATATTGAACTCTACGAAAGTGAATATTGATCAATTTCTTTAACAGAAAGAATGTTATTTAATGTAAGGTATCCTTAAGTCAGAGATTAAAGTGTGTTATTTGACTTTAGGGTTGATTACAGCATTAGATTAATAGTAAAGAAATGGTAAAATTATAGTGGATTTTGTTTAGTACTATTTGGTTTTCGCCCCTGCTCGTGTAGCTTAAAAATCTGCTGACATAAACGAAACTGATTTTACAGTTTCTTGTAAACTAATAAACGCCTCTCATGGGGCGTTTTTGGTAATGCATAAGCATGGTTGCCAGTGAGCTTAAATTGGTGTTTCATTTTGTCTTTGGCTTCTTTTATTTCCTGATCTACGTTGGGTCCCTTCATTAGGTAAACTTCGCCACCAGTTTGAACGCAGTTAACCGCATTTTCAAGGGTGTTGCTAACCTCTTCCACGGCCCGTGTGATTAGGCCTTTTACCGGTAAAACAAAATCTGGGGTCACATAGCGACCAATAATATCCAATTCTTTAAGCTCAAGCTTCTCCCTAACATCTTTTAAAAATTGAATCCGCTTTTTTACACCTTCCACAAGGATGATTTTTTCCTCTGGGAAATGGATCTTTAAAGGAATTCCAGGGAAGCCAGGACCAGTACCCATATCTACTAAGGGGAATTTTAGGTCAGTGTAATTTAGAATAATTAGACTATCAATATAGTGCTTTATGGCCACATCCCTGATTTTAGTCAGGCGTGTGAAATTCTCAGTTTCTTGATTCTTCATAAGAAGTTCATAAAACTGGGCTAATTTAAGGCGTTTATCATGTGGATAGTCAAAATTATGATTACGGAATATATCATAAATTCGGTCATTAGCCTCGTCTACGCTAAAGATCTTCTCTGGTTTTTTATGAGTACCACGTTTATGCATTTCGCCCTCTGTTTTTCAAGTTTGTATGAGCCCTCTTATAACTTAAATAACGCAGTATTCCTAGCGTAAAAGAAACATCAATTTAAAAGAGCCGCAGAGATCTTCTATTAACTATAAATGATTTTAAGAAAGAAACTTGTGTGAAGGGAAAAGATCAGACATAATGTGCTTATGCTCAAAGAAAAAGCCAAAGCCATAACAGAAAAAGCCCTGGAAGCTATTCAACAAGCTTCTGACTCTAAATCTCTATACGAGGTAAAGGTGAACTTCCTTGGTAAACAAGGGGAGTTCTCTAAGCTCATGAAGGAAACCGGTAAGCTTCCCAAAGAAGATCGACCGGCTTTTGGTAAGGAGGTGAATCTTCTAAAGAAAAACATTGAAGAAGCCTACTTAGCAAAAGAATTAGATTTAGCAAATGTTGAACTTGCTCTACGTTTGAAAACTGAAAAAATAGATTTAACACTACCTGGTGTTTACAGAGCTGTGGGTAGGCAGCACCCATTGACATTGGTTATTCGTGAAATTGTTGATATTTTATCCCATATCGGTTTTAGTGTGAGAACAGGGCCAATGATAGAAGAGGATTGGTACAATTTTGAAGCCTTAAATATACCTAAGGATCATCCCGCGCGTGATATGCAGGATACATTTTATATGGACGATACACATGTGTTAAGAACGCACACCTCTCCTATTCAAATACATACCATGGAAAATGAGAAGCCACCCTTAAGAGTACTTGCACCGGGTTCGGTATTCCGTTGTGATTCAGACGTGACTCATTCGCCAAATTTCTATCAAATTGAAGGCCTTTGTGTGGATAAAAAAGTTTCCATGGCAGATTTAAAGGGGACTATTTCCTATTTTGTGAATGCTTTTTTTGGTCAAGATTTAAAAACTCGTTTTCGGCCAAGCTTCTTCCCATTTACTGAGCCATCTGCCGAAGTGGACTGCTCTTGCCCCATATGTAAAGGTAAGGGCTGTCGTGTATGTTCTAACACAGGATGGGTAGAAATCGGTGGTTGTGGTTTGGTAAATCCTAAGGTTTTGGTACATGCAAAAATTAATGCTGCAGAGAGATCTGATGATGACTACCAAGGTTATGCTTTTGGTTTTGGCATCGAACGTATGGCCATGATTAAATATGGAATTGACGATATTCGCAGATTTAACGAAAACGATATGCGTTTTTTAGCACAGTTTAAAAGGTAAGTATGAAAGTTTCATTAAAGTGGATCAACGATTATGTTGATGTAAAAGAGTTTTTCGCCAACCCAGATTTACTTTCAGAAAAGTTAACATCTGCAGGCCTTGAAGTTGAAGGTTTGGAAAATGATTTAGAGAAATTTAAAAATGTGGTTGTTGGCCATATTGTAGAAAAAGGCAAACATCCTGATGCTGACAAATTATCCCTTTGTCAGGTGGATGTAGGCGGTGCCACTCAGCAAATAATTTGTGGGGCTCAAAATCACAAACAAGGTGACAAAGTTGTGGTGGCTTTGCCAGGAGCTGTGTTGCCTGGAGATTTTAAAATTAAAAAATCAAAAATAAGAGGTGTAGAAAGCCTAGGAATGTTATGCTCGGAAAAAGAAATGGGCCTAGCGGAAGATAGTCCAGGTATAATGATTTTAGAGGCCTCAGCTCCAATTGGTCAAAGCTTTGCCGAGTATTTTGGTTTGGATGACGTTGTTTTTGAATTATCTGTGACTCCTAACAGGGCTGACTGCTTAAGTCATATTGGTTTGGCTAGAGAAATTGCCTGTTTGTTAGGTCGTAAATGTAATATTCCTACTCCTAAGTTTAAAAGTTTTTCTAAGTTAAAAACTAAAGATAAGCTAAAGTTGTCCTTAAAGGAGTCTGACCTTTGCCCTAGATATGCGGGCCGCTTTATTGCAGGGGTAAAAATTCAAGAAAGCCCTGCTTGGTTAAAACAAAAGCTGGAAGCTGTAGATATAAACTCTATTAATAACGTGGTGGATATTACTAATTTTGTAATGTTGGAGTTAGGACAACCTCTGCACGCCTTTGATTTTAAAACCATTGAAGGCAGTGAAATCTCCATAATTAAATCACAAGCTGGCAGTACTTTTAAAACTTTAGATGGCACAGAGCTGAAACTCACAAACGATGAGTTAATGATTTCTGATGGAAAAAAACCAGTGGCCTTGGCTGGTGTTGTAGGCGGAGAGAACTCAGGAGTGTCGGACAGCACAACAAGCTTATTTGTAGAGGCCGCCTACTTTACTCGAGAAACGGTGAGAAAAACAGCTCGTAAATTTGGGATAGAGACAGACTCAGCCTATCGGTTTTCCCGAGGGGTAGATCCTGAAGGAGTGATTTTAGCTTTAAACCGAGCTTGTGAGCTGATTCAAGACATTACGGGGGGCAAGGTGGCAGAAGATTTTTACGATGAGTACCCTAAGCCTGTGAAGCGTACTCCCATTGTAATTACAAAAAAGTTTATTGAAGAAAAAATGGGTTATGATGTTGATGCTAAAGAATTCGTAAATTGGATGACAGCATTGGGCTGCAAAGTCAGTGGAGATGAAAAAAAATGGCAGGTGTTAGCTCCCGCTTTTCGTTGGGATTTATTTGATGACGTTGACCTTGTGGAGGAGTTTGCAAGGTTACATGGCTATGACAAAATAGCAGAAACCATGCCTGTGCTTGAATCCACACCACAAGAACATAATTTACAATACACAATGGAGCGAAAATTAGAAGATATCATGGTGGAAGAGGGTTATATGCAAGCCATGAACTACCATTTTGTGAGCTCTCAATTTCAGGATGAGTTTTTAGGAAACACAGCCGGCTATGCATCTTTAGGCTTAAATATCACAGATGCTGATGCACGAGTAAAAAATCCATTAAATGAAGACCTAGATGTTATGCGTAAATCATGTTTACCAGGACTATTTAAAAACTTAGTACACAATTATCGTCATGGGCTTTCTGTTGGACGTTTTTATGAACTAGGTGGAGTTTTTCGTAAAAAAGAAAATGACTATTTACAATCTCATGTACTTTCTATGATATCTTGGGGGCAGATGGAAAGTCTGTGGACAAAAAATAAAAATGAATACGTTGTTTATGATATTAAAGCGGCCATAGAGAATTTAATGACAAAGCTAGCTATTAAAGGCTGGATGTGGAAGACCATAAAAGAAGATAACATCCCTAGTTTTTTTCACCCCGGGCAGGTATCTGCTTTATTTGTTGAAGGTAAAATTATTGGTGTAATGGGGTCATTACACCCAAAGATTAAAGATGAATATAAAATCCGTCATGATGTAGCCCTAGCAGAGTTTAATTTTGAACTTCTGAATCGTAGACAACCAAGAATAAAAAAATACGAAGCCATATCTAAATTCCCGTCAGTAGAAAGAGACTTGGCCTTCTTAGTATCCAAGGATAATTCTGTTCAGGATATTTCCAAAGAGATTCAGAAAGTGGCAGGTAGCCTATTAAAGGAAGTATATGTATTTGATAGATATCAGTCGGATAAACTACCGGAAGGCTACGAGTCCATCGCCTTCCGTATGATACTCCAACATATGGATAAAACTCTAGAAGACACCGAGCTTAAAGATCTGCAAGATAAGATTTTAAAATCTTTGGAGAAAAAGTTTAAGATTCAAATTCGGTAGTATTGTCTTTGAAATAAAAGGCAGCAACGTAAGTTTAATTTGTGCCTTTAATTGAATTTGTCCATGTTTTATTGGAATCTACGGGATGATCAACTTCGTACTGTAATAACGTTTGGATTTCTTTTTCATTGTGGCAAATATCAAAATATTCATTATTTAGTTTTTTAAAATCTGAATTCGATTGTTCTTTTGAAGCACATATTTTGTCCAAATCAACTTTTTGATTAGTGTACTTATAAGACCATTTTAGATGATTTCTTATTTCACCTAAACTTGTGAACTTAAATGTACGGATTTTATCGGAGCCAACAAGAGTGTAGCAAGACTTATCAGAAATTATTGCGGATGTTTTATTCAATTTTTTTCTTTTGGATAGGTGAACTTCGCAAACACTGTTTAAGCATTTTTTTAATGAGCTGTTGTAACTTTTAATATTATTTTTCTTTAGTGAGTATACTTGGTTCCCATAATCAATGCACCCATTTTTCCTTCGATTGCGATGTATTGTCAGTACATTTTGTTTTTCAGCACTAGGTTTTTTAGCCACATCACTTTTGCAATCTTTACTAGATTCAAACAAGTCTTCTGAAGAATAAAGCTTTCCACTCTTAGTTAATTTTTTAATAGTAGAATCTAAGGAACCGGGATCATATTTATTTCTGTAAATATTTTTAAAGTGAGAGTGTAGCTCTTCTTCTTTGTCACGATTTGTCACTTTACTTACTATTGTTTTTTCCTTGCCCATTAAGTCTTTATAAGTTGATTTTTGGCTTTGAAGGCTACTTGTGTACGCTGATCTAAATTGCAGAATTTGATTTAAAGCGTGAATGTAGCTCCCTTTAATATACATTTTCTTTGATTCGGTTAATCCTTTTTTATTTATGTTTACACTATAGGATTCAACTAGTTTCTTAAGATCCATGTTCATGTCCACATTAGTGATTATACTTTTAAATTTTGGATTACCACAGTTTGTTTTAAATGCAGTTGTGCTAGAGCTACCTTCCTGTTTACAAACAATACGTCTGTAGAGCTCTTCAATACTATTAACACCATTATACTTTTCAGCAAGCTCAAACATACTGGTATTTGCTGCGGTAATAGCTAGAGGCTCAGTTAAACATATTATGTTTAACCCGGCGATAGCTAGGTTTGATTGAAAAATAATAACTAAAAGTGCAATTCTCATGTTCAATTTATCGACTAATTACTACAATAGCATTAACTAATGAAACTCATATAGACTTTTGACATGGCTAATTTTGAAACTTAGGGGGCATTATCGTGTCTTCTGTTAACCTTATGTAAAGTACTTAAGTCCTAATGTAGCGATACCTAAAAAGGAGAAGAAACTAAAGATATCTGTGATCATAGTTACAATAACACCGCTGCCTGTGGCAGGGTCCCATTTTAACTTATAAAGCGTTATTGGGACTAGTGCTCCAAAGCTTGAAGCTACCAGAGAGTTTAGGGCCATAGACATGCATATTACCCCAGCCACCATAATATTTGATTTCCAGAAAAATACTAAAGTTCCGGCCATAATTCCCATGACCACCCCGATGATGACTCCGGAGAAAGTTTCTTTAATGACTACTTTGAAATAGGTAATGAAATTAAAATCTCCTGTGGCTAGCCCTCTTGTAACTACGGTTAGGGTTTGGATGGCAGTGTTGCCACCCATCCCTGCTACTATGTTTTTTAAGCTGGCTAATATAATGAGTTCTTGCATGGTTTGTTCAAATAGACTCACCACGGAACTGGCCACTGCGGCTAAAATTAAATTTAAAAACATCCATGGTAATCGGTTTTTAATTTTAAAGCCTAATGTGCTGAATACTCGATCATCTTCTGTTAAACCGGCAGAGGCATAGATGTCCGCTGTGGCTTGTTCCTGGATGATATCAATAACATCATCCACAGCTATGAGCCCCAGGAGTTTGTGGCTCTCATCCACCACTGGTAAAGCAATGAAGTCATAATGTGAAACCATTTGGGCAGCTTCTTCTGCGGAAACATCTGGTTGTACCGTGACCACCTCTTTTTTTAAGATTGTGCTCAATACGGTTTTTGGAGGAGCTGTGGCTAAATCTCTTAAGGAGATCACTCCTTCTAGTCGATTATTTTTATCCACACAGTATATATAATAAATAGAATGTTCTTCGGCATGTTTTCTTAAATGCTCTAAACCTTCACTGGCAGTAAACTTTGAAGAAAGAGTGAAAGTTTGCAGTTGCATTATGCGGCCTGTAGAGCCTTCTGGGTAACTTAAATATTTTCTTAATTGCCATCTTCGCTCTTCGGACATTTCCTCTAGTAGCTCATCACTTTGATTTTTTGGAAGAGCTTGCAGGAAGGTGGTTGCTACCTCTACCGGGCTTGAGACAATGAGGTCGTTAAGATTTTTTTTTGGTAAATAGTTTAAGTATTGTTCCAGCTGGGCCTCAGGTAACTCACATAATGTCTCTGAGGCTCGGTCAATTTGCATCAGGGCATCAAGCAATAATCGCCCCTCTCTTTCATTTAAATGACCCAATAAACCAGCCAAATCAGCAGGCTCTATTTTGCTGAGAATGGACTTCAAAGGGCGGGAATTCCGGCTGGCAAGAAGTCTTTTAATAATAGGGGTATTATTGGCATTTAGTTTCATAATAATATCAAATACTTACATTTGTATGACGTTAAAAAAAATACTTGTCAGTTGGTGGAAATATATTATAATACTCCTTTTTTTAAAAGGTAAATTTGTTAGGAGAAGCTATGAGTACTCAACCTATGACACTCAACGGAAAAATGTTACTGGAAGCTGAGTTAAAAGAATTAACCCAGGTTGAAAGGCCTAAAGTTATTTTGGCCATTGAAGAAGCAAGAAGCCATGGGGATTTAAGTGAAAATGCTGATTATGACGCAGCTAAAGAACGTCAGGGCTTTATTGAGTCACGAATAGCTGATTTAAAAGGCAAGTTGGCTGAGGCACAAGTTGTAGACCCTTCTCGCCTAAAGTCTGAAACTGTTATTTTTGGAGCACATGTAAAATTACTTGATTGTGAATCAGAAGATGAACTGACTTATCAAATTGTAGGTGAAGATGAGTCTGATGTAAGAAATGGTAAGCTTTCTGTCTTTTCACCTTTAGCTAGATCCATTATAGGAAAGAAAAAGGGAGACTCTGTTGAATTTCAGTCTCCTAAGGGTGAGAAAGAGTACGAAATTCTCAATTTGTATTTTGAGTAATCTGTGAAAAATGCCAGTAATGGGAAAGCTAAAGGTGGCTTAAAAAGAAAACTTTGGGTTTTGCTTTTTGTTGGTATATGCATTTTGTTAGGTTATGAGTACTTTAAAATTAGATATTCATCCTATGAACTAACCAAAGAAATTAAAACTTATTGGTCTCAAATAGCTCCTCAGTTTGAGCTATCAATGGATAAGGTGGAACTCACCCTATTGCCAGTGCCAAAGCTTCGAATGCTGGATGTGTTTATTTCTCCTGATAAGAGTTGCGTCACAGATAAAGAAATTTACTTTGATGAAATACAGCTATTTGTATCTTTAAAATCTCTTATTTTTGACAGGAAATTTAAGCTTGCAAGAATCAATGTGTCTAAAGTTCATATACATAAAGATGAGAAGAAGTGTTTAGCACTTGAAGAGATTACGCCACTGGAAGAGCCGACCATAAAGCAGCAAGGGTTGGCCACAAAAGACGCAGATACTCAAGCAAACTTAACAAAACTTAAGCTAGTTGTAGGGAAAGATCTAAAAAACAAAGAGCTTCTTAAGGAGCTTGAAACTCAAGCTCTAAACGAGAAACTGTTTCAGACTCTTAATGCACAATTATTAAAAACATTCACATCTTTGGAGCACCTATTTAATATTATTGATAGATCTATTTCTATTGATCAGCTGATTGTGGATATTCAGCTTAAGCAAAAACTTGAGTTACAACAGGTAGAATTGAGTAAAGATGGAGCTTATCAACTTAATGGTAAATATATTTGGCCAAAGGCTTATGTAGCATTTAAGGGGATTAAGCCTCTTAAATTTCATGTTGAGCTGTCAGACAAAATCTTTGCTATGAACTTTTTTTCGCGATTCTTTGAAGGAGAGGCGCAGGGGCGATTTGAAATAGATTTTGCTAAGAATTTAGTTTTTTCACAGGGGCGAATACATCAAATACCACTAGATAAGTTTTATAATATTTTTTATGAATTCAATATAATTGACCGTTGGTTGGACTTTAAAGGATTTTGGGGATCTGTAGATTTCCGTTATCTTTCTGACTTTTCAAAAGTTAAAGATTCCTTTGTTGATTTTAAAAATATTCAGTTAGAAGCCAAGGAGGGAAGTATTGTTGTGGATAGCATACGAAGTTTTCCTCTTAAAAATAAGGAAGACATTTTTGAACCTTTTGAGGTTTATGTTCAAAAAATGGATCTTAAAAAAATATTAGATATTTTTGACAAGACGGGTCTGTCTGGGACAGTAACACGATATGGTCAAATTGACGGTTCAATAAAGTTTAAAAACTACTTGGATATTGAATCCACCTTTAGTGTTGAAGACATGGGATTTTACTTTTCTCGAGCAGGGCAAAGGGGAGCTCAGAAAGTTCGTCTAAAAGGAAAAATAGCCTATTTAGACGAGCGTTTCTCTGGTCTTGTGGAGAATCTAGTATTTGATGAGGAATTAGCTAAGGGTGAGTTTAGCTTTAATTTGGACAAAAAATTTAGTAGCGGAGTGGGACAGGTCAATTTTGCAAATATATCTTTTAATAAGAAAATTCAAAAAATCATGTCTGATGGCGAGTTTGAGACCATCTCCATTTTAAAAAAAATGAAGATTGATAATGGAATAATATCTCATTGGGATGGAAATGTTGGTCTTAGTAAATTACAAACAAAAAATATCAGTGCAAAATCAATTAAGTGGTTCAGCTCCTTAAAAAAAGAAGATATTTTTGGGAAAATTTATTTTAAAGATATTTATCTTAAAAATAATAACTTTTTGTTACCATGGGCTAATGTTTTGGCTCTAAATGAAACAAAAGTTCTTCAGAATGTTAAAATCAGTAGAATACGCTTTAACTTTAATACAGATATGAGCTTTGAAAAAGGAGCTCTTAAGAAATTAAAACTAAGCCTTCCGGGTGGAAAAACGCTCATTGGCGCCGGTTACTGGGAAGGGACAAGTAAGGTTTTTGCTGATTTGAAACTCTTGAAAAAGAAAAAACGAGCTCAACTATGGAGTATTGGTGGTAATTTAAAGAAACCCTATCTATATCATAGAAAGTCAAAGCGTACTCGTGGCAAACAAAAGAGTAGTAAAATCTATTTAGAACCTTTCGATGGTTGATTTTATCTGATTTTCTTTTATACCTTCCATGAATTTTTCTTTTACGATTTTTCCTAGAGCGTCAGATACCTTTTCTTGGAATTTCTTTTTTGGTGGAATAGACACGCTAAAGACTTTTGCTGTTCCCACTTGGCTTAATATATAATCATCACTGGTACTGATCATATCTACAAGTTTTAAATCTAAAGCTCTTAGGCCAAACCAATGCTCGCCAGTTGCAATTTTATTAATATCTAATTGAGGCCTGTACTTAACAACAAAGTCTTTAAATAGTTCATGAGTGTCTTCAAGGTCTTCAATAAACTTTTTGCGCCCTTTTTCAGTGATTTCGCCCATTAGGCTGATAGTTCTTTTGTACTCACCAGCTGTCATTTCCTGATAATCCACATCGTGTTTTTTAAGGAGGCGATTAATGTTAGGAACTTGGGCTATGACTCCAATGGAGCCTAAAATAGCAAAAGGAGCTGAAAGTATCTTGTCAGCAGTACATGCCATCATATAGCCACCACTGGCCGCCACTTTGTCCACGCAAACCGTAAGGTTAATTTTTGCTTGTTTAATTCGTAATAGTTGTGCTGCTGCTAGACCATATCCGTGAACCATGCCTCCAGGAGACTCTAGTTTAATGACCACTTCGTCTCTTTCCGGCTGAGCTATTTGTAAAACGGCTGAAATTTCGTCACGCAAATGCTCCACTTGACTGGCTTTAATGTCTCCATCAAAGCTTAATACAAAGATTTTTTTTGAAATCTTATGATCATCTTCTTTATTTTTTTTCTTTTCTTTTTTGGCAGCTTTCTTTGCTTTTTTAAGATCTTCTTTTGAGAGAATTTGTTCTTTAAGCTGTTCAACAAGATTTTTATATTTTTTATTAATATTTTTGACTTCAAGATCTTCTTTGAATTTATTTTTAGCTATGACAAATGCAAATGCGATTAATACCACTACAATTGATATGACAATAATTAATGCTTTTAATCCGAAGACACCTAGCTCTGATAAGATTTCCATTTCGACCCCATAAAGTTAAAAGGTCAATCTTAGTCAATACCTTGACCTTAGGCAAGTTAATCTGCTTGTTTTAAATGGATTTATAGAAAATCACTCCTAAAGATTGTGGATGTGCCACTTGATTACGTAAGATATAGTTATTGTGATTCGTGGTTTTTACTTTTCTTTTATTTTTGTGGTTAATGGCACTTGCTTTATGCCAACTTTATTGGCGTCCTCTACAGAAACCAGTGAGTTTTCAAATGAGATTCAGTATCACCAAAAAAGATATTCCGATTATCTGGGGCATGAAAAGAGGGGCTTAATCTTTGATCAGCAAAGGCGCTCAAATGCGGCTAAATACAAAAAGAAGAAGCTATTGTTGCTTAAAAAAGCTGAAGAAAGCAGAAGGCAACATATAAAAAACAGAAAAACTGTAAATAGTAACTTTGAAGGCACATATAGTGAGTATTTAAAAAAAGAGCAAGTGAGGGCTGGGTTTCAAAAAAAGAAACGTCTTGAGTATATTAAAAACAAAAAAAATCTAAATCGAATTGTAGAGCTACATAATAAAATCCCACTACCTGACGAGCTGGATGTTAAAGCCAAAAGTGGTTTTTAAACAAAGTCATAGAGCCCTCTGAAAACTTCCCTTCAGCGGAGTCAAAGACCTGGGTATGTATTCTTATAACCCGAAGGGGTCTCTATGCTATATTTTAAACTAAGACTTTTCGGATTTAACAGGTGTACTTAGAGAAGGGAAGATTTCCTCTAGATCTAGATGAGTAAACTTTTTTATGCCTTGTATGAGGTGGAACAATATAAGTCCGGTAAAGATGGTCAATGGCAGAGCTATAACAACAAACCCCATCCAGTGCATGTCTGCAATTTGTTGGTTTAAAATGGCACTTTGTTCTGAGAGACTTATACTTTTATCTATGTCAATAAAGATATATCTGGCTAAGAAGTAGTTAAGTACTGCACTCAATAGAAAAGATAAAGAAAGGAATACTGTAGAAATTTTTAGGTGTTCGAGAAATGAACTTTTATTGCCATTTTTTTCTAGAATGAGGTCTATCTTAGAAACATTCATTAAATTATCATTGTAGAGTAGTAGATTCATGGCCGGCTTTTTTGTAAATGTAGAGAGGTAAACAAATAGACCAATAATTAGAGGAAATGCAGCTTCTTTAACAGCGAACCAAATGCCCTCTAAATGAAACAGTGCTAATCCTCCTGTCATTAAGATATTAATGACTCCCAATGCTGATATTATGTTCTTGTTATGATTTTTAAAATAGTCCCAAAGCCCATAAACTGTGGGGAATATGAGAGCGGCAATGAGTGCGATGGTGGGCCCATCTTCGCCCAATCTCTTAGTGAGTTGGTTTAATATAACAACTGGGATGATTATATTAAAAAGTAAATTAGGGAGTGGGTTCTCTTTTTTCTTAGTTTTTTCAGCCATGATCTCTAAGATGAAGCTAAGTGCCCTTAGTGTCAATGGATGCTGTGGAATTAAGGTGTTAATCTACTAGTGGATTTTTATACAATTAACCTTGATAAATGCAGTGTGCAAAAGAAATTGACAGGCATAAAAACACAAGACCGCTGCAAAGCACACTGGACGAAAGCCCTGCGTGCGGAAGATTTTCTTTTTCACAGAGTTATCAGCAAGGTATTATTTCGTAATGATACTGCAAAATAAAATTGAGATCATTTTTTTGTTAATGGTACTTTTTCAATTGAAGCATTTTCTAGCAGATTTTCCCTTGCAAGGTGAATATATGTTAAAGAAAACTCTGTCGGGCTGGGGATTTGTAGCTCCATTGAGCTTGCATAGTGGGATTCACGCAATATTAACTCTAGGTATTGTGGCTTTTTTTGCTCCACAACTATATTGGTTGGCTATATTTGATTTTGTAATTCATTTCCTGATGGATCGCATTAAGTCTGGTGAACGGTATTTAGGCCGCTTTAATGATAAAAGTAAGTCTATGTATTGGAATATCTTTGGATTAGACCAAATGGTGCATCACCTCACGCATATTTTTATTGTCTATAAGATTGTAGAAAGTCTATAACTACAAGGCCTATGCGTAATGAGTTTAAACAGGTCTACTGGCCCTTTATTATAATTTCCTATTTTAGCTTAATGGTGTTGGGCTTTTTAGATAACCTAAGAGGTCCCTTCTTAGGACAAATTGCAAAAGATTTAAGCTTATCTGATACTTTTGCAGCATTATTTTTTATTGTCCCATCCTTGGTTGCTTTTGTTTCTAGCCATTATACTCCTGCTTTGATTAAAAGGTGGGGAACCTTAATGGCTTTAAGGTCGGGGCTATTTTTTATGTTTTTAGGGTTCCTCGGATTTTCCCAGATGAGTAATCTTTTGGGGCTGTTGGCTTCGGGGCTGTTTTTTGGTTTTGGCTTTGGGCTTGTAAGTGTTGCCCAAAATATAGCTATTTCAGAAAGTGCTACTGAGCGATTAAGGAAACAACTGTTCTCTGGTTTACATAGTATCTATGCTCTTGCTTCTTTATTGGCACCTTTTATTATTTCATATTTAAGTTTAAAAAAACTGGTTTGGAGTGAGATATATTTTTATATGTCAGCGGTACCTTTACTCGTGTTTTTTGGTTCGTTCTATATACAAGATAAAAAGGGAGCGAGCTTTTCTCAGAAAAGTAAGGATTTGCCTCTGAAAGTTAAGAGAAAAATCTATTTTTTGGCTCTTGCTTTTTCTTTTTACCTTTGGGCAGAAATTGGTTTGAGTTCTCGCGTGGTATTGTATTTAACTCGAGAAAGGAATATGGCTTTGGTTGAAGCAAATAATTACCTTATGTTATTTTTCTTTTTACTTTTTTTTGGACGTGTGGTTTTTACATTCAAACATTTTAAAATGGAAACATTGAATATTATTTTAAGCTCTATGTTTTTTTCGGCTGTCTTTTTTGCATTAGGTTTTATTGTATCGCCTTGGTTTTTTAGTCTTTGTGGTCTTGCCATGGCCCCGTTTTTTCCAATTTCCATGGAGTTTCTCACTGAAATATTTGGAAAGCTCGCCCCCAATGCCATTTCCTCAACGGTAGCTTTTGGTTCTTTGGGGGTGGTGGTGATGCATTATACAGTTGGATTTATTACCGAGCATTTTGGCATAGGTGCTGCCTTTTATATCGCACCCATAGCTGTATTATTGAATTTTAGTTTGTTTTTATACTATAAGTTGGTTTTGTATAAAAAAGAATCTTTAGAGGTTTAAGTTGGAGGCACAGCAAAACACTATAGTTACTTGTGACTGGTTAGGGAAAATTCCATACTCGGAGAGCTTAAGAATTCAAAAAAGTTTTATCAATTCAGTGGGTTCTAAGGAAATAAAAATATTAGGGTTTGAATGTGAGCCTGTGATTACAGTGGGAAAAAGAGGCTCTCTAGCTAGAGATTTAATTGCCACTAAAGAAATTGTGACATCAAAAGGCTATGATATTGTAAAGGTAGATCGAGGAGGGGAGCTCACCATGCATCACCCAGGACAACTTGTTATATACCCCCTTGTACCTATTGAAAAACTTAAAATATCGGTTAAAGATTTTGTGGATTTGTTGGAGAACCTAACCGTAGGTTGTTTTAAAGAATCCTTAGGTATTCATTTGAAGCGGCAGGCGAGTGAGCCCGGATTATATACGGACAATGGAAAATTAGTATTTTTAGGTTTACGCATTCAAAAGGGTGTGTCCACGCATGGTTTATCTATTAACGTGAATAATTCCTTAGAGGACTTTTCCATGATTAAACCTTGTGGAGTGGCAGAGCAAAAGATGGATAGAACTACAAACTATAGTCCCTTGGAAACGAAAAGTGTTTTTGAGACTTGGTGCCAGGCTTTAAAAAAAGAATTCATCTCTACGTAACATAATACTTAGCGTGTTTGGGTGCCAGCTCACTTCTGGGACTCACTGCGTCCCAAAAGTGAGCTGGCACTTTTTAGCCAGACCTATGTCTTTGAGTGAATACCCAAAGGATCTGAACACTGGTACTATAAATTGTGAGTAATATACATTCCCCATTCATTCTTACTATTGCTGGAATATCCATTTTTATGTTTGGTATGTCTTTAGCAAGTGAACACTTGCAGAAGCTTTTAGCAAACCGGATGAGAGACTTGCTGGCAAAGCTTTCTGAGAACCATATGTATGGAATTGCTGTTGGTGTGGGTTTAACCCTTATGATTCAAAGCTCAGGAGCTGTGACATCTATGCTTGTGGGGTTGGGGTCGGCAGGAGTAGTGAGTCTTTCCCAGGTCATGAGCGTAATTCTGGGAACCACCATAGGAACCACCTTTACTGTACAGTTATTGAGTTTCAATATTGCCCAGTATGGTATGCCCATATTTAGCTTTGCTTTTATAATTTATTTCATTGCTCATAAGAAAGCATTAAAACACACCATGTCTGTGGTTATGGGATTTGGGCTTATTTTTTGGGGCCTAGAGCTTATTGGTATTGGCACACATAGTTTAAGAGAAGCTGAATTTTTTATAGATTTCCTTGGGTTTTTAAAAGAGAACCCTTTGATGGCCATTATTGCCACATCTGCATTTACAGCTGTTGTTCATAGTAGTGCTGTGACTATTGGTTTTGCCATGAGTCTTGCCGGTTCTGGAATGATAGGGCTCGAAGACGCAATTTACTGGGTCTATGGAGCAAATATTGGAACAACAGCCACCGCTCTTTTGGCAGCTGCTGGTGGTAATTATGTTGGCAAGCAAGTGGCTTGGGCGCATTGCTTGTATAAAGTTTTAGGTGTTGGTTTGTTTTTTGTATTTACCCACTTCATCGCGTCTATTTTGGATTTTGACTCAATAGAGAGAAATGTAGCTAATGCACACACCGTGTTTAATGTACTGACGGCTATTATATTTTTCCCATTTATCACTAAGGGGTCAGTGATTATCGAAAAGATTTTCCCTCCTTCTCGTTCAGAAAAACAGTTTGGTGTGAAGTTTTTAGATAGAAGTGATTTTCAGTCAGCAACAGTGGCTATTGCCCATGCCGAACGTGAATTGTTACGATTAGGCGATATCGTTGCTACAATGATTAGGGATTCCATGGATTTATTTGTGGATGATAACGAAGAGCTCATTGAGAGTATTCGAGAACGTGATAACAAAGTAGATTTACTAAATAAGGAAATCCATCTTTTTCTTGCAAGTTATATGGATGAAGTTGATGGTGGTGGTGTTAACAAACAAATGATGCGCATGTTGTCTTTTGCTTCTGACTTAGAGAGTGCTGCAGATGTGATTGATAATAATTTAATGCCTCTATCACAAAAAAAACATGCTTTAAAATTAGAGTTCAGCCATGAGGGGTGGGAGGAGCTTTATCAACTTCATGGTATAGTGTCTCAGTTGGCTGCCATGTCTTTAAGTTGCTTTCAATTACAGGACAAAGACTTAGCGGCAAAGATTTTAAAAACAAAACGCAAAGTACGAAAACTAGAAAAACATATGAAAGAATCTCACATTGAACGCATAGTTAAGGGTCAGAAAAACTCAATAAATACAAGTTCTATACATCTAGATGTGCTCGGTGAATATCGTCGTATAGTAGGCCTAATGAGTAACCACATATACCATATCCTAAAAAGCGAAGGCTATTTCACCCGCAACCACGAATAAAGGTGCCAGACAGCTTACTGTTCGATTGAGATTGTTTACTCCAAGTGACTAAGAGCTCCCACAAAAAAGCTAAAGACCTTCTTTGGGTTCAGGTGCATATTTGTGGGAAAGCACCGAGTCGAAAAAATAAAAATGGCCCCAAGATCTGAAGTTCTTGGTTTGATTTGGTTACGACACTAAATCATCAAGGAGCCACAGCATGAGAC
>JABJQG010000065.1 GCA_018663505.1 Pseudobdellovibrionaceae bacterium | reverse complement strand
CATCGTAGAGACCTCAGTGATGCCATTATGCTTAAAGAAAACCACATTCGAATGGCTGGTGGTATAGTTAAGGCTGTAAACAATATTAGAAGAAACTCCTCTCAGCCTATCGAGGTGGAAACCACTAACCTCACAGAAATTAAAGAAGCCTGTGCCTTAGATATCCAAACCATTATGTTGGACAATATGGATAACCAAACTATGGCTCAAGCTATTAAAATCATCCCACCACATATAGAGACCGAAGCCAGCGGTAATATGAGCGTGGACCGAGTAAAAAGTGTAGCTGAACTTGGAGTCAATTACATAAGCGTGGGCAGCATGACCCACTCTGCCCCTGTTGCCGATATGAGTTTATTATTTAACTACAAAGGATAAATTATGTCTTTTTCTATATATACAGATACAGCGGCCTGGGCTCAGGATAAATACAAAGTGCATGCCACTTCATCCACCACAAGTACTAATGATATGGCTAAAGAATCTGGATTTTCCTCTGAGGCTTTATTTTTTATTACAGAGAAACAAAGCAAGGGACGCGGTCGAGGTCACAACAGCTGGTCCACGGGCGCACCAGGACATGGGTTGCTGTGCAGTTTCTCTTACTTATCGGAAAGGCCAATCCAGCCCATAGCCACTCCCTTAATTGGTCTTGCTATTTTTAAGAGCCTACAAAACACCTGGCCACATTTAAATTTTAGCCTAAAAGCCCCTAACGATATTTTTCTAGAAGATAAAAAAATTGCCGGTATTTTAGTAGAAGCCCTTTCCAAGGGCGAACAACAGCAAATCATTATTGGTCTTGGCCTAAACGCTTTGTCAGCTCCAAAGGGGGTGGATGTGGCCGGTTTTATTGGTCAAGATGTCACTTCTAACCAGTGGCTACAATTTCTGAACGAATTAGATAAAAACTTAAAATATTGCCTAATCACCCTTTGTGAACCTCATATTTCCAAGGGGAATCAAGAGGCATTAACAGTTGCACTAAAAAAATATCCAAATATTGCAAATAACTTTGACCATATCAGCGAAAAAGGCGATCTTGTTTTCACTGACCACACTACCCACTGGACAGAGCTATAAATAAAGCAAGGACCGTTAATGGCACTCACCTATACTCCAGATACACATAACCATACGCATTGCCCAAATTTTGCTTTAAAAGGCATGGATGAAAAAAAACATTCACTGAACGATTTTAATGACAGTATAGCTCTCGTGGTTCTTTTTATCTGCAACCATTGCCCTTATGTGAAAGCCATAGAGAGCCGTATCATCCAATTGGCTCAAGAAATGAAAAACCAAGGCATTCAATTTATTGCTATTTGCTCTAATGATCCAAATGACAATCAAGAAGACAGTTTTAAAAACCTACAAAAAAACTGGCAAGACAAAAATTTTAACTTCCCTTATCTTATTGATGAAACTCAACAAGTGGCCAAGGATTTTGGAGCCGTATGCACACCAGATATTTTTGTGTACGAAAACTCCAATGGAACATTCCCTCTATTTTACAGAGGTCGTTTAGATGACTCCTGGAAAAACGAAAGCCTTGTGAAAAAACAAGAGCTCAAAGAAGCCTTATTAAATATCCTAGAAGATCAACCCTTACCACAAGAAGCCATTCCCTCTATGGGTTGCTCCATTAAGTGGATAGAAAGTTAATTATGAATAAACATATACGCAATCTTATTCTCCTCTTTTTTCTGGTTGTAATTACAGTCATCAGCACAATGGTGTACCGCCTTGGTTTTTTTAAAGATGTGAAACTTGAAGAAATAAGCTCTTACACATTTATGCTATTATACAAAAGCCATGTTGGTCCTTATCATCAAATCTTAGAGGACCTTCAGTCTGTAGAGGTATGGGCAAAGAAGAATAAAATAGATTGCGAGAAAACTTTTGGTGAATTTTTAGATAACCCAGATCAGACTCCCGTGGAAAGGTTGCGCTCTAATGTGGGATGCATAGTCACAGAAAAACTAGTGTTAACTGCTGATGACCCCGTCCAATTTAAAACTATGGAGCATTCTTCTTTTTTATTAGCTACATTTGAGGGATCACCTGCTATTGGACCTATGAAGGTTTACCCCAAAGCTATGCAATGGGCACAAAAAAACAAAGTGGAATTCCAACAAGGGGTTATTGAGGTATATACTGTGGAAGATGACAACGTGACTACTGAGTTCTTTTTTCCTATTAAGTAAGGTTCTTGCCTTAAATTCATGATGGATTTCGTGGAAAGGTATCTACGCTATAAATCCTACTTTTATCTGTTAAGTTTCCTAATGTATCCAAACATATGCTATGTAATAATTACATGGTCATCAGCCACACTCCCCCAAAAATCTGCCTAAGTATATAGAATTATGTGATTTCTTACCATATAATTTTTACTTATTGTGAATAGAAAATAATACAATTTTAACAATTGAACTATTCTCAGTAACTTCCTTTGTATTCATAGAGGGGGAGTATTGAATATATTTTGGGGAGCATTTTCAGTTTTAGTGAGTCTGCAGGTATTAGCAACGTCCGGACCTCAACTAAGTGGCAAGGAATACCCTCAACATTTGTTTTGCCAACTGGAAACTCAATCCTCCTTAAATACTCAAGTCTGTACAGCAACAATAATTGGGAAAAACAGAATTTTAACAGCGGCGCATTGTTTTCAAAAAACAAGAAGCTATAAACTGAAAAGCTTAGTATGCAACAACAAAAGCTTCTTTCTTAAGAACTTGCATATACCAGTTGAGTTTAATTATTCACTTGTTAAAAGAGACGAACAACAACGGCAATATGACTACGCTGTGATTGAAACCAATGAGATTATCAACGAAGAGATTCCCTTATTGGAAAACAATAATAAATTCCAAAATGCACTCTCATCTGATCAATGTGCTTTTGTAGGCTCAGATTTGATTAATAATAAAATAAAAGCTGTGTGGCTCAACTCTTTTGATTACAATGTGTCACCCGCCCTTGCTATTCAATCACACATCTATTCAATGGTAGAAGGCGGGGACTCTGGAGGGGCCTTCATATGCAAAAATAAATTAAATCAGTGGAACCTTTTGGCAGTAATTTCAGGAAAAAGCAGTTTCGAATACATCAATTACCTTGCACCCGTTACAAAAGAAAAAATCCACGCCCTGATTTCCAAAAATAATTCTATTAAAAATAAAGTAGCTTCAGGAACAAATCTAAATCCTTGGAATGATTCCATAGACAACCTTGTTAAAATAAAGGTGGGCAGCACATATTACATAAAACCTTTTTCCAAAGTTTATCACAATGGAGATCTGCTCATAATCACAGATCAGAACCATTCAAAATTTAAGGTTACAAAAGTAATCGACAGGTCTCATGTCCAGGGCCAGCTAGTAGTTTCATCCCCACCTCTGAGATATATGTGTATAGAAAACATAATCTGCAATGAAGACCTTCAAAAGGTTACTGTAAATACTAAAAACCTAAATCTACTGTAATGCCGCTAAAAAAATTTTACCCTTGTCTTAACAAATTCAATGCAGATCCTGCTTTAAACCACTTGATTTGCTCTTCGTTAAAACTATGTGTTAACTCAGCTTTGTCTTCAGAACCATCTTTATGATTTAAAACCATTTCTATATTTTTTCCTGGAGCAAAATCAACTAGACCTTTTAGTGAAATTTTGTCTCCTTCTTGTACTAAGTCATAATCTGCAGGGTTTACAAAAGTGAGTCCAAGCACACCTTGCTTTTTTAAATTCGTTTCATGAATTCTTGCAAAACTTTTTACAATTACAGCTTTTGCACCAAGTAGCCTTGGAGACATAGCTGCGTGCTCACGAGAGGACCCTTCACCGTAGTTGTCATCACCAATAATAACCCAACCTTGGCCATTTGCTTTATAGTCACGAGCAATTGTAGAAAATGTATCTTCTTTTCCTGTTTCCATATGATGCCCTTTACCTATGGCATCATTAAATGCATTGGTAGCACCAATTAACATATTGTCAGAGATATTATCTAAATGACCTCTAAATTTTAACCATGGCCCCGCCGGACTAATATGGTCAGTTGTACATTTTCCTTTGGCTTTACAAAGAAGATACATTTCATCCATATCTTTTCCATCCCAAGCTGCAAAGGGTTCTAACAATTGTAGCCTTTCAGAATCCGGAGCCACCTTAACATCAATATTGCCACCTACTGGAGCTTGATATGCATCTGGGTCGGCAACAAAACCATTTTCTGGAAGTTCAACTGCCTCTGGAGTAGCAAACTTAAATGTGCCATTTGGACCTTTAAGCTCATCTCTTTGTGGATCAAAATCTAATTTACCGGCTAAACCTAGAGCCATAACAATCTCAGGGGAGCTAATAAAAGATAAGGTTTCTGGGTTGGCATCGTTTCTACCTCTAAAGTTTCTATTAAAACTAGAAATAATGGAGTTCTTGTCACCCTTTTTAATTTCGTCTCTTCTCCACTGTCCAATACATGGTCCACAAGCATTTGTTAACACAGTTGCACCCACATCATTAAGTACTGCCATCTGTCCATCACGTTCAATGGTTTGTTTTATTAATGAAGATCCTGGAGACACCATAAAAGGTTGAGACATTTTAACCCCTTGATCCATTGCTTGCTTGGCTAAATGTGTAGCCCGGCCAATGTCTTCATAAGAGGAATTTGTGCAAGAGCCAATTAAAGCTGCAGATAAATCTGTAGGCCATCCGTTTTCTTCACAAGCATTTTTCATTTCACTAAGAGGTCTTGCCGCATCTGGAGAGTGAGGGCCAACAACATGAGGCTCTAATTGATCTAGATCTATTTCAATCACTTCAGAATAATACTTAGAAGGATCTGCTAATACCTCAGCGTCAGCTGTAAGTAAATCTTTATTGGCATCGCAAACTTCAGAGATTTCAGCACGGTTAGTTACATTTAAATATGTTTTCATTCGTGAGTCATAGGGGAATACCGAACAAGTAGCTCCAAGCTCTGCACCCATATTAGTGATAGTGGCTTTTCCTGAACAACTTATGGATTCACAACCCTCTCCAAAATATTCAATAATTTTATTTGTTCCACCTTTTACAGTTAAGATTCCTAATAATTTTAAAATCACATCTTTAGAAGCCGTCCAACCGCTTAACTTTCCTTTTAAATGAACACCAACAACATTGGGACTTTTCACTTCCCAAGCCAAACCTGCCATAACATCAGATGCATCAGCACCACCAACACCAGCAGCAACCATTCCTAGCCCACCAGCATTTGGCGTATGAGAATCTGTACCAATCATCATTCCACCAGGATAGGCGTAGTTCTCTAAAACCACTTGGTGAATAATCCCCGCACCTGGCTTCCAAAAACCAATGCCATACTTAGAGGACACTGAAGATAAAAATTGAAACACTTCATTATTTTCTTGCATAGCAACAACCATATCCTCGTCCATACCTTTATATGCACGAATCAAATGATCGCAATGCACTGAGGACGGAACAGCAGCTTCTTTTTTTCCAGAAAGCATAAATTGCAATAATGCCATTTGAGCTGTTGCATCTTGCATGGCCACACGATCAGGCCTTAAAAGTAAAAAACTTTTCCCTGCAGTTAAATCTTGATTAGCAGGATCATCTAAATGTCCAAATAAAATCTTCTCAGCCAAAGTCAGTGGGCGATTTACTCTTTTAGAAATAACTTCTAAGTTTTTACGAGTAGTATTGTAAGTATTGGAAACAAGTTCTTTTGTGGTTTCTATGGTTGCCATAGCACGCTCCTTAATGGTGAAAATAACACTCTATTTATAGCGCGATTTATGTCCTAGGCCAATGGAAATACCCCTTGGGGCAAAGCTCCATAAAGAACCCGCCCTTTAGGCCATAAACTTGTGGGCTCACATGTTAATTTATAGGTAAACAAGCACTTTCAGAATTCAGGTCACTCCACAACCCCCTAAATACCTGCCAAAATGACGACTCATCACCGGATGTAAAATTAAGAGTATAGGATACAAGCTCAGACAATGTCCTTGGGTAATTTGATAACAAAATAGGTTGAACAGACTTCAATTCATCAAGTAAATACCGTGAAACCAAGTAATCCCTCATATCAACTGAGTTAATATTTCTATTTTTATCCAAATAATTTTTTATAATCATAGATTCACCTAAACATACATCTGAGGTCATAAACTGACCCACCGGTGTTGGAACTGCAAAACGATTTTGCCAAAATAATGACGAAAAGCCTAAAACCTTTAAATTTGTATTTAGCAGTTTTGTACTTATATTTGGCTTAAGTATTTTCAAAATTAAATGTCTAGTATTGATAGAGGTTCCATGGGCCCAATCTCCATATTGAGAGTTACTTTGATCTTGTAGTTTACCCCAACGATAAATTTCTTCATGTAATTGAATCAGTATTTTTCCTGCCGTATCAAAATGTCCTATAATATCAGGATCGTACCATAGTTGATTGTCCTTTCTCACCACGGCTTGTAATTCCTTGCAGCTCTTTTGATTAATCCCTGTGGCAAACCCCGAGTCATTAATATCTGCAAGTCCATATTCCGTAGCTATTCCATCCTCCTCTAGCCAACCAAGAGCCTGATGTATTTCCTCATTTTTTTCATAAGCTGCGGGCAAATGAGCCAGCTTAGACCTTAACAAGTTATACCCTGTTGTCAGAGTCCCTTGGTTTAACTGAGCTATTACTGGATTTAATCCAGTAATACGTTCTGCCAAAAACTGCTCCAATGGTTTAGCTGACCGGATAGATTTACGTCCCACATCAGTCATGCGCCACATTACCTTTGCTGGACCATTTTGTTCTTGGTCTGAAGCTGTCTCTGATTTATTTTCACAAGGTAGATTCCTTAAACACGAGCTATTTTTTTTTGGTGTAACCCTGTATAAGGCTTGTTCTATGGGAATGCTAAAACAAACTACGGCGTCTCCCCCATGCCCCTCTTGCCCCAAGGAATTCACCTTCCATGCATCAAGTTTAGCGTGCCCTTGATCTTGCCCATTTGTTGGCTTGTCTTTCAAGGAATCGTTAACTCCTTTTTTATTACATCCGAAGAAAAAATTAATAGAAATTATTATTAAGATATATTTTATCATGGCAACTCCTTGCTTAATGGAAAAAAGGAAAGACTCAAGTTATACACTTGAGTGGGTTTATTTTCTTTAGGTCTCTCTAAGAATTCACACATTTCACGCCTCACTTTTGTTAAACGTTTTTTTACTTCTTTAATATCTGATGGGTCTATGGCCATACATATTGAAGTTTGATCTCGTTTTTCAATATCAACATCCCATAAAGAGCTTATGGCTTTTTTCAGTAAGTCATTTTGCATTTTTTTAAATGCCATATCCGTAAAGTTATTATTCAGAGTTGTATTGCCTGAACTACTTGGTATTAGTTTTCCATTCACTTTTTCCAAAAGACCCAGCTTTAATAATCTCTCAACAGCTGATTGAACATGATTAGCATTAATTCCTAGTCTTGTGGCCATCCAATCATATGAATCATTAAAGCCATCAACTTTTAATAACTCTAACAGAGCAAAATGGTACCAATCAGAAATGACTTTAAAATACTCTAAATTGATATCATACAATGAATAATCCAAGTCCTCATTCCCATACATCCTTTGATTAAAGGATTTTAGAGTATAAGAATCTAGTTTTAAGTGAGTTGTTAGCTTTTTAAAGACCTTGTCAGTGACTCTTCTTTTTCTATTTAAAATTTTACTTAAAAAAGAGGGCGAAATATCTAAGTTATTAGCAAAGCTACGCAAGGAGTATGCAGGGTTATTTTTGCACCTCAGAACTAACTCTTCTTGTAAATACGTTGTGAAATCTAAACTTCGTGTATCCATAAAAAAATTATCGGATAAGAAAATTCCAAACTCAATATATTTGTACACAAACCGTGTCCAAACGGAACACAGTACTTTAGTCTATTGAAGGACACATATCCCTAAACGTAACTGCCTCTTTTTATCTTTTCTAGGATAATTTTTTCGGTGGTTAGTGGGTCTTTTGGATTTACAGAGAATAAGGACTGCTGTTCACAACGCACCTTATTTTTAATTAACCAATGAAGAATTGAAGCTAGCTTTTTATTTTTCTTATCCTTAAAAAATGGATCATTTTCCAAAGCATCCTTAGCCTTTTTTAAAGAACGTGCATCGCTAGCATCTTTAGTAGTCACGTCATAGCAAAGTAGGTCATATTTTTTTACATCTTCGGGCAATACCCCTAAAAAACGGACTTGTGGAGCCGAAAAATCAGAGTTTCTAATTAAGCTGGCTGCAGAACCCGCTTTGAGAGTTCTATAAATATTTTGTAATGTATAGGCGTCCAGATCTCCAAAAAAGTATATTGGAACTTTTAATTGATCTTGGATAGTTTTACACCACCCACGAACTGCATTTGATGGCACACCCTGAGCACCCATAACAATACACTTATTTCTTTTAGTAAAACCGTTGGCCACAAGTGTATTTGCCGTACCTTCTGATTCCACCACTAAGCAAAAATCAATTTTCTTTTTAGCTTTTAGCTGTAAAGCTTGAGGCTTATTCTTTGGCTGAAACGGTGAGGTCCCCAGGGAGCCCAGCTCTACAGTTGCCTTAGTCCCGTCAGATAAAGTTTCAGTAACAATTAACTCCTTAGAGTATGTCTGTCCACCACGGTCATTGGCAAAACAGTTTAACTCCTCACGGTAAACTTCTAAAACATCACAGATATAATCGATAACTGCGTCACTTTCCGTTTGCTCTTCAAAATCTAGGGGTTTTAACTCTTTTTCTGACTTCACTAAACCTTTTGCCATATAGTAAAGCTCACGTTTTGTATTCACAGCGCCTGTATCGATATTATTAAGTAATACTTCTAACATAAAAACCGTTCTGGCTAGCTTTTGTACTGAAGACACGTTCAGCTCTGTTTTTACTCGCTTATCACCAGGAGTTAGGTAACCCACTCTAGAATTATATAAGGAGTTATCCAGTGAGCATTTTACTGCGGTTAACACGGGTCGTTTTGACCGCTCAAGATCCTTTAACATCTTATCACACATAAGTTGAGCTTCTTTAGGGATGTTAATTTTTGATTTTCTTACTTTCAATAAAGCCATATACCGCTCTCTTTTTAAATCTTAAGTTAAATTACTTCTTCTTGCGTAAAATTGTCTTTTTGACTTTTTTTGTTGTTTTCTTTTTCGCTATTTTTTTCTTAACAACTTTTTTCTTAGTAGCTTTCTTTTTTGCCGTTTTCTTAGCGACTTTTTTAACAACTTTTTTTGAAGCCTTTTTTACTACTTTACTTGTCGTTTTCTTAGAGACAGCCTTCTTTGTAGTTGCCTTTACAGCTGGCTTAGATTCTTGAACAGCTGGGTCCTTATCTATGCTTAAATCACCAAATTTTTCTTTCTGTTTTGCTTTTTGTGCTGTTAAACGGTCCTCTGCTTGTTTTAATTCATTCTCAGCCTCTTTCGAATCTTTGCCTAAAATCTTATTTAAGCCCTCTTCTGCTTTATTTCTTCTGGTTTTTGGAGCCTTAGCAATTCTCGCCAAACCATCTACCAATATAGGACCAAACTTAGCAATATAAGCAATTTTTCTCTCTAAATCAGCCGCTTTATTCTCTCTTCGAATATGTCTACCTAGCTTCTGCCCCGCTTGCATCAATGCTCGTCGAATTTCCTCAACTAACTCTTCACTAGCATCAATAGTTTCTTTGGATGCATTTTTAAATTTAATAAAAGGAGATGTCACGCTTACCGCAATAACATATGGCCCCTGAGGCAATGAGTTTTTCGATTGAGCTAAACCGTAAGATCGCCAAGTCACGGACTCCACTGCTTTTGTAATTGCACAGGAAGCTTTATCAAATTGTAACGGTACTCTATTGGCAAATCTTAAAAGTTGTACCCCTTGAGATTCGGCATCTTGAGATTTATTTAAAAATCTAGCAATAGCCACTTCAACCACCACTGGTTTAAAATCACAAATCTTGGGCTTCCTTGTCATAACACTAAAAAAATCAATATCACCCAAGCGTTGAATACTTTTAGAAAGTGATTCTTCTCCAACCACTAATACAGACCTAGTTGTTGGGTTTGCTAAATCAGTATCTTGAATCACGCGAAACACTTCTTTAAAATCAGTCTCGTTAAATTTAACAAGAGGTTGACTTAAGTATGCTCTTTTTAAGCCCTTTTTTGTAAAATCCTTGATCGTGGCATCAGATATTCTAGAAAAACCAGTGGTTAAGAATTTTTTTAAAGTTAATTTACCAAATAAATGAGCATGAGTCATAAACTCACCCAGCTTCATTGTGTGTGGGTGAGGTAAAGTAGGCTTTGGCACCTGTGGAACAAATTCGGATACACGCCCAATATTCACCCAATCATGGTCTAAAAGCTTATAGTTTAAGGTCAGATGTGGGTTAACTAACGTTGTGCCCTCAAGGTATGTTAAAATCCCACCATCACCGTTTAACTGTACTCGGCCGTCAATTCTAAACTCAGCCTTTAAACCATGTGGCTTATCCCAATCAACGGATTTGCGGTTTTTAATAACCCCTTTATTTCCTTTGATATTTACATCGATGATTGCCTCAATAGCTTTGCGCATTTTTTTTGTTTTCGATATGACTTTCACACCTTGAGCATTTGTTAACTGAGCCCAAGTTGTGGCAGCGGAAATTCCTATCCCCTGTTGTCCACGAGAACACTGGCCACGGCCAAACTTAGATGAGGCTAAATACTCACCAAATACTTTGGGCAACAAGGTTTCATCCAACCCTGGCCCGTTATCCTCAACTGTAACCACTATCAGGTCAGCAGATTTTGAGGAACCCTTCCCTACTTTCTTGATCTGAACTGTGATTTCCGGTGCTATGCCCTCGTCTTCACAGGCATCTAATGAATTATCAACGGCCTCTTTTAAGGTAGTTAAAACTGCTTTAAGCGGAGAAGAGAAACCCACTTGCTGTAAATTTTTAGCGAAGTATTCTGCCGTACTACTTGTTGTGATTTTGCTAGACACGCAACATCCTTTTTTTTAGATTTTCAACTTCTGGTTTTATTTAAGTAGTTTAAGGACTTTAGGGGAATTGTGTCCACAAGCAAATTAAGATTTGTTGTTAAGTATCATTTCCGCTGGGGTTAAATGCCTCTTTTTTGTATTACAATCTTTACAACAGGGCACAATATTAGACTTAGTTGAAAATCCCCCACGAGCCACTGCCACCTTATGATCCATGGTTAATTCGGTAGAAGGAAATCGGCTTCCACAGTAATAACACAGGCCTTTTTGCAATTGTTGACGCCACCAGTTGGACGCTTTCAGCTCTCTTGCTTTTACTCGTTGTTTTTTTTTGTGTGCCTCAGAAGCAGGCTCGTAATAATCCATAAGCCATTCTTAACACGGTGTGACGTTCGAATCAAGGAGCTTAGTTCCTAAATAGCTTCGTGATAACAATGTGCTAGCAGTGGTGTCGTGCTTTGCATTGCTCGTAGTTTAAAATAATTATTTTTTGCGCCTAAAGCGAGTTCAGCGCGGAGGCCGTAGGCCGAGCACTGCCTGTTTGAGCCTTTTGGTGTTAAAAATAACTATTTTAAACTACGAGCAATGCAAAGCACGACACTAAAATACAACTAAACTAGAAGTCCCTTTAAGGCTTTGAGGTGGAAAAATATGACACAAGAATATATAGAAGACAAAATTCAAAAATCATTTCCCGGTAGCGATGTTGTTGCCATGGACCTTACTGGTGGTGGTGACCACTGGGAAGTCCGTGTGGCAGCAAAAGAGTTTAAAGATATGAACCGTATTAAAAGGCATCAGGCTATTATGTCTGTTTTTGATGTGGAGCTTAAATCTGGCGAACTCCATGCTTTATCAATCAAAACTATCGAGAAATAAACTCAACCAAATTAAGTCAAAAAGTTGCAACAGCAACTTAACTTCAGAGTAAGCGCTTTAACAAGTGGGTTTTACCTCTGAATTGAATAAAAAAAATTAAAATTAATTAACCGTGAATTAACACAGGAGAACAGTATGTCTGAAGTACAAAGCAAAATAGATAATATCTTAACTGACAATAAAATCACCCTTTTCATGAAAGGTACACCCGATACCCCTCAATGTGGATTTTCTGCAAAAGCCTCTCAAATTTTAAACAGTTTTGGTGTAGAGTATATGGTAGTGGATGTTTTATCACACGAAGACATTCGCCAAGGAATTAAAGAGTATGGTAACTGGCCAACCATTCCTCAACTTTATGTAAATAAAGAGCTGATTGGTGGCAGTGATATATTAATGGAAATGTATGAAACTGGTGAGTTGGAAAAAACTATTAAAGACGCTTAAGTTATTAGTTTTAACACTAATAGCATTAGACTATTCGGCGACCTCCTTTGCTGGCAGAGTGAAATACTCTCTTGAGGGGGATGCCGAAGGTTCTTTTATCATTAATGAGGGGTATCGCAATACATACAAAAAAATGGTCAGCTCCAAGAACCTCCTCTCCTTAAGACCTAGTGTTAAACAAAAAGTAAATCGTAATTTAAAATATCGCCTATCCTTAGATTACAGTTTTGCAGAAATACAAGGTTCTAATAATAAAAAGTCTCACCTCAATATCCCAGCTGCCTTTTTTCAATATAAAATATCAGATTATAAAATTAAACTAGGCTTCCAAACATTTAATTTCGGCAACATTGACGGAAGCTCTCCTATTGATGTTGTTAACAGCAAGAATTCCATTAATCCATTAAATCCCAAAAGTATTGGTTCTTTAGCCCTATCCACCACTTGGTCCAATGAGTTTATAAATACAGAGTTGTTCTTTATCTCAAATAAAGAACAATCTCTACTACCTGGTGCTCAATCATTTTGGATGCCCCAAACTCAGCTCAATAATGTTCACAGTGAATTCGGCACTGTTTACCTTCCAGAGTCCTTTAATTATACCTACTATGATCCTGTGTCTCTAGACAATGCGCTTAATGGTAATTACGGATTACACACTGCCTTTCAGTTTCAAAGCTTCGATCTCCAGTTTTTATATTTTAATGGAGCGAAATCTACCCCTCAGGTGAGATCAAATTTTGACCTCATTATTAATCCCGACTTAGTTTCTGCCCGGCTCAATTCAGATATTGAATTGTTACCTGTATACTACAAAATTGAAACCTTTGGGTTCGCAGTGATTAAAAGTTTTGAAAAATTAATTGTTAAGGCAGAGGCGGCCCAAACAAAAACAAAATCTTCCTTAATTGATAGTCTAACATTTCCCGGTTTACCTGCTATTAGTGGCGAAAATGGTTTACCTTCTAATGAATCTAAAGCAGCAATTTCCATAGAATCTAATTTTAGTGCTTTTAAAAAGACATTTACATACCAAATTCAAGCCTACAACAGTCAGAAAGAAACCGCCAATTCCAACCTACCAGGAAGTCAATCTGATCCCTTTTCCCAAGCACTAGGTTTAGGATTTATACTCCCCATTAATTCCAGTTCTCAATTTCAGCTTCTACATCTCAGCGACACCTTGACTCAGGGGCTATATTCCAGACTTAGCTATAACAACAAAATTGCTAACAACTTTCTTTACAAATTAAACCTGCATCATTTCTCCGGTGACGAGCAAAGCCTGCTTGGATCTTATTCCAACATCAGTAATATAAGCTTAATTTTATCTATGATTTACTAGTACTTCTTGTTTCACAAATAGAAAAGTTCTGAATCTGTCCAAAAAAGTTTTAATTATTTAAATCTTTAGCTGTGCTAGTATAACCGCAGATGTAGCCAGTGCAAGGATCACAAACCAACTTAGCTTTGGTTTTAAAATGCCTTTATGCAGAAGTATTGTGTACATTCCAAAAGACAGCCAAATGAGCAGTTTTAACCCAACCCATAACTGCATTGCACTTTGATCAATTCTAGCTAGCAGACCAAAACCTGCTATAAGTACAAAGACAAGCCCCACTCCGTGCATAATACCTAATAATTTTTTTGCTGCATTTTGTTTCTGCCCACCATTAAAATAATGCATAGTCCATCCAAATAGCGCGCCTAATGTTAAAAAAACACCTAACAAATGTATAACCTTATAAACTGAATACGAAATCATTTATATCTCCAAAGTAAGTTCATTATCTTTAGAGAAGTATTAACTCATAAGCTTGATTACACAATTAAAATCAACTTAGAAGCTTCAAATGAAACCCAGTTCACTTGTAATTAAAAACCAACTGATAAATTGCCTTCATCTAAAACAATATTCGTGAATTTTAATTTATCCTTAAGAGGTGTAAGTTGGCTAAAATCAATGGAATATTCATAGCCATCAATAGCGTCCACAAGGTGCTCTTTTAGTGTGTCTGTGCTAATACGTTTTTTCACTTTATGCTTACTCATATATTCTTTATCAAATCTGTAAGTTAAATCTAGATCTGGTTTTAAAAAATTAAAATTCAAGTTTGCCTGATCAATATCTAATTTAACTGGTGTATAAACCTGAGAGTAAAAATTCAAATAATGCTCCCACTGTCCATTTATAGGTGCAAACATATCTAATACCAATTTAGATTGAATTTCAAAACCTAAGCTTTGTTGAGAGAGTTCATAAACGGAACTCACTTGTGGCACATCTTCAGTAGATAAAAATAAGTAAAAATTTGTTCTTTTGGGGAAGTTCATTAAATCTCTAAAAACAAAAAACTGTGTCCACCTGGACTTCATTAATTTCTTTAATCCCGAAATACTTTTAGTATCAGTTTGAAACCTGGCCATTTGTGAGTGATGCATATAAGCAGCCACTTTATCTAATAATCCGTAAGGCAGTAATAGTCGAGAAAAGCCACTTGAATCAGATTTCAATGATTTTGTATAGTCACAAAATTCTGCAAAGATTTCGCTGCCCAAAGGGACGTCCTCATAATAGTAGTCACTATCACCACCAAACATGGAGTCCCACTCTTGCCAATCAAATGCAGATGCATTTGTTCGACAGTCTTTTTTCAAACCTTCATTTAGTGGTACATTCTTAGTGTTAAGTGCCACATAGGTTTCTCCAACTATTGCTGACCTAGTTTTAAAGTTAAATACCATTAAACCTTTTACCGATATTCCGTCCTCAAAGCCCTCTAGGGACTGAGGGTATGACTTAACTACCAGCTTATCCTTATGACCACCCAAGTCTGCAGGTTTTAATATTTCATCTTCGACTTTTTGTGAAATAACACCAATCTTAGATAAGAAATACTTTTCTAATTCACTTTTGATAAAATTCACATCATTTAACTTATTCATTAGCTCAGTAGAAACAACTTCCTCAAAGCCCTTAATCCCTGAACAGCTAATGTTACTTAGGCCTAAAGACCCTTCTTGTTTATTGAGAATCAAATCACTGTAGTTTAAAGCTAATACTCCGCCCTGAACATTATAACTCATATCAATAAAAGAGTTATAGTTGAGTCCATTTTTGGATTCCATTTTAATATTTTCACATAAACCATCAATATTAGTCTTAATATAACTGCTGCCTACTCTTCTTAAAATTTGATGATGAGTTTCAATTTTATCTATATAAATAGAAAGTTTTTTAATATTTATTTTTAGTCGGTACTCATTATTATTCAGTGATTCGATTTGTGCTTCTGAGGTAAACTCAAATTCAACCCCAGCCACTTCAGTAGCAATGGTTTCATTAATTTCTGAAATATGTGTATCTAATACAAAGTCAGAAATAGGCAGAGCAGAATCTATCTTATTCGTGGAAGTAATCTTAGACTTTACTAGGTTAAATACCTTCTCGTTGTCTAAAAATAGCTCATACTCTGAAGTCAAATTCAGCTGAGCCATTAAATTATTTGTAAAAATTAAACCCATTACAATTATTATGTTGCGTATATTTTTCATATTTTATCTATCGGTGCAAAAACTTTAGACTAAAGTTTTATTTTAACATTCCGAAGAATAATCAAATATTTCTTATAGTTAAGAAAAATATGAGGAGAAAAATGAATAAAGATTATACAATTACAAAGTCTAGACAAAAAAAACTAAAAAGAGTTTCTGTTTTTGTCATTTTTTTGTTCACTATAATCACCGCACTGGCATTTCAAAAAGCAAAAAACATAAAAACCCATTATGGCTTCGAACAGTTTCAACCTAAAAACCATAAAATATTAAATGATGATGTTTCTTTAAAAAAAGAATTTAAGATTAAAAAACTTTCACCATATACTTTTGTACTGTCGCTCCCACAGAAAACTTCTCAAAGTTGGCTGAATCTAAAACAATTGACACATATTCAAAATATTACAGGTTATATAGAGAGCCTAGAGACCACAGATAGTATTTTAAGTCTTGCCAATGTAGACACAGCATATACAGAAGAAGATAGCTTCTCAATTGGTTCATATTATGAAATTTCACAATTAAATAATGAAAATCAGTGGACATTAAAAGACCCCTTAATTAGCCCTCAACTCATTTCTCAGGATGCCAAACACACGTCAATTATTGTGACTCTTAAAAATATTAGTGTGCAAAAAAATGAAAATATGGCCAATCAAATTCGTGCATTTATTAATAAAGAAGTACCTTATGCACAGCTTCAAATTGGTGGACCTGCTGCAATTAAAACACAAGTTACCCAGCTCTTGTCAAAGGAGCTCAGCTTGTTTGTTGCCTTATCTTTGCTCGGCGCTCTACTTATACTCAAACTTACATTTAGAGGATTTGTAGCCCCTCTAATCTCACTTATTATCATTGCTGGTGGAAATATTCTCGTATTAGGCTTTATGTCTATTATGAGTTTCCCTTTCACTATTTTATCTTCAACAGTACCCATTTTAATAACAATAACAATTGTAGCGATTTCTACTCATACTATGATTAAAATTTCAGATGTATTTTACTCCTCGCCAGTTCAAGATTTTGAAGCAAAATTTAAAAGTATTGTTTATACTCTAAAAAGCCTTACCGTTCCACATCTTCTCACCGCTCTAACAACCTCAGTTGGCTTTAGTACCTTACTCACTGCAAAAGTCCCTATGATCTCAAGCTATGGCTTAACCGTTTCTCTTGGTGTACTTGTTGGGTGCTTGGGAACATTAATACTACTTCCTAATCTTATGATTATTTTTCCCATCCCTAAAACTAAAAAATGGTCATTAGGTATTAGCTCCTATGCCCAGTTTATTATTAAAAATCACAAATCTTTAACAACAGGTATCGTAACTGTTTGTTTTGGATTCTTACTCATTGGAACTCAACTCAACTGGACAGCCCTTTTATTTAACGATCTACCAAAAAATAATGAATCTAGAAAAACAACAGAGTTTATAAGCGAAAATTTAGGAGGAGCGATTCCCCTTGAAGTCATGATTGACACAAATAATAAAAACTACTGGAAATCTCATAAAAACCTAAAAACATTGGATACTCTGGTGTTATCATTAAGAGCAAATCCATCAATCAAAAGTATAGTGTCTATAACAGACTTTATTAAAGCTCCTCAAGAGCTAAAAAACATTCCTCATTCAGATGCAGGGATCAGTGAATCCTATTTTATGTACTCCATGGCTGATGTTAACCCAATTCCACATTTTGCAAACAAGAACTTTTCGGCCTCAAGACTACATATAAAGTTAGCTGATTTACCTGACAATAAAATGGGATTGGTTATCTCTAATATTAAGTCGACAATCCATAAAAATTTCAAGAATGTGGACGTAAAATTTGGAGGTCTGGCTGCCACAGCTCACCCACTTAATCGTGAAATATCAAAAACAATGATGTATGGTTTTTTTCAGGCCCTATTTTTAGTCTTTATATTGCTCAGTGTAGTGTTCAAATCCATTCGATGGTCATTGGTGGCAATAATCCCCAATATAGTACCACCCACAATCTTACTTGGCTTTCTTGCTATTACACAAACTCCAATTAAACCTGGAATCGCAATTATCTTTGCCATCTCATTAGGTATTGCTTTTGACAACACAGTATATATATTAGGGCAACTTCGACAATCTTTGAAAAAAGATTCCGAAGTGGATATAAAAAAATTACTTATGGAAGAAACAAAACCTTGCTTGATATCCTCACTGTCTCTTGTTGCTGGATTTTCTGTATTTCTCTTCTCATTTTTTGAAATGAACAAAACCTTTGGAGCATTTATGTTATTATCTTTAATTGCAGGACTAGTGGGTGATTTAGTATTATTACCCGCTTTCTTAGCACGATTCCCAAAAATACTATCAAACCACAGTCCCATTGGATTTAAACCACGTTTAGCTCTAAACAGTTTCTTTATACTTGTTGTGGCCCTGTCTTTATTTATACCTACACAAGCAATAGCCAAATCTTTGAGTGCAAAACAAATTTTAGACAAAGTAGAAAAAGTCACTTCAATTCCCCAAGAAACAGCATTTTTAGAAATGACAATTACAAATTCAGATAATGAAGTGCAAAAAAGAGTTTTGGTTATTAAAAGAAAAAATACTAAAAATGAGCAAAAAGCACTTATCCGAATTAATGAACCGAAGGACCTAGAAGGCCTTGGTGTTCTAACAATAAACAAAGATGATAAAGAGCAGCAATGGCTCTACCTGCCCTCCACCGAAAAGACTCGTAGAATACTGAGTGGTAATAAAAAATCAAGGTTTCTAGACTCTGACCTTAGTTATGAGGATCTGAGCTTATCCACATACAAAAGTTTCAAAAACACCATTCAAAAAAAGCTTAAAAACAATACTGTTATCATTGAAAGTGTTGCTAAAAATAAAATTGGAACTAGTTATAGTAAAATTAAATCTTGGATAAACATTAAGAATTTCAAAATATTAAAATCTGAGTACTTCGATAAAAAAGGAAAACTTGTTAAGAAGATGTCTTTTAGCAAGTATAAAAAGCATAAAAAGAGATACTTTAGAGCAAGGTTAATCACTGTTCATGATCTAAAGAGAAAAAGTAAGACCGTTCTGAAACTCAAAAAGCTTTCTCTAAAGCCTATACAAGACAAGGACATTAGTCTAGATGCTTTAGAAGATTTTTAAATTATTATCTTTGTCGTTCTCAACAACACTACGTTGTCTACTTAAGTTTGAACCATCGTGTGTTATACTCCGTCTATGAAATTTGCGTGAGTTCTCTTTAAAGGCACCTAAAAACTTTCAGACAGGCAGTGCTCGGCCTTTGGCCTCCACGCTGAACTCATTTTTTGTGCGCCTTTAAAGAGAACTCACGCAAATTTCATAGACGGAGTATAACTGAAACGCGGACTTTGGTTGAGGTGAAACAAATTGAAATAATATCTAGATTTTTGAAAATTCCTTTAATCTCAAGGACATCAATCCGATAAGAGTGGTGTAATATGCGAGGTTACATGAAAATTCTTTTAGCCGAAGATGACATTAATATTTCTAAGATTGCTAAAATGACTTTAGAACATTTTCAAGGTCATGATGTACATGTTGTTCACGATGGGGCAGAGGCTTTAGAAAAAGCACTTACAAATGAATATGATCTCATTCTTTTAGATGAGATGATGCCTAAACTTAATGGTGTCTCCGTTTGTATATCCTACAAAGAGCAATCCACAGCTCCCATTAAACCTATTATTTTTTTAAGCGCAAAATCACAGCAAGATCAAGTTTCAGAATTTACCAAACACGGTTTAGGATTTATTCCTAAACCATTTGACCCACAAACACTTTGGCAAGAAATCGAAAACATTCTAAAAGACAAAGGTTTCTCTGAATGACTTATATTCGCTTTCGTTTGTTTCTTATACTATTTTTAACTTTAGGAGCTTCTGTTTTTGGCACGTATAGGGTGGTGAAATTAAATAATGAAAAGGTCTATTACGAAGAGCTTATTGAGCAAAGCTACCTCATTGAAAGCGAAATTCATAAATTAAATACCAGTAAATTCCATAAAAAACAATTTGAGCATATACAAAAAATTAGAGAGTCTATGCACTCGAAAAACAGACAAGAGTTTGTTAGTGAACTTCTTGTTAATTATGGAAAAAAACACTTCAGTTTATTTAAAAAAAATCTACTTATTTATAATAAAAATGAATTAGAGTATCGCAAACATTTTAAAGTTAAAAAATCCAATGTAGATAAAAAAATATTTTATGCTGGAGGTTTCCTTGTTGCCTTGGGGTCAGCTACGATTCTAGTTGTGATTTTATTCTTACAATTTAGCTTCTTTCGACAGATCAAAGATTTAAGTAAAAAAATGATGGATTTTGTAAACAGGAAATATAGTTATCAATTCTCAATCCCACCAAATAATGAAATTGGAGAATTACAAATCAACTTTAATGCCATGGCACAAAAAGTTCTTACACGCTTAGATGATCTAGAATCCTTAGATCATGCAAAATCGGAATTTTTAAGTATTGCTTCTCATGAGCTAAGAACTCCCCTTACATCTATTAAGGGATCCCTGAGTCTGTTAAAAAGTGGTGTTACCGAAGAGTTTAATGAGGCTACTGTTAGCTTACTTGATATTGCGGAAGTGGAAAGTGATCGTCTCATACGCTTAATTAATGATATTTTGGATCTAACCAAAATTGAAGCACGACAATTCCCCTTAAATTTGGAGTGGATTATACTTTCAGATTTAATAAATAGAACTTTTCAAAGCCTTTTTGGTTTAGCACAAACTGCAAAAGTACAGCTCACCCAAGAGGGATTCGAAAATATATATGTACAAATTGATTCTGACAGAATCCAACAAGTCATTACCAACTTATTATCTAATGCCATTAAATTTAGTCCTGAAAATGGAAAAATCACTGTTTCTGCCACAGTATCAGAAAATCAACATTTGGTTATTGAGGTCATTGATCAGGGACCAGGTATCTCACCTGAGGACCAACAGTTTATATTTCAAAAATTTAGACAAGCCACCGGGCCAAATAACCCCTTAGTTAAAGGCACTGGATTAGGATTAGCCATAGCTAAAGCGCTAATTGAGGAGCATAGTGGCGAAATTAACGTAAACTCTAGTCCAGGGTTTGGCTCTAACTTTTTCTTTACTCTTCCAGAATGGAAATACAAACATGGAACAAAATCCCTACATCAATCTACTGTTCTAGAGGAAAAAGTCAGGGCGGGATCGTGAATAAAGACTTTCAAAATATGCTTGATGAATTAAAAAAAGAATATCTAGCTGATTTACCAAAAAAAATTGAACAACTAGAAAATCTTATGCTAGATGCAAATCTCGAAATCATAGAGGATGAGTTTCATAAATTAAAAGGAACTGGAAAAACCTATGGCGTTCCCGAGGTTACTGACATCTGTGCCATAGCAGAAGAAAGTTGCTTGCAAAAAGCCTCAAACTGGCAAGAAGTTAGCAATAATGCCATCTCTGAGTTAAAAGCTGTCCTGCTCAAATATAACTAATTACCACTGATCTCACAGAAATTAAGGTAACATTTTCCCTGGACTTAGAATTCCATCGGGATCAAAAACTTTCCTAATACCTCTTAGATATTCAATTTCTTCAATGGACCTTGTTTTTTCCAGGTCTGCTTTTTTTGTAAAGCCAAGACCGTGTTCTGCAGATATGCTTCCTTTGAATCGTTCAATCATTTGGAACATTTCTACATTTGCAGATTTACATTTTTTTATAAAATTATCAGAGGACATATTTTCAGGTTTTAACATATTAATATGTAAATTACCGTCACCAATATGACCAAACCATACAACTTCAATATCGGCATATTGCTCGATTAAAATCTTATCCATTTCATTTAAGAACTCGGTGACATGTGAAACTCGAACAGAAATATCATTTTTGTAGGGTTCATAAGCTGAAGTGGCTTCGGAAATATCCTCTCTCAAACGCCATAGCATTTTAGATTGAGCTTCACTCTGGCTAACAGTGCCGTCTTCTACCCAGCCTTTATCAAAACACTCTTCAAAAAGTTCCATAGCTGATTCTAAAATACCCTCACTAATACTCTCTAACTCTAAAAGTACGTAGTATTTGGAGTCAGTTTCAAAAGGCTTTTGTAATTCATCGTTTTGTAATACATGCTTTAAAGCTACATCTGTGAACATCTCAAAAGCTGTTAAAGGTAATTGAAACTTAAAAGTTTTATATAAATTCAAAACATCATCCAAGCTAGATAAACCAAACATCATTACAGATAGATCTTTTGGAGGCGGTAGTAGCTGAACAATGACCTCTGTAACAAAGCCAAGAGTTCCCTCGCTGCCAATAAACAAATGTCTTAAATCATAACCTGTGGCATTTTTAATTAAACCTTGGTTTAAATTAAGAATATCCCCTTTACCAGTTACAACTTTTAACCCTGTAACCCACTGACGTGTAAGACCATAACGAAGGACTTTAATCCCTCCAGCATTAGTAGCAACATTACCTCCAATTTGACTTGATCCTCTGGCTGCAAAATCCACTGGGTAAAACAAACCTTTTTCTATTGCATAATTTTGTAAGGATTCTGTAATAACACCAGCTTCACACACAACTGTTTGATCCACTTCGTTAAAGTCTCTTATTGCTCGCATTTTTTCAAATGAAACTACCACTTCGTTATCAATGGCTGTGGCGGCTCCGCTCAAACCCGTGCGCCCGCCAGAAGGCAAAAGTTTAACATTGTTTTTTCTCGCCCATTTTACTAAGCTCTGTACTTGTTCCGTATTCTCTGGGAACACAATGGCCGAGGGGCAATGAGCTATATGTTTTGTCCAATCTCTACCGTAAACATCAAAACTTTCTTGATCTAATTTTATTCTATCTTTAGGGAAAATATCTTCTAATTGTTTAAGCATGGCCTAGTATCACTCTCGTTTTAATGGAAACATCTTTTTTTGCGACTTCAATGGCTAATTCTTTGGCTTTTGTTACATCTTCAAAATCCACAACTAAGTAACCTATTTTAGAATCTGTTGATAAAAACTGTGCCGAAATATTTATTCCAGCATTGGAAATCAATGTGTTAATATCCCCAAGAACACCTGGTTTGTTTTCATGAACATTTAACAGCCTTGCTCCTGTTCTCAGAGGCGGGATTTCCAATTGTGGAAAATTAACAGCACCAGTTGTAGCCCCTCTTTGAATATATTTAATTAAGCTTTCAGAGACCTCATGACCAATGGCCTCTTGTGCCTCTTGTGTACTGCCACCAATATGAGGTGTTAAAATGACATTATTTACTCCCTGCAGTGGACTATCAAATTGATCTTTATTACTTTTTGGTTCCACAGGAAAAACATCTACAGCTGCTCCTGCCAGTTGGCCACTTTTTAGAGCCTCAACTAAATCATCTATGACAACAACCGTGCCTCTAGATAAATTTAAAAGATGAGCCCCTCTTTTCATTTTTCCAAACTGCTTTTTGCCCATCATATCTTTAGTTTCCATGGTCTCTGGAACATGCAAAGTTACAAAGTCAGATTTTTCTAATAATTTATCTAGAGTAGCAGAACTAGATGCATTGCCTAATGGCAATTTTTTAATGGTATCATAAAACACAACTTTAAGACCTAAGGACTCAGCAAGAATACTCACCTGTGACCCAATATGTCCATAACCCACAATACCCAAAACTTTACCGCGAACTTCGTTAGAGCCTGCTGCGGTTTTCTCCCAAACACCTTGATGTGCCAATCCGCTTTTGTGTGCTATTTGACGAGATAAACTGATCATTTCACTGATAACAAGTTCTGCAACACTTCTAGTATTTGAGTAAGGTGCATTAAAAACTGGTATACCTAATTCATTTGCTTTTTCTAAAGCTACTTGATTTGTTCCAATGCAAAAACATCCTATTGCAGTAAGATGCGGATTCGCACTTAGCACTTCTGAGGTGATCTTAGTCTTAGACCTAACACCCACAACTTGGTTATGTTTAATTTTTGCATTGAGTTCATCGCCCACTAAAGAATGATCTAAAAGATCTACATTTAAACTCACCTCTTCAAAAGCCTGTTTCCCAACAGGATGTATGGCTTCAAAAAGCAAAACATCTTTAGCATTTTCATCAATATGGTGAGACATAGGAACTCCCTATTTTATACAAACAACAAAACGTTGTAATTAATACAAGTAACACAAGGAGAATAGGCTGAATTTCGCTGGTAGCCTAGCATTAACTCCCTGTAACAATTCCATTTGAAAAAAATTCTACTGATAATCTTTATGGCATCACTTAAAGTGGCTATGACTTCTACTTAATGAAGTTAGAAAGGATTGCCATGTCTACACTTAACTTACTCATTGTCGATGACGACAGCCTTGTTGCAAACTCCATTGATTTAATCTTACCAGATGGTTGGAATTTAGTTTATATATCCAACCCCAATAACCTTCCAGAAGATCGTATATTTCATGCTGCATTTGTAGATATGCACCTCACTGGCAATTTAGAACAAGCAGAAGGTTTAGAGCTTATTCCTAAAATTGTTCAAGAAAACCCACATATTGAAGTGGTTGCAATGAGTGGTAACCTAGATAAAGACCTTATGGAGAACTGCCTTAAAGCAGGAGCTAGTCGTTTTTTAGCTAAACCTCTTTCCAAAGAGGAAGTCCTACTTACACTGGACAAAATTGAATCCCTTCACCTAATGAAGAACCTTAAACACTCTCAATTTACAGAATCCTCAACCTGGATTGGCAGCGGAAAATTATCTCAGAATGTGAAAGCACAAATTGCCAACTTTACTGGTGAAAAAGGACCCATTCTCATTGAGGGCGAAACAGGAACTGGAAAAGAAGTTGCGGCAAACCTAATTCATATCAATGGTCCATCTGATATTTTTATTCGTGTAAATATTGCCGCCATCCCCGATAGCCTATTTGAATCTGAGTTTTTTGGCCACGTTCGTGGGGCTTTCACTGGCGCAAATCAAACCAAAATTGGGCTAGCTGAGGCCGCTCACGGTGGCGATTTATTTATTGATGAAATAGAAGCCCTGAGTCTTCCTCTACAAGTAAAACTTTTACGCTTTTTAGAAAGTGGTGAAGTTCGTAGAGTTGGCGCTAACACTTGCACAAAGGTGAAAACAAGAATTATTGTTGCAACCAACCGGAATTTAGAAGATATGGTTGAAAAAGGTGAGTTCAGAGAAGATTTGTTATGGCGACTCAATCACCAAAAAATTACTCTGCCTCCCCTTAGAGAACGCCGTGAAGATATTGAAGAACTAGCTAATTATTTTTTAGCCAATGATAAGGCTCGTAAGAAAAGTTTTACACCTGATGCCATTAGCTCGCTCCTCCTTCACCACTGGCCTGGCAACATTAGAGAGCTGAAACGAGTATGTGAACAACTACTTCTCCAGGCTCCACTTCCCTTTATCCGGATAGATGATATAAAAAAGTTACTTCCAGAGAAGCCTTTTAACTTAGATTTAGATCAAAACCTCTCAGAAAACCTCACCGATATGAGCTTATCTGATATAATGACCCAATTTGAAGCTAAAATCTTGCAAAAATACCTCAATCGCTTCTCAAATGACATGCAAATTGTATGTGACACTTTACAAGTATCAAGATCTAACCTATATAAAAAAATCAAAGATTACAGTTTAAACGTTCATTAGTATTTTAGGGGAAAATATGAATTCAGCTCATTTATGGTCAGATCCACTTTATCGAGAAACAGCGGCGCTGATTTTAATTTTTCTTTTTGGCCTAAGTGGCATCGTATTTTTCTTAAGGAAAAAAAATACATTATTCAAAGCTTCCTGGGAGAGTTTAAAAAGCTGGATCTTCATGACTCCAATTATACTTTTATTTTTTGGTTTTACAAAACCCTGGCCAATAATTTTACTTACAATTGTAGGTATTTATGCCGCAAAAATATTCTTTCAGATGGTGGGTATGTACCATCGTGGATGGTTCGTCTGGGTAAGTTATGTGTTTATAGCTTTGTTTGGGGTAAGCATCCATTATCAAGTTTTTGCCATCTACGACCTCTTACCTATGATTTTTTTAGGACTAGCTTCTATAATCCCCTTAATTCGAAATTCGGCAAAACGAATGGTGCAGTATATAGCACTCTCATTAATGGCAGTTATCTTTTTTGGTTGGTCACTTTTACACTTAGGTAAAATTTTAGATTTCGAGAAAGGCATCTATATTGTCATCTACATCTACCTACTTTCAGAAATTGCAGAGAATGTCTCAATCACTGTTAATTACCTCTGGTCTAAACATAAGTTTTTTACAAAAATATCTAATCGAGTGAGCCTAGAAGGACTTTTAGCCTCTGTATTCTTCACCTTGGTACTAGCCTGGGCCATGAGACATCTACTCCCCATTCGTACGGAGCCCTATTGGATAGCTGCAGGGCTTATTTGCTCCCTGGTTGGTCGATTCGGAAGTTTATTTATTTCCGTCATCCGTCGCGACCTCGGCCTTAAAGACACTGGTGTTTTCATTATTGGCCGTGGCGACATGGTGGACCGTATAGATAAACTCATTTTTACAGCCCCTGTTTTTTATTATGCATACATCTACATAAACAGGACTTTTTAAAACATGAAAAGCTGGGACTATGAAAATGATCAGTGGACAAATTTACCTGGGCACTTAAAGCACTTGCCATTATTTACACGACAGTTTGACTTTACCAGTTGGATTTTTCGCGTTCTCTGGGCTTTGTTTTTAAAAGTTACATTTCGCTTTTACATTCGCCTCACTGTAAAGGGCAGCTTCCACGAAATTTATAAAGAAAATCCCAGATTACTAGTTATTTCAAATCACGCCAGTCATATTGATGCGGTATCAATTGCTGCTGCTATCCCATTTCAGTACTGGCTTGATTTATATATTGCTGCTGCAAAGGACTACTGGTTCACCAACCCGCTATTTATCTTTTTTTCCAAGCACTGCTTAGGAGCTATCCCCATAGATCGTAAAGATAAAAAAGGTGAAGCTATAAAGTTGTGCAACAGCTTACTCAGCGGGCTTGACCGCATTTGGCTTATAATTTTCCCCGAAGGATCCCGCTCTCAAGATGGATATATTTACCCGTTCAAAAAAGGTGTCAGCATTTTTGCCCAACGCACCCAAACTCCAATATTATTTTTATACCTAGAGGGCAATCAACACCTTATGCCCAAAGGTTCCTTGCCACGCCCTGGAAAGCTCACCATTCATGTGGGACCAGTTCAACCCCCTGCAGAAATTAAAGAAATCGATGCCAACTATCGTAAATGGGTTGAATCCATCAACCCAGAGGCGTATAAATCATAGTCTAAATTTATGAAATTGGGGGACTAGTTGATTAAAACCAAAGCCAAAGCACAAGCCAAAAAAGTTGTAAGAACCATTATCACACCTGTTGAGAAATTCCTTGCCACTGAGAGTGCCGGTGGGCTTGTGCTTATGTTCACAACTGTTGTAGCTATGGTGTGGGCTAATTCGCCATATTACCTCAGCTACGAGCACTTCATTCATGCTCCTTTGGGTCTTAAAATTGCTGATTTCTTTATCGAAAAATCTCTTCAACATTGGGTGAACGACGGCCTTATGGTTATCTTCTTCTTTGTGGTCGGCTTAGAAATTAAAAGAGAGTTATTTCTAGGAGAGCTTTCTTCTCCTAAAAAAGCTGCGCTTCCTATGTTTGCAGCTCTTGGTGGAATGCTAGTTCCCGCAGGTTTTTATGCTATTTTTAATAATGGTGAATTGGGCCAACATGGCTGGGGAATCCCCATGGCCACCGATATCGCATTTGCCGTTGGTATCCTTACCCTGTTCAGTCGTAAAGTTCCATTTGCTCTTAAAATCTTCTTACTTGCTTTGGCTATCGTAGACGATTTGGGTGCAGTTTTAGTCATCGCTTTTTTCTATACAGATGAGATTGCTCGTAATGCTTTAGGTTTTGCTGCCATTGGCTTTGGGGTCATATCTTTACTAAAATTTTCTGGTATAAGAAAGTTTTTGGTCTATATTATTTTAGGAATCGTAATTTGGTTTGCTGTTCTAAAAAGTGGGATCCATGCCACTATTGCTGGGGTAATCCTTGGGCTCTTGACCCCTACAAATCCATTTATGGATGAAAAAGAGGCCCTTAATGAAATCGATAGTTTAGCGACGGACCTGGCTAAGGATTTAAAAAAATCAGAAGGGGCAGGCACCCAGCAACTTTCTGACGATACCAAATGCCGATTAGATAAAATTTCCACCTTGATTCACGACTCTCACTCTCCCTTAGATACATGGATTCACTTCCTTCACCCCTGGGTGAGTTACTTTATTATGCCCATTTTTGCACTAGTTAATGCCGGCGTTCATATTGAGGGCATTACTATTGCTGATTTTGCCACAAACAATATTTCAATTGGTATTATTTTAGGCTTGGTTTTAGGAAAACCAATTGGAGTTCTAATAGCTGCATTTATCTCTGTAAAACTAAACATAGCCGTTTTACCTAAGGGAGTTTCCTGGTACCAAATGGCAGCAGTGGGCTTTCTTGCAGGTATTGGCTTTACAATGGCTCTCTTTGTAAGCAACCTAGCACTCAACGGGGATGCTAGTCTTGAGATCTATTCAAAAACAGCCATCCTAGTGGCATCACTCATTGCAGGGTTAATCGGCGCAGGTATGCTAATACTTTGCAAAGATCGCCCTTAACTCCATGTATTTTTTGACAGGACTTCATTTTTACAGTAGAAATAGAGATCAAATTTCTCATGGTCGCGTAGCTCAGCTGGATAGAGCATCTGCCTTCTAAGCAGACGGTCACACGTTCGAATCGTGTCGCGATCACCATTTAAGTGCCAGGCATCTTTTGCGGATGCACCATGTCGATTAGGTCTCCTCACGTAGGGCGACACTCTCAACCCTAATACCTTAACGTATTTAAGCTGATAATAAATCTATCGTTCAAAGTTTAACCATCGAGTCTTGTTAGTAGCCATATTTCCACTTTGGCTTACTTTAAGTCATCTAGGTTGTAGATTAGGTTTACTAACAACGTTATGGTCAATGGACAACAAGCACATATAAGTAAATGAAGTATACTTGAGGCACACTATGACACCTATTATGGATAACCAAGGAAAGCCTAACTATTAAAATCTAATGGTCAAACTCTTCAGGTTTGTAGAACTACCTTCTAGTATTACGACTCCAAGTTTTTGATTTATCCATACTTATAAAACGTTCAAACTGAAGATCCATATCTTCATTGACATAATAAAGTCTTTCCACATAACTTTGAGAAACTACTTCTAAATTATCCAAATGAAAATATTCAACTGTGGGTTTACCAGTGTTTTTCCTATCTAACTCAATAATTGCAATTCCATTAGCAAAAACATTTTTTAAATATATATTTCTTCCAGACTTATTTACTAAGGTTACTCCTGAACAAAGTGCAAAATCTGATTTCGTATAACAGGATTCTGGCACAACCATTCGACCTTTGGTGTTTACAACGATTGAGTCTCCAATTTGAACAACCTTGTTGTTATCAACAGCCACAACATCACCTTTAAAGGATTTATTATTCTCTAATATCTCAAAAACTTCAATCACATGGTAAGACCCCACAGCTCCACTAAGGACTCTATTACCAATGTATATATTGAAACTGCTTGTTTTCTCAAAAGGAAGTGACCAATTTGATTTTTCATAATCTCCCATTTCAACTGTAATTAGTTTTTCAACACTATCTTGTGCAAAAGATAGTAATGATGATAATAATATCACCCCAATTAATGCTTTCATAATATTCCTCATTTTGTTAATCAACAGCTTTCATTCAACGACATTCATTAATTCATTTCGGAATGTAATTTACTAAAACTTTGTTACTTTGAGTAAAATATATGTTCAAAATGTAAACATTTCCTATTTTAGAAGAAATATCACCAAAAAATTCGATATTTATAAGTTTAGTTGTGCCTGGCACCTTTTTCTCACACATCAAGTTGATTTTACAATGCACATCCTTTGACTTTTCAAAGCTAATAAAGTTGAATAGTAATAACTTATGACAAACTTCACCCTAATCAAAAAGAAATGCGCCTCTGATTTTCATAATGATATCAAAAAACTATTACCTAATGTTTTCAATGAACTAGATCCCGATGATATACAAAATTTTTCAATACTTGCTGGTACAGTTCGAAATCATGTTGAAAAACTCATTAATAATGATGAATTTGAAAAAGCTAAAATCATATTTACATTTATAGAAAAATATAATGTCAAAACTGAACCAGAAATAAATTCAGCATTAGAAACCTGTTTTTTTTACGATTTTTCTATTGGTGATCAAACTTCAAAACAAAAAAACTTTGTCAGATCTCATCTCTCAGAAAATCAAAAGATAAAATTATCTGATTATAATGATTTTTGGAAATAAATATCTAGGAGAATAACAACATGTACTTGTTATCCTCCCCTTATTATCTACTATTAAACATCTAGATGTTTAAAGAATTTTTTCATATTACGAGTCTTAATTCCATCCATATTCACAAATTCCACACCGTAACAGCTATCACCTTCTTTTACTTCTCCAGCTTTTCTTACTACCCGAGCTTGGCATGTCATATTTCTTAACTGCCCTAGTGATATTCGAAGATCTAACATATCCCCTTCCACCAAAGAATTTTCATCCGAAAAATCTTCATCTGTACTAATCAAAGCCCCCGTTTCAGAAATGTCTTTTGCTACAAAACTTTTCTTTCTAGCGTCCCTAAGGGAATATACCTCTAAAGGCACATTAACTCTCTTTCTTGGACTTTGTAACCACCACCTTTTCTCTGGACTTCGCAAAAGAAGTCTTATATTTGGTCTTAATAAACTAATGTGTAGGCTTACAAACCCTAGTGTTGCCACGCTCGTCATTGTAAAAGAGTAATCATATCCAACAGTACCCACAAAATAATTATTTACTGCTACTAAGGCTATGATAATCGGTGTTACCACAAATAAACTACGACTTACACTTTTCCAAGCAAAAATAGCTACTATTAAAGCCGCCATAATTAAGTAGTTAAACTTTGTTAACATAGAAAATGTTTTAAAAAACTCACTAGATTCAAATCCATATATATATACTATCTGGAGAGGAAAAGACAAAACGATGGCCAAAAGAAAAAACATCATCACATAACTTTCTATAGGGAGTCTCCTCATAAGCTCTCCTGTTTATCTGTGCTTGAAAAATGGTAACAATAACTTTTAACTCTATCCACATAATAACGAGCTTCATTAAGCTGATCCGACTTTAAATATGACCTACCCATACTACGTAAAGCATAATTGACTCTCGATGCACCAGAGTTATAACTAGATAGAATTACATCTGTAAGGGGTGTCTCATGCTTAGGATAAACACTTAACAAATCTTTCTTTTTTTGTTTTTTCCCCCAATACCCCACTAAATATTCAAGGTACTTCACCCCACCTTGAATGGATTTAGAACTCTCTAAACGCCAATCTTCATCTGCTGTAATATTTCCTTTACGGATCTCATATTTTAAGGCTGCTGCGGGTAATCTCGATATCTGCTCTGACTGAGGCCATTCAGAAAACTCATCAATAATTTCTTTATTTGCTATTGGAGTCACCTGTGTAAGTCCCACAGCTTTGGACCAACTTACTGCTCTGGGGTTAAAACCCGACTCTTGAGCAATAAGCCCGGCAACCAAAGATGGGTTGATAGATGACCTAGATGCGTGTACCTCAATTTCATCAATTAATAATTGTTTTACCCGAAATGGCTTTGTAGTTAATATTTGGTTTTGAGCAAACACATCACAAGGAGGCTTTGAGTAATTAGTAATAAACTCTCCCGCTCCTTCTGTTCGCTCATAAGAAAACTGGAGTAAACTATCCTTGCCCGCCAAAAAACGAAGGGTAGAATGTTCAAAAGTAACTTCTGTATTACTTAAGTTAAAACTAATTTCAGAATTATTATAGAATTCACTGGTGATCTCATAGCCGTTAAAATATACCCTTAAATGAAAATCATCTGGAATTCCTTGTGGGTCATTTATTGTGAGAACAAGAGGGCTCTTTTTATGCAACACCTGAAAATCAGGACTAATTTTAAACTGAGGTTTAGAGTATTTTTTCTCAGAAGGTAATAAATGGCTCAGATTCTCTTGCAGAGTTTCTTCTATGGAACTCAAAGTATCCATAGCTCCAAAAGGCGAGGTGGGACCTGCACAACCCATAAAAAAAAGAGAGCTTAAAACAAACTGTAAAAAAGTTCGCCATTTTCTTAAACTTAAAATTGATATTTCTAGTATAATCACAAATAGTTATCGGCAACTTTATACTAGACTTTAGTTTTAATGAAATAATCAACAGAAGCTCTCGTTTATAGGTATATTAACGAGTTAAACGTCAATTTAATCAACACTTTAATTACTGCCTTGAAGATGGTGTAGCATCTAAATCAGCTTCTAATACTTTGAATAATGCCATGGCCTTAAGAGAGGATGTTTTAATATTATTCATTCGTTGAGTTAAAACTCCTATGAGAGCTTTCACATCAATCTGATCTTCGGTGTTCACGCATATCAAACCCATTTGCTCATCCAAATTTAAATTATAATTAGCTTCTGGATTATAGGGTATTGTATACTCATCTTCTCCCCACGGTAAAACCCCAGGCTTCTTTATAATTATATTACGATCTTCAATTGTTACTTCAGCATCAGGAGCTTGTGCTTTAAAATATTTTGCAGCATCTTCAATAGTCTGTGCTTGGCTCTCATCAAAAGCATCTACATCCACCTCATCTGACATGGATGAAAACAAAGCTGCGTCTACTCTAATCCCATGAATATTCGCAACATTTATGCCGCAATCCTGATCTCTTGCTGTTAAACTAAAATTAGGTCGAGATGGGCCCATGACAATACCAGTGTCTTTTTTTGATTTATCCGTGATTGCAGTGTTGAAAATTCGGCCTAGATATTTTAACGAATTTAAATTATTCAACCACCGAGAATATAGCTCATCAATTTTTTCTGCATTATATTGAAGACTTTTAAAGTGATCTCTTAACTTTTGCGATATACCTCTGTTATTAATTGATTTACTCATTTTAACAAACTGGATACTTCTGATATCTTGTACGGCACTGGGGCCATCTACTTCTCTAGCATTATATATATTCTCATTTACAATTAAAAAGTCTTTATTAAGGGCTCTAAGTATTTTTTTTCTTAAATGAGTTCGAATGGCACCTCCATAATCAAATAGTGGCCAATAGGGCACTAGCTTTTCAAATCCAATTCCAATATAATCACTCTGTTCTTTCATAACTAGCATTCTAATATCAGAAGGACTTGCTAATCCCAACCTAAAATCACTGGTAGTAAACAAATCCATGAGAAGCTTAGTTCCTGGAATATCTTTAATTGCAACAGGGGGAACAAAAATATCATTATCAAGAACATATTTTTTGATTCCTGTTGTTTCTAATATATGCCGAATTACTTCGCCATCTCTCCACTTAATAAGTAAATAATCTAAATCAAACTTCTTTACACGGTGAATTGAGAGACTTGAGTAAAGCTTACCATCTGTAATCACCATATCCCGTAAACCGTCAGCACCATCTAAAAGTGATCTTTGATCACAGAGAACAATAGACCTTATATGTAAAAGGAGCCCCATTTCTTTACCTAAGGTTTTTCCATGCATTACAGCTGCTAATCTTGAATAAACATCTATCTGTGATTTAAACATATTAATATAGTCTTTTAGTAATAACTTTTCAGCAGAATTTAACTGTCTGTCTGGAAATCCAAATGTGGCATTAGTTAAACAAGCGCCTCCATTAATCACACCTTCTGCTAAGCCTTCAACTCGATCATCAAACCTAAACTGATATCTTTTCTCCATTGGTTCACCAAAAAAAGAAGTGGTAAAATCAAAGCTAAAGTACTCTAACATTCTCGTAACAAGTTGATCGGCCTCACTACCGGATCCTTCAACTAACAAACTCTGCCCATAGTCTTGTAAACACTCTCGAACTAGTTGGTAATTATCTGCAGAGGCATCTTGCATTCCATACCATTCATTACAGGCAAATTTACCGTTCTTAGAAAATCGATCATAATTCACTGAAAACATCTCTGTATCACTTGGTGAATAGTTCTTTGCTATTGCCTGAACATTGAAAATACTCACCACAAACAAAGGTATTAATAGAACTTTACGAAACATGATTAAATCTCCCTAAATATTTATATATTTAGAGAGAATATAGCCCAGTTTATGCACAAACTGGGAATTCAAACAGAGGATTGTAATTTTTTCAGCACACAAACAGGGGGAGTAATCCTTCTTAAAAGCGTAGCACCGGCCCCAAGAACAAATTAAGACCAATAGAGGTAAATCCTCCATCAAACTGCTTCAATTCCTCTGGAAAAATAGAACTTTCATGGTTAGTCATTGACCCTGATCCACTCACCGTTTCAATCAACTGAAGTTCGGCACTCACATATATGCCCAATTTATCAGAAAAGGAAAATGTGAATTCCTTATCTACTCCCACAATTGCTGACAACATTGTGTATTCAACAAATAAGTTTTCCGAATAATTTGTGTCACCATACGGAGGATGCATATCATGTTGCGCGCTTCCTATACCAACTTTCCAAAAGAAGCTCCAATCTCTTTGGTGATCGGATAAACGCAGGCCAACATCAGCCCATTCCATATCAACTCTTAAACGATTGGCTTCATTAAAATTTTGATCTGAAGAGGAACCTCCACCAGGATCAGCACCAGGAAGAGTACCATCCTTATAATTTAAACTAGCTATAACAGATCGACCTCCCCAAAGAAAATTCACCTGAGCTTTAAACCCATCGTTAAAATCCACACTTTCCATTTCAACGAGTTTATTGTTGTGGATCATATTGCCTTTTCCCAACTGAGGGCCCATAACCCATCTAGAAGTCATTTTACTTTTTGATTTTTTAAACTTGAAACTTTCTTTTGGTAGTTTGAGTTTGCTTAAAAACGCAGTGACTTCTGATTTATCATCCAAGTCAGCTGAAATTTCCCAAGAATTGTCATTAAACTCATAACCCTTCAGAGGTGCTAACTTATTTTTTTTATCCTTCGTTAATCCAAAGCTCAAAACGCTATCTGTTGTTACCACAAGCTTATTGTTAGCAAATAGAAATTCACCAAAATTCCCTACTTGAACATATTGGCCTGCAAGCTTAATAACTTCGCCACTCTTGGCTTTACAAATCCAACGCAAACTCCCTTTATCCAGGACCCACTCCACTTGATCTTCTTCAGTTTTATGAATACTGAGTTGTCCATTATATAAAACCGCTACACACCTTTTTTCTGTGATCAACTTAATATATCCAGAAGGAGAGGTTGTTATTATTGAATCTTCAGATATTATGTCTCGGAAGTTTATAGCCTTTATCACATCACCAGTTTTAACAAAAGCTTCTCCAGACACATACTGAACCACAGCTCTAAATTTTTTTACTACCATTGCTTGATTATCTAGCTCTTCAGAGTTTGCTGAAATGACAAGTAACTGAATCATTACTAAAAATAAATACTTCATTTAGAACTCCTGCTTTATGTCTTCTAAATCATCGGGAATTTGTAATTCTGGTACTTTCCAAGAATCCGGTTTTCCTATAATTGAAACCGCCTCCTCTGTAGCAAACTGCTTGTCTTCTTGGACTATAGCCGAAGTTTCTTTTATATCTTCGATAACGGCCATTGCAATTTTTTGAACAACAAGTGGTTTAATAGGAACTATTGGTGACTGTTTTGCTGGTAATACAGGAAGCTTTTTCAAAGGTAAACGTTCACCAGATCGCAACACTCTCTTCTCGTTCGGGTCTTTGAGAATCTCTGGCTCCTCAACAGGAGTCCTTACTACCTTATCAATATTAACCTGTTCTCCCTTGTTCACTAAAACCTTTTGTCCAGAGCCCAGCTGCTCAACCTCAACAGTACCTTTTAAAGTGGCTTGCTCCGTGACCTTAGCATTGGGTTCATAGTTAACATAAAAATCAGTACCTCGAACACCTACAACAGCTCCTGGTGTTTTAATTTTGAAGTTCACTTTATCACTTTTATTTCTTTTTTTCTTATTAACCTCTTTATTCTTAAAAAAAGTTCTCACCTTACCGTAAGTTAAGTTAATTAAATCAACATCACCCGATTTTACAGCATATTCCGCAATGGAAATACGACTAAAAGGACCCATGCTCATAACAGCTTTATTTATTAGCCTTACTTTTACTCGTGCCCCTTTTGTTGTTAACAAAACATCAGAACACCGAAGCTTCATTTTACGTTTACCAAATGTAATAGTTCTAACCGGATTATCTATTTTTTCCTGTCCTAGTTTTACTCGTAAAATCTCAACCTTGCCTTTTACCTTTTCTAACTTCCCACAAATTGCAGAGGCAAGTAGACTTTCCGAACTAAAGAGACTTAAAACTAGTGCGATATAAAAAATATTATGTTTCATGCTATCAACCCTTAAGTAAATATATGTCACCTATGATTTCAATAGGGAATGTCACACATGTCAACTAATAGAGCCCCAGCAAAGATTAATGATTTATCAATAATTAATCTTTTTACAAGAAACAGAAACTCCTTCAATATCCTTATTTATAAGATAAATTCAAAGGATTTAGCTTCTCAAACTCCTCAGTGGTCATATCTTTGCGCTGTGTATACTCATTTACCTGATCTTTCCCCACAGGACCCACATTAAAATATTTTGATTGAGGGTGAGAAAAATAATATCCACACACGGTAGATGGCGGGCTCATCACATAAGAGTCTTCAAGCACAGCACCTGTGTTCTCAGTTGCATCTAATAAAGCCCAAAGCTTCTTTTTTTCACTGTGATCAGGGCAGGCAGGGTAACCAGGAGCTGGTCGAATACCTTGATATTTTTCTTTAATCAAATCGGCATTAGAGTGGCTTTCAGACAACCCAAAGCCCCAAGATTTACGTGCTTCATAATGCATTTTTTCAGCAAGAGCCTCTGCTAATCGATCAGAAAGCACTTTAACCATGATGGAGTTGTAATCATCTTGAATTTCTTCAAATTCACCAGCCCACTCTTTGGTCCCCTGAATAGTCACAACAAAAGCCCCCATATAATCTATTTCAGAGGGATTCACAAAATCAGAAAGACAAAGGTATTCTTTTTTATCCCCTTTTTGTTGTCTTAAAAAATTTAATTGCTTCAGCTTATTGTTTTGATCATCTGGGTGAAACAATTGAACATCGTCTCCACTAGCCTGTGCTGGCCAAAAACCCATGGTTGCATTGGCTCTTAGTCGGTTTTCTTTTACCGCCTGGCTTAACATCATTTTTGCTTCTTTAAAAATTTTTTCAGCTTGCACACCATATTGATCATTTTTTAATATTTGCGGGTAAATGCCCTTAAGTTCCCATGCCCAAAAAAACGGAGACCAATCAATATATGGAAAAAGACTATCCAAAGAAATACCAATATATTTTTTTGTTCCTAAAAAATCTGGTTTAAAGGTTTTATCAAATGTGACTTTAATCTGTTTCTCTCGAGCTTTAACCAGGGATTGAATCACCTGATCCTTTTTATTCTTCTCAAATTTCTCAGCTATCCTTATCTGATTGTCTTTCAAATCCTTAGCATATTGTATCGATGTATCTTTGTGCAAAATCTCATGAAACGCCTGAGAAGCTAAAGAGGCATCTTTAACATGGTCAACCACACCAGAAAAATAAGGGGCTATTTTCACAGCAGTATGAATCTTGCTAGTGGTGGCTCCCCCTAGAACTAAAGGTTTTTGGATATTCAAACGTTCCATTTCTTTAGCGACGTATATCATTTCATCTAAAGATGGAGTTATTAAACCGCTGAGCCCAACAATGTCTACATTATTTTCCTGAGCCTGCTTTAAAATCTCTTCACAAGAAACCATAACACCGAGATCAATGATCTCATATCCATTACAAGACAAAACAACTCCCACAATATTTTTACCAATATCATGAACGTCACCCTTTACCGTTGCTAGTAATATTTTTCCCTTTTTCATACCAGAAACTTTTAACTCATCCATATAGGGATCAAGTATAGCCACAGCCTTCTTCATCACCCGAGCACTTTTCACAACTTGTGGTAAAAACATTTTACCACTACCAAAAAGTTCTCCCACAACTTTCATTCCGTCCATAAGTGGACCTTCAATAACTTTTAAAGGGTCTTTTATAGCCTCATAGGCTTCAATAATATCCACCTCCACATGGTCCATTATCCCTTTTACTAAGGAGTGAGAAATTCTTTCTTCCACAGTTTTATTACGCCAATCATACTCTTTCTCTTTAGATTCTTTAGTCTGCCCTTGATATGTTTCCGCTAATGCAATCAATTCCTCTGCTGCATCGCTATGAGTATTCAGAAGTGCCGCTTGAATTTTATTTTTTAAATCAATTTGAATATCATCATAAACTTCTAACATTCCAGCGTTAACAATGCCCATATCAAGTCCATTTGAAACAGCATGATACAAAAATACAGAATGCATGGCCTCTCTGACAGTATTATTACCTCGAAAAGAAAAAGAGAGATTGGAGACCCCACCAGAGGTTAAAGCATAGGGACACTGGATTTTAATTTCTTTGATTGCATCAATAAAATCCTTACCATAATTATTGTGTTCTTCAATACCAGTGGCTATGGTTAAAATATTGGGATCAAAAATAATATCTTCTGCCGGGAAACCAACATGATTCACAAGAATGTCATAAGCTCTTGTGCAGATTTTGATTTTATGATCTTTCGCCACAGCTTGCCCTTGTTCATCAAAAGCCATAACCACTACAGCAGCACCCATCTTCTTTAATAGGTTTCCTTTTTTTATAAACTCCACTTCGCCTTCTTTAAGACTAATTGAGTTTACAATACATTTCCCTTGTACATTTTTTAAACCTTCATATAAAACTTCCCATTTTGAACTATCTATCATTATGGGAACCTTGGAAATTTCAGGCTCAGAAGCTACTAGTCGCAAAAATTTTCCCATAGATTCTACTGAATCAATAAGACCTTCATCAAAATTTATATCAATAACAGTGGCTCCGTTTTCCACTTGCTCTTGAGCAACTGCCAATGCCGCATCAAATTTTTCTTCTTTAATCAAACGAGCAAACTTCTTTGATCCCATCATATTGGTACGCTCACCAATCATAACAAAATTAGATTGGTTTTCGTCACTTTTAGCACTGATGTTTAGGGCTTCCAATCCACTGAGTCGAGTTAAGTGAGTCACCTCAGGTACAGGTCTCGGACTACATTTTTTTGCTTTCTCAACTATAGCTGCAATATGTTGAGGTGTGGTACCACAGCAACCTCCAACAAAATTTAAAAATCCCGACTCAGCATAATCAGAAACCAGGTCACCTGTGATTTCAGGAGTTTCATCATAGCCTGTATCACTTAATGGGTTTGGTAATCCAGCATTGGGGTAGCAACTCAAATAGCAATCAGCCACTTCAGATAAATTTTTAATAAAAGGCCGCATTTCCTTTGCGCCAAGTGCACAATTTATTCCCACAGAAATGGGTTTTACATGTCTTACCGAGTTCCAAAATGCCTCCACTGTCTGACCCGACAAAGTTCTCCCAGACTGATCTGTAATTGTCACAGAGATCATCACTGGTAAAATTATGTCATTGTCTTCAAAATAGTTTTGCACTGCAAATAAAGCTGCTTTGGCATTTAAAGTATCAAAAATTGTTTCTACCAGAAGTATATCAACTCCACCATCCACAAGCCCTTCTACCTGCTCCTTATATGAGGCTTCTAGTTCATCAAAGCTTACATTTCTAAAGTCTGGGCTGTTCACCTCGGGGCTAATTGAGGCCGTTCGATTAGTTGGCCCGATGGACCCGGCAACAAAAAATTCTCGCTCAGGGTATTTAAGCTGCATTTCTTTGGCCACAGTCACTGCGTTCTCAGCAGAAACTTTATTTAGCTCATAGGCTATAGATTCTAAATTATAATCCTTTTGAGAAATACTCGTAGAACTAAAAGTGTTAGTTTCAACAATATCAGATCCAGCTTCAAAATATTGACGGTGAATATCTTTAATAATTTCTGGACGCGTGAAACTTAAAAGATCATTATTACCCATTAAGTCTTTATCGTGTGATTGAAATCTTTCTCCGCGAAAATCAGCTTCACCTAGCTTATGTTTCTGAATCATAGTGCCCATGGCACCATCTAAAAACACAATTCTTTTTTCCAAAAGTTTTTCTAACTTAATATGATTTTTTGTTTTCATTATTTTCCTTTTAATCCAACACCATTAATAACATCCACAGCAAGTTTCACCTTATTAAATGGGGCACTAATCTGAAACCCTGCAACATGATTGTAAGCTTTATCCATCACATCCATAGCTATGTCCATACCAACTTGGGTGGCTTTTAGCTTATCATCTCCGGCTTGCTCCATCTTCTGAATCACATCTTTGGGGACTACAACTCCTGGGACCTCATTCCTTAAAAACTCAGCATTTCTTAAGCTCACCAAGGGCCATATCCCCATAATTATTGGAATGTTTACAGGCCCCAACTCCTCCATAAAAGATTCATAGGCTTCTACAGAGTATATTGGCTGGGTAATAGCATACCTAGCTCCAGCCTCAATTTTATATTTGAACCTCTGAATCTCTAATTCTCGATTGGAAGTAGTTGGGTTTAAAGCAACCCCAATGACAAAATCAGTGGGATTACCAAAGGGAGCACCGCCAAGACCAAGTCCCTGATTAAACCTCGAAGCAATATGGGTTAAGCCAATGGCATCCACATCATACACACCTGTGGCACCAGGGCAGTTCCCAAGTTTTGGTGGGTCTCCTGTAACCAGCAATAGATTTCTTACGCCATTAATATGTGATCCGAGTAAGTCTCCCTGCAGGCCTAATAGGTTTCTATCTCTAGTAGTAACATGTGGAATCGGTTCTAGATTTTTAAAATTATTTTTAATGTAAGCGGCCATTTGCAAAGAGCTCATTCGTGCAATGGCTCTTGCTCCATCAGGTATATTTATAAAATCCACTTCCGCAGCTTCTAACTCTTCACAATGTTCATGAAATTTGGCAAAATCAATACCTTTAGGTGGCATGACCTCCACAGTAATAATTTTTTCACCACTTACTAGTTTAGCTCCCAAAGAATTTCTCTGCTTCAATGGCACATTAGCTTTAACTTCTGAAGACGGTTCAATATATACACCATGAGGAATAATATGCTTGATGGTCTTGTCACCACTGGTCGTTGCAACTTCAGACACATTTAACATTCTAATGGAATTATTCATGGCCTTAATATGCTGAGAGTGCACCCCCGCACCTCCTCCAACAATATCTGCACCACCCTGAATAAACCTCTTGGCAAATTTAGCCATATAATCTGGGTTGGTCATATAGATATACTGGTCATTGACATATCTTGGTAATCCAGCATCTGGTAAAATAGCAATGTTCAAAGTTGTTAGTGGCCTCATAATTTCTAAAGCTGTTAAGGCTCCACTTGGTCCTACTTCTCCACATATCCCTACCGTATCCACTTGAGCAAACTCCACAGCATGCTCCAAAAGTTCCTCCAAAGAATGACCAAAAGATGACCTCATGTTTTCCTGCACTGAAAATAACACAGTGACTTTCTTTTTTGCATTAACCTCTGCACACGCCTGGAGGGCTGTGACAAGCTCTGACAAATCATGAAAACCCTGAAGGCAAAAACCATCAACATTTTCCTCATCAAATAATTTCAATATTTCATGAAAATATTCTCTAGCTTTTTCCTTGGACAGCTTCCCTAGGGGCTCAATCATCACTCCCAGTGGACCAAGCAAACCATAAACTTCACAATCATCTTCTTGAAAAGATCTTAACAAACTCACTGAAGACCTAATAATTTTCTCCAAACGGTCCTGCAAGCCAAATTCTACTAATTTAGGTCTATTGGCACTAAAAGTATTGGTAAAAAATATTTCAGATCCTGCTTCTTTATAGGACTGATACACAGCCTTCACATCTTCAGGCTGTGTTAAACACAGCTCCTCAAAACTCCTATTAATATAAAAGCCCTTATCATATAGAGCTGTTATAATGCCACCATTAGTCAATTTCATAATAGTCCAAACCTTATAATTAAATAGAAAACCACTATCTCAGGCTAGCCGAGTTATTATCAAGTTGCTCAGCAAAATTCTATAAGTTATACCAAGTATATACACTAATTAAAACAACTGAATTTTATATCACTACTATAAAATGAGGGCCAACATAATAAAGGAACTTTCCATGAAATTTTTAGACTTAGCACCACACATCGAGATTTCAAAAAAAGAAATAATGGATCGGGTAGAAAAAGTATTTTCCCACGGAATGTTCATTATGGGTCCTGAAGTTACTGAATTAGAATCTGCTCTCTCTAAATATACAGGAGCTAAGCATGCCATTGCCTGCAGTAATGGCACCACCGCTCTTCAGTTAGCACTTATGGCCATAGACATTAAACCAGGTGACGAGGTCATTGTTCCTGCCTTTACCTTCTACGCTACTTCAGAGGCCGTTAGCGTTCTAGGTGCGACCCCTGTATTTGTTGATGTAAATTTTGATGATTTCAATATAAACACTGATGCTGCAAAAGCTGCATTTACTGACAAAACTAAAGCCATTATCCCCGTAAGTTTATTTGGCCAACCCTCTGATATGACTGAAATAAACAACTGGGCCAAACAGAATAATATTCACGTTATCGAAGATGCTGCTCAAAGTTTTGGTTCTAGCATAAATGACATAAAAAGTTGCAACTTAAGTGAACTAGCAACAACCAGCTTTTTTCCAGCAAAGCCCTTAGGTGGATTTGGCGATGGTGGTGCCGTGTTTACAAATGATGATCGCTTGGCTCATTTATTAGTTTCCATTAGAAACCATGGATCAGAAGAAAGGTATGCCCACCACCGAATTGGCATAAATGGCAGACTAGATAGCTTATCATGCTCATTCCTTGTAGAGAGACTCAAGCATTATGATGCCGATCTAAAAGGACGGCAAAAAGTTGCCGATTTCTACCTTAAAAACTTAGCAGATATCCCACAGGATCAACTCTCTTTACCCAATGTAGCGGAGGGAAAAACCAGTGCCTGGGCGCAGTTCACCCTAAAAACAGAGAAAAGGGATGAGTTAAGAAGCTACCTGAGTGAAAAAGATATCCCCACAGCTGTACACTACCCTGCGATTCTCCCTGAACAACCAGTGTATAAAAACAATATTTCAGCATCAAGAAGCCTAGATATGACCACCTCTCTCAAACTATCAAAGATGGTCATGAGCCTGCCTCTATATCCACACATGGGACAGCAAGACATGGAAACTATTTGTAATGAAATTAAGAATTTCTTTAATAATTAGCCATCAAGATTCATCTTCTCTATAAAAAAAGTCAGGTAATACTTGAATACCTAGCTTTACCCCTACTTTCACAAGTAGGGGTAAGGTTACCGGACTAAATGGAAGAACAAGCATAAACCCAAGTCCTAAATTCTTTAAGACATCTCTAAACTGCTTATGCGCTTTACTTAACTCTTCTTTTGTCGCTTCACCTTGATTAAATTTTAAATAAATAGCCAACATTTCTCGAGTTTCTTCTTTTTCATAAGCCAAATAATCTCTCAACTTTTCAAGACCCTCTTTTACCCGGTCTTTAAAATCTTCAAACAAAAAAGACATAAACAAGAAAACTCTGAGTGCAAACCTCTGGTGTCCATCGCTAATTTTCGTAACTAATTTTTTCTTCATAGATTAAATCCAGATATATTTAGCGTCCGTACTTGTCTTCATAACGAGTAATATCATCCTCGCCAAAATAGCTTCCTGTTTGTACTTCAACAAATTCAACTTCATCCATTCCAAGGTTTTTCATTCGATGCTTAGCTCTAACCGGTATTTGAATAGAATCTCCTGCCTTTAATAAATACTCTTTATCATTAATAACAACGGTGGGTGTCCCAGAAATGATTATCCAATTTTCAGCTCTTTTTTCGTGAGATTGGTAGCTAATACTCTCCCCTGGTTTCACAAAAATACGTTTCACTTTTGAGTTTTCTTTTGAGTCAAGTATTTCATAATGTCCCCATGGTCGTAGAGACTCATTATCTTGATTTGACAATACTTTTTTGAGAGGGCCAGTTAAAACATTTTTTACTTCTTCTGACCTCCCTTTTGAGGTAATTAATAGCCCCTCCAATGCATCAACTATAACTAAATTGTGTACGTTTATTAAGGCAATTTTTTTTTCTACATTTGAATAAACAAAATTTCTGGAGCTATCTTTTTCATAAATTTCAGCATAGTTTTTCAACTGTGACTCATGATTTACATTTTCAAACTTTGCCATTTCCTCCCAGCTTCCAACATCATTCCAGCCAAAATCACAAGGTATACAAAGTACATCATTACTTGTTTCCATAATACCATAATCGATACTCACAGACTCAAGATTTTTATAAATTTGATTCAAATTAGAATGGTCTTCTAAAAGATCATCAATACTACTCCAAAGCTCAGGGAGATGTGTTTTGAACTGCTCTACCATAAAAGAGACCTGAAACACAAACATTCCAGAATTCCAATAGTAATCACCAGACTTTATATATGACGAAGCCACTTCTTTATTTGGTTTTTCTTTAAATTCTTTAACATGTAAAGTATCGCCATTGTTCCCCTCAGCCTGAATATAACCATAGCCTGTTGCTGGGTAACTAGGGCGTATTCCAAATGTTACAATCTTTTTTCCACTAGCAGCTTTCTCTGCCAGACTGACTTGGTCAACAAACTGTTCTTTATTTGCAATATAATGGTCTGCTGGAAACACGCCCACAATCTCATCTTTAAGCCCCCTTTGTTTTAAAACTTTACACAAAAGAGCAATAGCTGGAGCCGTATTTCTGCCAAATGGTTCGTATATTATGTTTTCATGTGATAGCCGAGTATTTTCACAAGATCTCTCTGTAGGTTGTTTCATCGAAGACACTGTGATTACATAAGGATTCTCAAAAGATTCCAGTCGGTTGAGCGTCATATCAAAAAAACTCTGTTCAAGGAAAGGAGCAAATTGCTTTGGGTTTTCAGGTGTGGAAGCTGGCCAGAGTCGAGTTCCACTACCTCCAGATATAATTACAGGTATAATCTAATGCCTCCAGGTAATACCAGTCTAACATAGGCAACAATACCCTGAAAATCAATCTGCTAATGACCTTCTACTAAAAGTCTTTTATTAGACCAACCTTAGAGTTCTTTAATATTTATTTGCATAAAACAAAGATGGATTGAATATAAGTCTTTTAAACAGACAATGAACTTCCTGACTCTAAACCAGAACATTGTGCCTTTTTACTAAGCATCTTTTCGATCAGAATCAAAGTCTTAGCCTCAAGTATAGCACATTATTAGTCAACTCTTGACCTTACATCTAAGCAAGTTAACATAATGAAAACAATTATTTATGGAGAAAAACATGACCCTTCTGTTAAAACAAATCTTTGGTTTTTTAAAACTTCTAAACTCTGACACAGGTACAAATCAACTGGCCTCTGGAATCATGGTAGGCTTCATCCTTGGCATGACCCCATCGTTTTCTTTGCAAACACTTTTAGTTTTTGTTTTATTATTTTTATTCCGTATTCAAATTGGTGCCGCATTTTTAGCTGCATTCTTTTTTAAATTCATGGCCTACCTCTTAGATCCAACATTTCATAGCATAGGATCATTGGCTTTAGAGGTTGATGGACTAAAGGGCCTCTACACAACTCTGTACAACCTTCCAATCATCCCATTCACACGCTTCAACAACAGTATTGTAATGGGATCAGCAATACTTTCAATTATTTTAGCACCAATTATTTTTATTTTAGCTAAAACACTTATTCAAAAATATAGAGAAAAGGTTCTCAAAAAATTTCAAGAAAGCAAATTTTGGAAAGTGGTAAAAGCAACAGGCTTCTACAAATGGTATGCTAAATACGATTCACTATATGGGTAAACTTAGTCTCAAATTAATTAAGGCGACTGAACCATCTCAGCTAAAAGTGATTAGCAAATAACAGGATAACAGGATAACAGGATAACAGGATAACAGGATAACAGGATAACAGGATAACAGGATAACAGGATAACACTATGAGCGATAACACCAATGATCAAGAGATTAAAAAAGAAAACTCAAATAAAAAATCTGATAAAAAAAATAAACAAAAAGGTCCCATTCGCCTAGAGGCCATCATCCCTGTAGTAGTTGTTATTCTGGCTGTATTCTTATATTTCAAATTCCTTTTTGATTCCAACCTAAAGTCAGCCTTAGAATTTGGTGGTACACAAGTTCACGGAGCTGAAGTCAATATTAGTAAAATAGAATCCAGTTTTTTTGGTGCATATTTTCACCTTTACGGCCTAGCAATAACAAATAAAGAAAAACCGACTCACAACCTCTTAGAAATCGGGCAAATAAAATTTCAGTTAGTCTGGGATGCCCTGCTACGTGCAAAATTTGTTGTAGAAAAAGCTTCCATAGAAAATATTTTAGTAGCCTCAAAAAGAGCTAAAGTAGGATATGTTGTGCCACCTACCCCTCCCGGCGAAGAACCTTCTGGAGCGAACAAAGCCTTAAAAGAAGTTGAAAGCAAAGTGTTAGAGCAAGCAAAAGGTGATTTTGACCAAAATGTATTGGGAGACATTGCTAATATTCTTGGTGGAACCAATAGTGACGATCAACTTAATAAAATTACTTCTGAACTTAAATCAGAAAAGCGAATAAATGAAATTCAAAAAGCGTTAGATGAAAAAAAGCTTCTTTGGGATAAAAGAATAAAAGAACTCCCAAATCAAAAGGAGCTTAACAAAATAAACACTCAAATTAAAAAATTAAAATTTAATACCAAGAACCCTAAACAGTTTGCCAATGATTTGAAAACTTTAGATAAGATTATCAAAGATGCCGATCGTCAAATTAAATTAGTAAACTCTACAGGCAAAGGATTAAACAAAGATATTAATGGACTAAACGCATCAATCAAAGAAATTGAAGCCTTAGTTAATAAAGATATTAATGACCTACAAAAGAGATTTAAAATTCCACAAATTGACACTAAAGGTTTCTCTAAAAAATTATTTGGAAAAATGTTTCAAGAACGAATTGCTGGATACGCCAAGTATATTGAGATGGGAAAAAAATATATGCCACCGAAAAAAACAGCTAGCGAAAAACAACCAGACCTCATCCCATCAAAACGCCAAAATGGTCGAAACTATAACTTCTCAAGGAAAAAAGGCTACCCTCTTTTTTGGCTGAAACATGCTAAAATAAGTTCTAAAGCAGAAAAATCTGAATTTGGCGGTGACCTTACGGGAGAATTAACAAATTTAACCTCATCTCCAACTACACTAGGGATCCCCACCATCTTCACCTTAAAGGGAGATTTCCCAAATCAAAATATTTTTGGAATTGATGCCAACCTAACGCTTGATCACACAAAAGACGAAGCCGTGGATACCTTATCCACAAGTATTAAAAGCTTCCCTTTAGGCTACAAAAAACTATCAAGCAGCGACTCTGTTGAATTCGCAATACGTGAAGCCCATGGCCGATCAGAAATCAAAGGAGTCATGAAAGACTCAAAAATCCAGATCACAGCTAAAAACTACTTCACTAAACTTAAATATGACATTGCTAGTAACAATAAAGATATCAAAGAGGTTCTCACTAATGTAGTTAATGGTATGCCGCTTGTTACAATAGTATCAGAAGCTACTGGAAGCTGGTCTGACATTAAGTGGAACATAAACTCAAACCTTGGATCTGAGCTTTCCAAAGGGTTCAAAAAGCAACTTCAGGCTAAAATTGATGAAGCAAGAAAAAAGATTAAAGATTACGTAGACAATAAGATTAACGCCGAAAGAGAAAAACTCACAGGTGAGTTTAGTAAAGTAAAGTCAGAAATAGATAACAAAATCAGTAAATCAAAAAAACAAGTCACCTCAGCAAAAAACAAAGCCACAAAAGATCTGAATAAAAATAAAGCAAAGAATAAAGCTAAAAAGAACCTAGAAAAGAAAGGCAAAAAAGCACTAGAAGATTTAAAAAAGAAATTTAAGTTCTAAATTGGTTTTCTTACAGGCCTAACTTATATGGATCACTGAAAAATAGCTTTTTTATCATTAAAGTCGTTGGGTGTTGCGAAGAGGCTTGCTGTCCCTAAGTTATTACAACCAACTGTTCCTCACATTTCCGTGCAAGCAGGTATTACCTGTCCTCTAATAAAGATTCAAAAAAGGACCTGGCCATTTTACTATCCCAGTCTTCAGATCCAGAAATCTTTCGTAACATTTTTAGTTTTTTTGTTGCTATAAAAGTTTCAGGCAAAGCTACTAAGTGATATTTTTTGGAGATGATTTTTTCAGGGTCCCTTAATAAGTACAAGCCTTTGGGAGGATTTTTTGGATCCACCTTAAATACTTTCAAAAACTTATTTAGGTCATCTTCGCTTTCGTCCAAAGATACGGTTACTAAAGCTATTTCACCTTTAAAATGCTTTATTAGCCTCAACATAGATGGAAACTCCTCCACACAGGGGTCACACCATGTAGCCCAAAAATTTAACAGCAAAAGCTTTCCTTGAAATTGTGACAACTGAAAATCATTTCCATTTACATCTTTAAACTTAAAATCAGGAATACCATTTTCCTCAAAATCGTTCAGAACAATGGATGACTTTGGTGCATTGTCAGCAACAAAAATACTCTTCTTATTAAGGTAAAAATAAGAAAAGATTACTCCAAAAGGAATAAGTACCAGTATTGTTAGCTTAATAATTTTATTCATGATGACCTATCTTATGAGTTAAACTTCATACCTTATATATCTATATCAATCCGTAAAAATCTAACGACTCTAGAAATACAAATAAAAAAAGCAAGGTAACCATACCTTGCTTTTTTTAATAAACCAAACTTATTTAACTTTACTTAAGCTCTGTTTATTCTTCTAGATTCATTTTGCATTTTTCTAACAGATTTTCTGTGAGCCTTATGCTTCTTCGCATGAACTTCAGCTTTTTTACTTTCCATATCCTCAATTAACTCAGCTCTATTTTCTGGAATTTCATAGTCAACAAACTCAATGTAAGCCATATCTGCCATATCACCAGGTCTTGGACCTAACTTAATGATGCGTGTATATCCACCAGGGCGATCTTTAAATCGTACACTAATATCATCAACAAGCTTTGCAACTGTATTTTTATTAGGGTACTTAGCTAGCAAAATACGTCTCGCATGTACTGTTCCTGGCTTACCAGATGTTACAGCTCTTTCAACGTGTCTTCTCAATTCTTTAGCCTTAACAACCGTAGTTTTAATACGACCATTTTCAACCAAAGCCTCAACTAGCCCTCTGATTAAAGCCTTACGTGGCCCTGTTTTTCTTCCAAATGAGTGTTTAACAACCTTATGTCTCATAACTTACTCTCTCTTTAATCGTTTTACTTAAAATTAATATTCACCGTTTGGTTGACCAGTAGAAGCTTCAACTTCCTCAACAGCTTGTTGTTGAGTTGCTGACTTCATAGAGGCTGGGTTATGTGTATTCGGGTCCCAACCTACTGGTGGCCATCCATCAATTTTCATTCCAAGAGTTAATCCCATGTGAACTAAAATGTCTTTAATCTCATTAAGAGACTTGCGTCCGAAGTTCTTAGTCTTAAGCATTTCAGCTTCTGACTTGGTTACAAGCTCACCAATAAATCTGATATTTGCATTTTTAAGACAGTTCGCACTTCTAACAGAAAGCTCAAGATCATCCACAGATCTAAATAAGTTTTCATTAAGCTGCTCAGTTTTCACAGAACTTTCTTCAGCTGTAGGTTCTAAACCTTCATCAAAAGTCATAAAAATTTGAAGCTGTTCTTTAATAATTTTAGAAGCCAACGCCATAGACTCTTCAGGTCGTAATGATCCATCAGTCCATACTTCAAAACTCAAAGAATCATAATCAGTTCTTTGACCAACTCGTGTATTGTTAACAACATAATTGACCTTTTTAATAGGGCTAAACATAGCATCTACAAAAATATAACCAACTGGTAACTCATACTCATGTTTATCTGATTCAACAAAGCCTCTACCAAAACCAACTATGATTTCAGCTTCAAACTTTCCATTACCACCCACAGTAGCAATATGATGATTGGGGTTTAAAACCTCAACCTGATCACTAACCTGAATATCACGAGCTAAAACGGGCCCAGCTTCATTTTTCTGGATTCTAAGTGTAATTGGCTCAGATGTATATTGTCTAAATCTAACTTGTCTTAAATTTAAAATAATATCAGTAACATCTTCTAAAATATCGGGAATAGTTGTGAACTCATGCAACACGCCCTCAAATTTTACAGCAGTAACTGCTGAACCCATCATAGAACTTAAAAGTACTCTTCTTAAAGAGTTTCCTAGGGTCACTCCATAACCTCTTTCCAGAGGACTTATCGTAAACTTTCCATACTTGTCAGAAAGTGAATTTTTGTCTACCTCAAAACCCTTAGGTCTAATCAGGTCACGCCAAAATTTATAGTAATGATCTTGTAAAACTAACTCTGTCAAGATGATCTCCTCTATTCAAAATATAAAATTTAAAAAAATAAAATAAAAATATTAAATACGTCTTCTTTTAGGTGGTCTGCATCCATTATGAGGAACAGGGGTGATATCTCTAAAAGATGACACTCTCATTCCTGCTGCCGCTAGAGCTCTAATTGAAGGTTCTCTTCCTGCTCCAGGACCTGTTAAAAATACGTCAACAGACTTCATCCCCTGTTCAATCGCTTTTTTAGCAACATCTTCAGCAGCCATTTGAGCAGCAAAAGGAGTTCCTTTACGGCTCCCTTTGAATCCCAATGCACCAGCTGTTGACCAGCAAACAGCTCCGCCACTAGGGTCTGTAATAGTAATAATCGTATTCCCAAAACCTGCTGAGATATAGCAACGCCCATGTGGGATGTTCTTTTTTACTTTCTTCTTTGTTGTCTTCTTGCCAGCCATTTAATCCTCTGTACTTTTAAAATCTGTTAATTATCTTCCACAACTATTATAATTAATAAAACTCTTATTTAATTAAATAGCTTTCTTTTTATTTGCCACTGTTTTCTTAGGTCCTTTTCGAGTCCTTGCATTTTGACGAGTACTTTGTCCCCGACAAGGAAGTCCGCGTCTATGACGAATGCCTCTATAGCAACCTAAATCCATAAGGCGCTTCAAATTTAATCCAACTTCACGTCTTTTATCACCTTCAACCTTGTACTCACCCTCTAGAAGAGCTCGTAGATCAGCTAACTGCACTTCATTTAGAGCATCTGTTCTTAAAGATTGATCAAAGTTTAACTTTGTACAAATATTTTTAGCACTAGTACGTCCAATACCATAAATATAAGTTAAAGCAATTTCCATTCTCTTATTTCTGGGTAAATCAACACCTGCAATACGAGCCATTCTCTATCCCTGCCTTTGCTTATGTTTAGGGTTTTCACAAATTACGCGAATAACACCTTTTCTTTTAATAATCTTACACTTATTACATATCTTTTTAACTGAGGGTCTAACCTTCATTTTCTACTCCATTGCTCTGTAAAAACAAAAACTCTTAAATATCACTCTATAATTTGTAAGTCCAGGTAATTAATGTATACACTGGCGAATTCTTTCGAACACTTCCTCTGCAGAACCTAAACCATCAACTTCTACTAACTTACTCTGTTTTTCATAAAAATCTTTAACAGGTTTTGTATTATTTTCATATTCTTCAAGACGTTGCTGAATAACATCTTCTTTATCATCACTTCTTTGCACTACGTCACCACCACAAGAATCACAAACACCCTCTTCTTGGGTTGGTTTAGCTTCTTGGTGAAATACAGCCCCACAGCCTTTACATACTCTTCTGCCAGTGAGTCTTCCTATCAGTACATCCTCAGGAACCTTAATTGAAATAACCTTTCCAATATTAAGCTTAAAAACTTTCAGTAAGTTCTCAAGCGCTTCAGCCTGAGTGCCAGTTCTTGGAAAACCATCTAATATAAAATTTTGTCCATTTAACTTTTCAAGCACTTCTTCTACCATACCAATCACTATGGAATCGGGCACTAACTTACCTTCATCCATATACCTGCTAGCTTCTTGCCCCAAAGTTGTTTTGTTCTTTATAGCATAGCGGAACAAATCACCTGTGCTAATATGTCTCATATCAAGTTTATCAATTAAAAAAGACGACTGGGTCCCTTTGCCTACACCTGGGGCACCAAAAAGTATTACGTTCATTTAGTACCGAACCCTTCTACTTTTAATTTTTGTACCACCAACAACGCCATCATACTTAGCAGTGATGAGGTGAGATTGAATCTGTTGACTAGTATCAAGGGCCACACCCACTAGGATAAGCAAACTTGTGCCACCAAAATAAAAAGGCAAATTCATTTTATCAATAAGTATTGTTGGCAAGATGCAAATCACACTCAAGTAAATAGCACCACTTACTGTTAAACGATCTAAAACCTTTTTAATATAATCCGCTGTATTTTTACCGGCGCGTACACCAGGCACAAAGCCTCCATATTTTTTTAAATTATCTGCTACTTCTGTAGGGTTGAACTGAATTTCAGTATAGAAAAAACAAAAGAACACAATTAACCCCACAAAAAACACATTATAAATAGATCCAGAAGGCGTAAGCTGCTCTTGCATGTTTTGCACCCACGGAGCCTCAACAAACTGGGCTATTGTAGCTGGAAACATCAAGATGCTAGATGCAAATATAGGGGGTATAACATTGGCGAAGTTTACTTTTAAAGGTAAATGTGACGATTGCTGTGTCATTGCATGTTTACCAGCACCGCGAGAGGAATACTGGATAGGTATTCTTCTCTGAGCAACTTCCACATAAACAATAGCACCAATAATTGCGACCATACCAAGAACAAGTGCTAATGCAACAACACCACTCATGTCCCCAGACTTAACCATTTCAATAAGGTTCATTGTACCTGAAGGAATTCCCGCTGCAATTCCTGCAAAAATTATTAAACTTGCTCCATTACCAATACCTTTTTCTGTAATTAGCTCACCTAACCACATAATAAAGCATGTGCCAGCAGTTAAGGTAATTGTAGTCATTATTTCAAATGGAATACCTGCAAAATAGGGTGTTCTAACCAAAGGTGTTCCAGATGCGGACGATCCAACAAACCAGGACGCCATAGCATAACCTTGAACAATGGCTAATCCTACTGTTGCATATCTAGTATATTGGTTAATCTTCTTTCTACCGGCATCGCCTTCTTTTTTTAATGCTTCTAAATATGGAACCGCAGACTGTAGTAGCTGAAAAATAATAGATGCAGAAATATATGGCATAATTCCTAATGCCAAAACACTAAATTTCTCTAACGCGCCACCAGTGAAAGTATTAAATAAACCAAAAATACCACCACTTTGTTGTTTAAAAAATTCTAACACAGCCGTTCCGTCGACTCCAGGAGTAGGCACAGCCACTCCAACGCGATAAACTGCCAAAATTGCCAATGTAAATAATATTCTGTTTCTAAGCTCGGTTGGGATTGCTAATTTTGGTTGAGTTGCCACTATTTCACTACCTCTACTTTACCACCCTTATCTTCGATAGCTTTTTGGGCAGATTTACTAAATTTATTTGCTGAAATATTAATAGTGGCTGTAAGTTCACCTTCTCCTAAAATTTTAACTGGTCCTTTTTTAACCAAACCACTTTCTTTTAGAACATCAATAGTTACGTCACCTGAAAACTTGTTAAGCTCAGTTAAATTTACGATTTCATATCTTGTGGTAAACTTCACATTGGAGAAACCAAATTTAGGTAAACGTCTCGCTAACGGAGTTTGTCCACCTTCAAATCCTCTAATAATAGATCCACCGGCGCGAGCTTTTTGGCCTTTGTGACCTTTTCCAGCTGTGCCACCTTTACCCGAGCCATTTCCTCGACCTATGCGTTTTGACTTATATGTAGAGCCTTTTTTCGGGCTTAATGATTCTAATAAACTCATTCTTCTCTCCAATAATACAATTTTTTACTAATTAAACCACTTCAACATTTAATAAATGCTGAACCTTGAAAATTTGCCCACGATTCGCTGGATTGTCTTTTATCATAACATGTTGACCAATTTTTTTAAGTCCCAAACATCTCACAGCATCTTTTTGGCGTTGTGTTTGGCCAATGGTACTTTTTCTTAATGTTACTTTAAACTTTTTTGCCATAACTGACTTCCTTATAATTAAACTCTAAACTTTAGCTTCAAAATTCTTTAGTTGTTTTAAGCCTTCCATTGTTGCTCTAACAGCATTTCCAGGATTATTTGAACCAATACATTTTGTAAGAATATCTTTAATACCAACAGATTCTAAAACGGCTCTTACTGGTCCTCCAGCAATAACGCCAGTTCCAGGTGATGCCGGTATCAAAACGACTTTTGCCGCTCCGAATATGCCAATGACTTCATGAGGAATTGTACGGCCTTCTTTTAACTGAATATCGTTTAAAGATTTTTTTGCAATACGAGCTGCCTTACCTATAGCCTCAGGAACTTCACCTGCTTTTCCAGTTCCATATCCAACGCTTCCCTTTCCATCTCCAGCAACCACTAGTGCTGAAAAAGAAAAACGACGACCACCTTTTACAACCTTGGCAACACGTCTGATAGTAACAACTCTCTCTTGTACTTCTTCATTATTCTCCACAAATTCTCTCCTTAAAATTTTAAGCCAGCTTCACGTGCACCGTCTGCAACACTTTTCACTTTTCCATGATATATATAACCACTTCGATCAAACACAACACTATTAATTTTTTTATCAATTGCTTTTTTTGCTATTTCTTCACCCACAGACTTTGCTGCTGCACGAGAACTTTTACCAGCATCAATTCCAATTTTTTTAGAAGTAGATGCTGCTAAGGTATTCCCCGTTACATCATCAATCAACTGAGCAGATATAAATTTATTACTTCGAAAAACAGCAAGTCTTGGTCTTTCAGCTGTACCAGACAATTTTTTTCTTATGCGCGCTTTGTTTTTCATACGTGCCTTCAATCGAGTACTAGCATGCTTTGAATATGTTAATTTCACTTTAAACCTCTCTTTAAAACTTAAATTTATTTACCTGCTGACTTACCAGCTTTACGACGAATCACTTCATCTGAGTATCTAACCCCTTTACCTAGAAAAGGTTCAGGTTCACGGTAACCTCTAATTTTTGCTGCTACTTGACCAACAAGCTCTCTTGAAGATCCGTTCACATGAATAGTTGTAGACTTCTCAACTTTTATTTCAATACCAGCAGGTATTTCAAAAATAATAGGATGAGAGTAACCTAAATTCATCTCTAATTTTTTTCCAGAAACCGAAGCTCTATAACCTACACCATTTAATATTAAGCTTTTACTCCATCCTGTTGACACTCCCGTGACAGCATTTTGAATCAACGCTCTATAAAGACCATGATAAGCTCTAATCTTAGGCTCATTGCTTTCTCGAGTTAAAACAATTTGTCCTTCCTCGATATTTGCCTTTATGGATGGCTGCAACTGAACTCTTTGCTCAGCTTTTGCACCCTTAATAACAACTTCTCCATTAGGGCTAACTGTAACCTTCACTGGCTCACTAAATATAACAGGAACTTTACCTACTCTTGACATCTTTTACCTACCAAATCTGACAGAGAACTTCACCACCAACATTTTGTTTTTGGGCCTCTGATCCGCTTAAAATACCTTTGTTTGTACTAATAATTGCTAATCCATATCCTGATCGAACTTTTGGAACGCTCGTAGCATTCACATAAATTCTTCTAGAAGGTTTACTTACTCTTTCCACTTTTTGGATAACGTGAGCTCCTTCATTGTCATACTTAAGATATACACGCATCATCCCTTGTTTGCCATCTTTAGCAACCTTGAAATTCCTTATGTATCCTTCTTTTTGCAATATTTCAGCAATACCTGATCTCAAATTAGAACTGGGAAGGTCCACTTTATCATGTTTAAAAGCACCTGCATTTCTAATTCTTGTTAAAAAATCACCTATAGTATCCATTCAATCTCTCTCCTCAAATATTTAAAATCTAAATCTCTTATTTTGTAAAAGGCATCCCTAAAGCGTCCAACAAAGCCTTGCCCTGGGCGTCCGTCTTTCCTGATGTACAAAATGTAATATTCATTCCTCGAACTTTATCAACCCGATCATAACTAATCTCTGGAAAAACAAGCTGCTCTTTTAAGCCCATATTGTAGTTTCCACGACCATCAAAGCCTTTTTTTGGTAATCCACGAAAATCTCGAACTGCTGGAATAGAAAAATGTATTAACCTTTCCAAGAAAGTCCACATTTTCTCACGTCTCAGAGTTACACGCACGCCCAAAGGCATTCCCTCTCTTAACTTAAAGTTCGCAATAGCCTTTTTTGCTTTAGTTACCACTGCTTTTTGTCCCGTAAATGTAGTTACTTCATCTGCAATGGTATTTAATAGCTTAGGGTTTTTAACCGCTTCGCCCGTTGAAATACTAACAACAATTTTCTCTAATCGTGGCACTTCCATCATTGAACCTAACTTAAGGTCAGCCTTTAATGCTGCAACGATTTCTTTTTTATATACTTCTTCTAAATGAGTCACTTTTTTCTCCGTTTACCGTATTTCTTACGCACTTATAAAACTTCAGGAGCTAAAGAAATAATCTTAATAAATTTCTTTGCTCTCAACTCTCTTGCCACTGGACCAAAGATACGTGTTCCTACTGGCTCCTTATTTGCATTTATTAAAACTGCTGAATTCTCGTCAAAGCGAATGTAACTACCGTCATTTCTGCGAACTTTATGAATTGTTCTAACAATAACAGCCTTTGCCACATCGCCCTTTTTCACTTTTGAGTTAGGCAAAGCTTCTTTTATAGAAACCACAATTATGTCTCCTACAGAAGCAATCCTTCTCTTAGATCCTCCAAGCACCTTAATGCATTGAACTATCTTTGCACCTGAGTTATCTGCTACTTTTAATTTTGATTGCATTTGAATCATAACTCTTAATCTCCTTAACTCATCAAACTTACGCTTGGATAATTTTTGCTAACTTCCAACGCTTTGTTTTACTCAAAGCTCTTGTTTCAAAGATACAAACTGTATCTCCCATCTTTGCTTCATTTTTTTCGTCATGAGCTTTGAACACTGTGCTACGACGAATATATTTGCCATACCTTTTGTGCTTAAACTGACGAGAAACCTCAACACCAATTGTTTTATTCATTTTATCAGTAACTACTTTACCAATAACTTCGTTTCTTCGACCTCTTTGTGCCGCTTGTTCTTCTACCGACATTCTTACCTCACCTACGCAATTATTGCGCTAATTTTTGTTTTAACGCTGTATTGATTTTAGCAATACCTTTTCTTATACTTCTAATCTCAAGTGGATTCCCAACTTGACCCAAAGAGTGCTTCATTTTCATATCAAAAAGATCGCCTCTAGAGACCTCTAATCTTTTTCTTAACTCTTCTACTGTTAAATCTTTAATATCAGAAAACTTCATTTTAGTTCTCCCTCGCTAAAAACTTTGTTTTAACTGGCAATTTATGTGAAGCCAATCTGAAAGCTTCAACTGCCTGTTCTCGTGTTACACCATTAATCTCAAATAAAATTCTTCCTGGTTGAACCATTGCCACCCATAACTCAGGAGACCCTTTACCTTTACCCATTCGTACTTCAGCAGGTTTTTTTGTTAAAGGTCTATCTGGAAAAATACGTATCCACATTTTTCCACCTCTTTTAACAGAGCGACTGATCGCAATACGACTAGCTTCAATCTGTCGAGCTGTTAATCGACCAGCACCCATTGAAACTAAAGCAAAATCACCAAAATTAATCTCTGATCCTCGTTTTGCTTTACCAGAAAAACCAATTCTATGCTGCCTTCTCCATTTGACTCGTTTAGGACTTAACATTATTGGCCCCCTCTACTTCTTTTTTAGTCAAAACATCACCACGGTATATCCATACCTTTAAACCAATAATACCATAGGTCGTTAACGCTCTTGCTGTTCCGTAATCTATATCAGCTCTTAGGGTATGAAGCGGTACACTTTTCTCATTATACCACTCAGATCGCGCAATCTCAGCACCATCTAATCTTCCACCAACTTTAATCTTAATTCCACGCACACCTGAGCGAATCGAAGCTTGCATAGCCTTCTTAAGTGCACGCCTCCAAGAAATTCTTTTTTCAAGCTGAAGAGCTATATTTTCTGCCACTAGCTGTGCATCAAGATCTGGTTTTCTAATTTCCTGAATGTTTACAAAAACCTCGTTTGGTGTAAGTTTTTGAATATCAGCTTTAAGAGCATCAATTCCTGCGCCCTTTTTACCAATAACAATACCTGGTCGAGCAGTTGATATAATCACTTTTAACTTATTTGCAGCTCTTTCCATTTCAATTTTAGAAACACCTGCATTTTTCAACTTATTCTTAACATATTTTCTTAATCTTAAGTCTTCGTGAAGGTTTGTAATATAGTCTTTTCCCTTGGCGTACCAACGAGAATCCCAAGTTCTGATTACCCCTACTCTTAAACCAATCGGATTTACCTTTTGTCCCATTAATAGCCTTCCTTATCTTTCATCCAAAATTAAATTAAAATGACTCGACTTCTTATCAACAGTAAACGCCCTGCCTTGAGCTCTTGGTCTCATTCTACTTTGAGAAGGACCTTGATTTACCATAATTGATTTTACATATAAATTATCTACATCAATCACTTTTTTTACTTCAGCATTTGCTACCGCAGACTCAATGAGTTTCTTCATCATTTCTGCAGACTTCTTTTTCATAAAAGTTAGAATTCGTATGGCTTCATTCACATCTTTACCACGAACAGCATCAGCAACTAACCTTGCTTTTTGAGTTCCAACTTTTGCATATTTTAAATTTGCTTTTACTTCCATCACTTCCTCTTTCAGACTTTATTTTCTAAACTCGTCTTACTTCTTTTTCTTTTTATCGCCATGACCAGTGTAATTTCTAGTTAAAGCAAACTCGCCAAACTTATGCCCAATCATATTTTCATTCACAAAAACAGGAATAAACTTTTTTCCGTTATGTACTGCAAATGTAAGTCCTTCAGCATTAGGCGTAATTGTTGATCTACGTGACCAAGTCTTAATTACCTTTTTATCACCGCTCTCATGAGCATGTTCAATCTTCTTTAATAAATGAAGGTCAACAAAAGGACCTTTCTTTAACGATCTTGACAATTTAAACTCCCTATTTCTTACTTCTACGTTTAATAATCATTCTATCAGTACGCTTATTATGTCTTGTCTTATGACCCTTACAAGGTTTCCCCCAAGGAGTCATTGGATGATGTCCCTTACCACGACCTTCACCACCACCACCAGGGTGATCGATTGGGTTTTGACACATTCCTCTAACAGTAGGTCGAACACCCTTCCATCGAGTACGACCAGCTTTACCCACTTTAATGTTTTCATTATCAGTGTTGCCAACCTGGCCAACTGTTGCTCTACAAACAGATAGCACTTGCCTAACTTCGCCTGATGGCATTTTAACTTGGCAATACTGATCACCCTTAGCAACTAGCTCAGCTGATGAGCCTGCACCACGAGATATTTGAGCCCCCTTACCAGGTCGTAATTCAATATTATGAATCACTGTTCCCGTAGGCATCTCTTTTAAAAGCTTACTGTTACCAGGCTTAATATCCGCCTTAGCTGATGAAATAACTATATCTCCAACACTTAAACCAACAGGAGCCAAAATATATGTCTTCTCACCGTCCACATAGTTCAACAAAGCAATACGGCTAGTTCTATTTGGATCATACTCAATTGACGCTACAGTAGCTGGAATATCTATCTTATTTCTTAAAAAATCAATTTTTCTAAATCGCCTTTTATGCCCGCCACCCTGATGTCGAATAGTAATGCGACCAAAGTTGTTTCGCGCGCCAGTACGTCTGATGGGTGCTGTTAAAGATTTTTCAGGACTTGTTTTAGTTAATTCACTAAAGTCATGTCCAGACATATTTCTGCGACCAGGGCTTCTAGGTTTGTAAATTTTAATTCCCATGATTAAGCCCCCTCAAATAATGAAATTTTCTCGCCAGGAGAAAGCTTCACCATCGCTTTTTTCCAGTAAGGAACCTTGCCCAAACCGAATTTAGTTCTTTTTGCTCTACCTCTACAAACCATTGTGTTCACAGAAGCAACCTTTACTTGAAAAGACTTTTCAACAGCATTTTTAATATCTATTTTTGTTGCCTGACGGTTTACTTCAAACGCGTAGACATTATTTTCAGACATCAAACTGTTTTTTTCACTAATTAAGGGTCTTTTTATAACATATAACATCTTAAAACCTCTTCCTTAATTCAAACAACGTTGAGTTACAGAATCTATCGAATCTTTTGTTAAAATAACATGATCAAACTTTAAAAGATCATAAACATTTAGCCCTTCAACAGGAAAATATTTGTAGCTTTTTAAGTTTTTAGCAGCCTGCTTAAATTTCTCATTCACAGAACCATCAATCAAAACAGCTTTTTGAACACCAAAAGCCTTAAGGCGAGAATCTAACTCCCCTGTTTTACCTTCAGAATTCATGGCATCTACAATAGACAATTTGCCATTCTTATTCAAATAAGAAAGCGCCATTCTTAAGCCTGCTCTTTTTAATTTCTTTGGCAATGCATAAGAATAATCCCTTGGCTGTGGTCCAAATAATATGGCTCCACCAGGCATAAGAGGCGAGCGGTTCGTACCCTGACGAGCATTACCTGTCCCCTTTTGCTTAAATGGCTTACGTCCACCACCTGAAACAAAAGCTCTTGTTTTAGTTTTATGAGTACCTTGACGGCGACTGGCAAGCTGCCACTTCACAACATCATGTAATACATTCTTCTTAACATCACAGGCAAACACCTGGTCGCTAAGTTCAACGTCACTTACTTTTTTCTTTTTCCAATCTAACACTTCTACATTGGCCATAATTACACCTTCATCAATTGCACTAAAGAGTTTCTAGATCCCGGCACTGGACCCTTCACCAAAATAACATTATCCTCTGGCAAAACATCAACAACCTGAACATTTCGAATGTTAATTCTATGATTCCCAAATTGACCAGGCATTTTTCGACCAGCCATTACTCTTCCAGGCTCTTCACAGTTACCAATAGATCCTGGTCTTCTATGAAAACCTGAACCATGCGAAGCTGGTCCACCACCAAAGCCATGGCGCTTCACTGCTCCAGAAAAACCACGACCCTTTGAGTAACCGATCATCTGAATGCTGTCGCCTTTTTCAAGACTATCAATTGAAACTTTTTGCCCAACTGCAACACCTTCTGGAACTTCTCCACGAACTTCTTTTATTACATAAGCTCCGTTTTCAAAACCAGCAGACTCCAAATGTTTCTTTTGAGCAGCTGATGTCCTAGTCGCTCTCTTTGGATCACAGGCCACCTGAACAGATTCGTATCCGTCAGTGGCTTTTGTTTTTATTTGTGAAACATAAAGAGGCTTGTACTGTAAAACAGTCACTGGAATAGACGCCCCTTTCTCATCGTAAACTGAAGACATACCTAACTTAAATGCATATAACCCATTTAATTTGGCCTCAGCGGAAGCTTCACTTGATGCTGAAACTTCAACGTTTTCAGCAGCTTCTTGATTTTTATTCTCTTGTTGAGTTTGTTCTTCACTCATTTTTTATACCTCTTATTACTCTTGGTGAGCCACTAATTTAATTTCAACATCCACTCCAGCAGAAAGATCTAACTTCATTAGATGATCAATGGTTTGCTGTGTTGGGTCCAAAATATCCAATAATCTTTTATGTGTTCTAATCTCAAACTGCTCACGAGACTTCTTATCCACATGAGGAGATCTTAGCACTGTATACTTATTAATACGTGTAGGAAGCGGAATAGGCCCGGCTATATTCGCCCCTGTTCTTTTTGCCGTATCCACTATTTCGCGCGTGGATTGATCCAATAATTTATGGTCAAAAGCTTTCAATCGAATTCTTATTTTTTGACTTTGCATAACCTGTATTACCTTTTCATTAAGTGTTTTCAGTGCTTTACGCGCAATAAACCCAGCATCTAACAAGTTTCTTGTGCTTAGTTTCTGTAAAAAGCTTTGAGTTTTTACAGACTTAAACCATTTGACTTGAAAAACAAGGGTCGCAAGTGGCAGATTATGCACCTAACATAAGTGCTTTGTCAAAAAAATATTTTATTTATTTAAGAAATATTTTTTTTTTGTAAAAATTCAATATTCCTTAATCACAGCAAGGCTTTTAGAGACTTTACTAAAATATTTATTTTGTCTTTTTTTCATAGTAAAAATAATCGGAGCAACGTACTTTCAGTAGGTTAACGACCCATCTTCTTTAAAACATCCACTTCTAACTTTGGCGGTAGCACACTATACTCCTTAAACTCCATACTAAAGCTTGCTCGTCCTTGACTCAATGATCTAATGGTCGTGGCATAACCAAAAAGATTAACCAAGGGAGCATCTGCGTAAAAAACTTGAATTCCATCTCTAGTTTCAATTTTTCCAACATTGCCGCGTTTAGAATTTAAATCGCCAATAATATTTCCCAAAAATTCATCGGGCGTTGTTATTTCTAAATTAAAAATGGGCTCCATCAAGTGTGGGTCCGCCTTTTTCATAGCTGTTCTGAATGAAGCGCCTGCAGCTATTTTAAAAGCCATTTCTGAACCATCTTCGTCCCTAGTTTTTGCTTTTGTTGCAATGATTTTGATATCTAACACCGAAAACCCAGCTACGATACCATTAGAGCACGCCTCTAACGCTCCTTGCTCTATGGACCTCCTCCATTCAGGTTTTATATCTGATCCTTCAATTTTATCAACATATTCCACACCCTGCCCCAATGCCAAAGGCTCAATTGTAATTTCAACGTCACCGAAGTGAATTTTCCCAGCTATATCACGTTCGAAAATTTCACTAGCTGATGCTACCTGACTAATTGTCTCTCTATAGGCTACCTGTGGTTGCCCCACGTTTACCGTGACTTTATGTTCACGCCTTAACCTGTCTACTAAAATCTCTAAATGCAGCTCCCCCATACCCTCAAGAAGAAGTTGTCCAGTTTCTTGATCTGTGCGAAGGCCACATGAGGGATCTTCCTTTTTTAACTTTTCTAGTGAATCCAACATTTTCTTTTGATCTGCAGTTGACTTAGCCTCTATAGCCAAGGAGATTACAGGCTCAGGAAAATTTATAGACTCCATAACCACAGGACGCTTTACAGAACAAAGAGTGTCTCCAGTCGCGGTAAGCTTAAGCCCCACCACTGCTCCAATATCTCCAGCCCTTAGTTCCTTAACTTCCTCTCGGGAGTTAGCATGTAACTTTACTAATTTTTGCATTCGTTCTTTTTTATTTAATCTTGGATTCAACAGTGCTTCACCCATTTTAATAACCCCTGAATACACTCGAATAAAAACTAATGTTCCTGCAAAGGGATCATTAGCCACTTTAAACGCTAAAGCTGCAGAAGGCTCATCAAAGCGTGTAAGACACTCCACCTCCCTAGACTCCTTATTAGGATCCTTGCCCATAGCGGCTGGCCGATCCAATGGACTCGGCAACAATTTTAAAATAGTATCGAGCAGTGTCTGCACCCCTTTATTTTTAAAAGCTGATCCACACAGCACAGGAGTAATCAATGAATCCAAAGTTGCCTTTCTTAAAACACGGATGACGGATTCCTCGTTAATAATATTACCCTCTAAAAAGTCCTCCATCAGCTGATCATCAAATTCAGACAGAGCTTCTAAAAGTGCGTCTCTCATGGAGAGCACTTCATCTGTTAAATCCGAAGGGATCGGCTTCTCCACACAAGTTTGATCAATATCCGCAGATTCCCACACATAAGATTTCATCTTAATTATATCAACAATGCCACAGAAGTGATCCTCCGCCCCGATAGGGAGTTGAATAACAACGGGGTTAGCATTCAACCTATCCTTAATAGTTTGCACACTATGTTTAAAATCAGCACCAACACGATCCATCTTATTTATAAAACATATTCTAGGGACCTTATATTTATCCGCTTGTCGCCAAACAGTTTCTGACTGAGGCTCCACCCCATTTACTCCATCAAAAACAGCCACCGCCCCATCCAAAACTCGCAAAGATCTCTCCACTTCAACCGTAAAGTCCACATGCCCGGGGGTATCTATAATATTAATCCTATGGTCATTCCAGAAGCATGTTGTGGCGGCAGATGTTATTGTAATTCCTCGTTCTTGTTCTTGCTCCATCCAGTCCATCGTAGCATCACCATCATGGACTTCTCCGATTTTATGACTTTTCCCTGTATAATATAAAATACGCTCTGTTGTTGTTGTTTTTCCAGCATCAATATGAGCCATAATACCAATATTACGAGTATATTTTAAATCATCCAAATCAACAGGGTTTTTATAACTCATTTTAAATCCTCATGTGTTCATAAGTAGAACACTAACTACAGCCCAACATTATCTAAAATCCTGAAACAAAAATAGTGAACTCTTAAAGGTTTAGCAAGTAATTCCATGAATTTAAGCTAAAGTTACGAAATTCTAAATACAAGCACCTGATACTATTCGGGCTTATTTCATCTGAAAATTAAAGCATGAGCAGAACTGGCTCAAATTCATTATTTGGTAAAATTAGCATTAAGGATATTAGTCATATAAAGTAACTGCCGGCACCACTTTGTTTACTTTCCAAAGACTCACTGCCTACAATCATTGGCCTTTAATGGTCTAACAAAATAAAAAAAGCTGTATATCAAATACAGCTTTTTTTTGCTTGTGAATGTTATAACTTAATCACCAATTAAAGTGTGAAAATGCCTTATTCGCATCTGCCATTTTATGAACATCTTCTTTTTTCTTAATAGCGTTACCCCGATTATTATAAGCGTCAGCTAACTCATTAGCCAAGCGTGATGCCATAGATTTATCTCCACGCTTTCTTGCATTATCAACAATCCAACGCATAGATAGAGCTAATCTTCGAACCGGCCGAACATCAACAGGTACTTGATAAGTAGCTCCACCAACTCTACGAGACCTTACTTCTAAAGAAGGCTTACAGTTCTCAATAGCTTTTTTAAAAACAGTTAAAGGCTCTTCATCTGCAACTTTTTTCTGAAGTTCATCAAAAGCTTTATAAACAATACCCTGAGCAGTAGACTTTCGCCCCTGTATCATCATTTTATTAACAAATTTAGCAAGAGTAACATCGTTGTATATTGGATCTGGGATCATTTCTCTTTTGTAACTTCTATTTCTACGTGACATATATTTTTCCTATTTATTTAACCATCAAGTCATTTAAAATTATGATTTAGGTCTTTTTGTTCCATATTTTGAACGACCATTTTTTCGATCACTCACACCTTGAGTATCCAAAACACCACGAACTGTATGATACCTTACTCCGGGAAGATCTTTAACTCTACCACCGCGAATCAAAATCACACTATGCTCCTGAAGATTATGGCCAATACCACCTATATATGAGTTAACTTCAAAACCACTTGATAACCTTACACGAGCCACTTTTCTTAAGGCCGAGTTTGGTTTTTTTGGTGTTGTTGTAAATACTCGAGTGCAAACACCTCTTCTCTGAGGGCAACTTTTTAAAGCTGGAGATTTAGACTTCTCCTTTTGGATCACTCTACCGCTTCTAATCAACTGGTTAATCGTTGGCATATTTTTCCTTTCACATGACAAGGGAGCAAGCTATCCTCTTTACTCCCACCTAGTCAATAAATTTTACCTAGTTTTCCTTTTTTTACATTACTGTGTTGTATAAGAGCTTTGACTGTCAGTAGTCACAGCTCCCATACCTGGTAAGCTAACCATAGCTTCCTCTTTAGGCTCATCCACTCTAACTTTCCAGTTTTTATAAGTGGAAATACCTGTTCCCGCAGGAATTAGACGACCCATGATAATATTCTCTTTTAAACCACGCAGATCATCTCTTTTGGATCTCAAGGCTGCCTGAGTTAATACTTTAGTTGTTTCCTGGAAGGATGCCGCTGAAATCCAACTTTCCGTACTTAGAGAAACTTTAGTAATTCCAAGAAGTAAAGGCTCAGATGTTGCTGGTTCTCCACCTTCTTTAATCACTCTTTCATTCTCATCAGCAAGCTCATACTTACAGACCTGTTCTTCATTAAGAAACTTTGTATCTCCAGGATTTAAAATCATTTTCTTTTTCAACATCTGGCGAACAATAACTTCGATATGCTTATCATTAATTGTCACCCCTTGAAGCTTATAAACTTCTTGGATTTCATCAACCATATAAGATGATAGCTCTAAATCCCCTAGAACCTTTAGAATATCATGTGGGTTTGTGGATCCTTCCATAAGAGCCTCACCAGCTTTTACGAATTCGCCTTCTCTCACAGCAATATGTTTACCTGCAGGTATGAGGTACTCTCTTTGGTCTCCAACCTCTGGAGTAACAATAACACGCTGTTTGTTCTTCACATCTTTACCAAAACTTACATAACCATCAATTTCAGTGATAATTGATGGTTCTTTTGGCTTTCTAGCTTCAAAAAGCTCAGCAACTCGAGGAAGCCCCCCTGTAATATCTTTTGTTTTAGATGCTTCCCTATGCATTTTAGCCACAATATCACCAGCATGAACTTCATCACCATTATTAACCAGTAACTGCGCTCCCACAGGAATAATATATCTAGCTTCAATGTCACGGCCTGGAAGGTTTTGAACATTACCCTGATCATCTTTTAAGTAAATCATAGGCTTTTGGTCAGCTACCTTAGTTTCAGTAATTAATTTTGTAGCAAATCCCGTTACTGGATCTATATGCTCCCGCATAGAGACACCTTCTTCAATAAATTCGTAATCAACTTTACCTGAAACTTCAGATACAATTAAGTTTGCATACGGATCCCACTCAGCCAGAGTGTCACCAGCTTTGATTTGATCACCTTCTTTATATCTAATAACAGTTCCATAGATTGTTTTAAAACGATCTCTTTCTCTGTCATTTTCATCCAAGATAATAATTTCACCATTTCGGTTCATGACAGTAAGAGTACCCTGTCTGTTTTCTACAAACTTAATACCTTCAAATTTAATTTTACCGTCATACCTTGCCGTATGAATAGACTGCTCAACTGCACGAGATGCTGTACCACCTAAATGGAAAGTTCTCATGGTTAACTGAGT
>JABJQG010000002.1 GCA_018663505.1 Pseudobdellovibrionaceae bacterium | reverse complement strand
TGGGCTGGATTGGCCTTTCCGATAAGTAAGAGAAACTGCACAGCAACCCATGTCCTGGTGCGCCCGTGGACCAGCTGTTTTGACCTCGACCGCGTCCCTTGGTTTGTTCCTCTGTAATAAAAAATAAAGCCTCAGAGGAAAATCCAGATTCTTTAGCCATGTCATTGGTACTTGTGGTGGATTGTGTGGCATGCACTTTGTATTTATCCTGAGCCCAGGCCTCTGTATCTGTATATATAGAAAAAGACATAATTTATCCTTTGTAGTTAAATAATAAACTCATATCGGCAACAGGGGCAGAGTGGGTCATGCTGCCCACGCTTATATAATTGACTCCAAGTTCAGCTACACTTTTTACTCGGTCCACGCTCATATTGCCGCTGGCTTCGGTCTCTATATGTGGTGGGATGATTTTAATAGCTTGAGCCATAGTTTGGTTATCCATATTGTCCAACATAATGGTTTGAATATCTAAGGCACAAGCTTCTTTTATTTCGGTGAGGTTAGTGGTTTCCACCTCGATAGGCTGAGAGGTGTTTCTTCTGATATTGTTTACAGCCTTAACGATGTCACCAGCCATTCGAATGTGGTTTTCTTTAAGCATAATGGCATCACTGAGGTCTCTACGATGATTTGTGCCTCCGCCATGGGCTACGGCTTGTTTTTCTAAATCACGGAGTAGGGGTGTTGTTTTGCGAGTGTCTAAAATTTTACATTTAGTATGTTCTACTTCTTTGACAAAGCAGTGAGCCATTGTGGCAATGCCTGATAAGTGTGAAGCAAAATTTAGAGCCACGCGTTCCGCTTGAATTAATTGAATAAAATCACCTTGAAGGGCCGTGATGGTTTGATCTTTGTAAACAAGATCACCGTCATCGAAGTACCATTTAAGCTGAATATTTGAGTCCATGTATTTTAAACATTCAGTAAAAATTTCTTTACCTGAAAAAATAAAATCTTCTTTAGCCACAAGTTGAGCTTTTCCAATTTTTTCTTCAATATTTAAATTTGTAGTGGTGATATCTTTATTAGGAATATCTTCTAAGTAACTTAGTTTAATGAGTTCTAAGAGTTCCAAAACTAGGCTTGGCCATCCATTTCTGTAAGAAGCTTGTTGAGCTCTTCTTGGATGATCTCTTTGGCAATGGCAGGGACCATCTCTTTTACTATTTTGCGGATTTCATCTTTGTATTGAGTTTGGATCAATTCTTTTAGCTGGTTAGTATCCACAGCTGGGCGTTGACGCCTATCGAATCCATCCCAAGTATCTGTACCTCTGCGGTTAGCACTAAACACATCACCTTCTACAAAATCTTCCACTTGTAGGTCTGGCTGAGAAGAAAGGCCGGGAGTAGGGAATTTGAGTTCTTGTTTTTCCCAGAGGTCACTGCCTGTGACTTCTAATTCGGAATTTCCAATGAGTTCTAAATCTTGAGCAGCAGCCATTTCTGGTTCAGGCTCTTGGAAGTTTGCCGAGGGTCTTTGAACAGGGTTTAGAGACACGGGTTGAAAATCATCCTCCACGGACTCTAAAGTTAAATCAGGTAAAGACTTGTCTGCGTCTAAATTTTTGTCAAAATCAGGGATAGGATCAAAACTCTCCATACCCCAATTTTCATCAGTTGTGCTTGTCTGATTTGGGATCACAGGGGGGGGAGTTGCCGCTTGGGTTGGCTTTTTCGGTGGAAGAACAAGTTCCTCCTCAACCTCTGGTATGTCAGGGTAAGTTAAAAATTGTGATAGCTTTTGTGCTTTGGTTTTAGGCACAAGTTTGTTTACAATTCTTTTAAGGTCACTCACTTCAAAAGGCTTTTCTAGACGTTCATTGGCTCCGCAAGCTTGGAATTTATCATTATCAAATTCCATAAAGTTACTCCACATTAAAACCACGGGAATATCTTTGAGGTCAGCAGAAGACTTAAGGTGTGAGCACATGTCATAGCCGTTCAGTTTTTGCAATAAAACGTCAGTAAAAATAATATGAGGCTTAAAGCTTCGCGCCACCTGCTCCACATCAATGCCTAAGTTAACAGGACGCACTTCCACTGCATACTCTTGCAGGGAGAGTTGGAAAACTTTTTTAATGGTGTTGCTTTCATCTGCTAATAAGACGCGTAATGCCATATATATAAGTTAACGACTTAATTTAACATTCGTCAAGGTTTGACGAGTGCATTTTGCCCACTTATTATGAGTGCATGATTAATATAATCGACCGCTATATCGCAAGGCTCTTTTTAGTTTATTTTATTTCTGGTATTTTGGTTTTTGTGACAATTTTTCTGGCAGTGGATTTCTTATCCATGGCGGTGAAAAATGATGCTTCCATGGCTATATTGCTAAAATATTACGCTTATTATTTACCCTCGGTGGCTTATCAAATGGTACCCATCGCCTGTCTTCTGGCAACGGTGTTTACTCTATCAAGTCTTAATAAATCTAGCGAGCTTGTTGCTTTATTTAGTATGGGAATGAGCTTAGCCAGGGTGAGCCTACCCATTTTAACATTAGTTTCTATGATTACCGCTTTTTCCTTTTGGATGGGCGATCATTTACTACCAGGCTTGAACCAGAAAAAAAATTATGTGCTTTATGTGGAAATTAAAAAGAAACCTGGACTCTATTCCACAGTAAAAACCAATAAAATTTGGTATCGTTCGGAAAATATTTTATTTAATATTCAGATTCTTAACGCTGCAACTAAATCAGCCCATGGAATTTCTCTTTATTACTTTGACCCAAATTGGCAGTTAAATCAGATTATATCCGCAAAAAAAGTACGAATGTTGGATAATATTTGGGAGCTTACTGATGGACGTGTGACTTTGTTTTCCGAGGATTTTAGTTTTCCCTTGGTAAAGAGCTTTGATCGAAAAAAAGTGGCTATGTCCGAAGAAATTGCTGATTTACAATCAGCCACACATTCATCTGACGTATTAAGTATCAAAAAATTGAAAAAGTTCATTAAAAAAAATAAGGAATCCGGTTTAGAGACGCTTGAGTATGAGGTGGATTATTTAGGTAAATACGGTTTCGTGTTCTCAGCATTTGTTATGTCTATTATGGGTATTCCATTTTCTGTAAATCAGCAAAGATCTGGTGGAACTATGGCTAATGCTGGAATATGTTTAGGTCTTACTTTCATATTTTGGGCTATGTATAGTTCCTTTATTAGTATGGGGAAGTATGGTGTGATCCCTCCCATTATGGCCGCTTGGGGAGCTGATGTTATTATGCTTGTGGCTTCTGTGTATTTTTTGTTGCGGTTGAAGAAGTAGGCTTCTTCGGAAATTAAGGAGCTTAATTCTCTCAAGTATTATACACACACGCTGCCATAAGTCGGTCCATGGTCCATTTTGTTGGTGGGTTCTTTGTCATAAAAGTGGGGTCCAGTTTCACTCAGATCTGCATCAAAATAAGAAAAAGACATAAAAAAAGGCGCTCAAGAGCTGGTTAAATATTGTTTCGACACAAACAAAACCAGAGG
>JABJQG010000035.1 GCA_018663505.1 Pseudobdellovibrionaceae bacterium | reverse complement strand
GATTTAACATATAGGTGTCCTCCTGAAATTATTTGTGCAAATTTAATTTCATCAAAGGTTGGACGCCTTTTTTTATCTTTTTTTCTTGTTTTGACGCATTCTTAAGTAAAACTAGACCTCACTTAAGTGCAGAAGAACCCACTTCACTGCCTCCCAAATCAGACTATAGTTGGAATTACCAACTGTAAATAAATTTAATTTTAATCACAATTGAAATTAGTTGTTGGATTTTACAGTTTTAGTTTTTCCAAAACCTTTTTCTGCAAGGACCTTAGACTATTCAATATCCAATTCTTCTTATGGTTTTTCGTCAATGTCATTTCACCGAGAGTGCTGTTTATTAGTTTTAGTGCCTGCTTGTTTTTCCCCATCTTCATAAGAATTTTTACTCGAAGAGCTATAGCGCTAAACCAGCCATTTCCGTAAGCGTACTTTATTGCTTTATCCACAGAACTCATAGCCTTTGGTAAATCTTTTTTCTTTAAATAGATACGCGCCAATTTACTGTGAAAAGTAGATTCATAAGGGTAATCATTTACTAATGATAGCATGATCTCTAATGATTGTTTTTCATCCTCTTCTTGCAAACAACCCATCTGCTCAAATCGTATGGCCCTTGATCTACTTTTTAAGGGGCTATATTCGTACAAAAGATTCAGCTGCTGAAGACATTCTTTGTACAAAACCGCAACTTTTTCTTTTTTATTCTGAGTTTTCAGGGCCGTTGCTTTTCTTTTAATATCATTAACTGATTCATAAAGTTTTTCATGAGGTAATAACTGAGCCCATATATTATTTTTCATCACATCATATTGCGCCAACACTTTAGTAAACATTTTTTCACACTGAAGCTTTGTAAAGCGCAGGTATTCCTTTTCCTTGTTTTCAGCTGACTTGGTTTTCGTTTTATTGCCAGTTTTTTTAACTTTAGCTTTGGAAGGCTCCTCCGGGCGAGAGCATTCATCCTTTAGAAGAGCCTTGTATAAATAATCTTTTCCATCAGAATCTAAAACAAGTGGACCTTTAAGAATTTTAAGAGCCACATCATCCATATATTTCTTTTTTTCTTCAGCGCTCATAGAACTCGATTTTTTTCCATACCATACACTGTAATATTGAAATCGTTGGATCTGCTGCGCAAATGCATTTTTGTCTATCTTTGACATATAGGACACAATGCCCTCATGTTCTGCACGTTGATCAAGATAATCTAAGTACCTCTGAATATCTTGTTTCTTTTCGCTTTCAGAAACCATGACATCTTTTACTGATTGCAACCAATCGGCCTCAATACGAAGATCTATTCTCTTTTGTAATTGCTTAATAGGATCATTTAAGTGAGACAAAGCAGAACTAAGCCAATGTTTTAACTGAAACTCATAAAAATAACCAACTTTTATATCAACTACAGAGAAATCTTTATTTAAAACAACAAAACTTGGGTAATAAAATGTCTTTAAATAAGGAGCCCATTGCTCCATAAAAGCACCATCTCCGTCTACGTACACAAGCAACATCTCTTTAGTCACTTTATCAAACCCAGGTTTTGACAACAAAAACTCTTTTGCAGAATTACAAGGAGGGCACCAGTCAGTGCTTACTAATACCAACATACCTTTTTTTGAAGGCAATAGCTCTTTTGCTTTTTCAGGAGAAATCTCCAAAAAATTCTTCATTAATTTCTTCTTGATTTCTTTTTGATTCTTCAAAGTTTCTGGCTGCTTCTCTTCTGACAACCTAGCTGTGTTAGACAGCTGATCTTGCACTGTAAAAACTAAACTTTCTAACTTGCAGTATTTTTTTGCATTATCACAAATGCTCACCGATGCTTTTTTTTCTCCGGAACTATGAAACTGACAGCTTACTGCTCTGGCGGAAAGAGAGATCGTTCCATCAGGACCACAGCTTTGAGGAGCTTCTAAATTGAAATGATGATCCTTAATGGCTCCGATGGATACAATTTCATTTATCAATGGATCTGTGACCGCAGGAATTGCCATACTTTTTTTAATCTGTTCATTGGCACCCAAGCAGTAAGCCAGTGTGGGACAAATTATAAAAGTTAATAAAAGCTTTTTTAAAAGAGAGCTCATCATTTTCTTCCTTTTTTTAGAGATTTAGTAATGTGGAGGTGGAACTTCTTGACTAGTGTCCACTATATTAGCTTCACTACTGGATTTCACATAATCTACAACTGCATCAACCTTAACAGTGAGCTCATCTATATACCTTTGTTGATCAATAATCACTTGATTAAGTTGCTCAATGGTATCTTCTTGGTAAGCTAACTGAGTTTCTATATGCAATAATCGAGAGTCCATAGGAACTAATTTGCATGGGACAATCTAAGATGTCAAAGCTTCTACTAAACATTAAATATCTCTAATTTCTGCAGAGACCATTCAAAGCATTCCCCCTATTAATATGAGCTTTCTGAAGCCCTTGTTAACTTGACCATTATACCACTAATAATTTCTATTGATTTTAGCTAACATACTGAAACCAAATGACATTTATTGTCACCACATTGAAGTTTAAACATTGATCTAAATAGCCAAATCAAATATACGAAGAGCTCAGGTCAAAATTCGCTGTATCATACTGGTACGATTATTGAAAATATTACATGTAAACATATGGACATATTTGTATGGAAGGACTACCTATGACTCATTTAAATTTTACATCAATTATCAGAACCACCTTTGTTTTTTCGGTGGCACTCGCATTGTCTTCACCGCTACTCATAGGTTGCGCAGAGGGTAACAAAAGAGTGCTCATAAAAGGTGGGAAAAAATTTAGTAATAAAGATAGTTCTCAAAGAAAGCTTGGCAAGGATGAAGAGAAAAATATAGAAATCAAACCAAAACTTGCTGTGAAAACTCTAACAAGCAACGATGACCTCAACGATCTTTTTAATCTTAGCTTTGATGATAAATCTAAGGATCAATCAAAGGATATAAATGATGGGACTTACCAACTAATAGAAGTTTCACAAACCATATCTCCTGTGAACTCAGGAGAAATTGCTAGTGTAAAAGTTAATGATAAAACCAATCAACAGCTTCAATCCATGACCGTAGAGTACAGCGTTTCTACTGATGATAAAGGTGAGCATGAAATCAAAGAGGAAGGTTCCAAGTCCAATGTGACCAGCAAAAATATTAAAACTTTAAAAAAGCTGACCAATCGAGTAATTGCTTTGCCAACTTCTTTTCTTAAAAAAGGCAAAAAGATAGTTTTTAGCTCTCCTCTTATTACCCAACTCTCTCAAGTGACCGACGTTAAAGACAAGAAAAAATTAAGTGTTAAACTTGTTGAAGAAGCTAAAATGAATGCTGATCTCTTTGCACCAACCACTGATATTTCAAAACTAAACTCTTTGGTTGATGATGAGTTTCAAAGTGATATTGGATTTGGAAAAACCACAATTATCACTTTTACTAATAAAAAAACAAAAAAAATAGTATCAACATTAAAAAACTTTGTTCAACTTCAGTTTAATGCCAAAGAGAATGACGATGGTATTATTAAACTCGGAGTATACATGGAAGATCTTAAAGGTGGTGACCAGCTGAGATCTCTTGCTATTTTAACTTTTGAGAAAGACGCGAACAAAGACGAGAACAAAGACGAGAACAAAGACGAGAACAAAGACGCGAACAAAGACGAGAACAAAGACGAGAACAAAGACGAAAACAAAGACGAAAACAAAGACGAAAACAAAGACGAAAACAAAGACGAAAACAAAGACACAGCTAAAGGTGCCACTACTCAAGTGTAAAAAGTTAACAAAGGAACTAAGGCACCACACCCCTTGGGCTCTGGTGCAAATTTGTGGGCCAATGTTATATAAATATCAGTAGAGGCGAATGCGGCTGCTGAAGCATTCCCTTTATTCATAAAATTTTGCAGCCTTATTTACTCACAAATTGCTACGCAATTGGTCGAGTGTAAGAAAAGCAAAACTTGTTAATTTTATT
>JABJQG010000016.1 GCA_018663505.1 Pseudobdellovibrionaceae bacterium | reverse complement strand
GATTTAACATATAGGTGTCCTCCTGAAATTATTTGTGCAAATTTAATTTCATCAAAGGTTGGACGCCTTTTTTTATCTTTTTTTCTTGTTTTGACGCATTCTTAAGTAAAACTAGACCTCACTTAAGTGCAGAAGAACCCAGTTTGATTTTTTAATCCCTATCAAAAATAGTTACATCCCTATCAATTTGTAAAAGTTTAGTAAAACGAGGTTCTCCCGGAAGCTTGTAAGGATGCTGACAAAGTTAATGAAGAGAGAACTTTAGAGGATTTTAATGCGTGTAAAGATATTGTCAGTATTAATCAAAGTTAATCATATTTCTATTAAATAGCACAACTTAGAAAAAATTTGTAAAGAATTACAATACTGGCACATCCATCAGTTTAAACTAGACGGTCTCGTCAGTGGCGTTATTACAGTTATAGAGCCACTGGCTCATCCTTTTTGATACGATTGTATGTCATGACTACAATCATATTGAGTTAGACTTTTTCTGGTGGGATTTTTTCCTGTAAATTCAGTGACTTAATAAGTAATTTTTTACTTAAAATATTGGTTTTTGTGAGCATGGGCAAGCTTGCCCCTAAAAAAATTAACTTTTACTTGCACGGTTCTGGAATTGATAATAATTAATACCTCATTAACTTGAGGGGGGCTAAATATGTTTAAAGCATTACTTACCATTATATTTTTAGTAAATTTTGCAGCTTATTCTAATACAGTAAGTAATAAAAAAGAAGAAACTCCTTTAAGATGCTTTGATTATTCGAAGCATATTGTAGATGGTTACGGGCCTGTTATTTACATTTGGTCTTATCATAAAGATTATAGGATGGAATGCCCAAAAGATGTTGTAATTCCCTCCACAGTAGATGGCGTAAGTGTTGGCGTTATTTCTTCGGGTGCATTTAATAGAAAAGGCATAACTTCAGTTATTTTACCTGAGAATCTAACTCATATAATGGGTGCTGCTTTTAAAGAAAATCAGATTACTTCAGTTGTTATTCCAAAAAGTGTAGAAGAAATTTCGTATGATGCATTCTTAGACAATAAATTAACTTCCGTTACTTTTCACCCAGAAGCAGCTTTAAAGTGGATTTCGTTCAACACATTTAAAGACAATGAACTGCAGGGATCAATTTTTATTCCCAATAGTGTCGGTAGTATTGGGCATGCTGCATTTTGGGGTAACAAAATTGAATCCGTTGAAATCCCATCTCATACGACATTATATAAATCTTCATTTAATAAAAATGTTATTATTAAAAGAAGAAATTAGATAAATTTAGATTAATAGCTTAAGTGATAAAATAGCTAGACCCCAACTTTATTTGAATTGTGACCAATTTCTTGTATCAATGACTCTGGTTTAAAGTGAAAATTTGTCTGCTTAACTTCTATTAAAGTAAACGAGTCAATCTAGACTTCCATCTGTAACGAAAAAAGGCCCAACTAAACTGATTATTTTGAATTCTGGAATGGAGCCTCAAATTACTGGAAACAATGATTAGACATCTAACATATCAAACAAGGTCTTTTCAGATGGGATTTTTTCCTGTAAGTTCTGAGACTAAACGGTTTATCTTTAACTTCAAGGTATTGGGTTTAAAAGATTTATTAACATTTGTAAGGGTACATGTTTCATATGGGAAAAATTGAACTTATAATTTTAAGAATTTGGCTAGTAGTGAGTTTTGTTACTTTAACTTGGCTACTGTCGGAGAAACTTTTTAATGAAGAGAGTATTTCAAGTTTTAAAGTGATCGAAGCAGAGAGAATTAATATAAGAGAATCTGATGGAACTTTGCGAATAGCTATATCAAATAAAGAAAAACAAGATAACGGAAATATTGATGGTTTAGAGATTCATGAGCCTGGAACAAGACATGCTGGGATGATTTTTTTCAATGATCAGGGTACAGAAGCAGGAGGACTGATTTTCGGAGGTAAATCGAAAGGTAGTACTGGAGCAAGTTTAACTTTTGATCGATGGAGAAATGACCAAACTATTCAACTCCTTTATAGTGATTCAAAAAGCAGGTATACTTCCGGACTTATCGTATCTGACAGACCTAATGATGACACACTTCTTAACCTTGTTAAACGTCAGAAAAGTATTAAAAAATTACAAGGCCAAGAATTGAAACAAGCCAATACTAAACTAAGCGAAGACATAAAAAGTAAAAAAATTAACTTGGGTACTACTCGTGTCTTTAGTGGGATAAAGAATAAGGTTGCCCAGTATGTTCTTTACGATAGTGATGGGAAAGTAAAAGTTAAAATTTCTGCTGAGCCGAATAAACCAGGGAAAATCGAACTATTTGACAACGATGGAAACCTAATCTCAAGATAAAATCGTTGTATTTGCACAACTATCTTCTACTAAAGTAACCACCCTACCTAGGCCTATCGCTGTAGTGAAACAATGTATAGTGATCAATCAGTACGGAGGGTAAATTTTTTTCTCGAAGTATAGTAGATGTTCGTCGGAGCTGCTGATTGATCGTCCATTGGACTAAATCCTGTTGGCATCGCAAGCCCCTATGGGG
>JABJQG010000043.1 GCA_018663505.1 Pseudobdellovibrionaceae bacterium | reverse complement strand
TATTGATGGCATCGAACCAGTACCTGAAGATCTTTCACGATATGACCTCGATTAAACAAATTTCTGAGAAAAAAATGCTCATATTTAGAATATTGGAAAACAAGAACAACGTGTAGAATTAACTCTACTTATGTAGCCGGCGAATAGCTTCTTTCAAAGCACCCTTAAGGTTGAGAATTTGATATTGTTGTTCGGAAATTACTTTTTTCATATCACCCATACGAGCTTCAAAGCTTTGTACCATTTGGTTTTGGCGATTAATAAGCTCTTCTATTTTGATATCTCGTAGTTTCTGAGATGTAATCTTCCCCGACATTTCTGCAAATTGAGATTGATGAGTCTGGAACCTTGAGGTTACATAAAGCTCCATTTTTTTATAAGCCTTTTGCACACTATCAAATTTTAGTTTAGAAGCTTTAGTTACTTCCTCTACACGGCCATTAGCTAATTCAAATTTGGACTCTAACTCTTTAATTTGCTTTTGCATGCTATCCATTTTCATAGAAAAAATCTGCAAATCCACGTTATCTAATTGATCCAAATTTTGGGTGTTCATTTGGTTTATAGCACCACTAGGAGCCAGCACTTCTGACTGTTGCTGAGCTTCAGGCATATTTAGTGGTTTAAAAATTTCAGGATGGAGCTGCCTTGGCATTTAATTCCCTTTTTTGTAAAAAAAAACTAGACTTACCTCTACTGTTAAACTTATCGTTTACACATGGCGTCTGTCACTCAATTTGCTCAATTTTTATTAAACAATGATCCACAAAAAAATGTAGGTCGGCTAAGCTTATATCATTTTTTAAAAAACCATGACTACTTAGGCTCAAATTTTGATGAAAATATAATCAAAGAGTTCTATTTCCATGCCTTTTCTCAAGAATACTGGCGCAAAAACAAGCAATCCCTAGAAAAAGTAGTGAAAGAGTGTGTTGTTAATTTTCAAAAAACATCGGCTATTCTTACTGCTCAGCCGCTAGACCAAGGTCTGCCAAATTACCAAATCATTAGTTTAGAGAAGACCGAAGATCAGGTCAGTGCACTGAAAGTTTATCTCTCTCACCAAATTAAATCTTTAAATACTACCCAGGAGCTTTCAAATATCAAAGCTCTTAAAGACAACCGTGTTCTAGTGCTTATTAAAAACCCTGACCAATCCCTAGAAGTACTCGTGTTTGCTGAGCACTTCTCTATTGTGGATGGCTATCTGGTCCCCCTATCTCCGGTGACTCACCTTAAGTATAACATTGAGATTGAGCTTCGTTCTGAGAGCTCGCAAAAGCTTGAGGTGTCTCCTTTTATCATTGCTCGCTGGGAAAACAAACAAGGGGTTTTCAGCGGGCATATGGTTAGAGGCTATACTTTTCAGAAAACAGGTGCCTTTCAGAGCACTCAGCTACACAACGTAAATGACGTCTTCTTGAATCTGAAGAAGCTGGAGTCCGAATTTTTAAATTTAAACTCAGATCCATTTTACGCTGAAACCATTAAGCTTTTAGAGAAATCCATCCAATATCTAGAGTCTGGGGACGAGCATGCTGTAAGCTTTGCCACCCAAACCTTGAAAAAAGCACAACACACCTTAAAAACAGTGTTTTCCCATGACAAACTTCTCGCTCTTTTGGTATCTAACTTAGAGTATTCACTAATAAAAACCAAGTTAAGATCACAAAAGAAGAATCAATGGCCAAAAAAGCAACCTCAAAACGAAAATCACCTGTAAGAAAAAAAGTAACTCCTAAAAAAGTGAATTCAAATCCAGATGAGGTGCGCTTAAATAAGTGGATTTCCTCCACAGGCCTAATGAGTCGCCGAAAGGCCGATGAGGCCATTGATGAGGGGAAAATCAAAATTAATGGGCGAGTGGTTTACGAACTTGGCGTAAAGATTAACCCAAAGCTTGACGTGGTGAAGTACCAGGACAAAGCCCTAAGGCCACCTAAAGACAAAACCTATATTATGTTTAACAAACCTAAAAAAGTACTCACAACAATGGCTGACCCAACAGGCAGAACCACCATAGGTGACTTTTTCCCTGCAAACGAACACCTTAGGCTATTCCCCATAGGTCGCTTAGATTGGGAGACAGAGGGGCTATTACTGCTTACCAATGACGGAGAATTTTCCCAAGAGGTTATTCATCCTAAATCCAAAATTCCAAAAACATATCTTGTTAAACTTGATGGTAAGTTGAACCAATACCAAACCAGAAAACTACTCTCAGGAGTAACTATTATTGGTGGACGAGTAAAAGCCCTACACATAGAGCGTGTAAAGAAGCTCACCTCTAAAGTAGAAAACAAGGAATACGAATGGGTTCGTATTTCTATTTCTGAGGGTAAGAATCGACAAATTCGTAAAATGTTTGCGAAAGTGGGACTAGATGTAAAGAAACTGCGTCGTGTAGCCATTGGCAGCTTGAAGCTAGGAACCCTTGCCACAGGTAAATACAAAGAACTTCAGGCTAAAGACCTTTTGCAGGTTTTTGAACATGTACAATTCAAACCTATGAAAGAACTCAAAAAAAGCGACTCCAGCAAAAAGGCATCTACCACCGTAAACAAAAATGCACGAACAAAAGTACCCCGTCGGTCTACAAAAAAATAATTAATACTGCGACGCTTCTCTGGCGGAATATGTTGGTTTAAATAAAACTGAAGACTACAATCTGGGGCAAGTTATATGATCTTTAGAGGATCAAGAAGATGCTCTACATATGACCTAACACCAACTGGACAGGTTTAAAATTAAGCTAAAAGTATTAATTAGTTTATTCATCTCGCTTTCTTACACTTACAACAGCATGGCAGACATAATTGACGCTGCCGACCCCCTAACAAAAAAAATGGAAATAAAAATAGGCCCTTATGAATTTAAAATTCTAAGCTATAACCTATTAAATTTATTCGATACAAAACACGATGAAGGCCGCCAAGACTACACTTGGCTCCCCCTCTCTCACCCTAACAAAAGAGAATGGTGCCGAACTATTAAAAACCAAAGGTACCGTGACACCTGCTTAAGAACAGACTGGAATGAAGAGAAATTAAATTTAAAGCTCAATCAAATTAAACGAGTTGTAGATATGCAAGGCGTTTTGCCAGATCTACTTGCAGTGCAAGAAATTGAAAATGATTTTGTAGCACAAAAGTTAGCTGAGACCTTAGGGTATGATAAATTTATAATTACTCATGCCGATGATAAAAGAGGAATCGAAGTGGCTCTCCTTTATAAGGAAAATAAACTTCAATACTTGGAACATGAAGAATTTAATGTATCCAAGGCATTAGGCTTTCAAACTCGCCATATTTTACGTGCTCATTTTAAATTAAAAAGTGACAAAACAGATCGTATTATTGGAGTATACGTAAACCATTGGCCCTCACAAGCTAGCCACCCCACTTATAGAGCCGCTGTTGCAAAACTACTGCGAGGTGAAATCAATAATCAAACCCACAAAATTGGCTTGGATAAATATTCAGTTATACTTACGGGTGATTTTAATACTCGTGCCGACGAAATCCCCAATGCTTTTCACACCTACCTCACCTCACCTAACTGGGATCATTACGTAAGTGACGCTCAAAGCTTATCCGAACAGAATAAAAACCCTATGACTTATAAAATGCCTCCCGGAACATATTGGTACAAGCGCGGTGGCTCTTACCATAAATATGACCGAATTCTTATAAGCCAAAATTTAAATTCAGCTAGGGATATAATCATTAAGCCAAATGGCTATAGAATTCTAGCAACACGCATGAATTCTAAAAAAGTGAAATACAGTGAGCGTTCATTAAACTGGTACGGGGCCACTCAATTTGTACCTGTGGGGTATAATTTCAATACCTATGATCCCAAAAAAGCAGGATTCTCTGATCATTATCCCGTAGCTGTGAAGTTTAAATTTAAATAATCTAAGCAAATTCAGTTACGCTAAAAACTAGATAGGCCAGTCCTTTTAAAAATTTGATTCTTATGGGCAGGCCTAAAGATCCTCTGGCGGGACCTGATTCATTTCATCAAATTCTGAAGGAGTCGCATTGTTTTGCTGATAACGCCCACTTGATGAACGGGCTTTTCTTCGCTGTTTAGCTTTAAGACGTTTCATTTTACGATCCATATTTAGTCGATCTCGATAGTCTTTAGAATAATTTCTGAGCTCGGCATTAAATGTTTTTATCTTCTCGTTATAATCAGCATTAAAATCTTTAGATGTGGATCGCATCTCTGACTCAAATTCTTTTCTTTGATCACGTTCATTGGCGAAAAAGTTTTTTCTTTTTTCGTCTTGTTTATTAAAAAAATCTTTACGTTGCTCCCTATTTGTTAACTTTTGTTTTTTAAAAACATCACGTTCTTGTTTTTGTAGTTTTAAAAACACTGCTCGTTTTTTACGTTCCTGTTTTGTAAAATTCTTCCTGAGTTTTTTACTATTTTTGTTAAAACTATTTCTTTTTTTTCTTAAGGCTTTTTGGTAACGAGATCTAATATCATTAGGTTTCCGTTTCCCTTCTTTCATTAGGCTTAAGGTATAAGCTAGCTCATCATTATCCTTTTTAATTTCCTTTGGAATTTCTTTTCTCACCTCGTCTAAATGTGTCCGGTCTGAGCTTAAGGATATTTCCTCATCAAGATCTAATTTTTTTTCCACATTCTCTTCACTTTTAGGATCGAACTCAGACCTGTCTTTAGTCTTTACGCTAGAGCAGGCAACAAGACAAAATACAAGGGCCAGCCCCGACGAAAGGTTCAGTATGGAGTGGAGTAGGAGTTTTTTGCCCTCTGACTTTTGCTTAATCTTCATATGTTTACCCTCGAAGAGCTTTAGTATTTCACCAATGTCTTATAAAATATATAGTATGTGGTTTATGCAAAATTATCGACATAAAAAAGGGGCTTTTTACAAAAAAAGGACCACTTTTTTTATAGATAAAGAATTTCAGTTACGCTATATCTTCACCCTTGTGGGTGCTGCTCTTATTGGAATGATCGTATCATCTCTTCCTATTTTGTATTATGCCACTCAAAATTATGATATTTTTAAAGAGTTAGCATTTTCATATGAACCCAAACTCATTTCTCATCTTTCCCGTGAAATAACTTGGATTAAGTTTCTACTAGCCACAAGCACCATATGCCTCACTGGTTTTTTTACTTATTTTGGTTATAAGGTCTCCAACAAAATTGTAGCTCCCATTAAGATTCTCAACTATCACATTAAGTTTCTAAGCCGTGGGAAGTGGCACTTAAACCCCATCAAAATTAGGTCCAATGATGAGTTTCAAGAACTCATAGATAACTATAATTACTTTTTTACTTCTTTTAAAACGCAAATTAATATGGAAATGCGAAAACTTAAAAATATCAATAAATCAGACTCAGAAGCTGAAAAAAACCTAGAAATAAATGAGATGTTAACAGACAAACAAAGGCAACTAGGTCATCTACTGAGTGAGCCCGATGAACGTGTGTTTAACCTTACGTCTTTGCGCGCCGAAGAGACTGAGCCATCTCGCGTGAAGCATCACGCATCTTAGAAGTATCACGTTTATCCCCTTTAGTTTTCCCTTTAGCCACACCTAGTTCTATTTTAACCATACCTTTTTTAAAGTAGATTTTTAACGGTACTAAACTTACACCTTTTTCTCGCATCATAGCATAGAGCTTTTTGAGTTCATGGGCATGTAGTAGTAACTTTCTTAAGCGCTCGGGCTCGTGGTTATTGTAACTACTGGCTTTATACACACTAATATGGGCATTTTGTAAATAAGCCTCTTCCCCTCTAAATGACACATAGGAGTCCTTTAATACACATTGGCCATTACGTAAGGACTTCACCTCACTGCCTTTAAGGACCATACCGGCTTCTAAAGTGTCAATAATTTGAAAATCAAAACGTGCCTTCTTATTAAGGGCAATAATTTTTATGCTCATGGCAAAGAAAGTAGCAGGAAGTGCTTATTTTGACAACCTATAGTGGAAAGCAGTTTCTGATCTTAAAAACTTCAATTTTTAACCTGTGTGCAGTTTTTCCTTCAAGAGCTCTGGTATTTAAATTCGCAATATTTTTTAGCATTAGCCCGGCAAACTGCAGCCCCAAATTAGAGTAGAGCAATGGAAATCATAACAAAATGTATAATTATAAAAAATGCTATTGGTTACAATACCAACAGGTCGATGACTGGAGCCTTTTTGATACTTTTCTTTAATAACACCCTATAGATGTGGTAGCAGCTAAACAAGTGATATTCACTGGTGTGCAGCCTGAATATGCAAATCTGTTCGTGTAAGAACAGGTTTCCTGAACAGCTTCGCTCCAGCTATGGCTTCCTGTTGTACAGGTGGTTCCACAGGTGGGGTTTGCATTACAGGTTGTTGCAGTAGATTGTGACCAGTTACCATACTGAGTCCAACCTGATGGGCATTTCCCACAAGGGGAATGGGCAGGGCTTGCAAACGTTCCTCCCACTTGACATGTATTATTATTAGTAAATTTACAAATAAGTGATCCATTGCCAATGTCTGTGGCCACTCCGCCCATATCCGAACAATCAACATCGGAATGTACACTATTCACTAATTGCCTTAGGTTGCCCAGGACTCCTGTGGGAAGATCGTGCCAGGACGAGCCCCAACTTCCGTTATCACAAGTGTAATAAAGTTGCTGAGGCTTAATAATACTGTTGTTTGAGATTCCATAAAACGCCCATATATGGGCGTTATTTTCGAACCGGTAAGTATACCCATTTGATGCTGGAGCCGAACCAATGGGGAAATTATAACTCGGAAATCCAACGATGTCCCCATGGTTACTTGCCTCTAATATGTAGTCCACTGACTTCCATTCTACTTTTATAGTAGCCATACCAAACATACCTGGTACCCACGTTTCAGTATAAATGAGTTTCGCCCGTAAAACAGTTTTTTCAACACAGCTAGAGCCTTGATTCCCTGGCCCTGCTGGCTCAGGTACTTGAATGCAGATTGGCTTGCCATTACTGTCAAAGCCTTCTAGATAATGACCCGTGTCGCACTTTGCTGAACCCACAGCATTTACAGCCAAACTATTTGTTGGAGAATCATACACACGTTTTACATGAGTGTCAGCCCTGATATTATCGTTAGTATGAGTGAGACCAAAATTACAAGACCCCGTAGCTGAATTATAAGTCCCCGACCCTGCACTCACTTGAAGTCCCGTTACTTTGTCATCTAGACTTTTACAAAAATTTTCTAATTTTACATTTAAACTACTCTCACTCCACACACAATACTTCCCCCCAAATACAGAAGAGTCTATTGCAATAGCACCTCCATTCCCCAAACATTCTGTGGTTAATGCAGTACTATAATGGTTACTAAAATCACAACTCGCTGCCCCTGCTCCAGCAGAAATAAATGTGCCTTTTAGGGTAGTACATATTTTCTGTAAATTACTAACTCCTGAAAAACCAAATGCTCCGCCTGAATTTGAGCTTAAACCATTGCAAATAAACTTTAAATTCTCATCTAAAGCAGGTGTCCCACCCATCTCTGTACACACCAAATCTAAACCCGGAAAAGAGCAAGTACTTGTACCCACGCTCCATACTCCTCCTATGCTGCCACAAGATGCTCCCGGACTCACTGTTGCTGTACACAGGGTTCCATTCCAGGTCCCCAATAAATCAGCACAAACACTAGCTGTGTTCAGTTTGCATTGATTTCCATCCCAGACTCCCTGTAGTTGTTTACATGCCTGCTCTGAGTAGTTGCCTGATGTTCCTGATCCTCTTAAAAATGAGAACTGGTACCTACTTGAATTAAATGGAATCTCAAACTTTCTACTAGCAGGTTTATATTTCAAGCTAGCTTCTATTCTTATATCTGTACCAGATAAAACACAGTTCCCATTATTTGTGCACACTGGTGTGTAAGTCAAAGTCATCTGAAAGGGGCACTCATTATTACCATTTATAGCATCAAACCCTGAACACGCCTCTCCTGAAAAATTATAACCTCGGTTCGCAGGATTAGGATCATCCGAAGATAAATTACTTGTTGTATCAGTGGCCGAACTATACAAAATAAAGTGCCTAGGGTTTTTACTACAACTATTATCAGTATCTAAACAAAAGAAAGACTCTCCACCTTTTACTTGCCCGTTTCCATCATTTTTTGGGTTGCCTCTAGTGGACTCCCAAATATAATCACTTTTAACCTGAGACTCCACTCTGGAAATAATTGAAATAGCAGTACTCTTTATAAGTGCTTTTTTGTTATCAACACTCATGTTTGTAATCATTTTAGCCATACCCGCACTAATAATCGCCATGATTCCAGTAGTAACCATTACTTCCATAATTGAGAAGCCACGCTCACAAGATTTCTTATTTTTTCGATTTAATAATTTGGCAATAATCGTAGTTATCATGGAGTTTTCTCCCAGGTACCATTATTACATGTATGTACAGTTAATGAGTCAGTAATATTTGTTAGCGCAGGTAGTGCCACATTTAATCTTACAAGACTACTCATCCAACGAGGAGTTGATAAAAAGTTAGAATACTCTAGATAACCCGGGTAATTTGCATTTGCATTGACAAAGCCAGCGTAGTCTAAAATTTTTACTTTTAAACCGTGCTTTGTGATAGGTAACAGGTATTTCTGTCCGTTAAGAAGAGTAACATGTTTTGAACCTCCCCAACCCAAAAGCGACTCTTGCCCAGTCACAACTGTGTTAACCCATGCAAGATCTTTATCTCTCATTCCGCGGTTAAGCATCACAATGGATGCCGAACAATCAGAAAACTGAGGCCCACTAGGCCCAGTAACAGGAAGCTGAATACAAACAGGCATTCCATTGTTGTAAAATCCATTAAAGTGAAACCCTGGGGAGCACCTTGCAGTACCCACAGCATTAGGCGCTGGGGCAGCTGTCGCGGCATTATACACTGTTGTGACGTCAGTGTCCTGCCGGATATTATCAGCATCATGGGAAACACTAAACAAACAATTTGTCCCATCATAGACACCTGAACCATTATTTACTGTTAAACCAGAAATCTGGTTATCTAAATTTGCACACAAGTCTTGAAGGCGAAGGTCTAAGTTGTTTTGATCCCAAACACAAAACTTGCCTCCATACACTGAAGCATCCACCACAATTTTCCCCCCATTTTGCGTGCAAGTTGTGGTCAATGCATTGTTATATAAATTAGTTGTATCACAAACACTGGCTGTGGTAGCTGTAGCATCGGTGAAACTACCCTTCATAACTATACAGAGGTTTTTGAAAACGCTTGTGGTACTGTTTGCAGTAGAACTCAGGCCATTACATACAAATTGAAAGTTACCATTTTGAGCAGGAGTTCCTCCCATCTCTTTACACATATCTATTAATCCTGGAAAATTGCATTTATTATTTCCAAAGTGGTTCCACACACCACCAACTTCTGTGCAGAGACTAGCTGAACCTTGTACAGTAGAACAACGATTTAAATTGGCATCCCATGATCCCAGTAAATCTCTACACACATTCTCTGTATTTAACCGACAGTTAGATCCATCCCATCTTCCTCTAAAATGTTCACATATTCTTTCAGGATAAGTTGCCACAGTCGAAGCACCACGAGAACGAACAATTTTTAATCCATTGGAGTTCATAGGCACTTTTAATCGCTCACTCGCAGGGCTATATGTTATAGCTGCAGTAATGGTTATACTAGAATTCCCAACAGTACAGGAGGCCACATTATTACAACTTGGAACATAAGTTAATTTTAACTGAAATGGGCAACCGTCATCCCCATTAACATCGTAAGTGGAGCACGGCACACCATTATAATCAAAACCTCTAGAGTCAGGGTCCGCAGCATCTGAGCTCAAATTACTATTAACTTCTGTACTGGAGCTATACAAAATAAAATGTTTTGGAGTAGTAGTACAGTTTGTCCCTTCATCAAAACAATAAAAGGATTCTGTGTTTTGCACAGCTGCCGACCCATCATTCCCAGCGTTATTTCTCGTGGCTGTCCAAATATGATCACTTTTCATCTGAGATTCTACCAATGAAAGTACCGATTGAGCTGTTGTTTTTATTATAATCTTTTTATTTTCAGTATTCATATTACTAATCATTCTAGCAACACCAGCGCTCATTATTGACATTACACCTGTGACAACCATAATTTCCATTAAGGAGAAACCTTTTGAATTGAATAAATAATGGAGTGTAGTTATCTTTTTCATATTAATGACACCCCATACTTCTATAACTTGATCTGCAGGCTATATTCGCTACTATTCCACATGGACTTGTTGGTGTTGGAATAAATAATCCTTGACGACCTTGGTAGTTACAAGTGTTTCGGATTGAATGGTTACTCCAATTTTGACCTGTAGCAGTGCAAGTGGTTATACCACAATTAGCAACATCATTTGAGTCAGGATTTTCATTACAGGTTCTATCTGCAGTTTCCATCCAACCCGAATATTTTGACCAACCTGTGGGACAAATATTAGTACATTCAGCTCCACCTAGCCCCTCAGTGAAAATACAGGGTCCAAAAGCAGGATTTGTAAAATCAGCCGGAAATGCGCATACTTTTACTCCAGATTCCGCATTCTTAACAACACCACCATCTGTAGTGCAATCAGACTCTGTATGTGTTCCCGTGCCCAAATAAGTAGAGCACACACAAGTATTTAACCATCTGGAATTATTAAAGCCAATGCTTCTTCTGCTGACAAAAGCTCCAGCTGAAGACTCGCATACTAGTGCCCCAGTTTCTGCGCATTGATTTGGAAGAGTATTACTTAGGTTAGTCATATATTGTTGACCTATACATAACTTAGGAGAAGGAGGGGTGCTAGTCAGGTTATATACTTGTGGTGTACTAGTAGTTGAGCAAGTACTACAAACTTTTGTCCCACTCACAGTCTGACTTCCACCACACCCATCGGTCTGAGTTATTGTTCCTGTGGTGCATGTGTTTTCAGGAGAAGGTGCCCATGTGGGAGTACATACATACGGCAAGTATTCAAAGCAGATTGGAACACCATTACTATCAAACCCTTGCATGTAATAACCATCTTGGCATCTAGCGGACCCTAACGTGTGATTCACCGTATTGGGAGTCGCAAAATCCTCACTAAAAACTTTTTTCACGTCAGAAGCAATTTTAATATTGTCTATGGCATGAACCATGGAAAATGAACAGTCTTTTGTATTAGCATCATAAAGTCCAGTGGATGCGGACACACCTGTTCCTAAAATATTCTGATCTAAACCCTCACAGAAATTTTTTAATTTAGTATCTAAAACACTATCATCCCAAATGCAGTATTTTCCACCTAGTACACTAGCATCTGCAACAATACGACCACCATTCCCTCCGTCGGAGACTGCTTTGCAAGTTGTTTCAAAGCTAGTTGCATACATTCCTGAGAGGTCACAACTGGCCGCCGCATTCAATGAAGCGCTAGAAAAAGTTCCAACTCCACCTAGCTTTTCACAGATTTTTTTGACTTCACTGTTGCCATTAGTATTAGTCACAGTGTTATAGCTCAAATTGGCACAGGAAAATGTAGAGTTCACACCCACATACTCTGGCGTTCCACCCAGCTCCTTACAAGTATCTGTCAAAGCAGGAATAACACACGCACTTTGCCCATTACCAATACCCGTCCACACACCACCAATAGAACTACATGTTCCTGCTGAACTTTGTAAGCTAGTGCATGTGTTACCGCCCCATACACCAAACAAACTCTCACAAATTGATTGTGTATTTAGATGACATATACCATCAAGCCAATTGCCCGCAAAATCTTCTTCACAAATCCGTTCAACATCACTCTCTACAGCTGAAGGGTGACGCAGCAAGGAGAATTTTAAGAATGATTCATTCATCGCCATTTTTAAATTTGAACTATTGGGTTTGTACTTAAGCGAACCGTCAATGCGAATAGCAGTAGAGTTGTTACTACTACAGCTATTTCCGGCACAAAGTGGAGTAAATGTAAGTGTAAGGCCAAAAGGGCAATTATCATTTCCATTAACCGCATCATAGCTAGAGCATGGTAAACCATTTAAATCAAAACCTCGAAGATCAGGATCAGTTGCTGTTGAGGTTAAGTTACTATTTAAACTACCTGAGGAGCTGTATAGTACAAAATGTTTTGCTGTTTTAGTGCATACCCCAGGATTATCTAAACAATAAAAAGAATTCTGTGTGTTGTTAAGCCCGTTACTTCCATTTGAGTTAGCATTTCCTGAATTGTTTCTTGATGATGACCAAATTCTATCATTTTTAACATAGGACTGTACTTGTACAAGTATACTGTTTGCCAGCAATTTTACATTTGCTTTTTTTACCTCTTGGTTAGTTTTCACTAGCAAACTTGTCACACCTAAACTGACAATACTCATGATCCCAATGGAGACCATGACCTCCATGAGGGAAAATCCTTTAGTGTTTTCAAAATTTTTCATTCAATTACATCCCGCTTAACCTCAAAAGGTACCTTACTTATCGGCTCTTTCACCAACTACTTAAGTGAATTTACCAATATTTTACCCATAAAAAGCTGCGTTAATGACATCAAATATAATACGCCTGAAATAAAACTTTGTATGTACGAAAAAGGCCTCAAAACTCTGCTCATGTAAGATTTTGAAACGTTTTTTGTGAATAATATGTATCAAAATCATCCACAATGGAAAAGGTCTTTGACTAATCAAACCGTCAATAAAAATATACAGAATGTTCGTTATAAAGCCAGGTAGCCTCGCTTCCTCTAAGTAAAACTTATACCAACTAGGTAAAATTTATTTACAACCTGTAACATTGCCAGAGAACCCCCTGTTTATAGACAGTTATTAAGCTAGAAGTTATATATACTACAGGGGGTATGGGAAATGCAGAATTTCATTAAAGTCACACTAGTTACTTACCTGCTAAGCAGTACTCCTACCCTAGGACAAATTTCTCACACTGAACTCAATGAGGTATTTCATGCCACCAGCATGGCCTATGAGAAAAAATTAGAAGAAACTCAGTCCGCACTTTTGTTCAACCCGGAAGACAGAGGACTTAGCCCTTGGGATTTCTCAAATTATCTTCGAGCTTCTTATGTAAAGATTGATCCTACCCAACTTGAAAACAATGAATCTAACTCTAAGTGGAACTCTTCAGTAAAGACCATCCATATAGTTAACGTCTACGGTGGTTATGCTAACCTTAAAGGCATAACTAAAGACGGCATTGCCCTAGTGATTTGCCATGAACTGGGTCATGCTTTTGCAAAACAAAATTTCAAATGGGACGAATCCCCAATGGAAGGCGAGGCCGACTACTACACAACCTCAAAATGTCTAAAAAAAGTATTTCAGTTTCTTCCAAAGTCAAACCATAGCCCCAAACTTCCCTCAGGAGAGTTAGATATATGTTTGTCATCCATCCTAGATTCCAAGCTCTGTGAGCGTGTTCTCTTTGCCATTAAACACAGTTTTATGTTAAGTCTCCATAAGGAAACTCAAATCCAAACTAACCTGCTCACTCCTGATAAAACAACGTCTTTGGAAATAAATAGAGACCTTAGGTTCTACCCCAACCCACAGTGTCGAATAGACACACTTGTGGCTGGCCTACTGCTAAACCCACGACCTAGCTGTTGGTTTCAATAGGTTCCAGGCCATGCCTCTTCTAATCAGGAACAATTATTGTGAAACATGAACCTCTATTTCCAACTATCATGTCAAATGGAAACAGAGTCCCGTTAGTAACGATTTCTTGAAACGCAGCTTACTATTCACATAATTACGCTATATCCGCACTTCTGATAAGAATCTTCAGAAAAATCAGTATCAATCCACTCAACTACCTTTTTGGGATTAAAAATCAAATGCATGTCATCATCAAACACACAGCTTTGTGGGCTTCCCCTTACAATACTATTGAGACTACTATATGGATAATCTACAGCACTTTTACATAGCCCTGCCTCAACAGGGTTTCTGTAGATATATTTATAAACAGTGTGATAATATTTAATATTATCAATTTTATAAAACTCCACATTTCTAAGTTTAAAACTCTCGCCACCGCTAACACTAAAGTGTTCGCCTATTTCACCCACTGCTTTATCTTGTGGATAGCACAAGATATGAAAGTGAGTCCCCATTAAAACAAAAGATACCCACTTAAGAGTATTCTGTTCACTTTGCTTTCTAAATTCACAAAGAAAAAAATTCCATATATCCAATGTATGTGTATCTTTTAAATCTGTTAATTGAATACGTCCTGTAATATGAAAAGGCTTTAATTCAAAGTTATAGAATCTATTTTTCATTCCTGACAGTAATACAAGAACTATACCTACTCAAATCTACTGATTACTGCTTCAACGTCCGCAGAAAATACGAACATCCGAATATCCGGAACATAGTTCCAAATAAGGGATTTTAGCCTAAACAAGTGAAATACTTTTAAACAGCTCAACATACTCCATGGGGTAAACTTCTTCAGCCCGAGCTTTTAGGTTTATATCCATAGAATTAAAAACATCTTCCACATCGCTTAAACTTTTATTTTCGTTCATCACTGGCTTTAAATTTTTTAATAAAAATTTTCGACGGTGTAAAAACGCAGCTTTAACAAATTTTAAAAAAGACTGAGCCACCTTTGCATCATTAAAAATTTCTAATTCTCCCTGCAAAGACTTTCTCTTAAAATAAAGCACTCGACTGGATACCTTAGGAGCGGGATAGAAACTACCCGGACCTGCATCACAAACCAGGCCCACTTCCCAAAATACTTGGGAAATTACTGTTAACAAACCAAAACTTTTTTTACTCACATCAGAGGTAATTCTTTCTGCCACTTCTTTTTGAAACATCAATACCATTTGATCAATAAAACTGGGTCCAAAAGATCTGTCCATAACCAAGGATGACGAAATTTGGTAAGGCAAATTACTCACTAATAAGGTCTCTCGCTCTACTAGCTCCTGCCAATTTAGTCTTAATGCATCTTCAACAATGACATCTAAATTTGAAGAGCTGGGAAACTCACTTTGTTTTTGCCAGTAAGCTGAAAACTCATCATCAAGCTCAATGAGCGTTAAAGGCTTCTCTAAAGCAACTAAATGCCGAGTCAAAGCTCCTAAGCCTGGTCCCACCTCAATGAGATTCTTAGGTTTCCTTTTAACAACGGCTTGAATGATTTTATTAATAACATTGTCATCAATAAGAAAATTCTGTCCCAAGGATTTTTTTGGAGAAGCATCCATAACATGTAATTGTTCTAAAACTCGTTTTTTAAGATCGTTCAAGCCAAAAACTCGCTTTCATCCAAACGTGGCATAGGTTTTAAATCTTGTGGAGAAACCTCTCCTCGGTTCAGTCTTTCAATACCAACATAACCCACCATGGCTGCATTATCAGTACAGTAACGTATGGGCGGAATCACCACTTGTACACCAGACTCCTCCTGCCATATTTTAGCCCTTGCACGTAAACGTGAGTTTGCACTCACCCCACCTGTAACAACAGCGCGAGGAATATTAAGTTCTTCACAAGCCTTTTTTAATTTAAATAAAAGCACATCTACAATGGCCTCTTGGTAAGAAGCACACAAAGAATGTATAAACTGTCTTTTTTCATCCTGGCCAATTTTTTTTATAAGCCTTTGTGCCGAAGCCTTTAAACCCGAAAAACTAAAATTATAATTATCCTCACGAATTAAACTACGTGGAAAATTATATTTTTTCACATCACCCTCTTTGGCATGCTGATCTACTTTGATACCACCAGGGAAACCCAAACCCAAAAGTTTACCAAACTTATCAAAAGCTTCACCTGCAGCATCATCTAAAGTTTTTCCTAAAATCTTATAACGGCCAAAGGACTCCACCACGTAGAGCTGCGTATGACCACCACTCACCGCCAAAGCAACATAGGGATACTGAAAATCTTGAGGTGGCTCATAAGATTCATCTTTTAAAAATGGAGCCAAAAGGTGAGCCTCTAAATGATTAACGCCCACAAAAGGAAGTTGCTTTGCAATTGCAATTGTTTTAATACTTACCAGGCCCACCAGCAAAGAACCCACTAAACCCGGTCGGTTAGTAACAGCTAAACCATCAATGTCTTCCCACTGAGTATCAGTGCTCTTTAAAAGCTTATCCATGAGAGGCAACAAATTTAAACTATGATTGCGGCCTGCAATTTCAGGAACTACCCCACCAAAATCCTTATGCTCTAAATCTTGATTTGCGCTCAATACAGAGACCACATAACCATCAGCCTTAACCAAAGCCACAGAGGTATCATCACAACTAGTTTCCACAGCAAGCACAAGTTTAAAAGAATTATCACTCATAGATACTCAAACCAAAGTTAATATTTAAAGAAGTCAATGTTAGAGGATGTTAGTTGTCATTGATATATCTAGCACAAAAAGCGAGTTCAGCGCGGAGGCCAAAGGCCGAGCACTGCATGTCTGAGCCTTTTTGGGTTAGATATATCAATGACAGCTAACATCCTCGATGTCACCACCAAAGACAGCTTAATACCTACAACTTCTTAAGTCTATATTTTGATTTCTTAGCTTCCTTAGATTTAGAAAACTTTTCAACAACCTCTTGATAGAAAATCTTGGCATTATCCGCCATTCCAAGTTCTTGAAAGCAAACACCAATTTTATAAGTCACCTCAGGGTAACGACGGCCCTTAGGGTTTAACTCTCTGTATTTCTGATAACCAACAATAGCTTTTTTCCAATCTTTCTTTGAGAAATAAGACTCTGCAGAGGTATAATTACCTTTTGGCTTTTTCACTTTCTTTTTAGCTACTTTTTTCTTAGCTAATTGCTTTTTGAGGTCAGCGATTTCAGTTTCTAAGCCTTGTATGCGTTTTTCATTTTTCTCTAAAGCCTGCTCATAAACCTGGAACTGATTCTCTTTCTCTAGGTCCTTATTTGCCAAACTTTGTTCTTGATCCATTTTTATTTTTTCTAAAACCTCAATACGCCCACGTAATTCATTATAGGACTGATCCAGAACTATCATCTGATTTTGCGACTCAGCATTGGTCTGCTGTAAAGTACTCACCTGATTTGATAGCTGCTTTTTTTCCTCATTCGCTTTAATGTCATGTCTTGTTAGCAAGCAAGAAGGTAAAACTAAAAGACCTAGTAATAGAGTAAGAATTGAAAAAAATTGATTCATCATGGACCCTCACCCGACTTAAACTTTTTTACCCGCGATAGATTTTCTGCTTTTTCAGCAGATAACCTAGCCTTCTCAAAGAAATTTCGAGCTTGGCTATACTCACGATTTTCATAGTGCTTCTTAGCCTTATCATAAAACCTATTTGCCTGGTGCCAATGCCCAGAGGCAAATTTTGTTGCCCCTACATACTTTGCTCGCACCAAAGATTCTTGAGCTAAGTTATACTCTAGTACTGGTGCCGGGCCAACACAACCAAAAAAAAAGCCTCCATATAACAATATGAAGGCAATTATTAATGTAATTTTAGATTTCATCTAATTAAATTTGAATTTATTATCTTGGTAACGGAACAAAGTTAGCTCGACGGTTTTGATCATGATCTGATTCAGAATCACCCATTGCTAATAACTTTTCTTTTCCATAACTAATAATAGTTAACCTTTTAGAAGAAACACCCAAGCTTACTAGGTAGTTCTTAACCGCTTTTGCTCTTTTTTCTCCTAGTGCTAAGTTGTATTCCACAGATCCACGAGAATCACAATGCCCTTCAATCTGAATTGTGTAATCACCGTGATCTTTTATCCAACCCATGTTTTCAGATAACATACGTCGAGCATCAGCAGATAAAGAAAATTGGTCATAACCAAATTGTACGGTAGCCAATCCATTAATATTGCCACTATCTGAACCTAAAGGATCCACTTCGATTCCCTTTTCTGATATAGCCGCACTATCTTCTGCTGGAGCTTCTTCTTTTGTATCCTTTGTTGAACAGGAAATATTTAATACCACTGACAATGAAACAATTAGTAGACCTAATGTTTTTAACATTTTACACCTCATTCTTATGTTGTTAAAAGACAGCGTTAAGTCTCTCACTATTTTATTCATTTGAAAACGCACTCCATACATATAGTCTTCCGCGTTAAAACTTCAATGACCAAATTAAAGCGCTCATTTCTTAAACAAAAAAGTCACTGAACAAACAACCACCCCTGCAAAAAAGTATTCATAAGTAACGCGACATAGCAATCACCCCTCAACCTCTGCTTTTTTGTAGCACGAAAACTAGACAGAACCATGCTTAGCATTGATACTTAATGTAATGCAGAGGAGTTTCGCTATGGATAAAATTTCGTGGATCAAAGATCTTATAGACGCTGAAGTGAAAATGGAAGAATCAGGAATGGTTGATTTTTCAGCTGGGTTCAACGCCAATGAAGCTATAAAGGTAGAAACTGTTGAATTTATAAAAGATCTTAAAGTTCTATTCGTTGAAGCTTCATCTGCCTTTAATCAAATGAAAACAACCAGCTCAGGACAAATTAAAATTTATGGTATTGCAAAAACAATAGCAGACTTCATGCTTTTCCGTAACGGTTACAAATTAATTTTCTCCATCAAAGGACCCGGTAAACTCTCTGTTTCTTTTAACCACATTGGTAATGCGTTTATTCCAGGGCAAACTATTGAAAAGAATGCCCCTCGCCAAATAAAAGAAGATCAGTTAGTTGCTGAGTGGGTTGCTTTTGAAGAACTCATCTGGAAATTCAAAGATCACGAAATTAAGAACCTAGATTTTCTTGTTCGTTATTACATGACTCGATTTGTAAGAGAAAGTGTTTAGTATTTAGTTCATCTCTTGTTCACAGCTTGGTTAATTTTATAAAGTCCTCGTATTGATTGTGTGTCCAATTCATTGAATTTGGGTTTGTTTTTAATTTGAGGTTTCTTCTTTCATTGAGATCTTTCCATCCATGGGAAATCGGGCCTAATGGCGGCCCGAACCCACCAATTCCCCCACGTCGTGTGGGGGAATCTAATGAAAGGTAAGAAAGAAATATTAAAAGAAAATTCAGTTTGTCTCAAATATTAATATTTTTTTAGATCTAATGGCACGATGCCATTAGATTGTGGAGCTCGAGGCGACCAGCCTCGATTTCCCATGGATGGAAAGATCTCAATAAAAGTACAAACCACAAACTTTAAACAGTTAAATTCAACTGACCTGGCGCACTTACTGAAAGCTCAAACCTAAGGGGCGATGAAGAGCTCACAATAAGTGAAATACTATCACCAACTGCGAAACGCCTATATGTAGCATTTTGCACTCTCATTAGTTTTGAATCTAATTGAATAATGAGGTCCCTAGAGCCTTCAACATGCTCTACCACTTCCCCTATAACAGTCTGTCCTCGCTTAAATTTGTTCCGGCTCATAAACTACAGGCTCATTATTTTCTTGCTTACAAGCAGCTTTAAACTTATCCCCTAACTTTTTCATTTCATCATCATTATATGAAACTTTTGACAGATTAGATGCATAGAAGCTAGATGCTAAGTCAGTATCTGTTTCATCAATTTCTGTATGTTTTTTCAAACCACGAACAGCCCATTGAGGTAACTGATTTTCATCAAAAACTAACTTGTCTTTATTAATCTTAGTAATAAACCGTACTTCCCCCTCGGGTAAACCTAATCGCTCAACAATTTCGGATACAGGTTTACCCTGATGGGCCATCTGTGCCGCCTGAACATATTTAATGGAATTTTGTCGATTAATGATTTCTTGATGAGGAATTTTATCCTGAAACACATCAGCCACATCTAAACTACGTTTCATAGATTCGTTGATCTTTAAAATTTGCTTTTCAGATTCCTTTATTTTTCTTTGAACCTGAGCCCCTTTTTGATCTAAAATATGAACCAGTTTTTTTACCTGAACGTCTGTTTGGTCAGAAAGGTCTTCGAGTACAGAGATTTTATTCTGCAGTAATTGTAACCCACGGCTTAATCTCGGATCGTCTTTCGCTGGCCCCTTAACGGCCATCCACATAATAAACAAGCCAATCCCCACAGCAATATTTAAAAACAAAGATACAAATATAAGTACATTTACTGCCATACTTTCCCCTAATAAAATTCAAGCACTGAAAATTCCCATGCCCCTTGTTATATTGTACAGAAAAGAGTTTGAGGACACAATAGACTGAAGTCTAGGTGCCTCCAGGTTAATAAAATGTTAGTTCAGTAAAGTGATTTCCTATTTTACGATTCAAGTTTAGCTAAAAATGATTTGATCCGAGTGACAGCCTCTCCCATACGGTCTGTTGAAAGAGCATAGCTCATTCTTAAATAACCTTCTAATCCAAAATCAACACCTGGTACAGCCACCACCATTTGATCTTCTAATAAATGTTTAGCAAAGTCTTTAGAGTTTTCAATTTTTTGTCCATCATATGATTTACCAAAATGCGCCGATACATTTGGCCAAGCATAAAATGCCCCCTGAGGCTCTTGTAGCTCAAAGCCATCTATGTCAGTTAATTGAGAAAAAACAAAATCACGTCGTTTTTTTAATTTTATTAAGGACTCTGCGAATTCCTGCCCACCGGCCACAATTGCCTGAACAGCCGCCTTTTGGGTAAACGGGCTTGCACAGCTCACTGTCTGGCTCTGATATTTATTCATAGCGCCAATTATTTCTGCAGGTCCCAAAGCCCAACCTAGTCGCCACCCGGTCATAGAGTAAGTTTTTGAAACTCCATTTACGATAACAGTTCTGTCTTTCAGCTTTTTACTGGCCATTAGAATATGTGGAGCTAATCCAGAGTCAGAGAAAACTAAACGATTATAAATATCATCAGAAATAATAACAATACCCGGATGAGATTCTAAAACTTTTGCCAACGCTTTTAGCTCAGCTAAAGAATAATAAAAACCCGTTGGATTAGATGGTGAGTTTAAAATAAGAGCCTTTGTTTTTTTAGTTATGCTTTTTTCCAAAAGCTCTGGAGTTAGTTTATAATTTTCAGATTTACCGCACTCAACAACAATAGGTTTACCTCCAGCAAGCTCGGTCATCACAGGGTAACTCACCCAGTAAGGAGCTGGAATAATCACTTCATCTCCGGGATTGCATATAACTTGCATAATAGAAAATAAAATAAATTTTCCACCCGTTGAAACCGTCACTTCTGTGTCTTTATAATTTACAGACAAATCATTATTAACCTGGCCTGCTATGGCTTTTCTTAATTCAGGTATACCGTTTGAAGGCGCATATTTTGTTTCTCCATTTTCAATAGCCAAAATCCCAGCCCTCTTTACACTATCAAAGGTGTCCCAATCTGGTTCACCCACCGAAAGAGATATCACATCATGCCCCTGTGCTTTAAGTTCTTTAGCTTTTGTTGCTAAAGCTAAGGTTGGGGACGGCTGAAGACCCTTTGCTCTATCTGAAATCATAATTTTTCCTTTATTTTTATTTGCACTGGCTCGGGAACCAAGCCTTGTAAGCTTCCATTATTCTTAGCTATTTCTTTAACAAACCTTGACGAAATATGACTCACTCCCGGGTCAGAAAACAAACCAATGGTTTCTATTTCCGAATACAATTCATTATTAATTCTAGACATGGCACTTTCATGTTCAAAGTCAGAAACAGCACGCATCCCACGCACTAAAAGAGAAATATTATGTTTCATAGCGTAGTCAACAACAAGGCCTTCATAAAAGGAAACTTTAACATTTTTTAAACCCAAGGTAGCTATGGATTCTTGAATCAAAGCCACTCGTTCTTCTGGAGAAAATAAATATTGTTTTGATGCAGAAAAACAGACCAAAACTAAAAGCTCATCAACAATTTTTGCAGCACGCTTAATGATATTCACATGACCAAATGTTATTGGATCAAAACTTCCCGTATACATAGCTTTATTCATGAGAGTAACTTAGCTCTAAAGACTAAAAAATGAAACCCATTTATCACCAAAATTTTTACGGCTTTGCAACTTCAGTGGACCATAGCTATCATCAATACGTTCTTGTGAAGAGGACTCGATCATAATGAGACTGTTGTCGTCAAATATTGAAGTATTTACAAGGGCTTCCATGACCTCGTGTGCCATCTTTTCTGTAAAAGGAGGATCAATAAGGATCACGTTAAACACCTGCTCTGGAGCTTTTTTTAAAAAAGAAAGAACATCCTTTGACACTATTTTAATTTCTTCATTAGAAATCTTAAAGTGCTGCATATTAGACTTAATAATTTGAATAGATTTTTTATGATTCTCAACACTAACCACCTGAGTAGCGCCTCGAGAAATGGCCTCTATTGATAAGTTTCCTGTACCAGCAAATAGGTCAAGAACTGAAGCCCCATCCACATAGCCGGTAAGTACATTAAAAATAGTTTCCTTAACCCTATCTGTTGTGGGCCGAATATGAGGAGCCTTAAAACTTTTTAAAATACGGCCTTTAAATTTCCCTGATATTATACGCAAATTATCACCTTTTCTATGTTTGCTGTATGGCTTCTAAAAATCTATTAATTTCTTGTTTAATATCGTCACCAATAAACTCATAATGACATTCTACAATACGCACAACATTATCTTTAGACATATAATGGTCGTAAGTTTTTATAATAATAATATCAATGGTTATATGTTTACTAAAAACAGGAATTGTAAAGTCAGCTTTATACGCATCGCCTACCTCCACAAACTCACCCTTTAAATCCGATAAAAATCCAACCTCCGTAAGTTTTAAAATCTCACCTTTTATAATCTTGCCACCCACAAGGTTTAATTTCATTGGGTAAGGTTTTACTTTCTCTCTGATTTCATTTGTCCCTTGATCAGTCATGAGTACCCCCAACCAGTTTTTTTGCTTCATTAAATACTTTAAATATATCATCAAAAGGTTTTGCCAGAAACAAATCTGCACCTAAAGCTTTTGCCGTTTGCAAGTTATACTCACCAGAATAAGCTGACATAAGGACCACCTTTATGTCGCCTTTATCACCTACCTTTTCTAGCATCTGCGGCCCTGTTAACTTAGGCATAAGAACATCAAGAAATACCAGGTCTGGTTTAACACTTTTCATAGCCTCAAATCCCAAAAGTCCGTCCTCAGCTTCAAACATCTCGTCACCTAGAGATTTACCCACTCGCAACAGAGACCGCCTTATAATTGGTTCGTCATCAACTATCAATATTCTCAAGCTATCTCCTTGTGATTTATTTTTGGAAAACTTACTTTAAAGGTAGTACCCTCTCCTAAATGAGACTTAATTTCAATGGTTCCCTTGAATTTATCAACAATATTTTTACTAATAAAAAGTCCGAGCCCCGTGCCATCGCCTTCTTTTTTTGTAGTATAAAAAGGCTCAAAAATAGATTCAATAACCCCTGGACTCATACCTGCGCCAGAGTCCCTAATCTCAAACCATGACCAATAATCATCATTGGACCCTGTTGATATTTGAATACTCCCCGGTCCGACCTTAATCGCCTGACAAGCATTTTTTACTAAGTTAAATATAACCTGCTGAATTAAAGGCATGGATCCCTTAATTTTGCCCACCGAATTTGACAAATTTATCTCCACATTATGGTCTGATAAAATAGTTTTTAATAATGGCAATGTTGTTGCCACTAAGTCTGTTAAACTGCCTTCCTCATCCTCAGCCTCACCTTCCTTAGTGAAATCCAAAAGATTACTAATTATTTGTTGGCATCGAACTACTGCTTTATTTACTTCATTGATATCATCTCGAAGCGATTTATCATCAACAATTTCTTGAAGCAAAAATTGTGTCATGGCTTTTATTCCAGAAAGTGGGTTATTTAGTTCGTGTGCTATATTTCCTGCTAAATGCCCTATTGCCGCCACTTTTTCATTTTGTATAACTTTAGATTGAAGAGCTTTAGTTCGAGTTACATCCAAATAATAGTTAACAAAAACCTTTACCTTACTTTGACTCTCAAATTTAATTGGATATGAAAACACCTGATAAGTTTTTTCATTTTTTGAAACAAAGCCCGCACTTTCATTCTTATTTGGACTCATGGGACAGCCGGTGCAAGGAGCTTCCCTACCTTGAAATATTTCATAGCAGTTTGTGAATTTATTATTTTTTTGAAAATGTGTATTGGACCTCAGTAAATTAAAGTTTTCATCTACAATAGCAATTGGATTTTCCACACCATCAAATGTATATTCCCATAATTTTGAGTTCTCAATAAAGTCATCTTCCAAAAGTAATTTTTCTACGGCAATGCTTACAGCCTGTAGTCTTTCTGTAATAAACTCCATAAACTTATGAAGCTCTTGGCCTCCGAGCTGGTGCTCAAACATTAACAATGCTCCTACTTCTCCAGAAAAATTATGTTTATTCAATATTAAAGTTATTGGCAAAATTCTGTTAAAGGGGCGCCCCAGTTCATTTGCTAAACGTAACTGAAGCTCTTCTTCATTCCTTGTGACTTTTAATTCTTCAAATAATTTTTTTTGTCGACAACTATGACTGGATATTGCCCCGCCTTGAATAGAAACTATTTTGGTTAACTGATGGTTGAGGGTATACATAAGTAATGGCGTGCCTATATTTTCAAACTTTTTAATTTCTCGATGAAGAAAACTGAGGATCCCTTCGAAATCTGCCTGAAAAGAAACTGTATCTACAAAACTAACTAGTTTTTTTAGGCTCATAGCCTTCTGACTGAGTAACTGCCGGGATGTTTCCAAGTCTTCAGTTCGAGCCTTTACTAGCTCTTTTAAGTTTAAATTTAAGGAATCCAACTCTAGATTTTTATCTTTTAAATTTTTATGCAACTGTTTACGTTCTATCTTTTTATTGTAATTGCCAATAAATTCACTTAAACCACCCTCCATTGCTGAGCAATCTTTTAGAATATTAACAACCCCATATACTGAATTTTGATTAGCTATATAGATCAAATCATCCATCTCAGATTTTTCATTAATCCAAAGGATAGATTCATTTTGTTCTGAATTAAAATAATTATCTGCGTCAGTGGCTCCTGCGAGATCACCTTTCAAAGGTCCAATTAATTTTAATGGTCTAGAGTCACTTTGACTTTGTAATTCCGCGAAAGAACTTACTGGTATATAGTGAATATTGTACCCATGTGCTAACTTTAAGTAAGCATCAGGTAATTGTGGCCAGGGTCCAAACCAAGTGATAGAGTTCGTATTCATAATACTAATTTATCTTAGTTTTTCAAAACTATCTAGGAACTTCTCATGTCTATGAAATTATACTCGGGTATTTTTAATAGACTCTAAATAAACTAAACTTTCATCAAGAATAGTTAAAAAATCAAATTCAAGAATGTCGGCTTGTAATATATAGTCGCTAGAATCAAAGGATTCAATAAGCTCCTTTAGAACGTTGACGAACTTCAACTCAGTATTCATCCAAAGGGCGAATTGAGACTGATATGCCGTTGGACATTTTTTAGTAAGCTGAGTATTAATTAGTGTCACCGATTCAAATGTCCATTGTGCGCTATCTACGATTTGCACCAAATCCCTTAAGGCTGCTTCATATTTTTCTTTTCTATACTTATCAACTGTGGATTCACAGAAAGTAGATAATTTTTTCACATACTCTAATGTAGAGTCTACCGTGGACCATACTAAATCATCCAAAAGCTGAACTCTTAATTTAATTTCTGAATAGTCATTAGATTGAATATCTAAATTATTGAATGGAGAAGATTCATCGATAAGTATTCCATCTAAATGTACATCAAATAATACCTTACCATCATCCCAATAATCTTTCTCAATCTTCCTAATTACTTGTTGCAAAAATTTATTATCTGAATTTCTACTAATAAGATCTTCTCTTTTTATGACAACTGTTTCCATTAGGCCTCCAATGGTTGGGCAATTTGTTTATGATCGGCTCCTGGGTCCATAGAAATATATAAGTCAACCACAGCTAATAACTGTTCATATTTAGATTTTGTTTCATTAATAATGTGGCTCAAAGGGGCTGGCGCAATTCTAATCTTTTCTGTTTGAAACCACCAATAAATTGGCATTAAATCTGGGACTAATCTAAAAATAGCACCAATAAGCTGTTCACTTTCAACAATGGATAAATTTAAATCTTGTAACTTATCATCCGACTGACCTTCCATTTTCTCTACTTGGTCAATAACAAAACCTAGAATATCCTTAAGTTGCCAAATAGCTTGAAAGTGCTCTTGCAAAAGAAGATGTGGGAAAACTTGCCCCGGAAGATAAAGTGCTTTAATTAAATTCCAATGAAAATCAAAGACCTCATCCAAGTCCACATTATATCTAGTTAACCCCTTATCAGATTTTCGAATACAAGTATCGCTAAATTCATCACTAGAAAGAAATAAAGTGATTTCATTACTTAGCACATCTGAAGTTAGCATCTCCCTTGATTCTTTGTAAACCACCGCACTTTGTGAAGCTAAGGGACCCGTTTCCCAAAAATTAACAGAGGGAAAAGAAAAATTTAAACATGGGGTTTGTACCAAGTTTGCAAGTTGCATAAATAGACTATCTGCACCGACAACCAATTGAGCTTTGTTTACCACCCCCAGCAACTCAGAAAACTCTGTATTACCTACAAGGTTAATTATTCTCTTATCATCAATCTGTTGCATAACTTCGTCGGCAATAGTTTGTTCATTGGCTGCACCTAACAAAACAATGCTAATGTCTTTAATATCTCTAAGTTTTCTTATAACCTGCACCCACTTAAAAGGCTCAAGAGTTTTATCTTCTGTACTTGCAGCTAAGTGAAAACAAATATATTTATCAATCTGACTCAACTCAGCCTTTGTTCCAGCAAGAGCATTTTGAGACACTTGAAAATCACGATCTTCCAATTCTACACCAACTACATTTGCAAAGATGTCACACAGATGAAAACGATTCTTTTTACCTACACCCACCTGAGCGTAAAAGTATGCTGAAATATCCCCAAATATTGATAAATACCCATCAGAATGGCGAGAATAGCCACCGATATGCATGCTTTCCTCCGTTAGTGTTGACAACAAATAACTCGATAAAGGAGAAAAACTTATATTATAAATATGAGTGTATTCATTAAGTTTCAACTTATCCAAAAGTTTACCGATCTCCAACAAGGACTCACTGAGCTCATCAGAAAAAGTATCCTCATCTGAAGTTAAAGGCTGGAGAAAAGGATGCAATATCTCCTTAGTATTCAACTGAATAATCTCATCAATACTCTCACAAGCTTCTGCGGCTTTAGCAAATTTTTCACGAACTAATACATCTATCTTGGCACTTGGATAAACTCTTTTTAAAGCATTTAATGCCGGATAAGTTTGATATATGTCACCGAATCTGGCGAGTTGAAGAATTAGTATTTTCATTTTTAAACTGCTCCCTAATAAGTTCTTCTAAGACTTTCACCTTTTCGATTTCTTTATTATAGCCTTGAGTTTTCATAATTTTTTGAGTTAACTGTTCAAGCCTCTTTAATTTGATTTTTAAATCTGCATTTTCAGTCATAAATGACCTCCTTTAAATAAATGCTGTGCTTTTACTTTTTGATAAATTTTCATTTTCGATTCATATCTTGTAATTAAGTCATCAATAACAATCGAAAGTTTTCTAATTTGGTAAAAATTTTTCGCTAAACCTAATTTCCAGCTACTAACTATTTGATTGTAATAAAGCTCAAGCAGGGGCGCATCATTAGCAATACTATCAAGATTTAGTATTGCTGTTATAGATTGAGAGAATAAGCTAAAATCATTGCCCTGCATTGATCTTAAAAAAGATTTTCGATATTTTATTAATTTTTGATATTCAAAATAGCTAGTTAGGTCATTTTTTCTAATATTTACCCTTGCTATGTCACTCATCAAGAGGTCTTCATGCGGTAGCTCAAAATCATAGTTCCTTGTTGCGATTTTATTGTCCAGAAAATGCGCCCAAGTCCATTGATTCAATTTTTCATTAACAATATCTTGCTGACCACAAATACTAGTGGCAAACCATAACCCATAACCTGTAAACTCTGTTAAATATACTTCAGTAGATAGTAAATTTTCAGAAGCAAATATTTTTTCTATCTTTTTAACAGGACTTCCACCAAGTATATAGTTAGCTATCTTTGTAACGAGCTTTGGAGCAATATCTTGACGACAAGCAAGAGATTGCTGGTTCTCACAGGTATTGTCGTGCCCACATGGAGCGCAGCTTCTCTTAGCTTGTAAAATTACTGCATCCTTAACATAAACACCGGTTTTCTTTAAATGACTGCTTCCAATGCTTAACTCTATTATTGGTAAATTATCCACAGCAGCACCCATGTGCTTAATACTTGTATCTCCAGTTATCAATATTTGACTGTGATTTAATAAAGTGAAGGTTGCAGAAAGTGATTCTGCAAAAATATGTAATCTATCAGCAATAGGCCCTTTTACTAAATTCTTTAGATTATTTAAATAATCAATTTCATTTGGTGCACCAAGTAACACACAGGCCACATTCTCGTTTTCCAAAAGAATGCTCTCTATTAATTCTTTAAAATTTTCAGCACCCCAGTTTTTCTTTTCTTCACTTGTAAGCACCTGAATAGAAACAATACTTTTTCCTATTAGATTTGCTTTTATAAATCCATCTGCCAGAAGAATCCCCTTGACACTCTCTTTTAAATAAATTTTGTTATACCCATTTGGATTAACTAAAACTGCTCTTTTAAATACATCTATATAATTAAACACACTTTGCTTTCTAATACTCTCATAGTCATTTAAATACCTAAACCATGAGGAGCTTGATGATATATCACCTCTTGAAGATAATGACAGTCCATGAAGCTCTTCGCAATTAATGAGGGAACAAATTTGCGTTGATAATCTATTTTGCGAAAGGTTAATCACATCATTATACTTACTCATATTTAGTTTTTGTATAAACCTGTCTAATAGGTGCATTGATTCGAATAACGGGCGATCTTCACTACATATGGAGTTTTGAAAGTTAGTCCTATTGAAGTATATGAATTTATCTACAAAAGGTATGAGGTTCTCCATAAAAGAAAATTGTTTATTAATAAGTAAATGAATTTCTGCCCCAGGGTTTTCATTTTTTATGCCTTTTAATATGGGAGTACTAGAAATTATGTCACCAATTCTTAATAAGTTAACAACTAATATCTTTTTCTTAGTAAGAAGTTTAAATTCGTTCATCTATACAACTAGCTCCTTTAACACTTTTAGTAATTCAATGCTGTATTGGCCACGAAGATTTTGTTCATCTAAACTTTCATTCAAATTTAATACACTAATCAATTCATTCTCTTTTAATGAGTTGTTTAACTTAGTTTTGCTTATTAATTTCTCTAATTTTTCATATCTTGCAATATACTTAGAGAAGCTTTGTGAGGTTCTCACAGTAAAAGCCTTATATATCTCACTAAATAAATACTTCTCTGGACGTAAAGAAAAATTAATTTTAGCTACTGCGTATAGTTTAGAAATATTTTCAGCAATAAGCTGATTGTTAAAGAACTCATTCATTGAACTTACACACATAAATTCAATCTTTTCATCTAAAATTGGGTGAATTTTTTTAATGCGATCAAACAGGATCGGGCTGGTATCCACAACTATAACCCTAATGTTTTTATACTTTGTTACGAATTGCTTGAGCTCATATCCGGAACCTAAGCCAACAACAAAAATTAAATCATACTCAGCAATATTATCATGATAACTTTGTTCGAAATGAGCTAACCATGTCCCTGCTGCTTTAATTGGGTCACGTAACGAACACATAAGCTGTCCATTATACTTTATAACCTGAAGATTTTCGTTGTTTGTTAAAATATCAATCATTACGATTTTCCACTTTATTTAAGCTTTCACAAATAAAGCTCATAAGGTCACTGGCCCCGTTCAACATTGGATCTATGGCTAATACTCTTTGCATTTCTATTTTCGCATGGGCGAAACGCCCTATTTTATATAAAATTTGAGCCTGTAAAAAACTCATCTCTGCATCTTGATCATTTACACTTAAGTAGTTCTCTAAAAGACCTACCATTTGATCAATTTTTCCATCTCGAAAAGCCCAGTCCATAGCTAACTGCAAGGATACTTGGTTCAGTGGGTTTAAATCTAAGGACTTATTTAAATTACCCCATGATAAATCGATATCGCCGAACTCCCTATTAACGAGGGATAAACCTAGCCATGCTTTATCATTTTTGTTGTTAAAATGAATAGCTGATTTAAAACGCTCTTGTGCAGTATCTAAGTTCCCTTTTTGAATTTCTAATGTTCCGTAATTGACAGCTAAAACATCCGAATCTGGATTTATGGTATAAGCTTTATTATAATTCTCTTCAGCACTTTCATAATCATTTTTTCTAACAAAAATATTTCCAATATTTTTATAAATATCAAACAACCTTAGAGAATCATACTGCAGTCCTATCAAAGACTGTTCATAGTAATGTAATGCGACCTCATCTTCAGCCTTTGTATAATAACAATCTCCAATATATGACAATACTTTCTCTGTGTGTTTAAGCTGTAAAGATGCTTTAAAGCATTTTAAGGCTTTGTCAAAATCTAGCTGCCCTAAAAAGGACAAACCTAAACCTACAATAGCGTCAAAATTTTTTGAGTCTTTTAATAATGCCTTTCTAAATAAGACTTCGGAATATTTATATTCCTTACTATCAAGAAGTAACATACCGTTTTCTACAAAACTATCCTTTTTGCCTCTCGGTTTTTCTGTTTGATATTCTAAATCAAACTTTAAAAGCTCTTCTTGCCTGCTAGTTTCTGGATGAGCTATCAAACCTATCATAGGAGAAACAGATCTATCTATTTCCCCTTCTGCATTTTGCACTTTTTCTTCTAATTGAATTTCTGGACTAAAATCTATATTAGACACTCCCACTCCTTAGGTAAGTAATCACCTAAATTAGTGGAGCAACTGTCATGCCAACGTCATGGCCTCAAGGTTTTGTTTTGAGGGAAAACTTTAGAGGCCTTTTTGACGAAACAAACTCACATGTCATATTCTTGGCTAAAAACTTTCGTCTAGTCTATGGTTACGCTTGCCTTTAGATTTATAGGAACCAATGGCTTTTTTCTGTGTCCCAGTTTTTGATAGCTCAACTATTATTCTAGATTTTTCATCATCAATTTGTGACAAAATCCCCAGATCTTGAGATAAAATCTTTTCTACAATAGCTTTTTTAAAGGAAAGTAGTTCCCGCATTTCAATACGGATCTCATCAGAGACGGTATCTACTTCCTCCAAAGAATCTGCTGTATTATTGGATTCATCAATTTTTCTATCAATTAAGCGAATAATACCTAATATATCTTCCCTATCTTGATAAAACTTTTCTATATTTGAAAAGTTTTGATCTGTAATATTCTGAATTTCATTTCTATTCAACGAATAGAATTTCTCCAGTAGAGAATTCTTTTCTCTGAGTAGCGCTAGTATTTGATTCACATATCCCTCCTTAGATTAGCCTATTTTTAGTTCCTTAAGTGCTGAATTATCTTTCTTTTTTAAATCTTCAATTGCAATTTTCCAACCTTCATACAATGTTGTGGTTACCTTAAGAGCATTTTCAAGGGGCTCTTTGCTTCCATCAATATTAGCCTGAGTGAGTTGCTCAGTAATGAACATATATAGTTGTTCTAAATTTTTTGCGATTTCTCCGCCAACTTCATGGTTAAGAGTATTATTTAGTTCCATAATAATATCATAAGCCCTACCAATATTTGTTCCACGCTCGGCTATGTTGTTAGCCTCAACAGCTAGCATACTTTTTTTAATATGCTTAATTGCTCCTTCATATAATAAAAGAAGTAACTTCTCTCTTGATGCACTTTCCACATTAGCCGACTTGTACTTTTGATAACCACGGTTCATATATTTTTATTCCTTTACTCATTTTTTTTATTCATATTCATATCGGCGTTATTTAATTAAGCCTTCATTATTATAATATTTCCTCACCCAAAGTTAGGCATTCCACCACCACCCGCTCCAGGCATTGACGCTACTTGTCCCATTTGAGACTTTAATCTAGACATTGTAGTTTCTAACTTAGCGAATTTATTTCTTAAAAATACTTCCTTTTTCTCTAATTGTTTTTCTTTGTTCTCAATCCTTCTATCAATTTGATCGATTTTATTTTCTAAGGATTTTCTTCGAGTTGCCAAAGGGCCAAAAACTTTGTCTTTCAAAACCTTAATGTTATTTTTTAAACTAGGTACAAAACCAACACTAAAACCATCACCAGCAAAAAATTGTTGAACATCATCTGGATTTTTAGCTAATGTAGCATTAAATTTTTCTTCATCAAATTTCACGAGGCCTTCTCTGTTGAATTCGATTCCTATTTGGTTCAGTCTTTTAATCGGACCATTAACACCCATTTGTGAACTTTGAATTAATCTCCTAAATCTATTTTCTATACTACGTAATAGACCATCGCCTCCCAGTGTTTTCGTAGTATCAGTATCCTTAGTCATTCTATTTTGGCTTTGAATAAAACCTAATACTCCATTAAGAGCATCCACGAACTCTTTTACTTTACCATGAACAACTTCTTGATCTTCTTTTACTGTCACATTTACTTGTTTTCCAGGAGTAGCTTGTTTAAGCTCCAAGGTGACCCCTGGAATAGCATCTGTCACTGTATTACCAGCAACTTCAAATTCGAATCCATCAATTTTTATTAAACCATTTTTTGCTTCACGTTCTTCTTCAAAATATAAATCCTGATCACCATCTAAAAAATATAGGGTTGGGTAATTTACTTGGCTATCTCCACCCACGGTATCCCCTGAGATCATTAAACGAAACGGCGCATCAGGGTATTTTCTGTCATTTAATACAGAGGCTCTGACACCTATATGAGCCTTATTAATAGCATTGGCCGCGCCTTCTAATGTGGAGTTCTCCCCATTAATATACACTTCTTTTTCACCCTCAGGAGTTTCAAAACGAAAATACCCAACTCCAATTTCTGTAGTATCCTTATCTGGAAATCCCACTGTGATAGCTGCAGCCTTCTGTGCTAACTCAACAACTTCAATATTCCAGCTCCCTGGTTGAGTTATTGCGGGATCCACTGTGCCTTGCACTACATTAGAATCTCCAGTTAGTAATTTGATATCATTAAAACCACGTGTGGATGCCAATGTGCCAATTGACCCTTGCATGGCTGATATTTTTTCATCAAGTTCATTAACTAATTTCAAACGACTTTCAGACTTCTCCCTTTTAACTTCCATATTTTTAATGGGAAGTTTTTCAGCCTCAATGAGCTGTTCAACAATGTTAGGCGGTAACCCTGAAGCCATTCCACCAAATCTTATTGCGGGCAACGTCGTCCTCCTGACTTACGTTTTTAATCAGTTTATTCCTTAAACCGTTCTTATATTATACACACAAAACAAGTTTTTTATGAGCCAATAAAATGGCATTAGACCTTCCTCAAAGGTTGGTCGAATCTATTCAGTTTTTTGCAGTTTACATGCAAAAAAACGTCAATATTTTGCTGTTTTAAAACTTGCTAGGTTTGACTATGGTCTTAGTGTGGTTCTTGGTCTAGACAGCTTTATCTAGTAAATGCCCCTTGGTATCTTCAGAATCAGAATGACTTAGATATAAACCCCATGCTTCATCAGTTGATAATCTTCTTATAATTTCTCCGTAAGGATCCTTAATAAAAAACGTATAGTGTTCATCTTTCTCAGTATAACTAACAACTAAATGTTTATCTTTTATACCCGGTAATGCTCTCAAAGATTTTAACACTAACTGAAGTTCCTCCTCTGTTAACTGGTGCTTTGGAGGCCTCTCATCTGGGTTTCTTTTCCCATCAGCATCTCTATCACCTGTATCAGAAGTTTTAACTTCTTTTTGCTTATTTACGCCTTTAGCGAAATCAAGACTTACTGGTTGTGGAGCTAAGCTTTTTATATTCATCTTAACAATTGCATCGGTAAAGTTTATTTAAGCTTTAAATCTATTTTAACTTTCAAGCCTTTTTCTAGTCCTTCACCTTTATTTATTTTTACTATTCATTTAGTCTTATATGAGCAACTAACTTTCGGATTAATTTTGATTATTTGAAATTCACCGAACTACAAACTTTCAATTTTTATTAGAACCCCAGAGAACAAAGTACCCTCTGGGTAGGTTAGGTTCCGGCAAGGAAGGAGTCTCCCCCTCGCCAATTCCTGTTTACTTTTAAAATACTTATCCAATTAATTTAAGTGCTTGTGATGGACTTGCATTAGCCTGTGCCATAACTGACACGGAAGCTGCTTTTAAAATATTATTTCTAGCAAGTTCAGCAGAAGCTTGTGCTACATCTGTGTCACGAATTCGTGAGTTCGCTGCAGAAAAGTTTTCTATTGCGCTACCTAAGTTCTCTGTTGTTGATATAAGTCTGTTTTGCAAGGCACCAAGTGTGGCACGATGACCGTTTACATTTTTCTGAGCTCCTTCTAGAACTTCCAAAGACTCTCTTGCGTTTGTCTTATCTGAAAAATCAAAACCATCTATACCTAATGCACTGAGCGTGGCCTCTTGAGCCGAAGCATCAAAGCCAATTCTATCTTGAAAATCATCATTATTGATGTCTACTTGAAAAGAAAATTCTTCTCCTGAACCATCTAATAACTTTGTATTTCCGTATCTTGTGGATTCAGCAATACGCTGTACCTCATTTTTTAGTTGTTGAACTTCTTTATCTATAAAGCCTCTTTCGTCTTGCCCTACGGTGTCTGAAGCGGCTTGCACACCTAACTCTCTTAGACGTGTTAAAATATTACTGACTTCACCTAACCCACCCTCTGATACTTGAATCATAGAGATAGCATCATTGGCATTTCGACGAGCTTGTCCATAACCTCTGATTGTAGATTGTAAGCCTTCACTGATAGATAACCCTGCGGCATCATCAGCAGCTTTTGTAATTCTTGATCCTGAAGAAAGTTGTGAAAAACTTTTATCAAGATTTCTCTCTGTTTTGGCCATAGATTTCTGAGCGTTAATTGACGCTAGATTCGTGGTTAGAGTTAATGGCATAATAGACTCCTTTGTTGTTGCGATATCCATTTCAATAGTTTCAGTGTCCTTCCTACAAGGCTCAGTCTGAAAATCACACATCGTGTGCTGGGTTGAACATGTTGAAACCACCTTTTAAGACAAAAATAAAAATCAATTTTTTATGCTAATCTTCGCAGTCACTCAAAGAATTAACTCGACTTTTGTTTTAGGTCTTAAAGACCAGTTGCAATACTTACAACACCTCTTTCGGCGAGGTCCTGTAAGACTGAAGGACAGTCTAGAACAACTAGACCATGGTCGCGCGTTAACTAGACCTTGGTATTGATATCGGGATGTTTGTTGGTGTAATATACTGGACATGCGTCGCAAGCTCTCTAAAGTCTTAAGACTTTTATAACTAAGACTTTAAGTCATCAGACTTTTGTATGTGAGTGTGCTGTTTAAACCGAGCCTTTACGATTAAAGACTCTTACAGTTACTCAATAGTGGCTGGAACTCTAAAAGCAGAGTTTTGGGTTAATCTCTCAATTGAGGCCACAGCCTGTTCAATAAGATTAACAACCTCTTGACTCTCAATATTCACAACAGATGTATTTAAAGCTTGTAAAACCAGTTCATACCTCTCCATAGCCCTTTCAATAGATAAAGTTGCAACATCTGCGCTTCCTTGATCCTGGCTAGTAGTACTAATCATGCTCTCGGTGAGCTTTGCTGCTTTTTCAATAAGATTTACGGCCATTACTAAAGCTAAATTTGAACTTGTCTCACTAAGCAAAACAGTCTTAAACAAAAATAAGTTGGCCGGCATAGCCATTGCCACTAAAGAGCTTTCTGCCTTCTTAGCCTGATCAGTAGAGAATTTATCCTGCTCCATTACAAATATTAATGCCTTGTAGCTCTCAAGTTCTGTTAGCGAGGCCACTGCTTTTATAGCTAACTCTCTCGTCTCTGCATTATTTATGTCTAACATTTCATATACAATTGTATAAAAACCTTGAGAGTTAACTCCCCCATTTTGGTAAAGAGTCATAAACTCCTGCATAGCTTTGTAGTTTGTTCCATTTAACAATCGCTCTCTCCATGGCCCTAAATCAATGGATTCTTCTTCTTGTTTAGCTTTGTCATTATTACTGGAAACAGCCCCATTGTTTTCAAACGAAAATGGATTGTTTGAAGTCACATTATTGTCTTCCTGCACATCATCAACTGGTAACTCTTCCACCACAGGGCTATTATCTGTTTTAGTTACAGATACTTTTTTACCTTTGGCATCTTTTTTCTTTTTATCTTGAGCTGCCTTTTTCGCTTTAGCGTCTTTGGCTGCCTTCTTGGCTTTAGCATCCTTAGCTTTTTTTGTTTTAACTCTTTGGTCTTTCTTAAGTTTTTTATTTATATTGGGGGATCCGTTTCCTCTTATAGATTGAGTTCTAGCAGACTTGAAACGAGATTTTCTTTGAAACCTAGATTTTTTAGATCTGTTTTTAACTATTTGCTTAAACTCATTATCATCCGTAAACTCAGCTGAAGTTCTTTTCTCAGATTTAAACTCAAACTCCACAACCTTAGTTGGCCAGGTTAAATAACTCGCATTTTTAGTAAAATGTTTTCCAAACTCAATAAACGCACCAAAAAGAACTACTACCATCAGCATATATAAGTGTTTCTTTTTCATAATTATCTCCCTTACACCTATATAAGGCACGATCCATGCCAGCTATGCCCAGGTAAGCATCTAAAATCACAGAAGATTTTTACGCCTCCAAAACCCCCTCATAAAAGGCTGTCAAGAGATGAGACAGCTAGACAGTGGGTTTATAAAAACGTATTATTTTCAGGAGCTTATGATCTCAAAGGATATACATTGAAAAGAGACAAAATTAGCGACTTAGTAAGTCGCTTGAATCAGGGCGATTTTAGAGTTTTAGCAAAACTACTTACCCAGTTAGACCAGTGGAGTTTTAATGCTGCTGATATTAAGGGACTCTTTAATGATGCTGGCCCATTTTCCTTAAGGTTGGGCATCACAGGACCTCCCGGAGCTGGAAAATCCACGATTATCAATGAACTTATTCGCTACTTTAGGTCTAAAGATTTCACTGTTGGAGTCCTAGCCGTAGACCCCTCATCCCCCTTTACTAGAGGAGCCATACTAGGGGATCGCATTCGTTATTCTGAATTTTTTAACGACCCCAAGGTATATATCAGATCTCTAGGGTCACGAGGCAGCCTGGGTGGCCTGAGTGCCTCCACATACTTAATGTTAAGAGCCTATGACTTAATGAAGTTCGATATAGTATTAGTAGAAACTGTAGGAGTAGGACAAACAGAATTAGATATAATGAATGTGGCAGATATCTTATCCGTAGTATTAGTCCCCGAATCTGGAGACTCCATTCAAGCTATGAAAGCCGGCCTACTTGAGATCACCAATCTGTTCTTAGTAAATAAAGCTGATCGTCCTGGTAGCGAAACTTTCTCTAATGAACTTAAAGCCACTCTAGATATCGCATCTTCCAAAGCCAATGAATCTAAGATATTTAAAACTGTAGCCACAGAAAGTAAAGGAATCACTGAGTTCTGTGATTATATTTTAGATCAGAAAAAAACTATAGATTTAACTAAAAAAAGAAATGATCCAAGCCTCTTACAAAATGAAGCTCTGTCTATTTTAAAGCATATTAGAGAGCAAGAATTAATTAAAAAAGTAGAACAAATTAAATCTCCTTCAGAATTAATCGACCTGTTTTAAAACATTGATTTACAGATAATCTTCTCTTAGTCACTTAAAAGAAGCTTTGTTGTTTCTAGCCAGTGCACCCTTATAGGCCATGGTTTGTTTGAAAATAATTCATGTATAACTTATGTACGTTTAAGCTTTTTCTTAACTTCATTTCAATATGGTTCATGTGACACTATGAACTGAGAGAAGCCATGTTAGAGTAGACTTTATAGTCAAAATTAAAAGCAATGTGCTTGAGTTAAACCTATTTTATAGAGAGGAATGAACTATGATAAAAAAAATTATTTATACATTACTCTCTACTTTTATTTCTGTGGACATCGTCTACGCAAATGTATGTTTAAATTATTTTCGTAATAATGGTAAAAGCCTGGCAACAACAAAAATTTTTTCCAGCAAGAAAGCTATTTCAAAATCTGTCATCATCGATTGGTCTACAGGAGAATTAAAATTATCGGGTGAACAACCTCTAACTGACAGCCTTAAAAAAAACCAAGTTTTAATTAACAATGCTATTATCGAAAGAGATTCTATCGGCAATGCAAAAAAAGTAAGTTGGTTTTCACATGCACAAAATGGTTATGGTGGAGAGAACGGTTATTTTGGCAATACAATTCAATTTAGAGTCACCGTAGAATTGACCAAAAATGGATTTATAAAAAAAATAAAAACATCGGAATCACAACTTTTAGGGACAACTTATGAGAATTTATTAAAAGCCAATGAAAACGATGTCTACAGTGATGCGAAATATTCGAGTGAGTTTAAGTTTCATTACAAAGGGAATAAATTAAAATCAATTAAATATAGTGCCAAAAGCAATGATGGAATTTTTTCACCTGCGCCATTAGCCATGCGCAATATAACAGAGTTTATTATTAAGGATGACATCCACAGTAGATCGGTTTCTTGGTTTACAAATAGCTTCGCTCCTGTGGTTGCGTACAAAAAGGCTGATCATTTAGTTCGTACAATGGAGCAACAAATTTTAGAGCAAAGCTCTATTGGACTTAACAAACTGCAATTAGTAGGCTCTGAAAGCACTCCAATAGTGAAATTATTAAGAGAACTAAAATTAGGCTCGGTTGCTAACCAAAATAAAAGTCAATTTGTCAGTGATTCAAAAAAAATGATTATTAAGGCTCTATATGCTGGTGAATTAGAGAATATTCTAAATTTATACATAACAGAGAATAAACTAGACTCTTCCACTAAGAACAACATTGAATCACTAAATCTATCCGGTGTATTAGAAAATTATTTGGATTCAATGTATGATCGGTTGATAAATGATAATAGTTCAGAGGCAGCAACAATGGCGGCGGTATTACAGATGACAAATCAAGATAAGCAAGCCATTACTAATAACTCCAATAAATTTTCAGAAGATCTTAAACCTCATATCATCATTGAAACCAGTAAGAAGAATCCACAATTTCAAATTATCTATAAAGTTGAAAACCATACTGATAAGATCGATTTTTATAAAAATTTCTATTATGAACTTATCAGTAATAATTCAGAATTAAATACTATAACTGTATCTGTAAAATCAAATAGGCACACACATAATTACCGAGATATTAGCAAAAATACCGCCACAGGATCAGAGGAATATCAGGTTGTCTTTAAAAAAACTGGAACTCCACAGCGCACGGTTATACACAGTATAAAATTAAAAAATGATTTTTTTCCTACCTTGAATACAGAAATAAATAGCTACAAATTTAAAAAATTATTAGAAAATATTGGTTTAAGTAATATGTTTTTAAGCAAATCTGACTGGTTTGACTTTCAATCCTCAGACCCCATGTTGTTTAAGCCTCAAAACGTTATAGTAGGATCAGTCATAGAGAATTTATTTTTGGGTAAAGCTGATTTTAAACTAAATATGTTAAGACCCTACATGAGGCCCCATCCGAACACAAATCTACCTAAGGTGCATCCAGCAACTAAAAACCTGAGTAGTAAATTTAAGTTTTATGAGGGTTTTTCTGTAGAAGCGGTTCATAAATTTTTATTCTCAAATAAAGATAACGATTTAACCAGTTTTTTGGTTGGAGATAGTGGTACAAAAGAGCAAGCCGTTCAATGGCTTTATGAACAATACCACATTTTAAAAGAAAATAATTTAGGTGTTTTAGATCTACGAAACATTAAGAATATGAAATTCGCCTATCCAGACGGTTTCATTTTAATGTCAAAACCCATAAGTATTCCTAAAGAGACTATTTTTCATATTTTAAATAACAAGCTTAAACCTGGGCAGTATATTGACGAGTTAATTTCTGAAGTTGCACCAGGTAAAGACTATTTATTTTTAAGAGAATTAATTGTAACCCTCACTGGGAAAGACAATATTCGGATGTTTAATACTGATAGAAACTCAGCATCCTCATTGAAGGAGTTTATTAAAATGGAATATTCACCTGAAGATATATTCTTGTTCTTAAAAGGTGAGATGAGGGACGCACGAATATTAGCAAAATTAAACACTCTGTTAAATCCATTTGGTGACATAAAAAATATTAAGAAAATGATTTACAAATTGTTTCCTGGTTTTAAGACAGCAATGAAGTTACAAAATTGGAGTGATGTTGAACAATCTGATTTAAATTTTTGGCGCACTTCATTCACTCAAATAGTTGATGTAGATGTTTACCCAATAAGAATGACAAATACAGTATTAAAGACACCTGCTAATAACATAATACAGTTTAAACCGAAAAATTAAGTTAAGAACTAGAGTAAATACTCTGTAAATATTTCTATTTAGACAACATCACTCAAACTTAAATAACTTTTTTTCAATCCACCTGCAATTTTAAGTAATTTAAGTCCTTCTCTGTTATCCTCATATACAAGTATAACAAATTAAGGAGACTATTATGAAATTCACTATTTTATTAACGACAATGTTTATAAGCAGTACTTTGTTGGCAGCAGATCGTTCTAACGATTACTCTGCAGAAGAAATATCTAAATTACGAAGTATGGCTTGCCCTCAGTTTGATAGAGACATGCCTAACATAGAGGAAGGTGTTCTTACCAAAATGGCAGAAGCAGCTTCAAGTTTTAAGAAAAAGTATTGCTCTGAAGAAGCACCCACAACGGTAAAACAAAGTGAAATGAGAAAAGAAGGTCTCCACCTCATGAGCTTAGGGTTAGATTATATGAAGAGCCAAACCTACATCAGTAAGCTTTTTGCTTGGGATGAATACAGACAAGCCTTAGCTGAATTATCTAAAGAATCCCAAGGGCTCCCTACGGGCGAAGGACTGTTAGAAATGACCAATGATGACTGGTCTACAGAAGCTTATGCACTTGTTATGGGTGACTTTATGAGTGAAGCAAAAAATGTAGATGTTGTTCAGTGTGATAATGCTGCAGTGGTTGCTGGAGTACAAAGCAGCTGTGTTGAGCAGGTTAAAAATATGATAGACATCTACGGCACTGTACAAAATATTGTAGAAAAAAGAACCTTTTATTAATATATAATTATCGGGGCCAGACAATAATGGCCTCGATTAGTTTAGCGCTCACATTGTAGTGTTCACACAAAAGGTAACCTGCCTTCCCACGCATATGGACAAAAATACCAACATATTATAGGTTCACTTTGGTGCCCCAAAAAAGCTCCCTTTCTCCACATCAACATTTATTTAACGCACAGCATTAAGTTTATGATATTCCTGCCGATAACTTATACGGGCAGGACTAAAGTATGGGGATTCGTAAATTAGAACCAATGGAAGAAATAGAAGGACTTGATAGCGATCGAGATGCTGTTATGCGTAGAATCCAGCAAATGAGCGAGGAAGTACGCCCTATTGAAGCTGAAATGACAGAAATGACTCTAAATTCACCTGCAAATGAAGATGAAACCACGTCCTTTTCCAACCGTTTTGAGGCTTTTCTAAAGCAAAGCACCAGTAAAAACAAAGTTGTCCCTCTGAACACTCGAGCCAAAAAAACCACAGATCCCGTGTTTCAAAATGGCCTAGACAAATATCTATATCAAGATCAATTTGAATTAGATTTGATTTCCTCGGGAACCCAATTTAAAAAAGTTGCTTAATATAAGCTCTAATTACAGACACTTACATTTAATTCAAAAATAAGCTTAAAGTATTGACGCGATGTGTCGATAGTATGCTCGACTGTTAAAATGAAACTAAAAATAAAAGGTCTATGGGCACCAAATTGATTTCGTGAATGGCTTGAACGAAATTAACGGGAGGTGCAAAGTGAGTTTTAGAATATCATCCAACGTGGCTGCCTTGGTGGCACAGAGAAATTTGGGAAATGCCCAGAGAATTACGGACAAGGCTTTAAAAGCCCTTGGTTCTGGGTCTAGAGTGTCGGACCCTGCCGACGATGCGGCGGGATTTGCAATCAGCCAAAGTTTAAAATCACAACTTTCTGGCATAAAACAGGCTAAATTTAATGCCGAAGGCGCTGTATCCTTTATACAGACCGCTGAAGGTAGCTTAAATGAACAAAATAATATTTTGATTCGCTTACGAGAGCTCTCTGTTCAGTCGGCCAGTGATACTATTGGAGACAATGAAAGAGAGTATTTGGAAAAGGAATTTACTCAGCTCAACGCTGAATTTGATCGAATAGCTCAATCTGCCAGATATGGTGGCAAAAAGATGCTCGTGGGCACAAATGAGGAATTTGAGTTCCATGTGGGAGCATTTAAAGGACCAGAGAATATAATAAAGTTTCAACTTGAGGCAAATACCACCTCCCAAGAGGTTGGCATTGCTGACCTCAGCGTTCTGGACCAAAGTAGTGCAAAAGACTCCTTAGACTCCATTGATGAGGCATTATTAGGTGTGATGGATGCCCGGTCCAGCTTTGGGGCCATACAAAGTCGCTTTCAATACGCTATTGATAATCTCTCATCCCAATATGAAAACATTGAGTCTGCACGATCGATTATTGCTGATGTAGATTTTGCTGATGAAATCACTAAACTCACTAAAGGGCAGATTCTTCAGGATGTTGGAGTCTCCGTTTTGGCCCAAGCTAATAGTGGAGCAAGAAATGCTCTTATGCTTTTAAGCTAGAAAAAATTCATACTATGTATAGTGGGCAAGTTTAAACAGTACAGTTTGCCCTAGTTTAGATATTATTAACAAAAAATTGTGTTTAGATTGAAACAGGATGGGCAAAATAGTGTTTCATTCTAAATCAGGCGGGCTTTAAGGCATCTCATTTTGAGATGCCTTTTTTATTTTTTTCACTTTTTTTTCACTCCCATTTCGTATGATTTCAATGACTAGATGCACAGCGTCTAAAAATACCTAGACCAAAGGCCTAAAGAAAACTAGACCTTCGCCGAGATAGTACTTGAACATGTTGGAGCACCTTTTAAGGTTTCATTTTAGCAGTCACTACAATGAGTCCAAAAAAGAGTTTCCCATAAAAAAGTGCAGTCACATTTTTTTAAGGAAATACACTCCACAAACACATTATTAACCACAATGGATTGTGCTTTGATTTATGGTTTTTTGCATAGGGCGAAAAGTTAGGGGCCAAAGTTTGTTTTATGATGAAGCAGTTTGTAAAGGGGCTTACTATGGGCTTAAGAATTAACACAAATACCGCGTCACTGAACGCGCAAAGGCAATTAACAACTAACCAAAAACGGATGGAACATGCTCAAGCAGCATTAGCATCTGGGAGTCGAATCGTACAAGCATCTGATGATGCCGCTGGTTTAGCGATTTCTGAAAATATTAGAGGCCAGGTTGTTGGTATCAAACAAGCACGAAACAATGCTTACAACGCTCAATCATTAATTCAAGTGAGTGAGGGTGGTTTAAATGAGATTAATAATATCGTAATTCGTTTAAGAGAATTAGGTGTACAAGCGGCGTCAGATACAGTTTCTGAAGTGGAACGTGGCTTTTTAAATCAAGAAGCAACTCAATTAATTGAGGAATCTGAGCGTATTGCCCAGTCTACAAGATTTGGAAATAAACAGCTGTTAAATGGAGCCGGCGAAGAACTGGAGTACCATGTGGGTCCTTTCTCTGGTGAGGAAAACATAATTAAGTACAATATTGAAGCTGATGCAACGATCGGTACATTAGGAATTGATGGTGTGGACCTTTCAGACAAGTCCGGCGCAAGGGATACTCTTGGGTCAGTTGATGCTGCCATTGAAAAATTAGGTCAAATGCGAGCTGATTTTGGTGCGGTACAATCTAGATTACAAGTAACTGTAAGTAACCTAGACATCCAGTATGAAAATCTTTCTGCAGCAAAATCTAGAATTCGTGACGCCGATGTGGCACATGAAACTGCTGAATTAACTTCAGCCAGTATTTTACAGCAAGCAGCTATTGGAGTCCTTGCTAGTGCAAACCAAAATGGAAACTCTGCACTAAGACTACTTAACTTCTAGAGAAACTAAGGGCAGTTTATCTCTGCCCTTAGTTTTTAAATATTAAATACCTTACTCTAACTGCACTTTTAAAAGGGACATAGGTCTTACAGAGCCCTTTTGATAAAAAATATTTTAGCTAAAAAATTTTATAAGGTTCTGAGTAGTAGCCCATAGACCAAAACTGCTCTTAAGCCCGCCCTAGGATAAGCCTTTATCCTAGGGTTTTTTTTATTATCCATAAGATTACATCTTACATGTGTTAATACTTTACTTTTTACACCTGAGTTTACATACAGCATATTGACCTCATCACGAAGTATTCTAATAATGATACTAATGAAATTTTATAAATCACTACCCACTTTATTTGTAGTACTGCTATTAGCCCTACCGACCTTCGCTTTAGATATTCCTGATAATTTATCAAAAAAAGACCGCCAACAAGTCACTAAAATTCTTGGTCACACAACAAGCACCAAACTCCTTTCTATCCCGTACCCATTAGGTGGGTACTCAGGATTTGAAGTCAGTTTATCAACAACAAACGTCCCTGTGAGCGAACTTTCATTTCTTGGAAATACCACAAATGGCCAGTCCGAATTTAGTTACCAAACTCTATCCATTGCCAAAGGACTATACGGCAACTTTGACGTCCACCTTCACTTTGCTCCCCCTATCGGAAATGTAAATTATTCCTCTTATGGTGGTGCACTTAAATGGAGTTTTTTTCAAGGCAGCTACCTCCCATACACCCTCTCGTTTTTGATCCATGGCAACTCCTCTACAACTCAAGATAGCTTTTCATCAAGCACCTTAGGTGGGGAATTTATTTACAGCCTTTATGTTCAGAATCTCGTTTTCTATTTTGGAGCTGGTCCCATAAAAACCAGAAGTACTTTCTTAGGTCAAGGGCCAACGAGTTTTCTAACTGATTCTGGATCAAACGAGTCGGAACTAGAACGCACTCTTCATTCTTATATTGGAATGACTTATCTCTACGACATCTACTTTTTTACTCTTCAGGCCGACCGATACACCAACAACACTATTAGCTTCAATCTAGGGCTAAGACTTTGATCTTTCAATAATTTTTGTAGTAGATTTACCATCAACAAACTGTAGAGATTTAACTTCTCCACCATTTTCCAAGACTTCTTTGCCTCCAACAATTTGCTCCACTGTCCAATCGCCACCTTTAACTAAAATATCTGGCTTGATATTTTTAATTAAATTTAAGGGTGTGTCCTCATTAAAAATACAAACATAATCCACAGCGGATAGTGCCAATAATATTTCCGCCCGGTCTTCTTGGCTTTGGATAGGGCGATCCTCTCCCTTTAGAGCTTTTACACTTGCATCTGAGTTCAACCCCACTATAAGTAGATCACCTTGTTTTTTAGCTTCGTTTAAATACCTCACATGTCCAACATGTAACAGGTCGAAACATCCGTTTGTAAACACCACCTTCTGCTCATACATATGATGAACAGAATAAACTTTTGCATTTAATCCACGAACACTTTCTGAATCACTATAATTATAAATATTTTCCATACATTTCCTAAGCTCACTTGTGGAGCCTCAACACTACTTAAGCTTGGCTATATAACTGCAAACCAGATAAGTATTTCATTAGGTCTTTTCTAAAAATAATTGATAACAAAGGCATAGTCACAACTCCTGTTAAAAGAATCATCACTCCCCTCCACAAAACTTTTAATGGGAATATAGCTCGTCTCTGTTCTTTCTCGTTTCCTAATTGTAGCCCAAAAGTCCACTCCCCTAAGGTTTTAGCACTTATACTACGAGAGCCAATAACATAGATTTGGTATATAGACACATACATAATCACAAGAGCCATCTGAATAGTAAAATCTGATTGAGCCATAGCAACAACGCTGGACAGCTCTACCCCTGTAACAATAAGTAACATGACCAATGACAACATTGAGATGCCAAGGACAACAAAGACATCTAGGAATGCTGCCGATATACTAAAAGATGCGGGTGTTAACTGTTGACCAGGTGAGTTTGTAGCACCCCTGGAAATATCCGATGTCATTTCCACTTTAGGTAAAGGGCGATTTGCAATTGTTTTATCTAATGCAGGTATATTACTTGTAAATGGAGGCTCTTCACTCAATGGAGTTTTAATTTCCTCTCCAGGAAATGGGGTTTCTTCTTGAACAGTCTCTGTGTCGAAAAAATCCATACCAGCTGTAAAAGAATTTTTTGCTAAATCACTTATGGTGTTCGTACTTCTCGTATTTCTACTACTTGCAGATGGTCTTTCAAAAGTTTGAGTGACCTCCAAGTCTGAAGTTGGAGTTTCTAAAGCAGATAGCAAATCTTCATAGCTCATCAGACTATCGGGATCTTCTTCTGAGAAAAGTTCATCCACAGGTATGTCGGGAATACTCTTTGAAGTCATTGAAGAGCCTACAATTGATTTCTGCATCGCAGATTTTAATTCCTCAGATTTTTTATGAAACCCCAACCCTTTAGTTAAAGGTTTAATTTCAAAGTCATCAAAAGCATCCATATTATTTCCTTTAATCAGATTTGCTCATATATCGGGCTGAAAATGTGGCCGCACCCTATTATTTTACTTCAAAATTATGGGAGTAAGAACTCATACTTTAAAATGCTGGCGAGCGCCACACATGCTGTTTCCACTCTTAACACCTGCTCACCCAATGATATTGGCATAAGCTTGTTCATTTTCATAAATTCAACTTCATTATTGGAAAAACCACCTTCACTGCCTATAAAAGCCCATATTTGTTGAATTTTCTCCCCCCGGAGTGCATGTGTGGCCTGCCTCAAACTCATTTGAGTTTCGCCCTCATACATAAATAGACCCTGGGCGGAGGACTGAAGGTTAAACTTTTCTACTAAGCTGGAAAAGTCTGTGGGCTCATGCAGTTGCATAAGCTCACCTCGTCCACACTGCTGGGTGGCTGAAACTACGATTTTTTCCCATCGTTTGAATTTATTTTCCGAAATAGCGCTCTTTTTTTTCACAAAACTGTAGTCTGAGGTAAATGGATGAATGGCTTTCACCCCTAGCTCCACACTTTTTTCCACAATTAAATCCATTTTTGCGAATTTTGGTACTGATAGAGCAATATGGATATGTGGCTCAGGTAGCGGATCTATATCCCTCACATTTTTAACAATGGCTGTGGCCGCTTTTTTCTGAACATCCACAAGTTCCACAAAGTAAGCTTTGGATTCACTGGTCAACAGCTCGAAGTGTGCCCCCTGCTCCATGCGACAAACTCCGCAAATATGACGAAACACATCTCCATCTAATAAGATCTTGCCCTCTTGAACTTTTCCTTTGTCTACCCAGTATCTTCTCATTGATTCCTGCTTTAGGTTTTTATCTAGTTACCAAGTAGCCTATTAACATATTTTTGTTCTATATCATAACGCCTATTTCATTAAAATGTTGATTTATGATTGGGTAGCTTTGGGCAACTAGTGTAAAGTTGATACCTTTCCATCCATGGGAGATCAGGGGCTAGCCGCCCCTGAAACCCGCAATTCTTTAACATCGTGTTAAAGAATCTATAGGTAATTAAAAAATTTCAGGTAACTATGGATTTATTATCTTGCAATAGATTCTCCCACACGACGTGGGGGAATTGGTGGGCTCGGGCCGCCATAGGCCCGAGCTCCCATGGATGGAAAACTATCAACTTTGCTCTAAAAGCTCAAAAATCCTAACTCGTACCTTCTAACCAAGCTCTACTAAAAAGCCTACCCATTCACTTAATTCCACTCGTTTTATTATTTTGAACTTTTTATTTTCATCTTCAAATTGAAAACGATTTAAAAATAACTGTTCTCTTTCATCTAAGATTCCGGTGAGCACCATATATTTATTAGAAAGTCGCTTTAGATCCTTTTGAATTTGAACTAATACCCCATCAATAATATTGGCAATCACAAGATCATACCGTCCGCCTTCTGTTTCTAGTTGATGATCCAATATTTCAACACACTTTGATTGATTATCTAAAATATTTTCCTTAGCCACTTGGCGTGCAACTTCATCTATCTCTGTGCCAGTAACCCTTTTAGCGCCTAACATTTCACAAAGCATGGCTAAGATGCCTGTACCAGTACCCACATCAATCACTGTATCTATACTTTGTTCACTGTATAAATCATAAATAAGCTGTGCTGCCAATTGTGTAGTTGCATGAGTTCCCGTGCCAAAAGCCATTCCTGGATCTATTTTCATAAAACGATCCGAGCTATTAAAGTTCTCTTCCCAGCTAGGTACTACCCAAATATCCTCAACAAGAGAAAATGACTGAAAACCCTTTTTCCATTCGGCCATCCAATCTTTGTTTACTTTTTCCCGCAACTCAAAAAATACATCTGGAAATTCACTTTTAAATTGAGCTGTAAAGTCATCAGTAGGTTTTTGTTCAAAATAAGCTATCAAATTATGAGTTTGAGTTTCAATAGTTACTGGCTCATAATTTTCAAAATTCTGAGTAAATTGCAAATTTTCACTTATTCCACCAGCTCCCAACTCAAAGCAAAAAGAGCTCACAAGGTCTTCTTGCAAGGAGGTTAAATCATAAATAAGAAATTCGTAATAATTTGGAGTTGTTGTCATAAACCTCTGTTTAGCACAACTCCCTTGGCATGAAAACAGTGCTGCTGAAAATCAGGTAATCATGAAAATATTTCTCTAGACGCCACAACAAAAAGGTACTACTTCTTTCCCCATCTTGATGGGGTATATGATGTACATTTTTTTAATCAATCTTTGCTTTTTAACAGTGAGTAGTTTTGCCACAACTTCAACCTCAACCTCTCAATTAAGCACTCATCTCAAAAATGAACAGAACTTAAAAACATTCACCACTGACTTTTCGAGATCTTTACTTAGTTATTCCAGTACTGGGGAAGAGGAACAGGATTTTAGCATTGATGCTCAGCTAATCTCTATTCATGGAATCGGTCTTTTAATTGGCTACGATACGAATTTATCGTCAAAAAATCAATTCTGGGGACTCTCTTTTGGAATTGGCACCCCCTTGGATACTAGCAAAAAAATTCAAAATTTTTTAAAGTACAAAATGTTTGGATTCAAAGTCAGGCCAGTTGGTGGAGATTTATTTTTTGGCCTTGAGCTAGGTACCAGACTCAAAATGAACCATGGGTCAGCAATCTATGCATCTGCTGGAGTTGATCTATTTAAAAGAGGCTACCCCGACAAACTGGATAAAAAAGACGAACTCGGCATAATTTCAAAATTAAAAATTGGTGTATCTTTTGGCCTCTAGCCACTGAAGTTACTCTTATTTTTTTAAATTACACCTGTTTCGTTTACGATTTTCATTCCTGTTATCAAATAGCTAAGCTAAATTCTATGTAATATTGGAATTGAACTCCTATATTACATAGATGATGTCGCAGAAACAACCCAAGTTGAACTTTTTAAATATTGTTGTTATACAAAAGAGAATTACTGCATATTAGGCATCTGCACAGGCTTATCTGGCATTTGCAAGTTCATAGAAACCTGCTCCATCTCTTGTTTCATTGGCTTTGGTGCCGTTGGCTTCTTCTTATGGGCTGATTTTCTTTTCTTTGAACCACGATCCATCTCCAGAGTGTTCATGTCTAAGCGATCGCCTACCATAATGGTTGTATATTCTAATATGGGTAATCTTTTTCTAGAAAGTGTTGAAAACATTCGTGCAACGGCTAGGCCATTTTGCACATGAATTATTTTTAAACGGCCTACGAATATTTTTAAATCCCCTGCAGACTTGTTACTGTAATTATCATACATGGCTTTACTTCTATAAACGGTAACAAGCATTCCTGGTCTTAAACCATATTCGTCACCACCATTAATATAAAAATCCTTATAAACAGTTTCTTTATCCGATAGTGGTAGAGATTTTTTCACATCAAACACCAACAGGTTATTCCCAGCCATTGAGTTTTTACTTATGAATAGAGCTAGCATTAAAAATCCAGCTAATAGAGTCTTTTGCACGATTTACCCCTTCCTTGGCAAACAGACCTTCCTTAGATATTTTATTAGCCTTCCTTAGCTATAGTACCTATCGGCAAATATTACCTACAATGTAGAAGTTGAATCTCAAATTGGATCAAAGTCGATGATTTTCCATCCATGGAAGGGCGCTAATGGGAAATCCTTTGCTCAAAACTACCCACTTATAAACCCATAAAATAATGAAAAATAAAAAAAGCCTCTAGATAGAAGCTTTATATACACTTAAAAAATGGACTGATGATCAACCGACCTACTTTAAATTCTCTAAACCAAGGTCACTGTTATCAGGTAATCTAACTGCAACGCCCCACTCTGCTGCCTTTGTCTTTATTGTGGCTTGTGGCTGCTGTACTAAGCGTTGTTGTAGCTTAGTGAATATGGGTTCACAAATATTTAACTTGTTATCTTGGAGTACACACTGGCGTCCTATCTTCTCTTTTACATTAATGACAAGAGGCGCTTTTAAATTAGCCGTCATTTTTGTAGCATCTTCTGGAATTGTAACAATAGTGAAAAATCGACTGCCATCAGTACTCTCAAGATTTAGAGCTTCTAGATCACTTTTAGTCATTTTCACACTATATTGTTCTACAAATAGTTCTGGTTCTAGAATTGGAAAAGCAAGTTGACCATTTTCACAACTCTGCAGCCATGCAAATATTTCGTCCGTAGGGTCATCTAACATTATAAATTTTCTTAAATGACCAAAACCAAGAAGGCCTTCAGAAAAAGTAATTGCATCATCATCTGAAACATCGATAAGCCCGAACCTAGAAGTGTTTACTTGCATACTTTTCCCCCTATACAAGAAGAATGCCCACAATTATAGGACATCGCAAGAGCTTTTTCCGGTTAAGATTGAAATCTTTACAAAACTTTAGTCTATTTTGAATTTTACAGGGCTGCGTGTCATTTAATAAGGGACTTATGCCCGAATTATAAACCACAAAGGGAGCCGCAGACACTCCCTCTGAAACCAAGTAATAGTGGAACTATTAAGGTTTTAAGAGTTTTGCAACAGCTCGAGTATGATCTGGCTGAGTGTTTGATGACTCAACATTTTGATCTTGAATAGCTAGATAAACTTCTTCTCTGTGAATTTTCGTATCTCTAGGTGCTTCAATGCCTAAGCGCACTTGCTTACCTTTGATCTGCACAACGCGAATCTTGATATGATCATCGATAGCGATGCTTTCACCTAATTTTCTTGTAAGAACCAACATGGTATTTCTCCTTCAACATCCAGGTCAAAGAAATGAGGACTTAAAAAGCTCACCTCTTAGTTCTTCTACGGCTTTTCCAACCGATCACATTAGGTATTATTCAGTCAGATAAAAGTCAAGGGTCTGTTGCAGAATCTTAAAAAACCCTGAGTTTTGAAACCTTTACATAAGCAAAGCCTAATATCTTACCATTAAAAAATTGGATCTTTGGAGAGGACTAGACCATACCCCATAGGTTACTAATCACCCCCCCCTCATTTTGAGGTCATTAGTTTTGTTAAAAGCCAGTTGAGTTTACTTTTTTTCAATCTCAAGAGCTCTCAAGACCACTTTTTTGTTTTTATGTTATTCTCTCTTGGTGTTGAAAACTAACTAAACAGCCAAGAGGAGGCGGCAAAATTTGAGTTTAAAACGTCTGCTTGTATTCATTTTATCTGTTGCTAGCCTCCAGTGCTACGCAAAAGCGGCGTTGTACACTTTGGACGAAGGCCTAAAGCACCCATATGCAGTTAAGGAAATTGGCAAAATTTTTGATCAAATATTTGAGAAAGAGGACACAAAAAATATTGTTATTTATGTGCATGGCTTAGGAAAAAATCCTAAAAAAAGTTTAAATGACGGAGCTCTTCCAAATGTAGCAGAATTAAGTGATGTGCACGCCATATTGTTTTCATGGCCCTCCTGGAAAGGTCTCTTTAATCGTCCTTTAGATAATGCTGTTAATTCAGCATGGGACCTAGCAGACCTTCTTTATACCTTTGATCTATATCGCTTCAAAAATAAACATAAATTTAAGGATCGCAAAGTCACCTTATTGTTACACAGCATGGGCAATATTTTATTCCGAGTTTTTTTGGAGTCTATACACCATGCTCGGTCTTTCGATGCACAGTTATTTGATGTGGTGATCTTGAATGCTCCTGATGTTCCATATAATGGACATGCTCAGTGGTTAAATAAGTTAGATTTTACTAATCAAATTTATGTCACCCAGCACTCTAATGATATTATCTTATACATTTCAAAAAAAATTTTCTACGAAAAACCAATTTGGAGAGGACCCAAATTAGGGGCAAGTTTCGACTATAGTGGAGCACCACTGCAGTTAGCTAAAAACACCACCTACTTAGACTTAACTGAATTAACGTTCTTTGGTCATCGTCACTTTAATATGCCGCCCCCCTTTAAAAACAAAAAAGTAACTGCCCTTTTTAAAAAACTATTGAATGCTCAGGATATTAGTGAGGTAGATAAAAATATCGGGCTTTACAAAATATTGAATAATCAAAAAATTTACTTGTTTTCAACAGACTCAATGTAGCAAGTTCTTTAGATTTTAACTTAATCTTTGAGCTTAGCAAAATTACACTGAGAAAGCGGCTGAAGACCAATTAACTGAGCTTCCTTTGAGTCCATAGATGACGTAAATGAGTGCCCAAACGGCGTTGTGGTGAGCCAAAATTTATTTCCACCTGCCTGAATACAGAAATCAATAGGCTCTAGGCCTCCATAGCAAGCTAGGTCTCCTATGCTTTTTACTTGTACAGCATATTTATCAAATAGAATTGCTCGTACCCCTGACTTCTCTTGAATGAGTTCAAATGTCCCATCTCCGTAACCACATTTAAGTAAACTATTATTACCAGCGTATGTAGTTATAGAAATTAGCGACAAGGACAGTATCAATACAATTTTTTTCATTTTAATTCTCCAGACTATTAACATTCACATCTCAAGATGCAGATTCCATACCTGCCAACCTTAATACAGAATGCTTAGAACTAGCTAAATGCCCTAAAAGCCGCTTTATGTCACTAATATAACAGAAGTTTCCCAATATGCATAAAATTTACTATTACTTGTTGACCCCTTCGGTCTTAATCACTTTATTAAGAGTCTTATTTTACATAGTTGGTTTTAACAAACTCGGATACAAATTGATCACCCTCGACGCAGCTACCAGTCTGGCCTATGAAGTGACTTTCCACAAAGCTAAAGCTCTCTACCCCTGAATTTAAACCTTTAGGTACAATTTCAATTCTCTGATATGTATTATCAGCTTTTAATGTCTCTTCTGAAATAGAGTATGTAAACTGATCCTGGGTGGTCACCATATCGTCCTCAATAAGTTCAACAAACATCTGACTACCCACAGAGTCGAAACTTAAATTAATTTCATCAGTTATAAATGAGAAGGTATCATTGGGCAAATCTCCACTTTTGCAATAACGATTTACCATGGTGTAATCTCCATCAAAGGGAAATATTTGTATATATGCCTGGTTAATAACAAGATCCATTATATGGGCAAATGCATTGGTCTTTACTTGAACTTCATTTGAAGTCCCCTCTTTAATAACTATATCTGAAGAGAAAAAACCAGTAAGGCAATCAGAACATTCAGAACCTCTATTAACCTCTATAGAAATGCCACCTCTAAATAGCTCCGTTAAAAAAGTATATACATTTTCATTCTGAGAAGTAAATAAGTAGGATCTCTCTCCTGCAATGTAGTCTGAATTATGATCATTTAAAACACTAAAACGAAAGTTATCGCCTTCTGCCTGAACCTGATAACTAAAATTTGCAGAGCCAGAAACTGTACTCTTATAGAGAGATATACTCCCTTGAATAAACCGAGGTGGCTTAACTGTGTTTACGCTTTTATTTTTACAAGCAACCATCATTATCATTACAAATACCAATGATAAAATTTTAAACAGGTATATATTTACTCTAGTCATGCCATCACCTTTTTTATTATTTTAATTCATATTTTACTCTTGGTAACTGCAATTTAAAGACCAACATAGAGACAACCTAGCTACTCACTAGCCACTAAGAAATGTATAACTTGTTTACAGCTGTTAGGCTGATCATTATTCAAACTGAATTATTTATCTTAATTATTTATCTTAAGAAATCCATAAGACTGGGTTGAATGAGTTTTCCAGATGTGGCCAGGGTTGCTTTTAATGCCCCTTCTGTTTTATTGATATCACTGATTACTTCATACACATTGGCGTCTTCTAACTGTGAAATTACACCTTCAGAGTCCACCTCTCCTTTTTGCAATGTGTTTAAGGCATTGGCTAAGGCCATGGATCTTGAACCAATTTGTGATCTAGACAAGATCACTTGATCTAAAACTTGATCGATATCATCTAAAGAGTCTTGAACAGATGACTTATCATTTGTGTTCAGCGCCACTGTTAGTATTCTGAACACATCAAATATATTTTTACTTCCATTTTCTTGGGCAGAGCTTTCCGCAGCTGAAGCGTGTATCCCATTGGAGTTTACTGAGGCTGGGCCTCTTAATTCCACACCTTTATTATCATAATTATTTAGTTCTTTGGATTTATTCAATTTTTGTTGCTCATCATTGTGAATCTTCGCCTGAAGAGCTTTTAACTCCTCTACAGTTTTAGGCTGCTTTTGTGATGCATGGCTAATACCGTCCCGACTTAACCCCTCGCCAAGAAAAACCTTGCTACCAGGAATGTTCATAGTGGTGAAGGAGCCTTTATCTATATTGATCTTCATTTCCCCATCGTCACCCTTATATTCACCATTTTGACTAAAGGGTGGCTCTGTAGTTTTAAAACCACCAAAGATATATCTATCGCCTAATTTTCTATTCCCAATTTTAACAACTTGATAAAATAATTGTTCAACTTCTGTACCCACAACTCGTCGAGTTGTGGTGTTCGCACCCGCATCCGAAGCCTGGCCTAGAGCCAGTTCCTTGACACGAGATACTATTTGCGTAAGTTCATCTAAGGATTGATCTGAAAAATTTAAAAAGTTTTGTGCATAGTTAAGATCTTTTTGATATTGATTAAGCCCCTGAAGGTCTGTTTTAGAGGCAAGAACCCGCGCTGCTGCCACTGGGTCGTCAGAAGGTTTAGTTACACGCTTTTGAGTCGCCGCTTTGTTTTGCAGTTCTGCCATATCATTTCTATTATGAGATAAATTATCCCTAACTTGATTAAAAATAGAATTATCAGCCACTCTCATTACGTTTTACCTTTTTATCCCTTTATCCTTTTACCTTTTTATACTCAACACTGTATCCATCATCTCATCTGCCGTTCTAATCAGCCTTGCTGAAGCATCAAAAGACTTTTGAAATTCAATCATCTTTGTGGTTTCTTCGTCCAAACTCACACCACTTATGCTCTCTCTAATATTTTTCAGCTGTTTAACAATATTACTTTGTGAGGTAAACTCCGAATTTACACGGCTAGCCACCGAACCCACTTCACCCACCACTGAATTATAATAATCATCAATGGTATTTGTACCGCCTCCCATTAAATTAGACTGTTGTAAGGACGAAATTAAGTTTGCTACCCGGTTGTCCCCCGGGGAATTTTTTACTGCTGCTGCACCTATGGTCCCCACATCATTTAAAATTCTTTCACTTACATTGATATTCTGTGCCGCCCCTTTTTTTCCATTGAGTCCTGTGAAAAAATTCCCTGACTTAGCGTTATATCTATCATAGCCCAGGCTATGCACCTCGTTCATCTTACTACCTAATGTATAAGCTAAATCATCCATATCAGAGAGATATTTATTAATTTTCATATCTCTAGTTTCCAATAATCCACCAATAGCACCCTTAGTGATTTGGCGTGTAACATTTATAGCGGTTCCTTTTTTGTTGGGTTTAAAGAAAATCTCAAAATTTCCTTCTTGCTTATTCTTTCCCTCAACTGTTCCTGAAACAAATAAATCATGCTGATCATATCCACTCACCAAAATTGCTGAGTTCCCAGCTGTCACAGTCAATAAACCTGTATTACTTTCTGCATACTGAACATTTATTTTTTCACTTAATTTTTTAACTAATAAATCTCGACGATCTCTCTCGTCATTTGCTGGACCACCAGAAACAGTTACCGTCTGAATTTTTTCATTTAAGTTTGCAATTTCCTTTGTAATTTCATTAACTTCACTAACATGAGTGGCCAACTGATAATCTACATCTTTCTGTATGTCTTTTAACTGTCGACTCACTCTATGAAAGTCCTTGGCTAAAAAATCTGCAGACTCTTTAACTAAAGTTCTGGATGCTAAACTTTCTGGATTATTAGATAGCTCTCTAAAAGAATTAAACATATCACCCATAAACTTATTTAAACCATCATTGACCTGTTCGTTAAAAACTTGCTCAACACGCCCCAAAACTTGAGACTTGGCATCGTTATAACCTAGGGTGTTTCCTTCATTGGTAATTTGTTTTTCTAAATATGAGTTATTTGTACGAGTCACAGCCCCGGTTCTGGCACCCATTCCGATGCGCTTATTTCCATGTCCTACAGGTACATTGGATTGAAGCTCAACTCTTTGTCTGGAATATCCATCTGTGGTTTTATTTGCAATATTATGTGAGACCGTCTGAAGCCCGGTTTGAGCGTTCATCAATGAACGTTTTCCAATGTCTAGTACAGACCAAATCTTAGACATTAAGTGGAGCCTCCTGCTCTTTTTTTATTCGCTATTCAATCATCCTAATTAAACAGCTGTAACCTCAATAAATACTAAACCTGACGTCGAACCAAGCGTCCAACATATTCGCCTTGGTTTTCAACATCACCTTTTTTCTTATACATAGAGTTTTCATTAAGATCATTTTTTATGGTTTTCATGGCGCCAATAACATGGTCCAGTGCGGAATGAACCAAAATTTCATTCTCTTTATTTAAATCCTGCACCCGCCCCAATAACATAGTTAAAACAGAGTGTTGCCTTCTTAGCTTATCGCCACGCTCGCCACCAAGATCATTAGCTAAATCCAATAACCTCACCGGACTTTGCTTAAAGTCAATAGCTTGTGCAAACTCATCTATAAGCTCAATTCTTTGCGCCTCTTGTTTTTTTAATTTCAATAATGTAAGTTCTTTTACCTTATTATTATTATTGAGTTCTTCAAGGTTGGACTCTATAAGAATCTCTTTTTCTTTCCTAACTACATCTAAAAGATAACGATATAACTTTACCATTTCTTGCATTTGCAAAATAACTTCATCATAAATGTTGTCAATACTCTTGATCATGACCACTCCTTAGTCAACCTCAACTCTCCTTCTGTTTTACGAAGGCATTAATAAATGTTCATCTACAAGCTTAGATGCAATATTGTCTGCACTCACCTTATAGCTTCCGGCATCAATTAATTTCTGCAAGCGTTCCACATTTTTAGCATCCACAGAATTTAAATCCGCAGAAGCAATTTCTTTAGCTTTACTTAACCGCTGAGCAGCTTCTGAAATATCTACCTTGGAGGAAGATCTAATTTCACCCAGGCTGGCACCCTTATGGGCTTTACCATCCTTAGCCTCTTTATTAGAGTTTAATGCATCTGACTTGTTCAGTCCTGAACCCTGCTGAATGCCAATATTAGAAACTTTCATGTGATCCTCCTAGGCCTCTTGCCTATCTATCATTGTATCATAACGAGACAGGTTCTCCAAAAAAAACATGCCCATTCCCATTAAATCTTCCTTAAATTCCAAGCCATTACTCCAAGTCCAGGGTCAAATTGACCAATCTTTTGTCCTGCATCAAGCTCCACACCGGGTTTCAACTGCAGCAAACTCCCAGGAAACACCATTTTAGACATTAAACCCGATTCCAAATGCTTAAGTTCCAAAACATTCGTTCCCTGATCTGTTTTATAAGATTTTTCAACTTTCCCTTTCCAAGGAGAAGTTACATCAGGTTTTACATTTTGTTGCTCAGGTTTAATCAAAAAAGTTTTAGACCCATTCCCTTCATCCACGGATTTCAACTCATGCATTTGCGACTTAGAATTTTTGTCTAAAGAAATGGGTCCCTTCTGTTTCCTAACAAGATGATTTCCAGAAAAGTATTTGTCAGTGATTTGATTAAATATCAAATCTGCCATGCCTACACCGCCACTCTTAGTCCAAGAGTCCACATACTCAGAATCCAACTGATCACTATATAATTTTTCGGAATAACTTTTTTTTACAATACCATGCTGACCATCAATGGTTTTTCGCATAGCCCTAACCATTTCTCCCAAAAATTGCTTCTCATACATCTGAGCCGCACCTCGAAGTTGCTTTTTCTGACTAGCCATCTTCTCCTGATAACTCCGAGTATCATGCAACTTAATATGCCTCTGAATAGGCACATGCCCACCACCATCACCAGTCTTCACAACACCCACCCATATGCACATAGCTTTAAAGCAGTCTTCTGAGTCTCTCCAAATTTTATTAAATAGGATCTTACCGCTTGGCAGGTACTCACGGCGAGCATTGCGTATCCGGGTTGCGGCATCTTTTTAGATGACGCCATCCGAAGACGCCATGCACCCGCCCCGTGCTTGTGCCTGCCAAGCGGTAAGATCCTATTTAATAAAATTTGGAGAGACTCAGAAGGCTGTTTTAAAGCCAAAAGAAAAGAAAAAAAAAGAGAGGGAAGATGAGCTAGGAACCGTAGAGCATCATGCTCGTTGAGTAAATTCTTAGTGATATCAATCCTTGATATCCACTTAAATTTTCCACCTGTTTCCTGTAAGATAGTGGTACCCAAAAACCGTCCTTGGTACTCGCCCTCTAACTCACCAACCCTCGTAGCGCGGCACATCCATGTATCCGCACCATTAAATATTATGTTCTCATTAAAATTGAAAAATCGTAAATAATTTTTCATAAAACTTCAATTTCCCCCTGCAAAGCTCCAGCTGCCTTTATGTTCTGAAGTATAGTTATCAGGTCTTTAGGTGTGATTCCTAGACTATTCATAGCCCTAACCAGGTCTCCAACATTTGCTGTTTGCTTTATATTCATTATTCGATCGCCATCTTTTTTCTTCTTAGATGAACCCACTTTTACAGTTAAATTTCCGTGCGTAATAGCTACGGGTAATATTTTTACACGACTACCAATAATCACCGTTCCCGTTTTTTCATTAACTACAACTTTTGCTCTAGTATCAGGAAAAACATTGAGTGTTTCAATTAAGGCTAGAAGCTCAACGCCTTTAGATTCATAGCCTGGAGGGGATACAATATCTATTGTGGAGCCATCTATTGCCGATGCATATTTTCCGGCTAGATCAATATTTATTTTTTTTGCAACTCGAGCTGCAGTGGTAAAATCTGAATTATGTAAGGTTAAACGAAACATTTTTCTTGTGGCAAATTCTGACCCAACATCACGCTCTACAATCCCACCATCTGGTATTCTTGCTACAGTTTCGTGAACTCCTGTTTGACTAAAGCCTACCAAGACTGGACCTTGAGCAACAACATAGGTTTGTTGGTCGGCAGCACGTAGTGGAGACTGCACCAATGTCCCGCCTTTTAAACTAGAAGCATCCCCAACAGAGTTCACTGTCACATCAATTTTATTTCCAGCTCTAGAAAAAGGAGGTAATGTTGCCGTGATAAGTACAGCCGCAACATTTTTACTAGCAACATCTTTTGATTTTAACTTAACCCCAAGCTTTTCTAACATTCGTGCTGTTGATTTATTTGTAAACTCCATTTTACTATCACCAGTGCCATTTAAACCAACAACAACACCGAAGCCAACAAGCTGATTAGATCGTACGCCGCGTATGTTTGATATATCTTTTAATCGAGCGGCTTCTACACTAAATGCCAACAAACATAAAAATAGTGCTGTCTGAGTTAAAATAAAAAATTTCATAATTTATTCCCTCTTTTTCTTACACTCACAACATCAAACTTAGAGTCTAAAAGCTTTGTCGCCGGTACTCCGTCTTCAGAAAAATCATCAGATCTAACTATACCAGTGAGTATAACTTTATACTCCCTACGACCAATCATAAATGGCTGAGTTCCCTTAACTCTATAGTTTCCATCAACCATTCTCTCTACAATCCGAGTGGGCACAAACCTGACTTCAAATTTTGAATCTAAATCATCTTCCTTTTCACCATCAGATGCGACTTTTCTATTCGCTGGCTTTTTCTTGGATTTTTTAGATTTCTTAGATTTTTCTTTTTTAGCAGCGTCTGCAGCAGCTCGAGCTTTAGCCAATCTTGTTCTTGCTGAAAGTCGCTTTAACAAATCTTTAATGACTTGAACCTTGGTTTCTAACTGCCTCTGGGGTTCCCCTGTAATCTTAACACTTAAAGGGTCTCCAATGAGTCTTACAATATTTTGAGAAAAGAGATAAGCCCCTTGGCCTTCCATAACCCATAAGGATCCCGATCTTTGGTTTAACCCAGAGTCTTCCTTAAGCTTTTTCTTAGTCATTCTTTTATAATTTCTATTCATATTTGTTTGATACGATTTTCTTTGATTATATGATACTGTTCTTGAGGACCTAGCCTTTGAAGCTGCGGGCTTACCACTTACCAATGACTTTATTTTTTTATTAAACCCAGCACAGTTCACAAGTAAAGAACTAGCCATTAAAATAAGAACTATTTTTAAATTGATATATTTCATTCTACAATAGCCTCTCCATTTCCTAAAACTCTTGCGGAAAACATCTTTCCAGATTGCAAGTTTTTCATTTTAACTAATTCACCAATATAACCACTCTGCTCAGCCTGTGCATCAATGCTAATTTCCCACATTGAACTTCCTACTTTAACTCTAACAATTTCTCCACGTTTTAAAGCTCGTTCTCTATAAATATTATTTCTTTCAAGTACCTCATTAGCTCTATGCGACCTTGTGAGTTTCTTCCCCAGTACGTCTTCTAAGCTTAGATTATTTTTTGACAAATACGTAACATCCATTTCTTTCATCTTTACATCATATGGTTGTAATCTTTGACCAAAACTAATCTGTCTTAACAAAACCGGAACTACTTTGCGAACCTTCACCTTACCCGAGACCCAAAATGAACGACTTTTATGATTTAAAGTCGTTACTAAAATAGGTAGGTTAAAGCTTCCTCTCGGCAGAGACTTTAAATCTCCAATTTTCCAACTCACTAATTGAGTCACGTCAGGTAAAACTAAATTTGTAATTTCAATTTTACATGGGACACAATCATTCTGCCATTTTTTAACAAATTGTTTACTTACAGAAGGTCCCGTTAGTCTACTATGTGCCCTAAAAGCTAGAGTTTCTTTAGGAATAATTATTGTGTAATTTTTAAATTCAGCTTTCTTACGAATAATTTCTGATAAATGCTGACGCTTAAATATACGCCTTTCTCCTAGCTCCGGAACATTGCCCAAATCTATACGCCCTATAACTCTCAGCAATTCTTTATTTAAGCTGTTATTATCTATGATATCTTTTAAGAAAATACGTCCTGATCTAACTAAGGCAACTTCTTTTAATACCTTCACAACAGGCTGAGCCAACACTGATGTTGATAAAGTTAAAATAAATATAAGACTCAAGATTTTCAATTTATTTTCCTTACCTTAAATTATTCATATACTGCAACATTTGATCAGCCGCTTGTATGACCTTAGAGTTCGTCTCGTAGGCTCTTTGGGAAGTAATCATATTCACCATTTCATCCACAATATTCACGTTACTCGTTTCAATTTGCCCCTGAGCCACATACCCCAACCCATTTTGTCCCGGAGCACCCTGCTGCGGAACTCCACTACCTGGTGAGGGAACAAATAAATTTCTACCAATATTTTTTAAACCAGCCGGATTAACAAAGTTCACTAATTGAATCTGTCCAACATTTTGTGGTACAGTATTAACACCGTTAATTATACTCACTTGTCCATTCGGTGATATTTCAACACCTGCTGCAGTGGGAGGAATAACTATTTCTGGCTGAATAGCATGTCCATTTTTATCTACAATTTTTCCACCAGGTCCTTTTCGGAAAGCCCCATCACGTGTATAAGCAATTTGGCCATCACCAACCTGTACAGGAAAAAAACCTGGGCCCTGAATTTCAATATCAAATGGATTTTTGGTTATTTTTGTTGAACCTTGTGCAAAATCACTTTTAATTGCAGCTGTTTTTACTCCTAATCCTACTTGCACACCCGTTGGAGATACTGAGTTTGCTCCCGTTTGTGCTCCGGGTTCTTTTTCTGTGTGATATAATAAGTCTTCAAATTCTGCGCGAGCTTTTTTAAATCCAAAAGTAGATACATTGGCAATATTATTGGCAATGGTATCCATATTAGTTTGCTGTGCTTTCATCCCAGTGGATGCCGTATTTAAAGCTTTAATCATTATAACTCCTCACCCTTACCTTAACTTCGGAACATCGTTCACAAGTTTTGCATTCATCTCATCAAAAGCTTTTATTGCCTTTTGAGTAGACTCAAACACTCTTGTTGCATTTATCATATCCGTCATTTCTTGAACGATATTCACATTACTGGTTTCAATAGATCCCTGATGTACCTTAGCATTTTCTGCTATGGACATTACTGGGTTCATCTTTTCTTTAATTGAATACATGGAATTACCCATCTTCTTCAAAACATCTGGGTTTTGAAACTCCACAATAGATAGTTTAGCCGCAAGTTGCCCGCCAGAGTATATTTCTCCATTGTAAGCAATTGTACTATGGGCATTAGGAATCTGGATGGATCTCTGCGCCGGATCTTGATTTCCTGATCGCAAAACAGCGAAGCCTTCTTTATTCACTAGCTTTCCATCATGACTTAAATGAAATGCACCATCACGGGTAAACTTTACTCCATCTGGAGTCATAATTTCGAAAAAACCTTTTCCCTCCAAGGCTAAATCAAATTTATTTCCTGTTTGCTTTAAAGATCCTTGAGAAAAATCCGTAAATGTACCTGCGGAATCAACATAGCCTCGATCACCACCCTGATTATCATA